>NZ_JNWZ01000092.1 GCF_000716545.1 Kitasatospora phosalacinea
GGGTGCCGCCGGCCGGGGTGGGGGTGGGCAGCGGGATGGTGCGGGTGGCGCTGAGCGCGGCCTCCGGGAGCACCAGGTTGATGGAGGTCGCGAACGGGTCTGCGGCGGGCGGGAGTTCGAGCGTCTGCTCCGGGGCGGGCGCGTTCGGGGGGAGTTTGAAGGTCTCCTCGGGGTCGTTCTCCGGCCCGTTCCCGGTCGTCGATGCCACGTCAGCCACCGTTCGGTCACCGCCCCCGTCCGTCGCCCGCGCGACGCCGTGCCTGTACGCCGTGGTGTCCCGCACCACGCTTCGATCCCGGCCACGATACGTGGTCCGCAGCCGGGCGGGCCAGGCCGGGTCCCGGGCGGGCCGGCGCCCGGCCTGGCGGGCGTGCGGGTCGCCCTCTTACTGGACGTACTCGGGTGATTCGGACGCGCGTCCGGGCGCGGGGCAGGAGCTGTCGGACGGGCCCCAGCCGACCGCTGGCCCCGGCTCGGACGCCGCTTCGGGCCCGGCCCGGTGGCCGTACCGCCACGCGGTGGCGGCGGCGAGGAGGGCGACGGCGCCCCCGAGCACCATGACGGCGGCGGGAGAGGAACGGTCCACCACGAGGCCGCCGGTGAGCGCGCCGAGCGACAGGGTCGCCTGGAAGGACGAGGTGAACAGCACCCCGGCCGCCTCGGGGGCGTGCGGGGCCGCGGCGAGGAACCAGTTGAGCAGGCAGACCGGCACGGCGCCGTACGCCGCGCCCCAGAGCACCAGTACGACGGCGGCACCCGGGACTCCGGTGCCGAGCAGCGGGAGCAGCAGGGCCGAGGCGCCGAGCAGGGTGGCCGCGGCGGTGAGGACCGGTCGCGGTGCCCCCGCCGCGCGACCGCCGGCCAGCACGTTGCCGAGCAGTCCGGCGGCGCCGTACACCAGCAGGAGGCCGGTGATCGTGCCCGGTCCGGCGTGGGCGGTGGCCGCCAGGAGCGGGGTGACGTAGGTGTAGCTGCCGAAGTGGGCGAGCACGATCAGGAAGGTGACGGCGAGTCCGGTCCGGCCGCCCCGGGTGGCCGACAGCCCGCGCAGCGCGCCCGGGCCGGTGGCGGCCGGTGGGGGCAGCGGCGGGAGCGACACCAGCAGGGCGGCCAGGGTCAGCAGGGTCAGCGCGGCCATCACCAGGAAGGCGGCGCGCCAGCCGGCCAGCGAGCCGAGGAACACGCCCGTCGGTACGCCGAGGACGGAGCCGAGCGGGACGGCGGTGAAGAACACGGTGGTGGCCCGGCCTCGCCGGTGCTCGGGGACGAGCCGTGCGGCGAGCCCCGAGCCGATCGACCAGAACGCCCCGATGACCAGGCCGAGGACGACCCGCGCGGCCAGCACGGCCCAGTAGCCGGGGGCGAGCGCGTTGAGCAGGTCCGCCAGGGCGAGGAGCAGCAGCAGGCCGCAGAGTACGGTCCGGCGGTCGGCGCGCCTGGTCGCGACCGTCACCACCGGGGCGGCGACGGCGGCGACCAGGCCCGGGAGGGTCATCGTCAGCCCTGCGGTGCCGTCGGAGATCCGGAAGGTCTCGCCGATCGGGGTGAGCAGGCCGATCGGCAGGATCTCGGTGGTGACGAGGGAGAACACCCCCGTGGTGACGGCCAGCACGGCGGGCCAACCGCCTGGTCGGGAAGGCGGGTTCGGGCGGCGCGTGCCGGAGCGGCAGGCGGTGTCGGTCATGCCGGGGTCCTGTCCGTGGGTGGGCGGGTGTCACCACCGAGTCCACCAGCAGGGACGGGGCCGGTTCCGGCGTGAATCGGACCTCGACGTCCGGGGCGGGCCGCCGTCCTGTCACGGGGGTGTCCCAGCGGGTGGAAACCCCTTGGCCCCGACGGCAGTCGGCTGCACGCTTGTGCGCCTCCGGTGCCGGTCAGCGGCCCCATCTCCCCGCCGCCGTCGCCGACTCCAGCCCCGTCACGCCCGACTCCGCGCGTTCGCGGGCGAGTTCACCGGCCAGGGTGTAGCGGGCGGCGGCCTGCGGGGAGCGGGCGGCGTGGGCGGTGATGGCGTCGACGAGGACGGTGGACATGTCGAGGCGGGGGTGGTCGCGGTGGACCGCTTCGCCCTGGGCGTCGGTGAGGTGGGCGGTGTCGATCCCGAAGTCGGCGGTGACGCCGCGGCGGGTGAGGCGGGCCAGGGGGCCGCGGCGGTCGGCGATCTGGGCGGAGGAGTGCAGGGCGACGGCCTCCCAGACCTGGTCGACGGCGGCGGCCGGGTAGCCGTGGCGGGTGAGGAACGCGGCGGCGAGGTCGGCGCCCTCGATCTCGAAGCGGGCCCGGCCGGGGGTGCCGGGGGAGGTGCCGAGGTCGTGCAGGACGCAGGCGTGGAAGAGCAGGTCGTCGTCGTAGTCGGCGCCGGGGGTCAACTGCTCGTGGTCGGCGAGGAGTCGGGCGAACAGGTAGCTGCGCACGCTGTGGTGGGCGACGGGCGGGCTGACGGCGGCCCGCAGGTGGTCGAGGGCGGCCGTGGCGACGGGGCCGGCGGGCAGCGCGGGGATCAGCGGGGGGTGCGGTGTGCTCATGGCTCCGACCGTACGGCGGCCGGACGGGCGACCGGCAGTGGCACGGGTGCCGTCGGCCGATAGGATCGTGCCATGGAGTCGCCGTCGCGGCCGCACCGGGTGGTGGTGCTGGCCCTGCCGGGGGTGCTGCCGCTCGACCTGGGCATCCCCCTTCAGGTGTTCGGGAGTTGGCCGGACGCGCCGTACGCGCTGGAGGTGTGCGCGGAGCGGCCGGGCCGGGTGCCGGTGCACGGCGGGCCGGACCTGTACGTGCCGGACGGCCTGGAGTCGCTGGCGGCGGCGGACACGGTGATCGTCCCGGGGTGCGCGGAGCTGTCGCCGCCCTCGCCGGAGGTCGGCGCGGCGCTGCGGGCGGCGGCGGAGCGGGGCGCGCGGGCGGTGTCGATCTGCACGGGCGCGTTCGTGCTGGCGGCGGCCGGCCTGCTGGACGGGCGCCGGGCCACCACGCACTGGCAGCACGCGGCGGCGCTGGCGGCGGCGTACCCGCGGGTGGCGGTGGATCCGAAGGTGCTGTACGTGGACGAGGGCGCGGTGCTGACCTCGGCGGGTGTCGCGGCGGGGCTGGACCTGTGCCTGCACCTGGTGCGCTCCGACCACGGGGCGCGGGTGGCCAACCAGCGGGCCCGGACGCTGGTGGCGGCCCCGCACCGGGAGGGCGGGCAGGCCCAGTACATCGACCTGCCGCCGTCCGCCCCGCCGGGCGCGGGCCTGGCCCGGCTGCACGAGTGGGTGCTGGAGCACCTCCACCTCCCGCTGTCCGTCGACGGGTTGGCCCGGCGGGCCGGGGTGTCGCGGCGCACCCTGATCCGCCGCTTCCACGCGGGGACGGGGCTGCCTCCGATGCGCTGGCTGCTGGAGGCGCGGCTGGCCCGGGCGCGGGAGCTGCTGGAGTCGACGGACCTGACGGTGGAGGCGGTGGCGCGCCGCTGCGGGCTGGGCACGCCGGGGAACGTCCGGGCGCTGTTCCGCGAGCACGTGGGCGTCCCGCCGAGCGCCTACCGGGCCGCCTTCCGCCCGCCGCCACCGCCCTGAACCGCCTCCCCCGTGTGCGACCGCTCCCCGGAATCTCGGCAACTCCCTTTCCGGTCAGGGGCGTTCTCGCACACCGCCCCGCCCTCCGTGCGTCAGTAGGTGACGGTGATCCGGCGGGCCGGGCCGTCGACGCGGACGCGGCCGCCGTAGGGGATGACGAGCTGCGGTTCGGTGTGGCCGAGGTCGACGTCGAAGACGGCGGTGGCGTCGGGGGCGTAGGCGTCCAGGGCCTGCAGGACGGCGGCGCGCTGTTCGGCGCGGTAACGGGCGCGGGAGGGCGCGTCGTGGGGGTGTTCGAAGCTCCAGGCCATCGCGCGGCCGACCAGGACGGCGGGGAACTGCCGGAGCAGGCCGCGTTCGCCGAGGTTGCGGAGCATCCGGAACACCTCGGTGGCGGAGGGGAGTTCCTCGGAGGTCTCCAGGAGGAGCACGGCACCGGTGTACTCGGCGACGGGGCGCAGCCGGTCGGCGGCGGCCATCCAGTGCAGGATCTCCAGGTTGCCGCCCCAGGTGGTGCCTTCGATCACGCGGTCGGGGCGGTGCCAGTGCCAGCCGGTGGCCGGCTCGGCGGCGGGTTCCCGCTCGAAGGTGGCCGGGTCCTCCCAGCGGCCCAGGACGGTGCTGGTGTCGGTGGCCTCGGCGAGTTCGTACTCGCCGCCGTCGAAGAGCGCGGCGCGCAGCGAGGCGGCGGTGCGGGGGTGGACGGCGTGCGGGCGGCCGAGCTGGGTCATCACGGCGGCGCCGTGGTAGGCGACGACGCCCTGGCGGTGCAGGAAGTCGAGCAGGTTGGTGTTGTCGCTGAAGCCGAAGAACGGTTTGGGGTTGGCGCGGATCAACTCGGCGTCGAGGTGAGGGATCACGGTGATCTGGTCGCTGCCGCCGATGGTCGCCATGACGGCGGTGACGGTCGGGTCGGCGAAGGCGGCGTGCAGGTCGGCGGCGCGTTCGGCGGGGGTGGCGTCGAGCTTGCGGGTGGCGGGGTACTCGACCGGTTCGAGGCCGAACTCCTCGCGCAGGCGGCGCAGTCCGAGCTCGTACGGGAGCGGGTAGGCGCCCGGGCCGGCGAAGCCCGGGGAGACGATGGCGATCCGGTCGCCGGGGCGGGGCTTGGGCGGGTACGTCGGCTGCTCTGACATGCCCGGATGCTAGCCGCGCGGGCGGGCCGCCCACGACCGGATTTCGGCGCGGTGCGGCCCGGCGCGGTGCGGTGCGGTGCGGTGCGGTGCGGCGGAACCGTTCAGGACCGGACGTCCAGCAGCGTCTTGCCGAGGGTGGCGCGGGATTCGATGGCGCGGTGGGCGTCGGCGGCGCGCTCCAGCGGGAAGCGCCGGCCGATCACGGGGCGCAGCCGGTGGGCGGCGGCCTCGGCCAGGGCGTGGGCGGTGGCGGCGCGGGTCCGTTCGGGGGTGGGGCGCAGGGTGAGGACGGTGAGGGCGCGGGCGGCGGCTTCGGCGGCCGGGAGGTCCGTCCAACTGCCGCTCGCCAGGCCGTAGCTGAGGATGCGGCCGCCCTCGCGGAGCAGGTCGGCGGCGGCCCGGCCGAGGGCGCCGCCGACGCCGTCGAGGACCAGGTCGACGGGGGCGAGGTCGCGGGTCCAGTCGGGCCGCAGGTAGTCGACGGTCTCGGCGGCGCCGAGTTCGGCGGCGAGGGCGAGTTTCCGGGGCCCGCCGGCCGCGGCCACCACGTGGGCCCCGGCGGTGGCGGCGAGTTGCACCAGCAGGGTGCCGACACCGCCGGCGGCGGCGGTGACCAGGACGCGTTCGCCGGGCGCGGGCGCGGCGGTCTCCAGCAGCAGGCGGGCGGTGCGGCCGTCGGCGAGCAGCGCGGTCGCGGCGTCCAGGGCGAGACCGTCGGGCACGACGTGCAGGCCGTCGGCGGGGACGGCGGCGAGTTCGGCGTACCCCCCGCTACCTCCGGTCGAGGAGACCACCCGCCGCCCCAGCCAGTCGGCGTCGACGCCCGGGCCCAGCGCGGTGACGGTGCCGCCGACGCCGTTGCCGGGGACCATCGGCAGGGCGGCGGTGAACGGCCCGAGCCCGGTGGCGCGGAACTGGGTCTCGACGAAGGTCAGATTGGCGTGCGCGACCTCCACCAGCACCTCTCCGGGCCCCGGGACCGGATCGGGCGCGTCCCCCGCCACCAGCACCTCGGGCCCGCCGAACTCCCGCAGCCACACCGCACGCATCACGCCTCCAGCCGTTCGCGGGCCGGCCGTTCCGGCCCGTCGCCCATCCTCTGACCTCAAGCGGACTTGAGGTCAAGTCGGTGCCGCGTCACCGGTGGCTGCCAGGATGCCCACCATGGACGTGGACGAGTTCTGGAGCCTGGTGGAGTGGAGCGCCGCGGGTGGCCACACCTGCGCGCGCACCGAACGGCTGACGGCGCGCCTGACCGAACTGCCGCTGCCACAGGTGCTGGAGTTCCAACTACGCCTGGACGAGGCCCGCGCTCCGCTGGACACTCCGAGCACCCTGGCGGTGGCGCAGGAGGTCATGCGCGGCCGGGTCAGCGACGACAGCCTGTGGTACTTCCACGCCTGGCTGATCGGCCTGGGCCGCGCCGCCCACCGCCTGGCCGTCCACGAGCCGGACGCCCTCGCCGACCACCCCGCCTTCCGCCGACTGGCCGCGCTGCCGTACGCGCGGTGGGACGACCACGACTTCCCCGACTGGGAGACGCTCGACTACTGCGCCCACGACGCGTACGAGCAGCTCACCGGCGAGGAGGACGGCCTGGAGGAGGCGCTGGAGGCGATCGGGCACGACAGCCCGTGCAACGCCGAGTTCGACGGGCCGACGTGGACGCCGCAACAGCGGGCCGCCCGCCTGCCCCGGCTCACCGCGCTGTTCGCCGACGCGACCTGACGACGCGCACTGAGGACGCGCACTGAGGACGCAACCCGACGACGCGCCCTGAGGACACGGCCGGACGACGTGGCCTGGCGCGCCACCTCAGCCGAGCGCACGTTCGATCAACGTGCGGGTGAACAGCCTCGCCCGCTCGGCCCGTCGGGTCCGCTCCCCGGGGGTGAGGGTCGGCGGGACGCCGTAGCGGCGGGCGGCGATGTCCTCGGCCAGGCCGGGCGGGGCGCCCAGGGCCGGGAGGCGGGAGATCGCCTCGCGCTTGGCGATCAGCCGGCCCTCGCACAGGGCGACGGTGGCGCGGACGGCGGTGACCGGGCCGTGGTCGACCCAGACGTCGCGCCGCCACGGGTCGGGACGGGCGGTGATCGGGTACCAGTAGTCGCGCAGGTCCGCCCGGATGTGGGCGTGCAGTTCGGCGTCGGTGACCGGCGGCAGCAGCACGCCGGGCCGCTCCCCCGCCAACACCGTTCCCCCGTCCAGCAGTTCGCGGCGGGTGACGGCCGTGACCGGGCGGTCCATCGGCTCGCCCTGGGCGAAGGTGAAGTGCGCGGCCGCCGCGTCGCCCAGCGCCCCGCCCGGCAGGTACGTGCAGTGCAGCCGCTCCGCGTCGGGCTCCTGCTCGATCAACTCCCGGTGCAGGGCGGTGATCCGGCCCCGCAGCGGCGCGTCCGGGGCGGCGGGCAGGACGGCGACCAGGTCGAGGTCGCTGCGCCCGTGCCGGTAGTCCCCGTACGCCAGGGAGCCGTGCACCCACAGGGCGCGCACCGGCACGAGGGCCGGCAGACGGGCCGCGAAGCGCGCCAACAGCGGTGCGGCCAGGGCGCGTTGGGCCGCGTCGGCGGCGGCCTGCTCGGCTGCGGGCAGGCGCGGCAGGTGCGGCAGGTCCGGGAGGGTCACACCGTCCATCCTGGCACGGCCGGGCGGACGCGCCTGCGCCGCGGATCGCCGCACGCGCCCTACCGTCGGAGTGGCCCGGTCGCACGGCCGGGCGACCGTCCGGGAACGGAGGAGCCTTCCGATGGCGCAGAAGATCACCACTTTCCTGTGGTTCGACGACCAGGCCGAGCAGGCGGCCGAGTTCTACACCTCGGTGTTCGAGTACGGCCGGATCACCGACGTGCAGCGGTACTCGGAGGCGGGGCCGGGTGAGCCCGGGAGCGTGATGCTGGTCTCCTTCGAACTGTTCGGGCAGGAGTTCCTGGCGCTGAACGGCGGCCCCGAGTTCACCTTCAACGAGGCGGTCTCACTGCAGGTGGACTGCGCCGACCAGGCCGAGGTGGACCGCTACTGGGAGCTGCTGACGGCGGACGGCGGCGCGCCGGGGCCGTGCGGATGGCTGAAGGACCGCTACGGCCTGTCCTGGCAGATCGTGCCGCACCGGATGACCGAACTGCTCTCCGACCCGGACCCGGAGCGCGCCCGCCGGGCCACCGCCGCGATGCTCCGGATGGGGAAGCTGGACATCGCCGCCCTGGAGGCCGCCGCGGACGGGAACTGACGCCCTGCCGGCCCGAGCGGCAGTCGGGGCGAGGGAGCATCGAGTGTCGCGACGACCGCCGGTTTCCGGAACCGGCGGTCGTCGTCCGTGTCCTCGGCGGTTCGGAGCGGGCGCGGCCGACGGGGTGGGGCGGAGGTCGCTGGAGGCCGGCGCTTCACCTACCTGACCTTCCGCTGTGCCTGCTGTGGCCGTGCATGGGCTCGGTGCCGGGCCGGTGGTGGAGCCGGAGGCTGATCAGCGCGGTGATCGTGAAGGCGGCGACCTGGTAGAGCATGGCGTGCCGGAACGCGGTGTCCGCATCGGCGGCGGGGGCGTAGTAGGCGAGTCCGGCCGCGGTCACTCCGATGGATCCGCCGAGTTGCTGTGCCGTGGGCAGCAGGCCGGAGACCGAACCGGCGGCGGGGCCGTGCACCTGGGCCAGGACCTGGGTGAACACCGACGCGGTGAAGGCGCCGAACGCGGCTCCGCCGACGGCCAGCACGGGCAGTGCCGCCTGGCGTCCCGTCGCCGAGCCGACGAGGGGGGCCAGCGCCAGGCACATCCCGGCGAGGACCAGGGAGGCGACGGTGAGCACCTTCGGACCGTGCCGGCGGGTGAGAGCGGGTGCGGCTCTGCTGCCGACGGCGGCGGCTGCGGCGAACGGTGCTGACGTCAGTGCGGCAGCCAGGGCCGAGTACCCGACGGCGGACTGGAGGTGGAGGAAGAGGAGGTAGGTGAAGGAGGGCACACCCGTGTTGAACACGAACACCAGCAACGTGCCCTTCCGCGCCGACTGGTCACCGAGCACCGCGGGATGGATCAGCGGGTCAGGCCGGTGCGGGAGGGTCCGGACGAAGTGGCCGAGGGCGGCCACAGCCACGGCGAGACCGGCCCACGTCCACCAGGGCCAGCCTGCTTCCCGCCCCAGCGCCAGGGACAGGACCAGCGCGCCGGCTCCCACGGTGACCAGCAGCGCGCCCAGCTTGTCGACGCGGGGTCCGTCCGTCCTGCGGGCGCGGGGCAGTGCGGTCGCTCCTGCCAGCGAGGCGAGCGCCACCGGCACGGTGAGGAGCATCACCGGCCGCCAGCCGAGGCCGAAGAGATCGGCACTGAGGACGAGGCCGCCGATCAGCGGCCCGGCCAGTGACGCGACGGCCATGGTGGCGCCGTACAGGCCGAAGGCGCGCGGCCGGCGTGTCGCGGGGGTGGCGGTCTGGATGAGCGACAGGACCTGGGGGGCGACCAGGCCACTGCCCGCGCCCTGCACCAGCCGGGCCGTGATCAGCGATGCGGCGTCGGGGGCACACGCGCCGGCCACCGAACCCGCGGTGAAGACCACGGTGCCTGCCACGAACAGCCGGCGGTAGCCGTACCGGTCGCCCAGCCGTGCGGCGGGGATGAGCAGGCATGCGTACGTCAGGGTGTATCCGGCGAGGACCAGTTGCACGGCGCCCGGACCGGCGCCCAGGCCGGCCTGTACCGCCGGCGCGGCCACCTGGGCGACAGTGACGTTGAGGAGCTGTACGAAAGTGGCGCTGAGCACCACCGGCAGCACGAGGCGTGCGCCGCTCACAGCAGAGCCGAGGCGAGCTCACGGGGGCGGGCGGCGAACGGGCTGTGGCTGCCCGGGAGGGTGCGCACGGTGAACGGGTTGCCGGGCATGGCCCGGTCGGCTTCCGCGATCATGAGATCCTGCACGGCCGTGGGCAGTGCCCGGTCCTCCGCGCAGCGCAGGAAGGTCCGTGGGACGCGCCCCCAGCGTTGCGGAGTCACGGTGACCGGGGTGGTCGGGATCGCAAGCGGCAGATCGGGGCTCAGTGCCGAGCGCCAGCGGTCGAAGCGGTCCGGAGCGGTGTCGTGGTAGTGGGTCTGCCGCAGTTCCTCCACGTAGGCGGGATCCTGCGAGAGCGGGTTGATCCGCACGGCGCCCAGTTCCTCGGGGTTGCCGAGGTTGAGGCTCTGCCCCCGCGCCGTGGCGTTTTCGGGCGAGCCGAGATAGTCGAGGAACCGGGGCCGTCCGGCGGGCACGAAGGCCGAGAGGTAGACGATCTCGTCAACGAGTTCGGGTGCGTGTTCGGCAGCCAGTGACGCGGGGCCGCCGCCCGCGCTGTGCGCGACAAGTACAACGCGACGGTGGCGGCGGGTCTGGCGCAGTGTGTCCAGCACGGCCGTGGCGCAGTCGTCCATCGTCACGGTGGCGAGCGCGGACTTCTCGGTCAGCAGGCCCGGCTGGCCCGGCTGGAGGTACCCGCTGGGCAATGGCGCGTCGAAGCCGTGTCCCGGCAGGTCGACGGCCGTGCTCGCGGCACCGAGTCCGGCGAGTGCGCGCTGCGTCGCCGCCCACTGCCCGGAGCCGTGCCAGGCCCCGTGCACGAAGACGAAGACGGTGCCCGGGGAGGAAGAATGAGTCATGACCGCATTCCATGCGACCCGGCCCCGATCATCCAGTGGAAGATCTGACAAGCTGGCCGACGATACACGTGAGGTATGACCGGGAGGTTGGCATGGAGGCGCGGCACCTGAGGTACGCACTGGCCCTCGCCGAACACGAACACTTCGGCCGGGCGGCCGGTGCGCTGGGCATCGCGCAGCCTCCGCTGTCCAAGCAGATCGCCGACCTCGAACGGGAAGTGGGCGCCCGCTTGTTCGATCGCACCCGCCAGGGGGTGTTTCCGACGGCTGCGGGCGCGGCCTTCCTCTCCCGGGCGCGCAGGGCGCTCGACGAGATCGCGGCGGCCTCGGTCGACGCGGCCAGGGCGGCACGCGGCGAGACGGGCCGGCTGCGCCTGGGATTCATTGCCTCGGCGCTGCTCGAACCCCTGCCGGACGTCATCGGCCGGTTCGGCCGCGAACGGCCCGACGTGCGGTTGGAACTGCACGAGATGGCGACCAGCCGCAGCACGGTCGCGCTCGTCGCCGGCGAACTGGACGTGGCGATCGGCCTCGGCCGGCCGGGGGGCATCGGGGCCGAGCAACTGGTGTCGGTGCCGGTCGGGCGCGACCACCTGGTCGCGGTCGTGAGCAGCACGCACCCGTACGCGGGTCAGTCGTCGGTGAACGTGGACCAGCTGCGGCGACAGCCGCTGATCGTAGCGTCGGGCGAGGACGAGCCCGCCGTCGTCACCGGGCTACGGACCCTGCTGGGCGAGGACTCCCCGGCGCTCTCCGGCGCGACCGTCGCGAGGGACATCCACACCATCATCGGCCTCGCCGCCTGCGGGATGGGCGTCGGCCTGGGACCCTCTCGCATGCTGACGGCCCCACGGCGGGGCACGTGGTTCTGCGAGGTGACCCCGCGCACGCCTCTGCCCGATCTGGTCCTGTCCTTCAACGCCCGGGACCGTTCCCCGGCACTGAACGCCTTCCTCGACGTCATCCGCAAGAACTGCCCCGAGGTCGGTGCCGCGCTCGACCACCGGCTCGGCCCACCGGGACCCCAAGACGGCGACCGCGACTCGACCGCTTCCTCGCCCAGTACGGCGCCCGACTCCTGCGGCCCTCCTACCGCACCAGCGCCCCACGTCCCGGCGAGGGCCTGCTGAAGTCCGTCCGCCAGCTGATCGAGTCCGTCAACGACACCCTCAAAGGGCGACTCGGACTCGAACAGCACGGCGCACGCACCGTCGAAGGCGCCGGAGCCCGAGTCGGCCAGCGGATCCTGGCCATGACCTGCACGATCTGGCACAACCGCACCACCGGCCGACCCGTCACCCGCTCACTGACCGCCTACGACCACTGACCGACTTCGGAGCTACTCGTCCAGGCGCTCTGCTGGGCCAGGACGTCCTCTTCAGGCAGCGGGCCGCGCCGGACGATGAGCCCGTCCTCGACGTCCAGGAACCGGCTCCTGGTGCGGAACCTACAGGCGGGCGTGCGGCTCAGCTGCCGGTGAGCAGGTCGCGGAGCAGGGCCACGGTGTCCGGGTCGAGGTCGCGGCCGGTGCGGCGGCTGAGCGCGTCGAGGCGGTTGACGGAGCGGACGAGCTGGTCGCGGGCGCCGGCCGAGGCGTAGGCGTAGAAGAGGTCGCGGTGCAGGAGTTCGACCTCGGGGGCGACGGCGAGGGCGCGGAAGATCGCGGCCTCGGCGGTGCGGTGGTCGCCGTACTGGAGGCGGCGGGCGGCGAGTTCGTGGGCGGTGTCGACGATCGCGGCCAGCATGTCCTGCCGTTCGGCCTCCGCCCAGCCGAAGGTGCCGGCCGGGGCCTCGGCGAACGGGGCGCCGCGGACCAGGGCGAGCGCGTGGGCGAGGGCGGCGTCGGCGGTGCTGGAGGTGGAGCGCATGCCGCGCCGGTACAGGCTGCGGAACTCGTCCCAGTCGCAACTGACCGTCGGCGCCAGGGAGTACGTGTCGGCGGGCTCCGCGCCCAGGTAGTCGCGCCCCTCCGGGGAGGTGCCCAACCACCCTGCCAGTGCGGCGAGTTTGACCGGCAGCGGTTCGGCGAGGCGCTCGACGGTGGCCTTCGGGTCGAGGTGCGCGGCACCCGGGTGGATGTCGCGGTCGATCGTGCCGTGCTCGGTGCCGGGGCGCAGCGCCAGGTACGCGGCCAGCTCGGTGAGCCGGGGGCGGCCCGCCGGGTCGGCGCTGCCGGCCGCGCCGAGCACGTCGACCGGCCCGAGCACCCGGATCCGCGGCGCGGAGCGCAGGTGGTGGGCCTCCGGGGAACGCAGGATCGCCAGCAGGTCGTCGCTGTCGGTGCGGGCCGGGCCGCTGCCGGGCCGGGCGGACGGCCGGGCCGGGGAGCGCGGGTCGGGAGCCGCCGCCTGGTCGTGCACGGGCAGCGGCTCGGGCACCTGGGCGGGCGCGGGCGCGACCTCGGGCGCGCTCGTGGTCGCGGCCTCGATCTCGGTCTCGATCTCGGTCCTACGGACGGGCTCGGTCTCGCGGACGGGCACCGGCCCGGACGTGAACCCGGTTCCCTCGGAAGGCAGTTCGTCCTGCGGCGACACCGGCGACGCCGACGGCACCGGCGGCACGGGCGGCGCCGACGGCTGGGCCGGCACCGCGGGCGCGGCGGGGAGCGCGACGGCGATCCGGGGGTCGACGGGCGTGCCGTGCGGCGGCGTGGTGACCTTCCGGGCCTGGCCGTTGGCGGCGTGCCGCGGCTCGACCGGTGCGGCGGGAACGTCGGGCGCGACGGGAGTGACGGGCGCGGCGGCTGCGGGCCCGGCGGGCGGCAGGGCGGCGGGCTGGACGGGCGCCACCGGGACGACCGCGTACGGGTTGGTGGGCGCGGTGGGGACCAGCCCGGCGAACGGGCTGCTGCCGGTGGGCACCACCCGGGCCAGCAGTCGGGGGCCGGCCGCGTCGCCGTCCTCCTTCCGCTCCTGCGCGGGGCCGCCGGCCGGCTTGTCCAGGCTGGTCTTCGTCCCGGCGTCGGCCGTCGCGGTGTCCGCCCCGGCGGCCCCGGTCGGTCCGCCGAGCAGCGCGATCAGGCGGGCGTCGAGCGTGCCGTCGGGCCGGACGCCGCCCTCCGCCTCCTCGCCGTCCGGCCCGCCGAAGCTCGTGCCGAACGGGGCGGGGACGGCTCCTATCGCTGCGCCGACGGCGGCCAACGCGGGCACGGGCAGCGGGAGTTCGGCCTCTTCCTCGGGGCCGTTGTGCGGTCCGTCGAGGGTCCACTCGGGGGCCGGGTGCTGGGTGAGGTCGCCGGAGACCCGGACGAGTTCGCCGAGCTGGGCGTACTGCTCGCGGCTCAGGCGCTGGAGTTCGACGCTGAGGTGCAGGCCGGGCAGTGCGGCGTGGCCGGTCGCGGGGAGCGTCCAGCGGGCGACCGGTCCGGCGCCGCGTTCGGGGGCGCGGGTGAGGACGGCCAGGCAGGTGCGCGGGCGGCCGTCGAGCAGGCGGCCGAGTTCGGCGGGGACGGTGCCGGCGGGCGGCTGCGCGGACAGCACGATCTCCGGCAGCCACGCCTCGTCCGCGCTGCCCCGGCTGCGGGCCTCGCGGGGGCTGCCGACGTTGGCGCCGATCAGGGTGGCGCGGGCCTTGGCGGTGCGCGGGCCGAGGGCGGCGAGCGCGGCCTCCAGCGTGGGGTGGTGGTGCACCCGGTCGGCGGCGGGGCCGACGGTGGGCAGGTCGGTGGCGATGCCGACCAGGTGCAGGTGCAGGCGGTCGGCGAGCGGGCTGTGGGCCAGTTCGACGGCGAGGCTGCGCAGCACGTCCTCGGCGTCCTCGGGGTGCCCGGACAGGTGCACCAGCCGGACGGTCTCCAGGTCGGCCAGGACGGTCGAGCCGTCGGGGGTGGCGCCGAGGGTGACCAGCGCCGGGTAGGGGGCGGCGTACTTGGCGGCCTGCCCGGCGGACAGCAGTTCGGTGGAGTCGGCCGGGCACCACCACACGTTCGGGGCGTGCGCGGCGCGGAACGGGGCGATCGGCACGGCCGGTGCGGCCAGGTGCAGTTCGACGGTGCCCGCGACGGTGACCCGGGCGGCGACCAGCGCGGGCAGCCGCTTCTCGCCGCGGACGGTGTTGCGGCCCAGGGTGCGCAGGGCCCGGTTGAGCAGTTCCAGGCCGTGTTCGTCCTGCCTGGCCTTGAGCTCGGCCTCGAAGCGGCCGGCGGCGGCCGAGGGCAGGGCGATCCGGTGCCGGGGGCGGCGGGCCCGCTGCTGGTCGGTGCGGCGGCGGCCGACCAGGGTGATCAGCGCGGCGGCCATCAGCACGCCGAGGCCGGAGGCGGCGAGCGCCACGGTGTAGTCGTCGCCGCTCTTCGCGACGGTGTGCTGGTCGCGGACGGCGGGCAGGTTGGCGGCGGACGCGTCCTGCTGCGGCGCGCCCTCCCCGCCGGACGGCTGCGCGGCGGGCGACTGCCCGGCGGACGGCTGCGCGGCGGGGCTCTGCTCGGCGGCGGGCGGGGTGGTGGCCTGCTGCTGCGGGGCGGGCGTGGCCTCGGACGCGGGCGGCGCGGGCGGCTGGGCCTCGGGGGTCTGGGGCGCGGGGGCGGGCTCCTGCGGGGTCTGGGCGGCGCCGGGCACGGTGAGCACCGTGCCGGGGGCGAGCACGTCCGGGTCGGTGAGCCGCTCGCCGTCGGGGGCGGTGGCGCCCTTGTTGGCCTCGAACAGTTCGGGCCAGCGGTCGCCGTCGCCCAACTCCCGCTGGGCGATGGAGGAGAGCGAGTCGCCGGAGTGCACGGTGACGCTGCCGTGGGCGGGCGCCGAGGAGCGGGCGGTCGGCGCGGACGCGGCGGTGTCGGCCGGGGCGCCGGTGTCGGACTTGGCGTCGGCGGGCATCAACAGCCGCCAGCCGGGCTGGATCGGCCGGTCGGCGTCGAAGCGGGTGCCCGAATCGTCCATCGGGCGGCCCGCGTTGAGCTTGGCGATCTCCGTCCAGCGTTCACCTGAGCCGAGTTGGCGTTCGGCGATGGACCACAGGCTGTCGGCGGGCCGGGCGTCGCGGACGGTGTAGACCGGCTGCTGCGGGTCGGCGGCGGGCGCGGCCGCGGGCGCCCCGGCGGGCAGCGCGGCGTACGTCGGGGCGGCGTCCAACTGGGCGACGGCGGCGGGGCGCTGGGCGGTCTCGGGGGTGGCGGCGAAGGCCGATCCGGCGACCGGGAGCAGCGCCAGCACCGAGCCGACCAGACCGGCCGCGATCCGCTGGCTCCAACCGAACGCAGGGATCCGCCGGGCGACCCGGCCGCGCAGCTGGGCGGGGATCTCGATCAGGACGGACACCAGGAAGCACAGCCAGCCGATCCAGCCGACGCCGACCAGCAGCCACAGGAACAGGCTGCCGTCGTCGGGGCTGGTGAGCGCGGCGAGCAGGTCGCCGTGGACCGGGTCGCCCGTCGCGGCGACGGCGAGCGTGCCGTAGCCGAGCAGGGCGGGCACGCCGGCCAGCAGCAGGGCGAGCGCCAGCAGCGCGCCGAACGCGGCGAGCACCGAGCCGCCCGCGCCGCGCCGGCCCGGGCGGGCGCGCCGTCCGGCGGCCACCGGTGCGGGCTGCCGTCCGGCGGTGGCGGTGCTTCCCGGCCGCCGCTCCCGGCGGCCCTTGCGGTGCTGGTCGTCGGCTCCGCGCGCGGCCATCAGCCGGTCTTCCCTTCCGTGATGCCGTGCAGCAGGGTGGCCTTGCCGTGGCCCTGCACGGAGAGTGAGGTGATGCCGACCGCGCCGAGCAGCGCGGTCCGGTAGGTGCTGTTGGCGGTGACGCTGATCTCGCTCAGGTCGGGGTACTTGGGGAAGTCGACGTCACCCGAGACGCCCTGGGAGGCGAGGTAGGCCCTGGCGGCGGACCTGGCCTGCGCCGGGTCGACCTGGTAGCCGCCGCCGGAACGCAGCCGGTCGATGTCGAGCTGCTGGCCGGCCACCCGAGCGGCCTCCTGGGCTATCGCGTCGGCCCGTTCGGTGGCCCGCAGTTGGCCGCCGAAGTCGAGCACCAGGCCGACCACGGCCACCAGGCTGACGGCGGTGATGGCAACCATGACCGAAATGCTGCCCCGGTCCCGGCAGTTCACGCATCGTACGTTCACGTTCCCTCCCCCCACGGTGTGTTGACGTCCTCTCAGTTTCCCCGGTAGCGGTCCAGCACGGAGGTGAACGTACCGGTGAGCGTCTTGCTGCCGGGCATGGCGTCCAGCCCGATCAGGTCGGCCAGCGGCACCGTGCACGACACCCGGACGGTGACGGTGGTCAGGGTGCCGCCGTCGGTCTTCAGCGTGCCGTACTCCGGTTCCCCGGCCGGCTCGCTCTCGCACCGCACCTGCCGGGCCGCCAGCGCCTGGCCGACCGCCTCCGCGGCGGCCCGCTGCGCCCCCTCGGGGGTGCGGGCCAGCGAGGCGGCGCGGGCCCCGGCGCGGGCCGCGGCGTCGACCACCGCGCCGGTGGTCTGCAGGCGTCCGGTGGCCACCGCCATCAGCGCGAAGCTCAGGATCACCGGCACCAGGACCGCCGCCTCGACCGCGAACGAGCCCCGGTCCGCGCCCCGCCGCGACCGCTGCCACCGCCGCTGCCGCGTGGACGGCCCCCGGACCGCTCCCCCGCCCATCACGGCACCACCGGCGGGACGAACTTCTCCCGGGGCGCGGTGGCCGTCTTGGTGATCGCCAGGTCGGCGAACGGCACCAGGGTGAGCGTCCTCACGGTGACGGACAGCTGGTACATGTCCGGGTCGCCGCCGGTCTGCCGCGGCGGCTGCGCCAGTTCGACCACGCTGCCGAGCCGGTCGACGAACTCGGTGGCCCGCTGTTCGCCCGCACCGGCCGGCGCCCCGTTGGTCCGTCCGGCTTCCACGCCCTCCCGGGCGGCGGCCAGCGCGGCCTGCTCGGCGTACCACCACAGGCCGGCCTGCACCACCAGGAGGATCACGAACAGCACGGCCGGGAACACGATGGCGAGGCTGATCGCCATCGCACCCCGGTCGGACCTGCGGGCACGCGCGAGCCGCCCGGCCGGTGCGGGCCGGGTGGCGGGCCGGTGCGGACGGCGGATCACGGCGCGGTGCCGCCGGCGGGGACGTCGTCCTTGATGTGCGACTGGACCTTCTGGCCGAGCTGGGTGATCGCGTAGACGATCGTCCCGGCGATGGCGACCAGCACGATCACCGCGAGGGCGAGTTCGATGCTGATCGCGCCGCGGTCGCCGGACTCGCGGGCGGCGCGCAGCTTGACGAGGCGGTACTCGACGACGGGTCGGACGAGATGGAGCGGGAGCAGCGGCCGCAGGGCGGCCGCCACGGTGCGGATTCGGGCCATGGTGTGGTCTCCAGGACTTCGAAGGGCTTCGAGGGGCTTCGAGAGGGGGCTCTGTGCGGGGTGCCGGGCTGGGCGGGTGGCACTGTTCGTTCGCTGCCCGGTCGGACGGTGCGGTGGTGTCTGTCTCGGTCTCGGTCTCGGTCTGGGTGTCGGTCTCGGTCTCGGTGTCGGCTCGATCTTCGGTCAGGTGGTGTTGAGCATCTGGTAGACCGCGGGGAAGGCGATCAGGACGGTCATCAGCAGGGTCAGGGCGGAGCCGGGGGCGACCATCCGCTCGCTGTCGGTGTTGGCCTTGGCGAGCTCCTCGGAGAGCAGTTCGCCGCGCAGGCTCTTGGCCCGGGCCCGCAGGGTGTCGTAGACGGCGGCGCCGTCCACGCCGGAGATCCGCATGATGTCGGCGACGTCCTGGAGCGGGGTCAGCCCCAGCTCCCGGGCCAGCGCGTCGAGTCCGTCCCAGGGCGGGAGCCGGTCGGTGGCGGCCCGCTCCAGGGCGTCGCGGATCCGCCGGAACACGGTGCCGCGCCCGACCGCGGCGGCCCGGCGCAGCGCCTCGGCGGGTCCGCAGTCGGCGGCCCGTTCCAGCGCGACGAGTTCCAGGTACGCGGCGATGCCGTGCAGGTACTCGGTGCGGGCCTCCTTGGCCTCGCCGGCCACGATGCCGTCGGGGACGAACCAGAGCAGTCCGGCGAGCAGCGGTCCGACCAGCAGCGGGACGGCCGGCGGCAGGCCGTCACCGATCACGGCGGCCATCACCGACAGGTAGCCGGGCAGGGCGAACCCGAGGACGGCGAACAGCAGTTTGTGCGCCATGAAGCGGGCCGGGCTGCGGCCGATCAGGGCGAGCTCCTGGTACGGGACACGCACCCCGGGCAGCCGCGTCGAGCCCTCGCCGACCCGGTCGTACCAGGGCAGCGCGGCGTCCTCGTCCTCGGCCCGGCGCGGTTCGGGGACGCGGTGCAGCCGGTCCAGGGCCTGGCCCAGGTCCGGTGGGGCGGGCCGGAGTTCGGCGAGCAGCAGGGCCACGCCGCCGGCCGCGGCGGCGCCGGCCAGGACCGCCCAGGGGGAGATCATCCGGCCTCCTTCACCAGTGGTTCGTCCTCGGTCCGGGGGTTGTCCCCGGCGGCGCTCCGGCCGGGCAGCCGGCCGGTCTTGGAGCGGCGGTCGGGTTCCAGGACGCGGGGCAGCGGGGTGTGCCGGGCCAGCGAGCGCATCCAGGCGATCACCGCCACGAACGCCACCGCCACGACGCCCAGCACCAGTTGGCCCAGCACCGTCGAATAGGGCGCGGTGTAGTGGGAGTTGAACGCCCCGATGACGATGACCAGCAGGATGATGCCGACCATCCAGCGGATCGTGGTGCGGTGCTTGGAGCGGTCCGCCTCGATGGCGCGCCGCTGCCTGACCTCCTCGCGCACCGACTCCGCCATGTCCGCCAGCGCCCGGGCCAGGCCGGGGCCGCTGTCGCCGGCCCGCAGGACGAGCGCGGCGAGCACCTTGTCCGCGGTCGAGTCGGCGAGCTGGTCGCCGAACGCCCGCAGCGCGTCCTCCGGCCGCCAGCGGGACTGCAGCCGGGCCGCCAGGTCGGAGATCTCGGTCTCCAGCGCGGTCGGCGCGGTGCGCCGGCTGGTCATGATGGCCTGGTTCAGGCCGACGCCGAGCAGCAGCACGTCGGCGAGGCGCTGGGTCCACTCGGCGAGCGCCTCCAGCCGCTCGATCCGCCGGGTGTCGGAGCGGGTCGCGTCGAACAGCCAGGGCAGGCCGAACACGGCGGCCGGGACGAGCAGCCCGACCAGCGGGATGCCGGTGAACAGCCAGCCGCCGGGCGCCCCGAGCAGTGCCAGCACCAGTTGGGTGCGGCGCAGCCGGGCCATTCCGGGCGAGGCGGTGCCGGGCGCCCCGTACCAGAGGGTGTGCAGCCGGCCCTCCAGCGGGTTGTGCCGCTCCTCCTCGTCCACCGGCCGCCCGCGCAGCCCGGCGGCCAGCGCGACCAGCCCGCCGGCCAGCGCCAGCCCGCACAGCACGTACAGCAGCAGCATCAGCGCATCCCCCCGATCCGCAGCGCCAGCGGCGCGCCCCACGTTCCGTACGGGGAGCCGAGCAGGCCCGCGTCGAAACCGGCCCGGCGCAGGTCGTCCAGGCAGTGCGGCGGGGTGACGGGCACGGCCCGCACCTCGCCGAGCTCCGGACGCGGCCCGAAGACGGTGTTCAGCGCGGGGCGTCCGGACTCGCCGAGACCGGCCACCTCCAGCACGTGCGAGACGAAGCGGTGCCGGCGGCCGCCGACCGCGGTCTCGTCGATCATGGTGACGTGCACGATGAAGTCCACGGCGTTCGCGGTGAGCCGGTAGGCGAGGGTGTCGGTCATGTGCGCGCCGTACTCGAGGCAGAGTTCGGCGATCCGGTCGACCACCATGTGCGGGCCGCGGGCGTGCAGGGTGCACATCGAGCCGCCCTCGCCGTTGGTCATCACCCGCAGCATCGGCACCACCTCGGCGGAGCGGACCTCGCCGACGATGATCCGCGACAGCGTCATCCGCAGCGCCGCCGGGATCAGCTCGCCGATGGTCAGCTCGCCCGCCATCCGGCCGTCCACGCGTTCGCCGTTGCCCTCGCGGGCCTCCATCGGAACGACCTGCCGCAGGTGGCCCAGGGTGTGCAGCCACAGCTCGAACTCCGACTCCAGGGTGCCGATCCGCTCGTCCGGCGGGATCTCGGCGGCCATCGCGCGCAGCAGGCTGGTCTTGCCGACGCCCTGCGTGCCGGTGATCATCACGTTCTTCCTGGCCCGGATCGCGGACGCCAGGAACGCCGCCAGCGTGCTGTCCACGGTGCCGAGTTGGACCAGGTCGCTGAGCGTCGCACTGGCCACCCGGTGCCGGCGGATCGCCACGTACGGGCGGGGCGTCACCTCGGTCATCGCCTGCAGGCGCATCCCGCCCTCCAGGCGCAGCGCCAGCATCGGGCTGGCGGTCGACAGGCTGCGCTCGCCGCCGCCGTGCTGACGCGCCAAGTCCTGCAGCAGTTCGACCAGTTCCTCGTCGGTGTCGGCCACCGGCGGCACCTGTCGCAGCGGTTGGTGCACCCGCGAGACCCACACGTCGTCGCACCCGTTGATCAGGATGTTCTCGATCTCCGGGTCGTCCAGGTACGGCTGCAGCCGCCCGGCCCGGAACAGCAGGTCGTACACCGCCTCGGCGAGCACCCGGTCCTGCTCCCGGGTCGGCGGGATGCCGTGGGTCTGCGCGTACGCGTCCGACCAGCGGGCCACCGCCTCCTCGATCAGCGCCCGCCCGCGCTGCCGCCGGGTCGCCCGGTCCGCCTCGCTCCCGGACGCCTGGGACAGCCGCGACAGCTGCTGGTGCAGCTCCGCCGCGACCTGCCGCTTCAACTCCCGCGCCACCTGCGGGTCCACGGCCGGACGCGCCCCCACCGGCGAGAGCGCGGGCACCCCGGACGCCACCGGCCCGGGCCGCACCTGCGACTCCGCCACCGACGGCTTCCCCCACGGCAGCCCGGCCGCATCGGCCGAACCCCCCTGCACCACCTGTCCGTTCACCGGCTGCTGCGGCGGCAGCGGCCCCTGGTACGGGCTAGCGCGCACGCCACACCTCCTCCCCGTCCGGACCGTCCTGCTGCCCCGACTGCCCAGTCTGCCCCGCCTGCCCGGGGAACGGCGCGGGCACGGGCGGCTGCGGCACCGCGGGCGGCGCTATGTAGGGCGCGGCGTACGAGATCTGCGGCGCCTCCACCCGGACCGGCCACTCCCCCGTGAACTGCCCGCCCGCGACCGGCCCTTGCGATGCCTGCGGCTGGAACTGCTGCTGCTGGTAGGGCTGTTGCTGGTACGGCTGCGGCTGCGGTTGAGGTTGCTGTTGCTGTTGCTGTTGCTGGTACGGCTGCTGGTACGGCTGCTGTTGCTGCTGCGGGTACACCGGCCCGGCCACCGGCCCCGCCACGAACGGCGGCACGGGCTGCGGCGGCACGGGCGCCGGGCGCAGCGGCGGCGGCTGTTCCTGCCCCTGCTGCTGGACTTGAGGCTGGATGAACTGCGGCTGCACGGGCTGCGGCTGCGGAGGCAGCGCCTGCGGAGGCAGCGCCTGCTGCACGGGTTGCGGCTGCTGCACGGGCTGCGGGCCGCCCAGGCGCCGGCGGCGGGCGGCGGCGACGCCCTGGATCCGGTCGGCGGCGGTGCGCGCGGTGCGCATCAGCTCGGAGCGGATGAAGCGCCGGTCGGTGGTGTCGCCGCCGTCGGAGAGCACCCGGGCGGTGCGCGGCGCGTGGGCGAGCGCCCCGAGCACGGGCAGCTGGAACTGCCGGGCCACCTCGTTCTCGGGGTAGGGCCCCTCGGTGACCAGCAGCAGGCCGAGGCCGTCCGAGCCAGTGCCGTGGGTGTCGAGGTCCTCGCGCAGCGCGGCGATCCGGGGCCGGGCGGCGGAGAGCCCGCGCAGGGTGGTGCGGACGGTCGCGGCCACCACGTCGGCCCGCCGGGGCAGCACCGCCATCGCCCCGTTCGCGCCGGAGCGCCCCAGGTCGAGCAGCACGTCGTAGCCCTGCGGTTCGAGCGCGTGCAGGGCCTCGACCAGGGGTTCCCAGGTGTAGGCCAGGCCGGGGGCCTGGGTGGGGTCGGTGAGGCCGGGCAGCAGCAGGCGTTCGCCGGTGCCCTGCGGGGAGACGTCGAGCAACTGTTCCCACAGCGTCTCGGCCAGCAGCCCGCGCCGGTCGGCGACGGCCAGGTTGCGCAGCCCGTACACGGCCTCGACCCGGCCTTCCAGCGCCCCGGCCAGCACCGCCCCGCCGTCCGGGTCGCACTCGACCAGCAGCACCCGGCGGCCGGGGCGCAACGGCCAGGACAGCAGCAGCGCGAGCGCACTGCTGGTGGCCCCCGGCGCGCCCGTCCCGCCGAGCACGGCCACCACTGTCATCAGGACCCTCCGGCGGTTCGGGGCGCCAGGATCACCTGGAACTTGCCGCCCGCCACCCAGAGCGCGAGCCGCGGCCCGTCCGCGGGGCCGACGGCGACGTCTATCACGGTGCTGCCGTCGGTGTCGGGCTTGCCCACCGCGGCGACCACCGCGGTCATCGTCTCGGGGGTGCGGGTGGTGGCTGCGGCGTCGCCGCTGCCACCGGGCGCGTTGACGATCAGGATCTGCAGGCCGGGCTGCAGCCTGGTGGCGGGTAGCTGGGAGCGCTTCGCGGAGACGCCGACGATCTGCTGCCCGGGTTGGGTGGCCGGATCGCTGGTCAGGTCGGACTTGACCAGCAGCGCCCCGCGCTTGAGGTCCGTGGTGGCCCGCAGCCCGACGGTCCGCTGCAGGTCCTGGGCGTCCAGCGGGTGCAGCGCGGGATCACCCGCGATGTGCGCCACCACCAGGTCGTCCGAACTGATCACCTGCCCCATCGGCACGTCCCGGGCCATCGCCAGCACGGCGATCCGCTGCCCACTGCTGTTGTACAGCACCGCCCCGCCCAGTCCACCGGCCGCGATCAGCGCAGCCGCCATCGCCAGTACGGCGGGGCGCCGCCGTCGTGCGCCCAGTCGGCGCGGCGGGGTCGGCATGCTTCGGTTCTCCACCGCTCTGCGGCCTCTCACTCGTGATGGGACGTCGAACTCTGTTCGCGAGTCGGTCAGTTCAGCACCTGGACCTCGTTGACGGGGACGCTCAGCACCGCATTGGTGTAGGTCGGCCACCAGTCGAAGTCGGTCATGTCGATGGCGGTGCCGTCGGTGCTCCGCGCGCTCACGTGCCACTTCAGGGTCACGCTGAGGGTGTAGGCCTTGTCCTTCATCCGCGCCGAACTCTCGGTGAAGACGTGGCTGCAGGTCGGTGCTCCCTGCGCGCTGAACGGGTTCCCGGCGTCCTTGCAGGAGAAGTGCTGGACCTGCTTGTCCCCGGTCGGCCCGTCGTCCACGTTCCAGACGACCTCGGCGAGCGTGACCGTCGTGGTGACCTTGAACCCCACCCCCTCCAGCGTGCTGCTCAACGGCCCCACGGTGTCCGGGTTGGCGTCGAACCACAGCCACACCGGCGATCCGACCACCGCGTCCTTCGCCGGGGCGACGTGCAGGACGGGCTCGGCGACAGTGATCTTCTTCAGGGCGTCGTAGGCGACCTGCGCGGGCGTCTTGGGCGGCGGGCCCGCGACGGGTTGGGCCAGGAAGACCTGACCGGCCGGCACGAAGCCGTCGTTCAGGATGCACGACTTGTCGTAGACCGCACCGTCCTTGGAGGTGTGTCCGGTCCACACGGCTTCACCCGGAAGTGGCTGCGGATCCGCTTCGATGTAGTAGCAACCCTCCGAGAAGGCGCCCCGGTCGTCCAGCCAGCACGCCACTTCCTTCCCCAGCCAGGTGCACTTGTCGGTCCCGCCACCCCCACCACCCCCGGACGTCCCCCCGCCCGCGGTCGGAGTGCTGCCCGGTTCGTGGTGCCCGCTGCAGATGGAGCGGTCGGCGCACGGCCCGACGGGGTCGTCGGCGGCGTTCGCCGCCGGAACCGCCGCAGCGGCCAATCCGAGTCCGATCAGTACACAAACAGCGGCACGCCAAGCGGAGTTCAGCATGTCTTGCCCTCCTCACGGGTGAACTCGGCGACCAGCCAGCGGTTTCCGTATTTCTTCATCACGACGGTCGCCGGATAACGCGACAGCCGCGGCTGCGGATCCCTGATCTCCTTGGTGGTGGCGTCCGCCTGGTGCCAACCGGACACGTCGAGGCAGTCCTCGACCGTGGCGGTGGGCGGATTGGCCTGGAGATCAAGGCTTTTGAGGACGGGTGAGGTACGCGGCCGGCCGATCATGACGAGTTTGTTGTCGTGCAGTTGGGTGAGCGAGATCACGGTTTCGGTGAACGCCGCCCCGGTGGCGTACTGGCGGAGCGGCGTTCCGTCCGAATCCGATCGCCCGAGAACGTCGACCTGGACGTCCCACCAGGACTGATAGGCAGTCACCGCGCCGCCCCCCTGCAGGCCCTGGGCGCCTTCGCGAGGAGGCGGGCTGCCCGACGGGGAAGCCCCCGCGGTGGCGGCGCCGGTCGCCTGCGGGAGGCTTCCGGAGGGTGTTCCGAGTCGGTCCGCCGATCCCGCGCCGGAGGACGAACAGGCCGTCAGCAGAAATGGCAGGAGCAGCCCGCTGATCCCAACCGCCCCAGGGCGCACCAGAATTGAGCGATGCCGCATAGCCCCACCTTGTTGCGGCCGGACCTGTGGTGGATCCGGACCGCGGATGTCGTCTGCCGTCCCCGGTTCGTTCTGAGGTCGCTCGGAGGTCGATTCTTCGCCACCCCGCCCCGGCACGGCAACACCCGGGGCGTCCTGACCTTACGCGGAAGGCGGATCCGTTGGGGCACTTTCTCGCCACAGAACCGCCAAAAGTTCATCGGAAAACGGCAATCCGGCGAGCGCGCCTCTCACTGCGGCCCGATTGCGCATCAGGAGTCTCCCTCCGTCACGCGGCACCAGAAGTCTGGCTTCTCCCGCATTGGCCGGTTCTCCCCATCCCAACTGCCCTTCGACGGCGGGCTGGAGGTCGAGCGGCCCGACGGCGGCGGGCGCGCCGGGGACGCCGTGCTCCAGGACCCGGCCGAGCGCCCAGCTGAACGAGCCCTCCGCACCGGGGAGGACGCCGTCGCGGCCGCGCCGGCCCGCGCTCCACCGGCCGATCCGGCCCCACAGCGGGACGCGCGAGTGGCCGAGCAGTTCGCCCGCGCCGTCCTCGCGCTGCAGGGCGGCCCAGGTGTCGCGGTCGGCGACGGCGTCGATGATCAGCAGGGTCTCCTCCTGGGCGCCGTGCACCATGGCGCTGGTGATCCAGTCCCAGGCGAGGCCGCGCCGGTAGGCGTTGTCGGAGGTGGAGCCGGCGGTGACCAGGGCGACCCGGCGGCCGCGCGGGTCGGCGACGAGCTGGCCGACCAGGCCGACCACCAGCCAGCGGGCGGGGCGCTGGGCGGCTTGGCGGAGCGCGGTGAGCAGGGTGTTGGCGTCGGCGTCGGCCGGAGGGCTGGTGACGGTGCTGCCTCGGGTGCCGGCGTCGAAGGTGCGGCCGGGGAGGGCTTCGGCGAGGGCGCGGGCGCCGTCGGCGGCGCGGGCCGATCCGCCGTGGCCGCGTTCGGGGCCGCCGTCGGCGCCGATCATCACCAGTTCGATGCCACCGCTCACCCGTACCGCCCCCTCCACCTGTACCGCCCTGGTCTGCCGCGCCGCCCTGCCCGGACCCGCCGCGCCGCCCTCCCGGGCCGCGAGGGCGCCACGGGACGTCGCGGAACGCCACCGGAGGCCAAGGTATCGCCGAGGGGTGTCGGTGCGGGGCGGAATCGGTCCGATGAGCCCCAGCTCAGGGACCATGGGCCCTGTTCGGGGCCGTACCGGCGGGGGCACCATCGTCGGTATGGACCGTGACGACCGGGTGGAGACCCTCAGCGAGGCCGAGTGCCTGCGGCTGCTCGGCACCGTACCGCTGGGGCGGGTGGTGTACACCGAGCACGCGCTTCCGGCGGTGCTCCCGGTGGCCTTCCGGGTGGCGGCGGACGGCCGGCTGGTCCTGGCCCTGCGCGCCGGCACCCGGGTGGCGCGGGCGCTGGACGGCACGGTGGCCGCGTTCCAGGCGGACGACTTCGACCTGACGGGCCGTTGCGGCTGGAGCGTCCTGGTGCACGGTCGCGCCGAGGTGGTGCGCGACGCCGGCGAGCGCGCGGCCCTGCGCTCCGGCGGCCTGCGCCCGTGGATCCCGGAGCCGGGCCCGGAGTACGTGGCGATCAGCCCGGAGCTGGTCTCCGGCCGCCGCGTCCTCCCGGACACCGTCCCGACCGGAGCCGCCCTGCCCGGTGCCGCCCTGCCCGGTGCCGCCCGCCCCGACCCCGCCCTCCCCGGCCC
>NZ_JNWZ01000093.1 GCF_000716545.1 Kitasatospora phosalacinea
GGGGGGCGCAGCAGGTGCGGGGGGAGGGCGGGGCGGCCGCCTTCGGCGCTCTCGGCGCGGTGGTAGCAGCGGGTGAGTTCGCCGCCGCTGCCGAGGAGTTCGTCGATCTGCCGGACGAGGCGGGGGGTGGCGCGACGGACGCCGTGTTCGAGCCGGCTGACGGCGGTGTGGTCGTAGCCGACGGCGGTGCCGAGTTGGGCCTGGGTCCAGCCGGCGTGGCGGCGCCAGTGGCGCAGCAGTGCGCCGAATTCCTGCCAGCTTCCGCCGTCCGGCAGTTCGACCGGGTTGGGTGCGCCCAGCATCCGCCGACACCTCCCCCGCGTCCGGTCCTGTTCCCGTAGCGAGACGGTACCGGTCCCGACCGGCCCCGTACATGGCGTGGTCTGTACCTCTTCTCTGCCATCGCCCTTGCTCGGGCCCTTGTCCGGCCCTGTCCGGGCCGGTTCGCGACCCTTGCTGACGTGACGCCAATTCCCTTCTAGATCAACGCATTTGACGGGACTTGCCATTCCGTGCCGGGGATCGTCAGGTCCGTTGACCGGGCCATGGCGGCGGTGTGAGGGTTCCGGGCACCCCCACACCCGAGGAGCTGAGGAGCTCTGATGAAACGCAGACTGCTGACCGCCGGCACCACCCTGGCCGTGCTGGGAGGCATGCTCGGTGGTTTCGCCGGACAGGCGAACGCCGCGCCTCCCCCCGCACCGCCGGCCCCCACCCCGCTGGCCGCCGCCGTCTCCGCCGCGGACCTGGCGGCTTCGGCCGGGCTGGACGCACTGGCCAAGGGACCGGACGAGAGTTACGAGCGCCGAGGCGTCACCCAGTTCCTGAACGGCCTGTACTCGGTCGCCTACGAGCGCAGTTACAAGGGCCTGCCGGTGGTCGGCGGCGACGCGGTGGTGCTCGCCGACGGCCAGGGCAAGGTCCGCGGCGTGCAGAACGCCGCGACCGGGCCGGTCGGCGTGCCGACCAAGGCGAAGGTGAGCGCGGCGGCCGCGGAGAAGGCGGCGCGCACGAAGCTGGCGAAGGTCGACTCGGCCGAGGCGCCGCGCCTGGTGGTGCGGGTCAAGGACGGCACCTCCCGGCTGGCCTGGGAGTCGGTGCTGACCGGTTCGGCCGGGAACCGGCCCAGCCGCCTGCACGTGTTCGTGGACGCGGTCACCGGTGAGGTGGCCGACAGCTACGACGACGTCAAGGCCGGCACCATCAACAGCAAGTGGAACGGCCCGGCGGGCCTGACCATCAACACCAGCGGCTCGGCGGGCTCCTACTCGCTGCGCGACTCCACCCGTCCCGGCCTGCAGTGTTCGGACTACTCGACCGGCCAGGTCCTCACCAAGTCCACCGACTCCTGGGGCACCGGCGCCGCCACCTCCAAGGAGACCGGCTGCGCCGACGCGATGTTCGCGGCGCAGAAGGAGTGGGACATGCTCCGGGACTGGCTGGGGCGCAACGGCCACAACGGCAACGGCGGCAGCTGGCCGGTCAAGGTCGGCCTGAACGACGTCAACGCGTACTGGGACGGCTCGACCGTCTCGATCGGCCACAGCCAGGCCAACGAGTGGATCGCCTCCATCGACGTGGTGGGCCACGAGTTCGGCCACGGCCTGGACCAGTACACGCCGGGCGGCGCCAACAACGAGGCGGGCCTGGGCGAGGCGACCGGCGACATCATGGGCGCGCTGACCGAGGCGTACGCCAACGAGCCGGCCCCGTACGACAACCCGGACTACACCGTCGGCGAGATGATCAACCTGGTCGGCACCGGTCCGATCCGGGTGATGTACAACCCCTCGCAGGTCTCCGGCAACCCGAACTGCTACTCCTCCTCCATCCCCAACACCGAGGAGCACGCGGCGGCCGGCCCGCTGAACCACTGGTTCTACCTGCTGGCCGAGGGCTCCAACCCGGGCGGCGGCAAGCCGTCCAGCCCGACCTGCAACTCCTCGTCCGTCACCGGCATCGGCATCCGGGACGCGGGCCGGGTCTTCTACGGCGGCATGCTGCTCAAGACCAGCGGCATGACGTACAAGAAGTACCGGACCGCGACCCTGACCGCGGCCAAGAACCTCGACCCGTCCTGCAACTTCTTCAACCGCACCAAGGCCGCCTGGGACGCCGTCAGCGTTCCGGCCCAGGCCGGCGACCCGACCTGCGCCGCCTCCCCGACCAGTGACTACTCGCTGGCGCTGAGCCCGTCCTCGGGCACCGTGCAGGCGGGCGGCTCGACCAGCGCGACCGTCTCGACCGCCGTCACCGCGGGCTCGGCCGCGAACGTCTCGCTGTCGGTGACCGGCGCCCCGTCCGGCACCACCGCGACCGTCTCGCCGTCCACCGTGCAGTCCGGCGGCTCGGCGACGCTGAGCGTCAACGTCGGCGCGAACACCCCGGCGGGCACCTACACCCTGACGGTGACCGGCACCGGCCCGGCCACCCACACCGCGCAGTACCAGCTGACGGTGAGCGGCGGCGGGGGCAACCCCGGCGGCTCGGCCCCGGACATCAACGTGGCCAACGTGCAGACGCACCTGAGCCAGCTGTACACCATCGCCCAGCAGAACGGCGGCAACCGCCGGGCGGGCACCGCGGGCTACACCCAGTCGCTCGCGTACGTGAAGGGCAAGCTGCAGGCGGCGGGCTACACCGTCACCGAGCAGACCTGCACCTCGTGCACCTACACCGCCAACAACCTGATCGCCGACTGGCCGGGCGGCCCGTCCGACCAGGTCACCATGTTCGGCGCGCACCTGGACTCGGTCTCGGCCGGCCCGGGCATCAACGACAACGGCTCCGGCTCGGCCGTGCTGCTGGAGAACGCGCTCGTCCTGGCGCAGCAGAACCCGACCATGAGCAAGCACGTCCGGTTCGCCTGGTGGGCCGGTGAGGAGCAGGGCCTCCAGGGCTCGCAGTACTACGTGGGCCAGCTCTCCTCGGCCCAGCGCTCGGCGATCAAGGGCTACTACAACTTCGACATGGTCGGCTCCCCCAACGCCGGTTACTTCATCAACAACGTCAACTCGGCCACCGCCGCGCCGCTGAAGGCGTACTGGGACTCGCTGAACCTCCAGCCGGAGGAGAACGTCGAGGGCCAGGGCCGTTCCGACGACTACTCCTTCCAGCAGGGCGGCATCCCGACCTCCGGCTACGCCGCGGGCGCCGACGCCACCAAGACCCCGGCGCAGGCCACCAAGTGGGGCGGCACCGCGTACGCGTCCTACGACTCCTGCTACCACTCCTCCTGCGACACCACCTCCAACGTCAACGCGACGGTGCTGAACCGGAACGCCGACGGCGTGGCGTACGCGATCTGGAAGACCTCGGTCGGCGGCACCACCACCCCGGTCAACGACTTCACCCTCGCGGTGAACCCGGCCACCGGCACCGTCCAGGCGGGCTCGGCGGCCAGTGCCACCGTCGCCACCTCGACCAGCTCCGGCAGCGCGCAGAGCGTGTCGCTGACCGCGAGCGGCGCCCCGTCCGGCGCCACCGTCTCGTTCAGCCCGTCCTCCGTCACCAGCGGCGGCAGCGCGACCCTGAGGGTCTCCACCTCCTCCTCCACCCCGGCCGGCACCTACACCATCACGGTCACCGGCACCGGCACCTCCGCCACCCACACCACCGGCTACACCCTGGTCGTGAACGGCGGCGGCACCGGCGGCGGCACCTGGGCCGCCGGGGTGGCCTACAACGCGGGCGACGTGGTCACCTACAACGGCGTCAGCTACAAGTGCCTGCAGGCCCACACCTCGCAGAGCACCTGGACGCCGGACGTCGTCCCGGCCCTGTGGCAGCGCCTGTAGCCACCGGGAGTACGTGAGCGACAGCGACAACAGCAGTCACCAGCACGACGGGTGTGCCGCGACCGGTTGGGGGACGGGTCGCGGCACACCCGCGCTCCCGTCCCCGGAGCCGGAGCCGGAGCCGGAGCCGGATGAGCGGGCGGGCGAAGCGCGTGCTGCTGTCCCTACTGATCAAGACCTTCCTGGTGCAGGTCTTCGCCATCCCCTCCGGCTTCCTGACGGGCACCCTGCGGAAGGGCGACCGGGTGACCGTCGACAAGTGCAGCCCCCGGATCCAGGCGTTCGTCCGCTCGACCACCCACCGGGCGGTGCCGAGCCCGGAGTCGTAGGGCCCCCGGCGGGCACCCCTCGGCGCCGGAGCGGGGGGCGAGAACCCGGCCCCCGCATTTGACTGACCGCTCACTCTCCTACATGCTGTCCTCATGCCCAGACCGAGGAGCGAGGACAAGCGAGCGGCGATCATGGCCGCCGCCACGCGGATCATCGCCGCCCAGGGGCTGGGGGCGGCGACGGCGGCGATCGCGAAGGAGGCCGGCGTCTCGAACGGGTCGCTGTTCACCTACTTCGACACCAAGGCGGATCTGCTGAACCAGCTCTACCTGGAGCTGAAGGGCGAGATGGGGGCGGCCGCGCTCGGCGGCCCGCCCGCGGCCGACGCGCGCACCCAGCTGCTGCACGTGTGGTCGCGGTGGATGGACTGGGCCACGGCCAACCCCCTGAAGCGCCGCACCCTGGCCCAGCTCCAGGTCTCCGACGAGATCGCGGCGTCCACCCACGAGTCCGTGCACCGGACCATGGCGGGCATCGGCGAGGCCCTGGAGCGCGGCCGGGCGAACGGCCCGATGCGCGACGCCCCGGCGGCGCTGGTGTTCACGCTCTCCAATGCCGTGGCCGAGGCCACCATCGACTACATCATCGGCGACCCGGACCGCGCCGACGAGCACAAGCGGTCCGGTTTCGACGCGCTCTGGCGCATGATCGGCTGACCCGCCCCGGGTCGGCTTCCCCGTACTCCCGCACGCCCGTTAATGACTGACCAGTCAGACAACAAAGGAGCGTCATGCCCGACAAGGCCTACGTCATCACCGGCCCCACCTCCGGCTTCGGCCGCCGCACCGCCCTCGAACTGGCCGAGCACGGCACCGTCGTACTGGTCGGGCGCGACGCCGCCAAGCTCGACGACGTGCGCAGGAGGATCGAGGGCGGCGGCGGAGCGGCCCTGACCGTCCGCTGCGACCTCTCCGACCCGGCGGGCGCGCGACGCGCCGCCGCTCGGATCGTCGAACTCGGCCTCCCGATCGCCGGCGTGCTCAACAACGCCGGGATCTTCCCCAACCGCCCCGGCACCAACGCCCTCGGCTGGGACATCGCCTACGCGACCAACCACCTCGGGCCCTTCGTGTTCACCGAGGCGCTCGTGCCCCACCTCCAGGACGGCACGCAGGTGGTGTTCGTCGTCTCGGCCGTGGAGGACCCGGAGCGCGGGGCAGCCACCGTGTCCGGCTTCCGCGGCGGCCGGTACGTCTCCGCCGAGGCGAGCAGCCGCGGCGAGTGGAAGCCCGGCGGCTCGAAACTGCCCGGCGCGGACGCCTACGCCACCTCCAAGCAGTGCAACCTGGCGACGGTGCTCGCCTTCGCCCGCGAAACGCCCCGGCTGCGGTTCAACGCCATCGAGCCCGGCTTCGCCCCCGGCACGAATCTCGGCCGCGACGCCGGCCCGCTCCTGCGCCTGCTGGCGAAGTACGTGCTCTCGCCCGTGGCCCCGCTCGTCAAGCACTGGACCAACCCGGGCACCGCCGCTCGCGTGATCACCCGGATACTCACCGACGAATCGGACGCCACCGGCGTCTACTACGACGAGAAAGGACGTCCGATGCGGGGTTCCGCGCAGGTGCACGACCCGGCGTTCAACGCGCGGGTGGTCGCCGAGACCCGCGCCCTGCTGGAGACGGCGCACGTCTGAGGAGGGCTCTCGGGCGGTCCCGCCGCCCCCTCCCCCGGTGCCCCCCGCCCGTGCGAGGATCGGCCACCATGGAGATCATCGACAGCGGTCACTTCCGCCCCGCCCCGGACGGCTCGCCCCACTACGCGGAGCACCTGAGCGTGCCCGCGCTGAGCTTCGGCACCTACTCCCTCCCCGCGGGCTGCACCGACGACCAGTCGCCGCACCTCCAGGACGAGGTCTACGTGGTCACCCGGGGCCGGGCCCGCTTCACCTCCGGCGGCCGCACCGTCGACGTCGGCCCCGGCACCTCGCTGTTCGTCCCGGCCCGGGAGGAGCACCGCTTCCACGACATCGCCGAGGACCTGGTCGCCCTGGTCCTCTTCGCCCCGGCCTACAGCGGCGTTCCCGACCCCGCCGACCTGGACTGACCGGGGCGCAGCAGGACTTCGCTGCCGACCGGGGTGAAGCCGCAGGCGAGGAAGGCGCGCAGCGAGCGGGCGTTGCCGGGGGCGACGGCGGCGAAGAGAGGGGTGCCGGCGGGGAGCAGGGTCAGGGCGTCGCGCAGCAGGGAGCGCCCGTGGCCGTGGCCGCCGTCGCGGGTGTCGTGGAGTTCGATGCCGAGTTCGCGGCGTCCGGCCGGTCCGGTGGCGAGCGTGACCAGTCCGCGTTCGTCGCCGTGCACGGTGACGTCGGTGCGCAGGCCGTGGGCGAAGCGGACGCGCGGGTGGTCGTCGAGGCCGTGCAGGGTGTCGAGCCGGGGTGGGCCGCCGGTGGCGCGGGCGGTGAGGGTGGCGTCGGTGACGCCGATCCAGCCGTCGGGCCCGGCCAGGTGCAGCAGGAAGGCGGGGGCGAGCGATCCGCCGTAGCCGTCCGCGCCGGCTTCGGCGACCCGGCGGGCGTCGAGCGCGGTGGCGAGGACGGCGTGCCCGGTGAAGGCCACCGAGCACTCCAGGCCGCCGGGCAGCGGCGGCAGCACCGTCACCCGGCCGTCGGCGGGCGGGAAGCGGCCGTCGGCGGCGGCCAGGAAGTACGCCAGCAGCGGGTGCGGGGCGGCGGGCACGGTCGGGGACGCCTTTCTCCGGCCGTACGCGGGGCGGGAGTCGCCGCGCGGCGGGCCGACGGTGTGCCTGCGACCTTATCCGGCGGGCCCGCACCTCCTCGGTGCGGGCCCGTCCGGGCCGGCGGTGCGTCAGGACACCGGGGCGTGGACCCGTTCGACCTGCTGGGTGCCGGTGCGGGTGCGGTAGGAGCGGGCCCAGCGGCTGGTGGCGTCGGCCCGGGTGCGGTCGGACAGCACGTAGTAGTCCATCTGGGCGCGGTCGGCGGTGATGTCGAGGACGCCGTAGCCGTGCGAGTCCAGGTCGGTCCACTTGACGTGCCGGTTGGCGGCCTGGATGGCGGCGGAGGCGACCAGGGAGAGCGTGCCGGGGGCGACCTCGAGGATGTCGTCGATGTTGTCGCTGGTGACCGAGGTGACCACGAACTCGGTGGCGGCGCTGCCCGAGGCGGGGTAGGTGGCGGCTTCGAAGGGGACGTCGCAGGCCCAGGCGGAGTGGATGTCGCCGGTGAGGAAGACGGTGTTGGTGATGCGGTGGTCCTTGAGGTGGCCGAGCAGTTCGCGCCGGTCGTGGGTGTAGCCGTCCCACTGGTCGACGTTGACGGCGAGGCCCTCGCCGGGGAGGCCGAACAGCTGGGCGAGCGGGCGCAGCAGGTAGTCGGGCACCGAGAGGAACGCCACCGGGGAGATCATCACTTCGTTGCCGACCAGGCGCCAGGTGGTGTCGGAGGCGGCCAGTCCGGCCTTGAGCCAGTCGAGTTGGGCCCGGCCGGTGATGGTGCGGTCGGCGGAGTCGACCGCACCGTCGCCGATCGTCGCCTGCTGCGAGCGGAAGGAGCGCAGGTCGAGCAGGTGCAGGTCGGCGAGCTTTCCGTAGCGCAGCCGCCGGTAGGTGGTGCCGGCCACGGACGGGCGGACCGGCATCCACTCGAAGTAGGCCTGCTTGGCGGCGGCGACCCGGGCGGCCCAGTCGCCCTCGGTGCCGGGGGTGTGGTTCTCGGCGCCGCCGGACCAGGCGTCGTTGGCGAACTCGTGGTCGTCCCAGATCGCGACGGTGGGGACGGCGGCGTGCAGCGCCTGCAGGTCGGCGTCGGTCTTGTAGCGGCCGTGCCGGGTGCGGTAGTCGGCGAGGGTGACCGTCTCGTTGGCGGGGGCGTGCGGGCGCACCACGGTGCCGCGGGCGGCGTACGCGCCGGTGGCGTACTCGTAGACGTAGTCGCCGAGGAACAGGAAGGCGTCCAGGTCGCCGCGGGCGGCGAGGTGGCGGTAGGCGGAGAAGTAGCCGGCCTCCCAGTTGGCGCAGGAGGCGACGCCCAGGCGCAGCCGGTCGAGGGCGGCGTCGGTGGCGGGGGTGGTGCGGGTGCGGCCGACGGGGGAGGCGGCGCCGTCGGTGGTGAAGCGGTACCAGTAGGCGGTGTCGGGGCGCAGGCCGCGGACGTCGACCTTGACGGTGTGGTCGGTGGCGGCGCTGGTGGTGACGGTGCCGGTGGCGGCGACGGAGGTGAAGTCGCGGTCGGTGGCGATCTGCCAGCGGACGGCGGTGTCGGGGCCGAGTCCGGAGCCGGGCGCGGCGTCGGCGGTGGGGGTGAGGCGGGTCCACAGCAGGACGCCGTCGGGCAGCGGGTCGCCGGAGGCCACGCCGTGCAGGAAGCGCGGGGTGTCGGCGGCGTCGGCGCGGCCGGCGGCGGCGGTGAGCGGCAGCGCGAGGGCCCCGGCGGTGAGGGCGGCGGCCTGGATCACCCGGCGGCGCGGCGGACGGGGGCCGGCGGCGGCGGTCGCGGTGGTGCCGGGCGCGGTGGTGCTGGTGGATTCGGTCACGTCACATGAGACTTACCCATGGGTAATGACTTGTCCAGAGCGCGGTCTGACTGTTCGTCATCCCTTCACCGCGCCGACGCCGCCCCGGCCGCCCGCCGGTCACAGCCGGTCGGCGTCGAGCACCGCCCGGACGAACTCGCCGGGCGCCTCCTGGGGCAGGTTGTGGCCGACGCCGTCGACGGTGCGGTGCAGGTAGGGCCCGGCGAACCGGTCGCGGTAGGCGCGTCCGTTGCCGGGGGCGGTGAACGGGTCGAGGGCGGGGTCGAGGGCGACGGTGGGCACGGTGATCACCGGCCGGTCGGCGAGCCGCCGTTCGTCGGCGTCGTAGCGGCGTTCGCCGCCGGCCAGGCCGAGCCGCCAGCGGTAGTTGTGTACCACGATCTCGGGGTAGTCCGGGTTGTCGAAGGCGGTGGCGGTGCGGTCGAACACCCGCTCCTCGAAGCGCCAGGTGGGCGAGACGGTCTGCCAGACCAGTCGGCACAGGTCGCGGCGCAGCCGGCGGTCGAGCAGGGCGCGCCGGCCGCGTTCGGTGGAGAAGTAGTACTGGTACCACCAGGCGTGCTCGGCCTCGGCGCCCAGCGGGTCGGCCTGGGCGTGGACGTCGGTGATCAGGTAGCCGCCGACCGACACCAGCGCCTTGACCCGTTCGGGGCGCAGCGCGGCGACGATCGCGGCCGTCCGGGCGCCCCAGTCGAAGCCGGCCAGCAGGGCGCGGCTGATCCCGAGCGCGTCCAGCAGGGCGACCAGGTCCCGGGCGACGGCGGCCTGTTGGGCGTTGCGCGGGGTCTGTTCGGAGCGGAAGCGGGTGCGGCCGTGGCCGCGCAGGTAGGGCACCAGGACGCGGTAGCCGCGCGCCGCGAGCAGCGGGGCGACCTCGGCGTAGCTGTGGATGTCGTAGGGCCAGCCGTGCAGGCAGACCACCACCGGGCCGTCGGGCGGGCCGCACTCCGCGTAGCAGACGTTCAGGTCTCCGGCGGCGACCTGCATCAGCGTCCAGGGCACGGCCAGGCCGTCGGAGAGCACCGGGCCGTAGGAGGCCGCGCGCGGCGGGACGACGTACGCGGGCACGGGGTAGGCCGGTTCCGGGTAGCCGGGTTCCGGGTAGCCGGGTGCCAGGTAGGCCGGTTCGGCGTGCGACGGCATCAGGTAGGGCGGCGGGTAGGCGGGCGCCGCGTACGCCCGGCCGCCCGAGGCGGTCGCGAAGAGTCCGGTGCCGGCCGCGACCCCCGCCCGGTGGAAGCTCCGCCTGTCCATCCGTCTGCCCTCCGCCCGCACGCACGCCGTCCGTCGTTCCGTCAGCAAGCATGCCGGACAGGGGGGTTGACCAGGACGAAGACGCGCCGATCGGACATTTCGGTCATTCATGGGTGCAAATGCCCCAAACCGTCCGCGCGATGCCTCCGCGCGGACGGTTCGGGGCCGAACGGCGCGGCGTTCAGCAGCCGTTGAGGACGTTGGTGAGGGCGGTCTTCTCGGCGCTGTCCACGGCGAGGTGGTAGTAGTACTTCACCTGCACCCAGGCGCGGACGTAGGTGCAGCGGTAGCCGGTGACGGAGGGCAGCCACTCGGCCGGGTCCTTGTCGCCCTTGGCCTGGTTGACGCTGTCGGTGACGGCTATCAGCTGGGGGCGGGTCAGGTCGTTGGCGAAGGCCTGGCGCTGGGCGGTGGTCCAGGCGGAGGCGCCGGAGTCCCAGGCCTCGGCGAGCGGCACCACGTGGTCGATGTCGAGGTCGGAGGCGGCGTGCCAGGTGGCGCCGTCGTACGGGGAGTACCAGGTGCCGGAGGTGGCGGCGCAGTTGGCGTCGGTGACCACGCCGGAGCCGTCGCGCTTGAGGACGGTCTCGCGGGTGTTGCAGGCGCCGGAGATGGTGATCCAGTGCGGGAACAGGTCGCGGCTGTAGCCGGTGCGGTTCTCGGCCTTGACGGTCAACTGGCCCAGGTAGCTGCGGGCGGTGGCGGCGGAGACCGGCGTGGGCAGTGCGGCCTGGGCGGTGCCGGTGCCGGCGGTGACGGCTCCGGCGGCGAGGAGGGAGGTGGCGGCGACGGCGGTGAGGCGGCGGAGGAAACGATTCGGCACGGGGGCGCTCCTGGGCTCGGCCATGGGGTGGGAGGCGGTGCCGGGCCAGACTGGCAGCCGGGTGTCTATGCGGGTAGATGTCGAGCCGTGAAGATTGCATTACCGTCGTATGGCGATATCTGCACCCGATGTGAACGTCCGTCGCCGGACGTGTCCGGAGCAATTCCTCCCGTGAACCCCAACTACGCGGCGGAGAAAGCCAGTTGACGTCCAGTCGGGCGCTTCCCGATCACCCCTTGACCGCCCCCGGACGGTGATCTACCTTCGTGCCTCGCCACGAGTTCCGGAGCGCGACCCCGCCCGACCGGACCGACCACGACCGGGAGGACGAGGGTGCCCACGGCTCTGTACAGCCGCCGCCACATCGACCTGCTCCTGGTCTCCAGTTCGCTGTGTAGGTGAGCCCGCAGGCACCACCGCCGCCGCTCGGCCCCGTCCGGCCCCGGCCAAGTCCCGCCCGCCCGGCCCGCGCCCGTCCCGCGCCCGCCGCCGCCCCGCGCACCGCGAAACCGGAGAACCACCATGCCCGAGACCGCCGCCCGCAACGGCAGTTCGACCAGATCCGCCGGACCCGCCGGACCCGCCCCCGCCCGCCGCCGCCTGGCCGCGCTCGCGCTGAGCACCGCCGTGCTGGCCGGCACCGGGGCCTGCACCAGCGCCAAGTCCGGCGGGAGCGGCTCGGGCGACGCCGCCGCGCCCGCCCTCACCATCGGCACCACCGACCAGGTCGTCAGCCTCGACCCGGCCGGATCCTGGGACGCCGGCTCCGGCACCATCGCGGACGAGGTCTACGCCCCGCTGCTCAGCGCCCCCAACGGCACCTCCGACGTCGCGCCGAACCTGGCCGCCGAGGTCGAGCTGACCGCGCCCACCCGGTACACCGTCACCCTGAAGCCGGGCCTGAAGTTCGCCAACGGCCACGACCTGACCTCGTCCGACGTCAAGTTCAGCTTCGACCGGCAGCTGCGGATCGCCGACAAGAACGGCCCGTCCTCCCTGCTGTACAACCTCGCCTCGGTCGACGCGCCGAACCCCACCACCGCGGTGTTCACCCTCAAGACCGCCAACGACAGCCTCTTCCCGCAGGTGCTCTCCACCGGCGCCGGCTTCGTCCTGGACGAGGAGGTCTTCCCCGCCGACAAGGTCCTCGACGACGACGCGGTGGTCAGGGGCCGCCCCTGGAGCGGCCCGTACGGCATCACCAGCTACGCGAAGAACTCGCTCGTCGCCTTCGAGGCCAACGGCGCCTACCGGGGCCGGCTGGGCACGCCGAAGACCTCCCGGGTGCGGCTGAAGTACTACACCGACCCGAACAACCTGAAGCTGGACGTCCAGCAGGGCGGCATCGACGCCGTCTACCGCACCCTGCCCGTCGCCGACCTCCAGGACCTGTCCGGCAAGCCCGGCGTCAGCGTCCACACCGGCTCCGGCAACGGCATCCGCTACCTGGTCTTCGACTTCAAGTCGCAGCCCTACGGCAGCGCGACCGGCCAGGCCGACCCGGCCAAGGCGCTGGCCGTCCGGCAGGCCGTCGCGCACTCCGTCGACCGGGCCCAACTCGCCTCCCAGGTCCACAAGAACACCCTGGAGCCGCTCTACTCCTCGGTGCCGGACGGCATCACCGGCGCCACCCCGTCGTTCAAGAAGCTCTACGGCGACAAGAACGGCGGGCCCTCCAAGGACGCGGCCGCCGCGGTGCTAGCCGCCGCCGGGGTGCCCACCCCGGTCGCCCTCCACCTGCAGTACAACACCGACCACTACGGCTCCTCCTCGGCCGACGAGTACGCCCTGCTCAAGACCCAGCTGGAGGCGACCGGCCTGTTCGAGGTCGACCTGCAGTCCACCGAGTGGGCCCAGTACGGCAAGGACCGGGTCGCCGACCTGTACCCGGTCTACCAACTCGGCTGGTACGCCGACTACCTGGACGCCGACAACTACCTCGGCACCTTCTTCTCCCCGGACAGCTGGGTGCACAGCGGCTACACCGACCCGGCCGTGCAGGCGCTGATCAAGCAGGAGCAGACCGAGACCGACCCGGCCGCCCGCACCCGGCAGCTGGAGCAGGTGCAGGACGCCACCGCCGCGCAGGTGCCGCTGCTGCCGCTGCTCCAGGGCTCCACCGCCATCGTCACCCGCTCCGACGTGCGGGGCGTGCCCGAACGGCTGGACAGCGCCTACCGGTTCCGCTGGGCCGAGATCAGCAAGGGCTGACCGCAGCCGCCCCCGCTCCCCGAGGAACCACGCCATGACGCTCGCCCCGCCCCTGGGCGGACGGCCCGGCGGACGGACCGACGGGCCGCGGCGCGGCCCGGGGAGCGGAGCACGGGCCGTGCTCCGCTCCCCGCTGGCCCGCTACCTGGCCGTCCGCCTGCTGCTCGTCGTCCCCACCGTCCTGCTGCTGCTCACCGCCGTCTTCTTCCTGATGCGGGCCACCGGCGACCCGGTCACCACCGCCTTCGCCGACCGGCTCACCCCCGCCCAGCTCCAGCAGAAGCTGCACGCGGCCGGCTACGACCGGCCGCTGCTCACCCAGTACCTGGACTACCTGCGGCAGACCGCCGCCGGTGACTTCGGCCGCACCGCCACCGACAACCGGGCCGTCACCGAGGTGCTGCGCACCTACGGCGCCGCCACCCTCGAACTCGCCTGCTGGGCACTGCTGGTGGCCGTCGCGGTGGGCGTCCCGCTGGGCGCGCTCGCCGCCCGGTACCGCGACCGCGCCCCGGACGCCGTCCTGCGGCTGGCCGCCGTGCTCGGCTACGCCACGCCGGTGTTCTTCGTCGGGCTGCTGCTCAAGCTGGTCTTCGCGGTCGGCCTCGGCTGGCTGCCGGTCGCCGGCCGCGCCTCGGTCCGGACCGAGCTCCGCCTCCAGGACCTCGCCGACCCCACCGGCTTCTACCTGCTGGACGCGCTGCGCAGCGGGGACGGCGCGGCCGCCGCCGACGTGCTGCGCCACAGCGTGCTGCCCGCCCTGGCGCTCGGTCTGCTGCTGGCCGGGGTACTGCTGCGGCTGGTGCGCACCCACCTGATCGCCACCCTGGACGCCGAGTACGTCGAGGCGGCGCGCTCGCGCGGCGTCGGCGGCCTGCGCCTGCTCACCCGGCACGCCGCCCGGCCCGCGCTGGTGCCGGTGGTGACGGTGCTGGGCCTCCAGGTCGCCGGCCTGCTGGGCGGCGCGGTGCTCACCGAGACCACCTTCGAGTGGAAGGGCCTGGGCTACCAGCTGGCGCACTACCTGACGGTGCGCGACTTCGCCGCCGTGCAGGGCATCGTCGCGCTCTTCGCGGTGGTGGTCGCGGTGGTCAACTTCCTGGTGGACGCGCTGGCCGCACTGATCGACCCCCGGGTGAGGTACTGATGACCGCTCGCCGACGAGGTCTCTCCCGCCTGGTGCCACGCCTGGTGCGGAACAGCGCCGGCCCGCAGCGCGCGATGCTGCTGACCGGGGCCGCGCTGACCGCGCTGCTCCTGCTGGTCGCGCTCCTCGCGCCCTGGCTGGCCCCCTGGGGGCACGCCCAGCTCCAGGACGGCGGCACGCTGTTCGGCGCGCAGCGGCCGCCCGGGTCCGGCCACCCGCTGGGCACCACCGCCGGCGGCTACGACGTGCTGGCCCGCACCCTGTGGGGCACCCGCACCGCCATGGCCGTGATCGGGCTCTCGCTGCTGCTGTCGGTGCTGCCCGGCACCCTGCTCGGCCTGGTCTCCGGCTACCTGGGCGGCTGGACGGACCGGCTGCTGGTGGGCGTCGCGGACGCGCTGTACTCCTTCCCCTCGCTGCTGCTGGCCATCGTGATGTCGGTGGTGATCAGCGGCGGGCGCTCCAGCCTGGGCGGCGGGCTGACCGCGGCGGCCTGCTCGGTGGCGCTGGTCTTCGTGCCGCAGTACTTCCGGGCGGTGCGCGCCGAGGTGCTGCGGGTCAAGGCCGAGCCGTTCGTGGAGGCCGCCCTGGTGATCGGCACCGGCCACCTGCGGATCATGTTCCGGCACGTGCTGCGCAACTCGGTGCGCTCGCTGCCGCTGCTGCTGACCCTGAACGCCGCCGAGTCCGTCCTCACCCTGGCCGGCCTGGGCTTCCTGGGCTTCGGCATCGAGCCGAACTCCGCCGCCGAATGGGGCTACGACCTCAACCGCTCGGTCTCCGACGTCACTTCGGGCATCTGGTGGACGGCGCTCGCCCCGGGCGCCGCCACCGTCCTGACCGTCCTGGGCGTCACTCTGCTCGGCGAGAGCCTCGACGACCTCTCCGACCCCCGGCTGCGCCGCCGCCGCGCGCCCGCCCCGGCGGCCGACGTGACCACCGCGAAGGAGCGCGCCCGTGCCTGAGGAACTGCTGCGGATCGAGGACCTGCACGTGTCGTTCGCCACCGACGGCGGCCGGGTGGACGCCGTGCGCGGCGTCGACCTGGCGGTGGCGGCCGGGAGGCGCTGGCGCTGGTCGGGGAGAGCGGCAGCGGCAAGAGCGTCACCGCGCGCAGCGTGCTCGGGCTGCTGCCCGGCTCGGCCGCCGCCCGGGGGCGGGTGCTGCTGGAGCACGGCGGCGGCCCGGTGGACGTGCTGGGCGCGGGGCCGCGCACCCTGCGGGAGCTGCGCGGGACGGCGGCGGCCATGGTCTTCCAGGAGCCGTCCACCGCGCTCAACCCGGTCTTCCCGATCGGCTGGCAGCTCGCCGAGGGCCTGCGCGCCCACGGCCTGGGCAGCCGGGCCCGACGCCGGGCCCGGGCGGTCGAGCTGCTGGAGCAGGTCGGCATCCCCGACCCCGAGCGGCGAGCCGGCCACTACCCGCACCAGCTGTCGGGCGGCCAGCAGCAGCGCGCCGTGATCGCGATGGCGCTGGCGCTGGGCGCCCGGCTGCTGGTCGCGGACGAGCCGACCACCGCGCTGGACGTCACCGTGCAGGCCGAGATCCTGGACCTGCTGCGGCGCTGCCGGGACGAGTCGGGCGCCGCGCTGCTGCTGATCACCCACAACATGGGTGTGGTGGCGGACCTGGCCGACCGCGTCGCGGTGATGCGGGCGGGCCGGATCGTCGAGCAGGCCCCCGTCCGGGAGCTGTTCGCCGCGCCGGAGCACCCGTACACCCGTCAACTGCTCTCCTCGGTACCGGACTTCGGGGCCTCCCCGGCGCGCCCGGAGCGGCCCGCCGGGGCGGTGGCGGCGGCGCCGGTGGTCGCGGCGCGCGGCCTGGTGGTCGAGTACCCGGGGCGGTGGGGGCGGCCGCCGTTCCGGGCCGTGGACGGGGTCGACCTGGAGATCGGCGCGGGCGAGGTGCTGGGGCTGGTCGGCGAGAGCGGCAGCGGCAAGACCTCCCTGGGGCGGGCCGTCGCCGGGCTCACCCCCGTCGGCGGCGGCACCCTGACCGTGCTGGGCGAGACGCTGCGCCCCGGCTCGCGCCGCCGCCCGGGCCGGAGCGGGCGGCTGGGCTTCGTCTTCCAGGACCCGGCGGCCGGCTTCGACCCCCGGCTGACCGTCGGCGCCTGCGTGGCCGAACCGCTGCGGGTGCACCGGCCCGAGCTGGACGGCGCCGCCGTCGCCGCCCGGGTGCGCGAACTGCTGGAGCAGGTCCGGCTGCCGGCCGACACCGCCGGCCGGCACCCGCACGAACTCAGCGGCGGCCAGCGCCAACGCGCCTCGCTGGCGAGGGCGCTGGCGCTCGACCCGGAGCTGGTGATCGCGGACGAGCCGACCTCGGCGCTGGACGTCTCGGTGCAGGCCAGGGTGCTGGAGCTGTTCACTCGGCTGCAGCGCGAACTCGGCTTCGCCGCCCTGTTCGTCAGCCACGACCTGGCGGTGGTGGAGCGGGTCGCCGACCGGGTCGCCGTGCTGCACCGGGGCCGGGTGGTGGAGTCCGGGCCCACCGCCCGGGTGCTCGGCGCGCCCGAGCACCCGTACACCCGGCGGCTGATCGACTCGCTGCCCGTCCCCGACCCCGAGCGGCAGGCCCGGCGCCGCGCCGCCGCCCTCCCGCACCGGCAGACAGGAGCCGCCTCCCGATGAGCAGCCACCACGACACCGTCCGGGAGGTCCTGCGCCGCACCCCGGTGTTCGACGGCCACAACGACCTGCCGGTCGCCCTGCGGGCCCGGGCCGGCGGCTCGGTGGAGGGCCTGGACGGGCTCCGGCCGGAACTGCACACCGACACGCCCCGGCTGCGCGCGGGCGGGGTGGGCGCGCAGTTCTGGTCGGTCTACGTGCCCTCCGACCTGCCCGAGCCGGTGGCGGCGGTGGCCACCCTGGAGCAGATCGACCTGGTCCACCGGCTGATCGCCCGCCACCCGGAGCACCTGCGCCCGGCCTTCACCGCCGACCAGGTGGAGGCGGCCTTCGCCGAGGGCCGGATCGCCTCGCTGCTGGGCGTCGAGGGCGGGCACTCGCTGGCGTCCTCGCTGGGCGTGCTGCGCGCCTACGCGCGGCTGGGCGTGCGGTACCTGACGCTCACCCACAACCACCACACCCCGTGGGCGGACTCCGCGACCGACCCCGGCTCCCCCGGGGTCGGCGGCCTGTCCGCCGAGGGGCTGGCCGTGGTCGCCGAGCTGAACCGGATCGGCGTGCTGGTCGACCTCTCGCACACCGCCGAGTCCACCCAGCGCGCCGCGCTGGCCGCCTCCACCGCGCCGGTGCTCTTCAGCCACTCCTCCTGCCGGGCCGTCGGCGACCACCCGCGCAACGTCTCCGACGAGGTGCTGGCGCTGCTGGCGGCCAACGGCGGGGTGGTCCAGCTGACCTTCGTGCCGGACTTCGTCTCCGCCGAGGTGGCCGCCTGGCGGGCCGCCTTCGCCGCCGAACGGGAACGCCTGGACCTGCCCGCCCCGGCCTGGTCCTGGCCCCGGCACCCGGCCCCGGGCGAGGACCCGTCCGCCGTCGCCGCCGAGTACGCCGCCGCGTCCGCCGCCGGCCCCGGCGCGCCCCCGCCCCCGGAACTGCGCCGCTGGCTGGACGCCCACCCGCGCCCCGAGGCCACCGCCGCCCAGGTCGCCGACCACGTCGAGCACGCCCGCGAGGTCGCCGGCCTCGCCCACATCGGCCTGGGCGGCGACTACGACGGCGTCGACCGGCAGCCCGCCGACCTGCCCGACGTCGCCGGCTACCCGGTGCTGCTGCGCGAACTGGCCGCCCGGGGCTGGTCGGTGGCCGAACTGGAGGCGCTCACCGGCCGCAACGCGCTGCGGGTGCTGCGCGAGGCCGAACGGCGGGCCGAGGAGCCGCTCTGGCCGCGCGGCTGACCGCGCGGCGCCTCCGCCCCTCCCACCTGCCGGAACGCGCCCGGTACCCTCGGCCGCGAGACGGAAGGCGGGTGGCGTGGAGATCACGGTGCAGTGGGTCAGGACGTCCTGGACGAAGCGTTCCCGGGGCGGGGAGGCCGCCGTCCGCCTGGGCTTGCACGAGCGGGACGGCCGGCTGCGGGTGCTCCCGGACATCGATCCGCTGTACGGTCTGCCGCCGCGCCAGCGCCGCCCGCCCGCGGTGCGCCTGCTGCCGGGCCAGTGGGTCCGTCGGCAGCTCAACCACCGCTTCAGCAGCGCGGCCGGCGTGCGGGACTGGTCGTACCGGCTGGACACCTTCGACGTCGGCTACGGGCCGGTGGACGCCGGGGCGTTCCGCTCCGCCCCGACCGTCCTGGTCGACCAGCGGGGCCCGGTGCGCTGACCCGTCGGCCGGGTTATCCGGTTGACCGGGGCCGGGGACGCCGCACATCATCCCGGCATGGAGCCGGAGTTGTTGAACGTGGTGGACGTCGAGGCCACCTGCTGGGAGGGGCAGCCGCCGCCCGGCCAGGTCAGCGAGATCATCGAGATCGGGCTGACGGTGGTCGACCTCGCCGCCCTGCGGCGGGTCGGGCGGCACCGGATCCTGGTGCGCCCGCAGCGCTCGGCCGTCAGCGACTTCTGCACCGGCCTGACCGGTCTGACGCGGCGCGAGGTGGCGGGCGGCGTGCCCTTCGCCGAGGCCTGCCGGCTGCTGGCCGCCGAGCACGCGGCGGGCCGGCGCCCCTGGGCGAGCTGGGGCGACTACGACCGGCTGCAGTTCACCCGCCAGTGCCGGGCCACCGGCGCCGCCTACCCGTTCGGCCGCCGGCACACCAACGCCAAGGCGGTCTTCACCGACGCCCGCGGCCTGCGCAAGCGCCCCGGCATGGCCGCGGCCCTCGAACTGGCCGGTCTCCCGCTGGAGGGCCGCCACCACAGCGGTGCGGACGACGCCTGGAACATCGCCGCCCTCGTCCTCTCGCTGGCCCGGACGGACGACTGGACCGAGGCTCCGGCCGCCGGCCACCGCCCCTGACGGCCGTCCCCGGCCCCGGCGGGCGGCCGCGCGCACCGTGCCGGCCGGCGCCCCGGGGCCGAGGTGCGGGCTCCGGGGCGCCGGCCCTGGCGCGGGGGGTGTCAGGCCCAGGGCTGGGCGGTCAGCCAGGAGGTGTCCTCGCTCCAACTGGCGTCGCTGTCCCAGGTGTTGCCGCCGACGCCGTCACCGGCGACGTAGCCGGTGTAGGCGTAGTGGCGCAGGAAGCGGTTCGGGTAGTTGGACGACTGGAAGGAGAAGCCCTGTCCGCTGTGTCCGGCCTGGAGGCAGAAGGTGGCGTCCTGGTTGAACAGGGCGGTGCCGTCGGAGGCGGCGGTGTGGAGCTGGAAGCCGTAGTGGCGCAGGTACTGGCCGGGGGCGGCGGCGGACTCGAAGGACAGGCAGGAGCTGTTGGCGAGTCCGGCGCGGACGATCCAGGTGGCGTCGCTCTTGTCGGCGGCGGAACTGCCGGAGGTGATCGGGGAGATGGCCACGGTGGCGTCGGCGTTGTGGCGCAGGTAGTCGGCGGTGCAGCAGGCGGTGGTGGCCTTCAGGGAGACCCGGGCGCCGGGGGTGAGGGCGCTCGAAGTGATGTTGGCCGCACGGTAGTTGGCGGCGGTGATGTTGGCCTGGACGGCGTTCTCGGTGGCGTCGGAGGGGTAGCCGGAGGTCATCACGCCCTCGTAGAAGGTGCCGCTGGAGGACTTGCTGTTGTCGCCGCCGATGCCGAGGATGATCGCGCCCTCCTTGTGCATCGGGTTGTAGCCCGGGACGTTGGGGCGCGGACCGCTGTAGTAGGTGGACAGCGCGCCGGACTGGGCGTTGCCCGCCTTGATCGCCCACAGGTTGGGGGCGCCCTTGACGATCGCGGTCAGGAAGCGGTGGCTGACGCTGGGGTCGTTCGCGTTGTAGCCGGCGTTGACGCCGGAGAACAGGCCGTTCTCCAGGTCGGCCATCACCCAGGGGCCCTTGCCGGTGCCGGAGCCCCAGATGGTGCTGTCGCCGAAGTAGATGGCCTCCATGTGGCCGTTGCCGGTGTCGAGGTTGTTGGTCTCGGCGTTGCCGTAGTCGAAGCAGCAGCCGCCGCCGAAGTGCGTGCCGTCGAGGATCGCGTACATGCCTTCGGGCTGGTCGCCGGTGGCGATGCCGTTGGTGTGGTTGTTGCGGTAGCCGGTGCCGGCGGCCACGTAGACGCCGTACGCCTTGTGGCCGGCGACGGTGACCGGTGCGGCGGTGGCGGGGGCGAGGTTGTCCGGTCCGGGCGCGGCGCCGCCGGCGGGGGCCTGGGTGAGGTGGTTGCCCTTGCCGGACTGGTCGTAGATGACGGTGATGACGCAGGTGGTGGCGGAGCAGAAGGCGTCCTGGGCGGCGGCGTTGGCGTAGCCGCCGGTGCTGAGCACGCCGATGTCCTTGGTCGCGCCGTCGGAGGCGCGGCGCACCTGGTAGAGCGCGCCGCCGTACCCGCCGTACAGGGCCCGGGTGGTGGAGTGCGCCGCCACGCAGGGCGTCCCGCCGGAGGCGTAGAGGTCGCACGGGCCCTGGGTGGCGGCCTGCGAGGCCGTCTCGGTGCCGGCGATCAGGGCGGCGGTCAGGACCGCGGTGGTCCCGGTCGCGAGGAGGGCGCGCCGGGCACGGCGCAGCCAGGTCTGAGCAGCCAAGGGTGGACTCCTTGCTGAGGGGTGGGGGTCGGGAGGTCCCGAGGAGACGGCCGTCACGAGGTCCCGGGGCCTGGGCCGTCCGTGCCGGGCAGGAAGCGACTACGTTTTGTTAGCGCTAACATTTTGCCCTGACGACAGCTCAGACCACTGGGACCGAAGGGGATTTCGGCTCAGTGGCGACCGGGCATCACTATGGTGAACCGTCGCGACCCCGTCAAGGCTTCCGACCGGACTCGCCCGTGGGCGGCGCATCCCCTTGCCGCCGGCGTTTGTTATCGCTCACAATGCCCTGCCGGCATCGGTTCCCGGTGTGCGCCCCGAGCGCCGCGCCGACCTGGCTCCCCCTGCCGGGCTCACCCGCCGGGCTCACTCCGCCGCCGGTCGACGCGGGCCGTGCGCCCCGGGGACGTCCCGGGTGTGCGCGGCGGCGAGCAGCCGGTAGCCCTCGCCGTTGGCCCGGATGCCGGCCCGCTCCTCCTCGGTGAGTTCCCGCTTGACCTTGGCGGGGACGCCGGCGACCAGCGAACCGGGCGGCACCCGCATGCCCTGCGGGACGACCGCGCCGGCCGCGACCAACGAACCCGCGCCGATCCACGCGCCGTTGAGGACGGTGGCGCTCATCCCGATCAGCACGTCGTCCTCGACCGTGCAGCCGTGCAGGACGGCGTTGTGGCCGACCGAGATCCGCTCACCCAGGACGGCGGGGAAGGACGGGTCGGCGTGGACGGTGCAGTTGTCCTGGATGTTCGTCCCGGCGCCGACGGTGATCCGCTCGGCGTCGCCGCGCAGCACCGCGCCGTACCAGACGCCGGCCCCGGCGGCGACGGTCACCGCGCCGACCACCACCGCGCCGGGCGCGACGAACGCTCCGGGGTCGACCTGCGGGTGCAGTCCGCCGACGGCGGCGATCAGGGGTTCGGCCACGGGGGCACCTCCGGTGCGGGACGGGCGGGCTGACGGGGCGGCGGGTGCCGCGCCGGGGCCCAGTCTTCCGTACCGGGCGGTAACCCGGCCATCGGGGTCCGCCCCGTCCGAGCGACCGCGCCCCTGCCGTCGCCGCCGGGGGACGGCCTCCCCTGCCGTCGCCGCCGGGGGACGGCCTCCCCTCCCGAGCACCGGGGCCGGCAGCGGATCAGCGGGCCCCGCCGGCGGCCGCCGCGCCCATGGCCGCGCGCCCGCCCGGCACGCCGGCGCTCCCGGCTACCGGCCGGGCTTGGGCGGCCAGTGGTCGAGCGGGAGCGGGCCCCGGGAGCGGACGGTGCGGATGGCGAAGGTGGAGCGGGCGTCGCGGACCGGGCCGACGGCGAGGATCTCGTCCAGCAGGACCTGCTCGTAGGTGGCCAGGTCCGGCACGGCGATCTCCACCAGGAAGTCGGCCTCGCCGGAGACCACGTGGCAGGCCACCACGGCGGGGATCGCGCACAGCGACTCCTCGATGTGCCGGGAGGTCTCCCGCGAGTGCTGCTCGACCCGCAGCGCGACGAACACCGTCAGCCCCAACCCGACCCGGTCGCGGTCGAGTTCGGCCCGGTACCCGGCGATCACCCCGTCCGCCTCCAGCGCCTTGGTCCGGCGCAGCGCGGAGGAGGGCGAGAGCCGGACGGCCTCGGCGAGGTCGACGTTGGGAGTCCGGCCGTGGCGCTGGAGGTGCGCCAGGATGGCCCGGTCGATGCGGTCGTACTGGGGGCTCGATGACATGCTGCGCACCCTAGTGCCACGCCGGACGGATCCGCCCCCGTTCGGCCGTTTCCCGGCACTGCGTGCCGCCGATACGCCACCGCACGGCAGGATCGGCCACGCCGATCCGCGAAGCCCCGGCAGGATCCACCACCACCGTATCTGCCGTCCCCGCCCCGGCCCCGGCCTCCGCACCCCCTCCGCCCGGGCCCGCCGACGCCCCGGCGCGTTCTCCGCCCGCCCCGCGCCCTCCGTCCTCTTCCGCCGCCCCGGCAGCCACTGCCCTCTTCCGCCGTCCCGGCAGCCACTGCCGCCGGACCGCCGCTCGGCGGCAGGATCTGCCGCCGACGCCCCTGCGCGGAGCGTTCTTCGCCAGCGGGTGCCGCGCGATCCGGGCCAGGATCGGGGCATGTCCGACACCGCGTCAGCACCCCGTCCCCGCCCGTCCGTCCGCTCCTCCTCCCGGCCCTCCTCCCCCGGCGCGCTCTCCACCGCCGGGGCGTCCGCGCTGTACATCGGCGCGCTGCTCGGCCCCAGCCTGTTGCTGCTCCCGGGGCTCGCGGCGCGCGCGGCGGGCCCGGCCTCACTGCTGGCCTGGCTGGTGCTGTTGGGGCTGTCCGGCCTGATCGCGACGGTGTTCTGCGCGCTCGGCACCCGGCTGGGCTCGGCCGGCGGGGTCGCCGGGTACACGGCCGCCGGGCTGGGCGCGCGGGCGGGCCGGGCCGCCGGGTGGTGCTTCCTGGCGGGGGTGGTCGCGGGCGCGCCGGTGGTCTGCCTGATCGGCGGGAGCTACGCGGCGGCGGCCGTCGGCGCCGACGGGAACGCGGCCGTCCGGGCCGGGCTGGTGCTGCTGGCGCTGGTGCTGGCGGTCCGGCTGCTGGGGGTGCGGACCGGGGCGGGGCTCCAACTGGTGCTGGTGTCCGGGCTGGTGGGCCTGGTCCTGTTCGCGGTGCTGGGGTCGGCCCCGACCGCCCGGGCCGCGCACTGGACGCCGTTCCTGCCGCACGGCTGGGCGGGTGTCGCGCGGTCCGCGCCGCCGCTGATGTTCGCGTTCGTGGGCTGGGAGGCCGCCGCCTCGCTGACCACCCGGCTGCGCGACCCGCGCCGCCAGCTGCGCCGGGTGGTGCTGATCGCCTTCGCCGTCACCTCGCTGCTCTGCCTGGGCCTGGCGGCCGCGACGGTGGCCGTGCTCGGTCCGGGCGCGGGCGGCTCCGTCCCGCTGGCCGACCTGATGCGCGCCGCGCTCGGCCCCCGGGGCCCGCTGCTGGCCGCCGGCGCGGCGGTGGTCCTCACCCTGGCCGCCACCAACACCTACCTGACGGGCGCCGCCGCCCTGCTGGACGCCCTGCTCCCGTCCGGGACGGCATCCGGCCGGCGCGGCTCGCTCGCGGTGGTGGCGGCCACCGCGTTCACCGGCGTCGCGCTGTTCGCCCTGGTCGGGACGGGCGTCCTGACCACCGCCCAACTGGTGGCCGTACCCACCGCGCTCTTCCTCGTCGTCTACCTGACCTGCACGGCCGCGGCGGTCCGGGTCCTGGACGGCGTACCGCGCCTGGCCGCCGCCGTGAGCTGCCCGGCGGTGCTGGCGCTGCTGCTCGGCACGGGGTGGCCGGTGCTCGCCGCCGCCGGGGTGGCGCTCACCGCCGCAGCCCTCGATCGAACTGGCGACCGCCCCTCGTCCGCGCATTCCGCCGCAGGTCGGCAGGGTTCACCGACCAGTGGGGTTTGACCGCGAACGACTACCGCGCGCCAGACGGACGGTCCGATGATCGGGCGATGGACCATGCCCCGGGCGATTACCTCCCGCCGCTGCCACCACTGCCCGCGCCGCCACCGCTCCCCGCCCTGCCGTCGCTCTCCCAGCTCTGCCCGCTCCCCCTGCCGCACCACCCACCGTGGCACTGGCACTGGCACTGCCACACTCCGAAGCCCACGCCCACGCCATCCCCGACACCCACTCCCACTCCCACTGCGCACCCGACCCCGACACCGACACCGACCCCCACCGCCCCCGCCACCCCGCACCCGACACCACCGCAG
>NZ_JNWZ01000094.1 GCF_000716545.1 Kitasatospora phosalacinea
GGTCTCGTGGGCTCGGAGATGTGTATAAGAGACAGGGGTGGGGGCGGCGCCGCTGAGGGGGCGGTGCCCGGATCAGGGAGAGCGCTCTCTCACTACGCCAGTGATGGTTGCCCCGTTGTTTCGTCCGTGTCAAGGGTGGCGACAACTGGTTCGTCGGCAGAACCCCGCCAAACCCCGCGCTTGACTGCGATGTTCTCCGTCCCGCCCCTTGACGGGGAGCGGCTGGAGCGGCCAAGCTCCGGATGCCACCCCGGGAGAGCGCTCTCCGAACGAACCGGTCCCGGGGCCTCACCACGCCGTCCCCCGCGAGGAGCCGACCCATGCCCGTTTCCCTGCCCCGCACCGGCCCCAGAGGCCGCCTGCTCGCCACCTCGGCGCTGCTGGTGCTGGCCCTGACCGCCGTGACCTCCTGTTCCAGCGGCGGCGGCTCGTCCGCGGACGAGGGCCCCGACGCCAAGATCACCCTCACGGTGAACCTGTTCTCCGACTTCGGCTACGCGGACCTGTACAAGGACTACGAGAAGGCGCACCCGAACGTCACCGTCAAGGAGAACCGCGCCGACATGGGCGCGCACCACCAGAACCTGCACGCCCACCTGCTGGCCGGCTCCGGCACCGCCGACATCGAGGCGATCGAGATCGGGCAGGTCGCGGGCTTCCAGCCGGACGCCGGGAAGTTCCTCAACTTCCTGGACAACGGCGTCAGCAAGGACCAGTGGGTGCCGTCCAAGACCGCCCCCGCCTCCAGCGCGGACGGCAAGGTGCTGTTCGGCCTGGGCACCGACATGGGCGGCATGGCGCTGTGCTACCGCACCGACCTGTTCAAGGCCGCCGGACTGCCCACCGACCGCGAGGCCGTCGCGGCGCTGATGAAGGACTGGCCGTCCTACCTGGCCGCCGGCAAGCAGTTCCTGGCCGGCAGCCCGAACAAGGACACCCGCTGGTTCGACAGCGGCGGCAACCTGTTCAGCGCGATCCTGGCCCAGGCCCCGCAGGGCGTCTACGACGCCGAGGGCAAGGTCGTGGTCACCTCCAACCCGGCCGTCAAGCAGTCCTTCGACCTGGTGGCCGGCGCCATCGAGGACGGCCAGTCCGCGGGCGTCCAGGCCTTCACCCCCGCCTGGGACACCGGCTTCCAGAAGAGCCAGTTCGCCACCGTCGCCTGCCCGGCCTGGATGAGCTACGAGTTCAAGGCCAACCCGCCCACCGACGGCGGAAAGTGGGACATCGCCCGGATCCCCGGCGGCGGCGGCAACTGGGGCGGCTCGTACCTGACCGTGCCGAAGTCCGGCAAGCACACCAAGGCCGCCGCCGAGCTGGCCAAGTGGCTCACCGCCCCCGAGCAGGAGGCCCGGCTCTTCAAGGAGAAGGGCTACTTCCCCTCCGACCAGGCGCTGTGGACCCAGCCCGACATCGCCGAGCACACCGACCCGCTGTTCAACGACGCGCCGACCGGCAGGATCTTCTCCCAGTCGGCCCGCGACCTGGACCCGCAGCCGCTCGGCGCGCACGGCGCGGAGATCGGCACCGCCCTCGGCAACGCGCTGACCTCGATCGAGCAGGGCCAGGCCGACCCGGCGGGCGCCTGGAAGAAGGCCCTCGCGGACGTCGACAACATCGTCAACTGACGCCCCGCTCCGCGGATCCCGTCCGGCCGGTCGCGCCGGACGGGACCCGTAGACCCGCGGTGCCGGTGCGGACCTGACGCCGCACCGGCACCGCGCCACCCTCCCCCGCCCCGTCCCCCCTCCTCCTGTTCCTGCCCCAGGGAGCTCCCCTTGGCCGCATCGACCGCCGCCGCCCCCGGCGCCCGCGCCCCCGCCCGCACCGCCGGCCACCGCTGGCACCGGCTCGACCGCACCGTCTCGCCCTACCTGTACCTCTCGCCGTTCTTCGTGGTCTTCGGCGTCTTCGGGCTGTTCCCGATGCTGTACACCGGCTACGTCTCGTTCACCGCCTGGCGGGCCGACCGCCCCGGCAGCGAGGGCCGGTGGGTCGGCTTCGAGAACTACCGCAAGCTGCTGGACGACCCGTTCTTCTGGAACGCCGTCAAGAACACCCTGGGCATCGGGGTGCTGGCCACCGTCCCGCAGCTGCTGCTCGCACTCGGCCTGGCCCACCTGCTCAACTACCGGATGCGCGGACGCACCCTGATGCGCCTGGGCGTGCTGCTGCCCAACGTCACCTCGGTGGCCGCCGTCACGCTGATCTTCGTCCAGCTGTTCGGCCGCGACTTCGGCATGGTCAACTGGTTCCTGTCGCTGTTCGGCGTCGAGCACGTCGACTGGCAGGCCGGCACCCTCTCCTCCTGGTCGGCCATCGCCGCGATCGTCACCTGGCGCTGGACGGGCTACAACGCGCTGCTCTACCTGGCCGCGATGCAGTCCGTGCCGTTCGAGTTGTACGAGGCCGCCGCGCTGGACGGGGCGAGCCGCTGGCGGCAGTTCCGCTCCGTCACCATCCCGATGCTGCGGCCGACCATCCTGTTCACCGTCATCGTCTCCACCATCGGCGCGCTCCAGCTGTTCGGCGAGCCGATGCTCTTCAGCCAGCAGCAGGACCCGACCACCGGCGGCTCCCAGCACCAGTTCCAGACCCTGGCCCTGTACTCGTACAACCAGTTCTGGGGCCGCTTCAAGTACGGCTACGGCGCGGCGATCTCCTGGGCGATGTTCCTGCTGATCGTGCTGGTCGCCGTCGTCAACTTCCTGGCCGCGCGCCGGATGCGAGGTGCCGAATGACCACCCCCGCCCTGCTCCGGCGGCGCCGGCCGAGGACCGACCGGCAGCTGACCGCCGGACGCGGCGTGTACGTCGTCCTCGGCGCTGCCGTGCTGCTCTCGCTCTTCCCGCTGTACTGGACGCTGGTCGCGGCCTCCCGCACCAACACCGAGATCCACCGGATGCCCCCGGTGCTGCTGCCCGGCGGCCGGCTCTGGCACAACGTCACCCAGGTGTTCGTCCAGACCGACCTGCGCCTGGCCATGGTCAACTCGCTGATCGTGGCCGCCACCGTCACCGCCAGCGTGGTCCTGACCAGCACCCTGGGCGGCTTCGCCTTCGCCAAGCTCCGCTTCCGGGGGCGCAACACGCTGCTCGCCTCGGTGGTGGCCACCATGATGGTCCCCACCCAGCTGGGCATCATCCCGCTCTACGTCATGATGGCCGACTGGTTCCACTGGGCCGACCACCTCCAGGCGCTGATCGTCCCGGCCGCCGCCAACGCCTTCGGCCTGTTCTTCATGCGCCAGTACCTGATCGGCGCCGTCCCCGACGAACTCCTGGACGCCGGCCGGATGGACGGCTGCACCACCCGCGGCCTGGTCTGGCACGTCGTGCTGCCCGCCGCCCGCCCCGCGATGGGCGTCCTGGGCATGCTCACCTTCATGGCCGCCTGGAACGACTTCTACTGGCCCAAGGTCGTCATGACCCAGCAGAACCCCACCGTCCAGCTCACCCTCTCCGAGCTGGCCGGCGGCTACATCAAGGACTACTCGCTCGTCCTCACCGGCGCCCTGGTCGCCAGCGCGCCCGTCCTCGTCGCATTCCTCCTGATGGGCCGCCAGATCGTCGACGGCATCATGCAAGGAGCCACGAAGGGATGACCCAGCTCTCCATGTCACCTCAACTCACTTCCAGCGCACCGGAATCGGCGCAGTCGGCGCAGCAGGCGCCCCGGGCGGACCACCGGGTGCTCGACCTGGAGCAGAAGGCCCGGCTGGTCTCCGGCGGGGACACCTTCCGCAGCAGCGGCGAGCCGGCGATCGGGATGCACCCGCTCGTCTGCTCGGACGGGCCGGTGGGGGTGCGCGGGGAGCGCTGGGACGAGACGGACACGGCGTTGCTGCTGCCGTGCGCGACCGCGCTGGCGGCGTCCTGGGACGAGGAACTGGTCGCCCGGATGGGCGGGTTGCTGGCGGCGGAGGCGCGGCGCAAGGGCGTGCACGTGGTGCTGGCGCCGACGTTGAACCTGCACCGGTCGCCGCTGGGCGGGCGCAACTTCGAGTGCTTCTCGGAGGACCCGCTGCTGACCGCCCGGATCGGGGCGGCGTACATCGCGGGCGTGCAGTCCCGGGGGGTGGCGGCGACGGCCAAGCACTACGTGGCGAACGACTCGGAGACCGAGCGGCTGACCGTGGACGCCCGGGTGGACGAGCGGACGCTGCGCGAGGTGTACCTGGCGCCGTTCGAGGCGGCGGTGCGGGCCGGGGTGTGGGCGGTGATGTCGGCGTACAACCGGGTCAACGGGACGTCGATGGTCGAACACCCGCTGCTGGCCGAGCCGTTGAAGGGCGAGTGGGGCTTCGACGGCCTGGTGGTCTCCGACTGGGGGGCGGTGCACGAGGCGGACGGGCCGGGTGCGGGGGCCTGCGACCTGGCGATGCCGGGGCCGAACCCGGCGTGGGGGCCGGCGCTGGCGGCGGCGGTGCGGGCGGGCCGGGTCCCGGAGCGGGCGCTGGACGACAAGGTGGAGCGGCTGCTGCGGCTCGCCGAGCGGGTCGGCGCGTTCGACCCGCCGGCGCCGGGCGGGCCGGCGCCGGTGCCCACCGACCCGGTGACCCGGGGGGCGCTGCGGGCCGCGGCCGTCGCGGGCACCGTGCTGCTGCACAACCCCGAACGGCTGCTGCCGCTGGAGGAGTCGGCGCTGCGCCGGGTCGCGGTGATCGGCCCGAACGCGGCCACCGCCCGGGTGCAGGGCGGCGGCAGCGCCTCGGTGTTCCCGGCCGCGCCGCTCTCGCCGCTGGCCGGCCTGCGCGCCGCGCTGGACCCGTCCGTGGAGGTCACGCACGCGCCGGGGGTGCGCACCAACCTGCGCCCGACGCCGCTGGCGGCGGCCGACTGCCTGCTGCCGGACGGTTCGGCCCGGGGCGTGCTGGTGCGCTACCTGGCCGCCGACGGCTCCCTGGTGCACGCCGAGGCCCGGTCGACCGGGCGGGTGCTGGAGCCGTCCGCGGAGGTCGACCTGGCGCCGGTGCGCACCATCGAGGTGGCGACCCGGTTCACCGCGCCGAGCGCGGGCCGCTGGCGGCTGGGCGTGGTGGGCCTGGGCGCGCTGCGGCTGGAGGCGGACGGGAAGGCGCTGCTGGAGGAGTACGTCGAGCCGCTCTCGGACGACCCGACGTACCTGCACGTGTCGCCCTCGTTCCGGCAGGCGGAGCTGGAGCTGGCGGCCGGCCAGGAGGTGGCGCTGCTGGCCCGGCGGACGGTGGAGTCCGCGCACGGGCGGGTGCTGGTGCTGGCCGCCGACCCGCCGGAGGCGGAGCTGGAGCGGGAGTTCGCGCACGCGGTGGAGCTGGCCGCGGCGGCGGACGTCGCGGTGGTGGTGGTCGGCACCACGGACGAGCACGAGAGCGAGGGCTTCGACCGGGCCGGCCTGCGGCTGCCGGGCCGCCAGGACGAGCTGGTGGCGGCGGTCGCGGCGGCCAACCCGCGCACGGTGGTGGTGGTGAACACCGGCAGTCCGGTGCTGCTGCCCTGGCGCGGTCGGGTCGGCGCGGTGCTGACCTGCTGGTTCCCCGGGCAGGAGGGCGGCGCCGCGCTGGCCGAGGTGCTGCTGGGCCGGGCCGAGCCGGGCGGACGGCTGCCCACCACCTGGCCGGACGCCGAGGCCGACTGCCCGGTGTACTCGACCGCCCCGGCCGACGGGCGGCTCGACTACGCGGAGGGCCCGCACCTGGGCCACCGCGGCTGGCTGCGCGCGGGCCGCACCCCCGCGTACTGGTTCGGGCACGGCCTGGGGTGGGGCGAGTGGCGCTACCTGGCGCTGGGCGCCCCGTCCGCCCCGGCGGCGGACGGCTCGCGCACGGTGCGGGTGGCGCTGCGCAACGACGGGCCGCGCCGCTCCCGGGAGACGGTGCAGCTGTACCTGTCGCGGCCGGGTTCGGAGCTGGACCGCCCGGTGCGCTGGCTGGCGGGCTTCGGCACGGCCGAGGCGGGTCCCGGCGAGCGGGTCGAGGTCGAACTGCGGCTGCCGGCCCGGGCGTTGCAGCACTGGTCGGTGGCGGAGCGGGCCTGGCGGACCGAGCCGGGGACGTTCGTCCTGCAGGCCGGCCCGAACTGCGGCGAACTCCCGCTGGCGGCGGCCCTCCCGGTGGGCTGAGACCCTCCGCGCGCGCCCCGCCCCGGCCCCCGTTCCCGGGGGCCGGGGCGGTACCCGCTCCCTACTCCTCCACGACCTCGGCGGAGACCAGCAGCACGTCCTCCTTGGGGACGTCCGCGTGGCCGCCCTTGGACGTGGTGGGCACCGACTTGATCCCGTCCACCACGTCCCGGCCCTCGACGACCTCGCCGAACACGGCGTAGCCCCAGCCCGGGCCGCTCTTGGCGGTGTGGTCGAGGAAGGCGTTGTCGGCGACGTTGACGAAGAACTGCGCGGTGGCCGAGTGCGGGTCCGCGGTGCGGGCCATCGCCACGGTGTAGCGGGTGTTCTTCAGCCCGTTGTCGGCCTCGTTCTGGATCGGTGCCCGGGTCTCCTTGCGGCGCAGGCCCGGCTCCATGCCGCCGCCCTGCACCATGAAGCCGTCGATGACCCGGTGGAAGACGGTGCCGTCGTAGAAGCCGTCCCGCACGTACTGCAGGAAGTTGGCGACCGTGGCCGGGGCCTTCTCGGCGTCCAGCCGGATCACGATGTCGCCGTGATTGGTGCTCAGCTTGACCTTGGACAAGGCAACCTCACTGTCTGTCTGCCGCGCCTGATGCGCCGGTACGAAGATCGTCGCCGCCCATTGTCGCAGCCCCGCCCCGCATCCGTCCCCCGGCACGCTAGCGTGGGCCGCGCGCGAGGTCCACGCCCCCTTTCGGAGCAGAGGAAGACGCACCGGACGCACCTCCCGGACGACCCCACCGGCCTCCCCCTCCGCGCGCGGGACCTGCCGCCCGCCGCGCCCGCCTCGAACGCGCCCGGCCCTCGAACGCCCGGCCTCTCCCCCTGGACCAGCCGCGTCCGGGCCGCGGGCCGCCCGCCCTCCGGGAAATTCGCTGTCCGGCGCCGAAGTGCCGTGGTAGACAACCGAGGTGCAGAACACATTGGAGTTCCCCGAGGTCCTGCGGCTGATCGAGGACCGCTCGGCCGCGTTCCGCGCCGCGATCGCCTCCGCCCCCGACCTGGACGTCCAGGTCCCGAGCTGCCCGGACTGGACGCTGCGCGAGCTGGCGCAGCACCTCGGCGACGGCCGCCGCCGGCAGGCCGCCGTCGTCGCGGCGGGCCCGGGCGCCGAGCCCCCGGCGAGGACGGACCCGAAGGGCGCCCCGACCGCGCCCCGCGAGCGCGAGGCCCTGGACGCCTGGCTCGCCGAGTCGACCGGCCTCATGCTCGACGCGATGCGCGAGGCCGGCCCGGACCGCGGCTGCTGGACGTGGTGGGGCCGCTCGCAGGCCCCGGAGACCAGCGGGGCGGTGGCCCGGCACCAGGTGCAGGAGATCGCCGTCCACACCTACGACGTCCAGCTCGCCCTGGGGGCCGCGCGGCCGCTGCCGACGGACGTCGCGGTCGAGGGCGTCGACGAGTTCCTGACGACCGTCTCGGCGACGACCGTCCCCTGGCCGTTCGAGCCGGCGGCCATCGACCTGCACGCGACCGAGGGCCGCTCCTGGCGCCTGACCCTCGACGCCGGCGGCGTCCGCTGCGACGGCCTCGCCGCCGACGCGGAGCCGGGCGACCTGGTGGTGCGCGGCACGGCGGGCGACCTGGTCCTCTACCTCTACGCGCGCCTCCCGCTCGACGCCCTGGAGCACACCGGCGACACCGGTCCGATGGAGCGGCTCGCGGAGTGGGACCCGAACGAGTAGCCCCCTGCGGACAGGGCCTGGAGGGCGGCGGGCGCTGGGCATCGGCACCGTGAGCGACGGGGGCGTCGCGGTGACGGTGCAGGTCTTCGACGGCCCGCCGCCGCCCGACCACGCCCGCTTCGACCACGTGGTGGAGGCGACCGTGGAGGTCCCCTCGGGCCGGGTGGCCGTCCTGGACGGAGCCGGGCTCCTCCCGGACGCGGACCGCTTCGACGTCCCGCCCGGCCCGGTCCGGGTGCGCGTCTCGCGCTCGAACCCGGCGGCCGCCGCGCGGAACGACCCGGGCGCGGACGGCTGCGGCGGGCGGGTGCTGGAGCGGGTGCGGATCCGGCTGTGGCCGGTCTCCTCGGCCGAGCGTCCTCGGGTGGTCAGGCGCTGGGGCTGACCGGCGCCGGGGGCTCGGGGGTCAGGCGCCGATCGCGGTGAGCACCTCCTCGGCGGCCCGGGCGCCCTCGACGGCGCCGCCGTTCATGTAGCCCTGGTAGTCGTAGGAGCAGTGCTCGCCGGCGAAGTGCAGGTTGCCCTGCGCCGTTCCCTCGTAACCCGCGTAGCCGGTGAGGTAGCCGACCGGCCAGTAGGAGTAGGCGCCGTGGGAGTACGGGTTGAGGTGCCAGGCGGAGAGCGTGGCGCGGCCGTTCCAGGCGGCCTTGGTGCCGGGCCACACCGTGTCGATCTGGGCGAGGTACTGGTCGACCAGGTTGCGGGTGTAGGCGCTGCTCGCGCTGGTGAACGGGGCGGGCGGGGTGAGCGCGCGGGCGGGGCTGCCGCCGCCGTACTGGACGGCGATGCCGTTGCCGCCCGCCTGGCCGCGGGTGACGTCCCACGCCTGCTGGAAGGGCAGGTCGGCGAAGCACTCGCCGTTGGACTGCCCGGTCCACGGGCCGGAGCCGTACCAGGGGCGGCGGTCGAACTGCATGTTGAGCTTGGTGCAGGCGCCCATCCGCATGGCGGCGAACACGCCGCGCATCATCGGGTCGAGGCCCGCCCGGGTGAGGTCGACGTCCTGTTGGAGGATCGGCAGCGGGACGGCCAGGACGGTGTGGTCGGCGGTGACGGTCCTCGTCCCGCCGCCGTCCAGCGCGAAGGTGAGGGTCTGGGTGCCGTCGGCGTTGCGGACCACCGCCCGCAGGGTGTGGCCGGGTTGCACGGTGCCGGGCGGCAGGGCCGCGGCGACGGCGTGCGGCAGCCGGTCGTTGCCGCCGACGATGTGGTAGCGCTCGTCGGAGCCGCCCCAGATGGAGAAGTTCCCGGGGCTGGACTGCCAGGAGACCATCTCCAGCAGCGCGTACGAGGACTGGTCGGCGGTGTCGGCGCCGTACTCGACCGCGTAGGCGACGTCCAGCAGCGCGCCGAGGTCGCTGCTGTGGCCGCCGGGCACCCGGGAGTCGATCCACTCCCGGACGGACATCCGGTCGAGGGCGACCGATCCGGCGGTGTGGCTGTTCCAGGTGGGGGCCGGGCCGCCGTCCTGGATGTCCTTCTTGATGGCCTGCCAGATCTGCTTGAAGTCGTTGTCGGCCTGTTCCTTGGGGTAGTAGTGGCCGTTGAAGTGGAAAATCCCCTCGGCCCCGGCGGGCAGGCCGCCGGTGACGTCGACCAGGTCGAGGCCGAAGCGCCGGCAGAGTGCCCGGATCTCGTGGTGGCCGGTGTCGATGAGTTCGCCGCCGTACTCGGAGACCTGGCCCTGCGCCCACAGGCCGGGCGTGGAGGGGCTGCCGCCGGAGTACATCCGGCCGCCGATCCGGTCCGGGTGGGCCTCGTAGACGGTGGCGGCGACGCCCTTGTCGGCGAGGGTGAGCGCGGCGTTCAGGCCGGAGATGCCCGCGCCGACGATCGCGATCCGCGCGCCGCCGGGGGTGACCTCCGGGGCGGTCGCCCCGGAGGCGTGCGCGGCGCGGCCGGTCGGGCCGGGCAGTGCGGCGGCGCCGGCCAGGCCGAGGCCGAGCGCCGCGGCGCGGGTCAGCAGGGCGCGGCGGGAGGGGCCGTCGGGTTCGGCGGCGGCTTCGGCGCGCAGGCCGCGGTACTCGTCGACGGGCAGCCGCAGCCGGTCGGCGGTGGCGTGGTCGGCCAGCTGCCGGGCGATCCGGCCGGCCTGGGGAGAGCGTGCCATGTGGGGGGACCCTTCTCTCGGTGGGGGTGGATCGGGGCGGTGCGGGTCTCACGCGTGGGCGGGGGCGGCCTCGTCGTCGGTGCGCTCCTGCGCGTTCTCGGCCACCAGCCGGCCCATCACCTCGTACTTCGCCGGGTGCCGGGTGCGCATGTACAGGGCGAGCGCGATGCCGCCGAGGAAGACCGCCGCGACGATCCACGGGATCAGCTCGAAGAAGAGGGTCTCGGAGGCGGCGCCGGCGGCGGTGTCGAGGTTGACCACCAGCAGCACGATGGCGGCCAGCATGCCGAACCCGCCCAGCAGCGGCGCGGTGAGCGTCCGGAACCAGTGCCGCGACTCGGGGTGGTTGCGGCGGAAGTACGCGATGACCGAGAACGAGCAGAGGGTCTGCACCACCAGCAGGGCGAGGGTGCCGAGGATCGCGGTGAGCGTGTACAGGCCGGCGTACGGGTCCTGGCCGGCCGCCCAGAAGCCCCCGATCACGGCCAGGGCGATGCCGGTCTGGGTGAACGAGGCGACGTACGGGGAGCCGTGCCGCGGGTGGGTGCGGCCCAGCGCCGGGTGCAGGAAGCCCTCGCGGCCGATCGCGTACAGGTAGCGCGAGGCGCACTGGTGGAAGGCCATGCCGCAGGCGAAGGCGCTGGTGACCATCAGCCACTGGACGGCGGTGACGGCCCAGCCTCCGAGGTACTGCCGGGCGGGGTCGAGGAACAGGTCGAGCGGGCTGCCGGAGCCGGCGGTCTCCAGCGACTTCGTGGCGCCGTTGCCGGCCAGCACCATCCAGGCGACGAAGGTGTAGAGCACGCCGAGCGCCACCACGGCCAGCAGCGTGGCGCGCGGGATGATCCGCTTGGGGTCGCGGGACTCCTCGCCGTACATCGCGGTCGACTCGAAGCCGATCCACGACCAGAAGCAGAAGAACAGGCCGACCCCGGCGTTGACGCCGGCGAACGCGCGGGTCGGGTCGAGCGAGGACGCCTGCAGGCCCTCCGGGCCGCCGCCGTGGGCCAGCACCGCGCCGGCCAGCAGGCCCAGCATCAGCACCTCGCCGACCAGGAAGACGCCCAGCACCTTGGAGGCGACCTCCAGGTCGAAGTACGACAGCAGCGCGGTGACGGCCAGCATCAGCAGCGCGTACGCCTGCCAGGGCAGGTCGAGGCCCAGTTGCGCGTCGACGGCCTGCTGCGCGAAGTAGGCGAAGATGCCCACGATCGAGGCCTCGAAGACCACGTACGCGAGGACCGCGAGCAGGCCGGAGGCCATGCCGACGACCCGGCCCAGGCCGTGCGACACGAATCCGTAGAACGCGCCGGCGGTGGTGATGTGACGGGCCATCGCCACGTAGCCGACGGTGAAGACGATCAGCACCAGCATCACGAACAGGAAGCCGGCCGGTGCGTGCACGCCGCTGCCGCTCCCGATGATCACCGGCAGGTTGCCGGTCATCGCGGTGATCGGCGCGGCCGTCGCCAGCGCCATGAAGATCACACCGGTCAGGCCGACGGAGCCGGCCTTCAGGCGTTGGACGGACGGCGGTCCCTGGACCTCGGTGGACTGCTCGACGGCGGACAAGGGCTGCTCCCGGAAGGGCCGGTGGACGGGTCGGGGGCTCCGCTCGGAACGGAGTCGGCCCAGTGTGGGGCACGTCACAGGCGGCGCGGAGTGCGCATCGTGTAGCCGGGCCTGTTACGTGATTGACGGGCTGTCAATTGCTTTCCGCAACACGTCCTCCCGCGCCCTTCCGGCACTCCCCGGGGCGGCGCCCGGCGCGGCGGTGGGGCGCGGGCGGGCCGGTGGTGGGCACGATGGCGGTGCCGTGCACGTGACGAGGACCGGGAGGCATGTCGTGACCGCTGTCGAGGAACCCCAGCCGGAGCCCCAGGTGGAGCCCCAGGTGGGCGCGGAGCCGTCCGCCCCGCCGTCGTTCGAGCCGTACCGGCACCCGGCGGCGGGCTGGGGCGCCGCGAAGAGCGTGACGAAGGTGCTGGCCGCGACCGGGGAGTGGGTGGACGGCCCGCGGGCGGTGCTGAAGATGAACCACGAGGACGGCGGGTTCGACTGTCCGGGGTGCGCCTGGCCGGACGACAACAAGGGCCTGCACCTGGACATCTGCGAGAACGGGATCAAGCACGTCACCTGGGAGATGACGGGCAAGCGGGCGGGCCGGGAGTTCTTCGCGGCGCACACCGTCTCCGAACTGTCGACGTGGAGCGACTTCGCGCTGGAGGACCGGGGCCGGCTGACCGAGCCGATGGTGTACGACCCGGAGTCGGACCGGTACGTCCCGATCGACTGGCAGCGGGCCTTCGACCTGTTCGGCGAGGTGGTGCGCGGCCTGGACGACCCGGACCAGGCGGCGTTCTACACCTCGGGGCGGCTCAGCAACGAGGGGACGTTCCTCTACCAGCTGATGGCCCGTGAGCTGGGCACCAACAACCTGCCGGACTGCTCGAACATGTGCCACGAGGCGTCGGGACGGGCCCTGACGGCCTCGATCGGGACGAACAAGGGCACCGCCGACCTGCGCGACTGGGAGGCCGCGGACGCGCTGTTCATCCTGGGGGTGAACGCGGCGTCCAACGCGCCCCGGATGCTGACGGCGCTGGCCGACGCGACCCGGCGCGGCGCGAAGGTGGTGCACGTCAACCCGCTGGTGGAGGCGGCGGCGACCCGCACCATCGTGCCGCACGAGTTCGCGAACATGGCCCTGATGCGGGCCACGTCCACCAGCAGCCTGAACCTGCAGGTGCGCATCGGCGGGGACATGGCGCTGCTGCGGGGCATCGCCAAGGCGGTGCTGGAGCAGTCCGCGCACGACCCGAAGGCGCTGGACGAGGACTTCGTCGAGCGCCACACCACCGGTTTCGCGGAGTACCGGGAGCTGGTGGAGCGGACGCCCTGGGAGGAGCTGGAGCGGCAGAGCGGCCTGAGCCGGCCCCAACTGCTGGCGGCGGCCCGGGTGTACCGGGAGGCGGACCGGTCGATCTTCTCCTGGTGCCTGGGGATCACCCAGCACGAGCACGGGGTGGACACCGTGCGGGAGATCGTCAACGTGCTGCTGCTGCGCGGCAACCTGGGCCGGGAGGGCGCCGGGCCGTCCCCGGTGCGCGGGCACTCCAACGTGCAGGGCAACCGGACGTGCGGGGTCGACCACCGGCCGGCGCCGGAGTTCCTGGACCGGCTCTCGCAGGTCTGCGGGATCGACGCGCCGCGCGAGCACGGGCTGGACACCGTCGGGGTGATCGGGGCGATGGCGCGCGGCGAGGTGAAGGTGTTCGTCGGCATGGGCGGCAACTTCGCGCTGGCCGCGCCGGACACCGCCCGCACGCACGAGGCGCTGCGCCGCTGCGAGCTGACGGTGCACGTGTCGACGAAGCTCAACCGCAGCCACCTGGTGCACGGGCGGCGGGCGCTGATCCTGCCCTGCCTGGGACGCACCGAGCAGGACCGGCAGCGCGGCGGCGTGCAGGCCGTCTCGGTGGAGGACTCGATGAGCATGGTGCACCTGTCGGTGGGGATGCGGAAGAAGCCCGCGTCCCGGCAGCTGCTCTCCGAGCCGGCGATCATCGCGGGCCTGGCCCGGGCCGCGCTGCCGGGCAGCGCCACGCCCTGGGAGTGGTACGTCGAGGACTACGACCGGATCCGCGACACCATGGCGAAGGTGCTGGACGGCTTCGAGGACTTCAACCGGCGGGTGCGCCTGCCGCTGGGCTTCCGGATCCGGCAGCCCGCCCGCGAGCTGGTGTTCCTCACCCCCTCGCGGCGGGCGGAGTTCTCCACCGCCCCGCTGCCGGACGTGCTGCCCGAGCCGGGGACGCTGGTGCTGGGCACGCTGCGCTCGCACGACCAGTGGAACACCACCATCTACTCGGACGACGACCGCTACCGGGGCGTGAAGAACCTGCGCACGCTGGTCTTCATGAACCGCCAGGACATGCGCGAGCGCCGCCTCGGGGAGTTCGACCCGGTCGACGTCACCGCCACCGCCCGCGACGGCTCCACCCGCTCGCTGCACGGCTACCTCGCCGTCCCGTACGACCTGCCCCGGGGCTGCGCGGCCGGCTACATGCCGGAGATGAACGTGCTGTGCGCGCTCGGCGACTACAGCACCCAGAGCGACCAGCCGATCATGAAGCACCTCAAGGTGACGGTCACCGCCGCCGCCACCGCCTCCGGCGCCTGACCGTTCCGCGCCCGCGCGGGCCCGGGGCGGGCCGGCGGGCGGTGCCGGGCGGGCACCGGCCGGGCCTGCCCGGGGCGGGCCGTTCGGTGGCTGCTTCTTCCGGCATCGCACTCCGCTGGCCTGGTCGGTTCCGGTGGACGGCCCGTCCGCCGCTTCCCCGGCGGCGGATAGGCTGGCGCGGCGGCGTGCTGCGGGGCCGGGCGCCGCCTCCATCCTTCGGGTTCGCGCCGGGCACCGGCAAGGCGTTGCCCGTTGCCAGGGGGCGGCTGGCAACACCCGTGGCACCGCGCGCGGGGCAGTGACAGCACATCAGGAAGTGGGGGGCCGGGGCCGGTGACGTTCGGCGGGCGGCTGCGGGCGCTGCGGGAGGAGCGCGGGGTCTCCCTCGCGGAGCTCGCCCGGGCGACCAGTTACAGCAAGAGCTACCTGAGCCGGGTGGAGACCGGACGGCGGCCCGGCAACGGGGCGCTGGCGGCGGCCTGCGCCCGGGCCCTGGGGGTCGGCCCCGAGCTGCTGGGCCCGCTGGACGCCGTCCCGGCGCCCGCCGCCGCTTCCGGCACCGCCGCCGTCCGCGTCGCCGCGCCGCCGGCCGTCCCGGTGCAGTTGCCGCCGGCGCCGGGGGTGTTCACGGGCCGGGAGGCGGCGCTGGCCGAGCTGGACGGGGCGCTGGCGGCGGCCCGGGCCCGGTGGGGCGAGGGCGGGCCCCGGGTGTGGGTGCTGGACGGGATGGGCGGGATCGGCAAGACCGCGCTGGCGGTGCACTGGGCGCACCGGGTGCGCGACCGGTTCCCGGACGGGGTGCTGTTCAGCGACCTGGCGGGGCACGGCAGTTCGGGCCCGCCCCGGGAGCCGGGCGAGGTGCTGGACGGCTTCCTGCGGGCGCTGGGGGCCGACGCGGGGGCGATCCCGCCCCGGGTGCCGGAGCGCAGCGCGCTGCTGCGCACCCTGCTGGCCGAACGCCGGGTCCTGCTGGTGCTGGACAACGCGGCGGCGCCCGCCCAGGTCCGTCCGCTGCTGCCGGGCGCGCCGGGCTGCCTGGTGCTGGTGACCAGCCGGACCAGGATGGCCGGGCTGGTGGTGCGGGACGGGGCGCGGCGGGTGACGCTGGCGCCGCTGCCGCAGGAGCAGGCGGTGGAGCTGCTGCGCCGCACGCTGGGCCGGGAGCGGGTGGACGCGGATCCGGCGGCGGCCCGCGAACTGGTGCTGCGCTGCGGGCGGTTGCCGCTGGCGCTGCTGGTCGCGGCGGAGCGGGCGCTGTCGCGGCCGGGGCTGGCGCTGACCCGGGTCAACGAGGAGCTGCGGTCGGACCGCACCCGGCTGCACGTGCTGGCGGCGGCGGACGACGGCGACTCGGCGCTGCGGACGGTGTTCTCCTGGTCGTACCGGGCGCTGGCACCGGAGCCGGCCCGGGCGTTCCGGCTGCTGGCGCTGCACCCGGGGGCGGCGCTGACCGCGGAGACGGCGGCGGCGCTGCTGGGCACCACCGCGGGCAACGCGCACGAGCTGCTGGACGTGCTGGCCGACGTGCACCTGCTGGAGGCGGAGGCGCCGGAGCGGTTCCGCTTCCACTCGCTGCTCCAGGTGTACGGCCGGGAGCTGGCGGACGGCCAGGACTCGCCGCGGGACCGGGCGGCGGCGCTGGACCGGCTGTACGACTGGTACCGGCAGGGGGCGGACGCGGCGGGCCGGCTGCTGGAGCCGGGGGCCAGGGCGGCGGGGGCGGCGCCGCTGCCGGGGGTGCGGCCGCCGGTGTTCGGGGCGGTCGAGGAGGCGGTGGCCTGGTGCGAGGCGCACCTGGCGGACCTGCTGTCGGTGATCCGGCACGCGGCGCTGGCGGGGCGTCCGCCGGCGGCGTGGCAGCTGCCGTTCGCGCTGTGGTCGTTCTTCCACCGGCACCACCACCGGGCGGAGTGGCTGAACGCGGCCCGGATAGCCGTGGCGGCGGCGGCCGACAGCACCGATCCGCGGGCCCTGACGGCGTCGCTGGCGCTGCTGGGCACGGCGCAGTTGCACGCGGGACGGCCGGTGGAGGCGGAGATCCACCTGCGGCGGTCGCTGGAGCGGTGCGCGGGCGGCGGGGCGGACGCGGAGAGCGAGTGCGCGGTGCGCAACAACCTGGCGGAGCTGCTCCTGCGCCGGGGGCGGGCGGCGGAGGCCCTGGAGCTGCTGGAGCCGGCCCTGCCGCTGACCCGGACGACCGGCCACCGCCGGATGGAGCGGGTGACCCTGACCAACCTGGGCGACGCCTCGCTGCGGCTGGGGCGGTTGGCCGACGCGGAGCGCTTCCTGCTGGAGGGGCTCTCGCTGCGGGCGACCGGCCCCGATCCCCGGACGGAGGGGCTGGCGCTGCTCCACCTGGGCACGGTGCACCGGGTGCTGGGACGGCTGCCGCAGGCGGTGGGCTGCCTGCGCCGGGCGCTGGACCTGCACGGCGCGTCCGGGGACCGCTGGGCCCGGGGGCGCGCCCTGGAGCAACTGGGGCACGCGCTGGTCGCGCTGGGGCGGCCGGAGGACGCGGTGCCGCTGTGGCACGAGGCGCTGGCCGTCCGGTCCGGCCTCTGACCAGGACGGGCCCGGCCCGCGGTCAAACCGGGTTACCGGTCAGGAACTTGACAACACGTTTGGTCTGAACCAATCTGGCGACCGGAGCGACCGCGGCGCACCGTTCACGCCGCCCTTCCCCGCCGCTCCGGCTCTTCGGCCCCGCTGCGGGGCCGTCCGCGACCGGCCGCGGCTTCCCGGCCCGGAACGCGTCCCGTCCTGCTCCGCGCCGCACCCCGCACCCTTCTCCCCACCGGCCCGGCCGGGGTGCCCGCGTGCCGCCGCCGGGGCGCCCGGCCACCCGTCCACCTCCCGCCCGCCCCTCGGAGGGTCGTCCCATGATGTCCGCACCGTCCCGCCGCGCCCACCTGTACCGGGCCGCGGGCGACCGGCCGTACTTCAGCAACGACGGCGAGTCCTACCTCGCCCAGCACACCCTGCGCGAACTGTCCAAGTCCCGCCCGCTGCGGGTGCTCTCCGCGGCGGACTTCGCGCACTGGCAGACCTACGGCTACGTGATCGTCCGCGAGGCGGTGCCGGCCGAGCACGCCCGCCGGATGCTCGACTTCGCCTGGGAGTTCCAGGGCCTGGACCCGCGGGACCCGTCCGGCTGGTTCCCCGAGCGGCCGTTCCGCTCCGACCTGGACCAGGAGCTGCACGTCTACGGATTCGTCGAGGCGTACCACCACCAACTGCTGTGGGACAGCCGACAGAACCAGCGGGTCTACGACGCCTTCGTGGACGTCTGGGACTGCGAGGAGCTGTGGGTGACCCTGGACCGGCTCAACCTCAACCCGCCCAACCGGGGCAACCGGGACCGGGCGCTGGTCGACCCCGCCGGCCGCGGCTCCGGCTCCGACCTCCGGCTGCACTGGGACGTCGACACCGGCCTGGACGTGCCGCCGCAGCGGGTGCAGGGCATCATCGCGCTCAGCGAGACCGCCCCGGAGACCGGCGGCTTCCAGTGCAGCCCGGAGCTGTTCCGGCGGTTCGAGTCCTGGAAGCTCGCCCAGCCGGCCGGCCGCGACCCGGTCCGCCCCGACTTCGACCGCGCCGAACTGCCGGTGGTCCGCCCCGAACTGCACCCCGGCGACCTGATGATCTGGAACGGCCTGCTGGCGCACGGCGTCGCCCCCAACCTCTCCGAGCGGGGCGTGCGCGCCGTGCAGTACCTGTCGATGATGCCCGCCCTGGAGGAGCACGAGCGGCTGCGCAAGTCCCGCGTCGACTCCTGGCGCCACCTGCGCACCCCGCTGTGGAACCGCACCCTGGTCGGCGACCCGGTCCTGCACGAGTCCAAGCGCTACCCGACCGCCCGGCTGACCGAGCTCGGCAGCAGGCTGCTCGGCCTCAGCTCCTGGTACGAGCCGGTCGACCTGGCCGAACGGACCGCCTCCTGGACGGACCGGTGCACCGCGCCCGTCTGAGCACGGTCGGGGCGCACGTCCGGGGCCCGGGGAACGGCGGGGCCGGGCCGCTGCCGGCCGGACCCCGCCGGGGTGTCCGTGCCGCTCCGGGCCGGGGCGGCGACCCGGAGCCGCCCGTCACTCCTTGCCCGGCAGGGCGCGCGCCAGCGACTCCAGCGCCCCCAGCGGGTCCGACCCGACCGGGGTGAGGACGACGCCGGTGGCACCGGCCGCGTGGCGGGCGGCGATCGCGGCCCGGGCCTGGTCGGGCGTGCCGGTGACGGCGAGCGCGCGGACCCACTCGGCGGGCATGGTGCGGGCGAACTCCGCGCCGTCGGTGCTCGCGGCCCGGTGGGCCCGGAACTCGGCGGCGAACGGGAGCGGCTCGATGTGCGGCGCCCAGTCGGGTTCGCCGATCGCGGACAGCCCGGCCCGGACGCGTTCGACGGCGGCCGTCCCGTCCCCGTCCGGGTCCACCGCCGCGACGTCGTACGTGACCACCTGGGCGTCGCGGCGGCCCAGGTGCTCCAGCGACGCGGCGACGTAACCGGGCGCGGCGGGCTCGGCCAGCAGCAGCCCGTCGGCCAGTTCGCCCGCGAGCGCCTGCGACTTCGGCCCGCGCACGCCCAGCAGCACGGGCGGCACCACGTCCGGGATCTCGGTGAGCCGGACGCCGCCGCAGCGCACGTACCGCCCGTCGGCGGGGCCCTGCTCGCCGCGCAGCAGGGCGCGCAGCGCGGTGGTGTACTCGCGCAGCAGGGTGAGCGGGCTGGCGGGCCAGGCGCCGCCGGCCTGGTCCATCCACTCGCGCATGCCGTGGCCGAGTCCGGCGGTGAGGCGGCCGGGGTGGAGCTGGGCGAGGGTGGCGAGTTCCATCGCGGCGAAGCAGACGTTGCGGGCGCCGGCGGGCAGGATGCCGATGCCGACGGTGATCCGGCGGGTGGCGGCGAGCACGCTGGCGGCCTGGGCGATGCCGCCGCGCCAGCCGAGGTCCTCGACCACCCACAGTTCGTCGAAGCCCAACTCCTCGGCGCGGCGCGCGTACGGGAGGACCTGCCGGACGGGCAGGTCGCGGGGCAGCATCACGCCGACCCGGCCGGGGCGGGTGTCGGGGCTGGTCATGGGGCGACTCCTTCGGAGGTGCGCGGGCCTCCCGCACGAGGACCCGGAGCGACTCATAAGATCATCTACCGGCCGTCCGCGTCGAGAGCCGACGTCCCGTCAGACCGCCGACGCCCCCGGCCCCCGACGCCCTCGCCCCCCGGTGCCCTCGCCCCCCGGCGCCCTCGCCCCCCGGCGCCCTCAGCCCGTCGCGGCCACCTGCTGCGGCTCCTCCCGCGCCGCCGGCCGGTCGGCGACGGCCACCGGCGAGCGCCGGTCCACCGACCAGGAGACGACGGCGACCGCGAAGCCGAGCAGCGACAGGCCCGCGCCGACCAGCGAGGGCGAGGTCAGGCCGTACCCGGCGTCGATCGCCACACCGCCGAGCCAGGCACCGATCGCGTTGGCCAGGTTGAAGGCGCCCTGCACGGTGGCGGATGCCAGGGTCGGGGCGGTGCGCGCCTTCTGGATCACCAGGGTCTGCACGGTGGGGACGGTCGCGAAGCCCGCCGTGCCGATCAGCACCACCGTCGCGGCGGCCGCCCAGCGGTTGTGCGCGGTGAGCGCGAACAGGCCGAGCGCGCCCGCCATGGCCAGGAACGTCGCGCAGATCGACGGGCGCAGGGCCCGGTCGGCCGCGTAGCCGCCGATCAGGTTGCCGATGGTCATGCCGACGCCGAACAGGGCGAGCACCAGGGTGACCGAGCCCTTGGCGAACCCGGCGACCTCGGTGAGGGCGGGCGTGATGTAGGTGTAGCAGGCGAACAGTCCGGCGCAGCCGAGCACCACGGTGGCCAGGGCCAGCCAGAGCTGTCCGCTGCGGAAGGTGGCGAGTTCGCCGCGCAGTCCGGCGCCGGGGTGGCTGGGCAGCGGCGGGACGAGGCGGGCGATGGCGACGGCGCCGAGCAGGCCGATGGCGACCACGACGAGCATCGCGGCCCGCCAGCCGAGGTGCTGGCCGAGCAGGGTCGCGGCGGGCACGCCGAGGATGTTGGCCACCGTCAGCCCGGAGAACATCACCGAGACGGCGCGGGCCCGCAGGTGCGGGGCGACGAGTTCGGCGGCGGCGACCGCGCCGGCGCCGAAGAACGCGCCGTGCGGCAGGCCGGTGATCAGCCGGGCCACCGCGAGGAAGGCGAAGTTCGGCGCGACGGCGCACAGCAGGTTGCCGAGGGTGAACAGCCCGGCCAGGCCGATCAGCACCGTCTTGCGCGGCAGCCTGGCGGCGACGGCGGTCAGCAGCGGTGCCCCGATCACCACGCCGAGCGCGTACAGCGAGATCAGCCAGCCGGTCTGCGGGATCGTCCGGTCCAGGCCGTGGGCGATCTGCGGGAGCAGTCCCATCGCGGAGAACTCGGTGGTGCCGATCGCGAACGCGGTCACGGCGAGGGCGACGAGCGCCAGTGGCATGCGGGTGCTCCAGGGGACAGCGGGTGGTTCCGGCGGCGCACCGACCCGGCGTCGACCCCGGTGTCAACGTTGTCAGTGCTTGCCGATCCTACCCGCCCGACCCGCCCCCTCCCGCGCCGGACGGGCGGACGGGCGGACGGGCGGACGGGCGGACGGGCGGTCAGCACGGCGGCAGCAGGTCGCTCCCGCTGACGGTGTACGCCAGCGGCGGGTAGTCGAAGTCCGTCTCGTCGTTCTCGCGGCGCCGCATCCGGTGGAACTCGCGCCGCTGCTCCTCGGTGGCGAGCAGCAGTTCCCCGTGCGGGAGCAGGGCCCGCCCGTCGCGGTGGCGCACCGGCGTGGCGGAGGTGCGGAAGGTCAGGCCCAGCCACTCGTTGTCGACGGCCCGGGCGGGCGGGTCCAGCAGGATCCGGTGCTTGAAGCGCCGGTTCGCCGCGAGCGAGAACACCACCAGGCCGTGGTGGAGCAGCGGGATCTCGAACTCCGCGCCGGGCACGCCGTCCTTGGGCCGGAACACCAGTTTCCTGGGCCGGACCGCGTCCGGGTCCCGGTAGCAGGAGAAGAGCGCGATGACGGAGCCCTCGGCCAGGTCGAGCGCCAGGTCGGAGTGGGCGCCCATGGTGGTGTAGGCGTTGGTGTAGACCTCGGCCAGTACGTTGTCGAACCCGGCGCCGTCGAACCCGGCGCCGTCGGGCCCGCCCCCGTCGGGCCCGGCCGGGAGGCCGGCGCGTTCGCTGATCCGCCGGGCCAGCCGCTCGTGCACCGGCCGGAAGCGCTGGGCCGGGTTCGCGTACCGGGCGGTGGTGCGCACCAGCGGCACCGCGCCGTCCGCACCGACCCGGACGAGCACGGCGCTGCGGCGGCCCTTGCCCGCCTCCTCCCAGCGGACCGACTCGAACAGCTCGGGGAACAGGTTCTCCTCGGCCGGCAGGCCGTGGCAGCTGATCCCGTCGGGAAGCCCGGGAAGCCCGGGAAGTCCGGGAAGTCCGGGAAGTCCGGGGAGGTCAGGGAGACCGGGGAGGTCAGGCCCGGGGTGCAAGGTAGTCCCCCGCGTTCATGCTGAAGGGCGGCTGCCCGGTGTAGTCGACGCGGGACGTGCTCCGGTTCTCCTCGGCGTAGCTGCGGCGCAGCTCGTCCATGGCGTCCTGGGTGGGCGGTTCCAGTTCGACCGGCCCGTGCTCCGTCTTGAGGAAGGTGCGGCCGTCTCGGTGGACGGCTTCGGCGTTCGAGCAGCGCACCACGTAGCCCAGGCGGGTCGGGAGCAGTTCGGCGGGCAGCGCCGAGGGACGGATCTCGTGGGTGTACAGGCGGTTGGTGGACAGCGGCATGAAGAAGACGGAGCCGGGGTGGAGGGTGAGGGTGAAGTCCGGCGGGAGCCCGGCCGCGTCGGTGTGCGCGGTGCGCTCCTTGAGGCGGAAGCGCAGCCCGGTCAGCGCGCTGACGCCGTCCACGCCGAGGTCGTGGGCGTCCCCGGGCAGCGGCCGCAGCCCGTCGAGCCGGTCGTAGAAGGTGCAGAAGGCCATGATGCCGTTGGCGGGCATGTCCTTGGTCTTGTCGGCGTGGGCGGAGATCCTGGCCTTGGACTGCCTGCGCCCGTCGGTGGCCGGGGTGTTGTGGTAGATCTGCGCGAGGACGTGGTTGAGCGGCGCCTGGCCGCGGAAGAGGGTGGCGGCCTCGCGGTCGAGTTCCTCGACGATCCGGGTGTCGGTCGCGCGGAAGCCCTCGGTGGGGCCGGAGAGGTTGGTGGAGCAGCGCAGCAGGCGGAAGTGCAGATCGGCGCCGTCCCGCCGGACGGGCGTCAGGTAGATCCCGCTGCGGTGGGCGGTGCCGGGCTTGGTGGACTCGGTGAGCGACTGGAAGGCGTGCTCGGCGCCGATCCGCTCGAAGTGGCCGTCCTCGGGGGCGAAGAAGCGGCGGTAGTACACGCCGGCGCCGTGCGCCCGGGCGGGGACCCGGCCGGGGTCGACGACGGGCCACGCCGGGTCGGCGTCCTCGCGCCGGGCGTCCTCCGGCCGGTCCGGTGACGGCTCCCGGACGACGAACACCCGGGCGGCCGCGCCCAGTCGGCCCGTTGCGGCCGCGGGCACGCCGCCGTACAGGTAGACGGTCCGGCCCGTGAGGTCGGTGGTTCCGGCGGCCAACTCCCGCGGGGTGGTCCTGGTGCCGAAGAACTCCCGGACGGGTTCCTCGTCCCACCGCTCCGGCGGCGCGACCAGGACGTGGTCCGCGTCCTCGATCCGGGCCGGTGCCGGTTCCGCCATGTTCGGGTCCCCCTCCTGCCGGGGAGCCCCGCCGTCCGGGAGGGCCCCCGCCCCTGTGCCGCCGTCCGGCTCCGGAGTGCCTTCGGCGTGGTCGAAGTCGCAGGCTACCTCCCGGCCGCCCGGGGGCTTGTGGCGGCCGCCCCACCACCGCCCGGCCTTCGGCGAACACGGCGCCCTCGCCCCGTCCGCCGCTGCCGCGGCCCCGGGTGCCGCCCGGTGCGGGCGGCGTTCAGCGGGAGGCGAGCGCGGCGCGGGCCCGGGGCAGGACCTCGGTGCCGAGGAGTGCGACGGCGTCGAGGAAGTCGCGGTGGGGCGTGCCGCCGACGTCCGTCCGGAGGATCCGGCGGCGTCTCACCCCACCGCCAGCGCCCCGATCCGGCGCACCTCGGCCGCCACGCCGTCGAGTTCCGGCGGCAGCGGGGCCTCGCTGGCGGGCGGGGCGGCGGCCGGGCCCGGGCGGTCGAGCGCGTCGGCGGCCGCGGCGAGCGTCCCGGTGAGGGTGCGGGCGGCCGGGGCGGCGGGGGCGGGGGCACCGTGGTCGCGTTCGACGGCGTACGCGGTGGCGGCGTCGGCGAGGCGTTCGGCGTGGACGGTCAGGCGCAGCCAGTCGGGCCCGGCCGGGGCGCCGGGGTGGAGTTCGGCGGCGGCGTTCTCCGCGGCGGCGCGGGCCTGGGCGAGCGTGCGGTAGGCGGTGCGGCGCAGTTCGGCGCGGCGGGCGGCGACGGCGCCGGGCGCGTCCCGGCGGTCGGCCAGCAGGACGTGGTCGAGGTAGCGCTGGGTGTGCCGCAGCGCGTGCGCGGCGCGCTGGCCGACCCGGGCGCGGGTGTCGGCGAGGCCCGGGAGGTGCCCCACCAGCAGGACGAGGGCGCAGGCCAGCGCGGTGTCGGCGAGCCGTCCGGGCGCGGCGCCGTGGTCGCCGCCGGTGGTGACGAAGGCCAGGACGGTGACGGTGATGACGGCGGTCTGCGCGGCGAAGTGCCGCTGGGCGACGGGTATCAGCGCCCCGGTCACGACCACCGCGCCGACCGGCCACCACCGGCCGGGCAGCACCGGAGCGAGCGCGGCGACCAGCAGGACGCCGGCCACCGTCCCGGCGAAGCGGTTGACGACGCGTGAGAACAGCGGCCCCAGGTCCGGTTTGACCAGGAACGCGGCGGTGACGGGCAGCCAGTACCAGTGCCCGGTCCGCAACCCCAGCGCGAGTGCCGCGCTCGCCGCCACGCACACCCCGACCCGCACCCCGTACGCCCGCCCGGCC
>NZ_JNWZ01000095.1 GCF_000716545.1 Kitasatospora phosalacinea
CGCCTGCAGTACCGCCCCGAGACCCTCGACGGCTTCATAGCCGGCACCGGCCTGACCCTCGACACCCCAACCTCACCCTGACAAGCCGACGTCAGTAACGGCTGCACCGAAGGCGCCAAGACACGAACCAGGCCAATCATGGGGCAGACGCACGACCGAGCGGGCCGTACGCCCTCCAGTGATCATCACCATGCAACGTCACCGGACCGATTACGGACCAGAGCCGCTCACCGTACAGACCCGCCGACAGCGGTCTCCGCGTTGTCGCCGTCCCAACCGGTGGGGCTGCGCCAGATGACATTGACACGGAAGACGTTGCGGATCGTGTCAACGGACCAGTTCTCGGCCGGGGGTTCGGCGAGGACGAGGTAGAGGCCGTCGGCTGGCTCCGGCAGCGTGTGGTTGATCTCGAGCAGGCGGGTTGCGCCCGATCGCAGGTCCGCATAGGTGGAGCAGCCTGCGCCCAACGCCTCGTAGAGGAAGAGACCGTGCTGGGTGACACAGCTGACGTCGACGATCACCGAGTCGGTCGGCTGGAGGTCTGCCCAGAGGAGTGATGCCTTCAGCGCGTGACGAACCGCTTCGTGCTTCTTGCATGCGCGGTCGGTGCCGGCGGCAGTCTCCAGCGCGCGAAGGAAGTCGTCCTTCGTGGTCGCAGCCGGTGTTGTGGCGGTGGTGTCCGCAGTGGTCATCTGCACTTCTTCCTTCTGATCGGCTTGCGTCGGGGCGACGAGGGCCGCGTCGTCGGAGTTCGGTTTCGTCGCCGTACTGAAGCGCTCGTGGAGTTCTCGCCGTGCCTCAGCGAGGGGCCCTGCCCAGCCGGAAGCGTCCAACCCTTCCGCGAGCCGGCCCACGTCGAAATTGCTCTCCTTGAGCGCGCGGTTGGTCGTCGTGGCGAGGTCGCGAAGTACACCGAGTCGCTCTCTGTTCGGGTCGCCGAGAAGGTGAAGTACGTCGACCCAGTCGGCCTGGTCCCGTCGGAGGACACGGTTGGCCATGCCCTGGAGGTCGGAGAGGCGATTACGGGCGTCGGGAACGCTGCCGTCGCGCTCCACCAGTTCTCCGAGCACGTCGAGTGCCGCCAGGTAGCGCTCGACCATTCGGTCCGAAACGGGCGACCGACCGCGCTGGTCGGAGGTGAGCACCGTCTGGGTCGTGTCGTTGGTGAACACCCAGCAGTCCAGCTTCGCCCCCCGCAGTGGGGGAACCGACCCATGGCGGACGGTGAGGACGAGCGGACGGTCGATCATCGGCGACAACGGCTTGACCTTGTAGCGACCGCCCGGTGTCCGGTCCACGACCTCCACCCGGACATCGGTGCCGACCCGGGGAAGCGCTCCGACCCTGCTGCCCTCCGGCTGGGTATCGAGCGTCTTCGGGGCAAGCGCGTCCCCGTCGTCGGTGAGCGCCGTCGGCAGCGGGGCAGTGTGCAGGACGGTCAGGCTCTGGGTGCTGCGGGTAAGGGCGACGTACAGCCGGCGCAGCCCGGTGGGGCCGCGGTCCGCGATCGTGGCGGGTTCGACAACCAGGACGTGGTCGTACTCCATGCCTTTGACCTGAGCTGCAGTCAGTACGGAGACGGGCTCGCCGTTCTGCTCACCAATGGCGCTGTCCTCGGCGATCCTGCGGCCGATGGCGCCCAGCCAGTCCGAGTCGTCGGGAACGATGACAGCCACGGAGCGGGGGGTGTTGCCATCGCTGGTGTCAACGAGCCGGGCCACCTGGGCGACGGTGTCGTCGAGCAGCTTCCATGGTTCGGTTGCCATGGTCCGAACGGCGTCTGCTCCCGCCTCCCGGACAGCCTTCGGATACGGCAGGGTCGGAGCGATCGCATGCGCGAGCGGGGCGACGAACTCCATGATTTCGGTGGGTACGCGGTAGCTCGTGGTGAGGTGGGCCACGCTCCAGTCACCGTGGTCGGAGAGGATCGCGCCGAGCAGGTCCCAGCTCGGCGGGATGTGGGCGCCCGTCGCCTGTGCGAGGTCGCCCAGGACGGTCATGGAGCCGCCGACGGCGCAGCGCCGCCGCAGGGAGCGGGCCTGCATGGGCGTGAGGTCCTGGGCCTCGTCGACGACGATGTGCCCGTATCGCGGTGGGGTGTCGCCGCTGATCAGCACGCGGAGCTCTTCGAGGCAGACGTGGTCGTCGAGGGTCCACGGATCGGCGTCCGCGCTGGCGGCACGTGCCCGCAGCAGGGCTGCCTGCTCGTCCTCGTCGAGGATGCCGTCGGCGCAATCCCGCAGCAGGTCGGTCGAGTCGTAGAGGCTGCGCAGGGCCTCCCGGGGCCCGGGGGAAGGCCAGATGCGTTCGACGAGGCGCTCGACCCGGCGGTTGCGCTCCAGGTCACGGCGGATGGTGTCGGCCTGCCTGCGGCGCGGCGCGATGTCGGCGAGTTCCTGGAGGAGCCGGTCGACGAAGAGCGCTCGGAATCGGTCGCGCCGCTCCCGGAAGGGTCCGTCGCCTGCGTGGGCCCGGTCGAGGAGGACGAGGACCTCGGACTTCGGCACGCGAAGGGTCGTACTGCCGGCGGTGACGACGATCGCGGGCTCGTCGCCCTCGAAAGAGGGATCGACGGTGAGGGCGTCGAGAGCTTCGGGATGGAAGTCGCTTTCGACGCGGCGCCGCAGTACGGCGGCCATGCGCTCGTCCGACTTCACGAGGCGGGCCTTCGCGGAGTCGGCGCCGAGGATCTCGCCCTCCCACAGGCGGTCGAGTTGGACGGCGTTGACGTCCCGGGTGCCGAGGGTGGGGAGGACCTGGCCGACGTAGTCGAGGAACCGCTGGTGGGGGCCGATGACCAGGATGTCCTTGGCCTTGAAGTGCTCGTTGCTGACGAGCCAGGTCACCCGGTGGAGGCCGACCGCCGACTTGCCGGTGCCGGGGCCGCCCTGTACGACGAGGATGTCCGACGGCGAGCCGGTGACCAGCTCCATCTGGTCACGGCGGATGGTCTCGACGATGTCCCGCATTCGGCCGCCGCGCGACCGCTGGAGCTCCCGAAGCAGGAAGTCGTCCGGCTGGAGTTCCTTTCGCCGCTGGTGTCGTACGACATTGCCGGGGGTGGGGGCCGCGGCCCGCCCCGCGGTGGGCGTCGTGCCCTTCGCCTGGTCTTCGTCGGCAGCCCGGCGGGGCTCCGGCACGACGGCGGGCTCGGGAGTTGTCCGGACCGCGGAAGCAGGCGTCGGCGGGGTGATCTCGTCGTAGTAGTTCTCGACGATCTGCTGCACGCAGCGGAGCTGCCGACGCAGGACCACCTCGCCCGGGTTTTCGGGCCGGGCCTCGATCCACTTCTTTGCCATGCGGCTGGTCCACAGCAGGACCACCGGCTCGTGCGAGGCGTCCTGCACGCCGCGGCGGCCGATGTACCAGGGACGCGGCTCTCCGCCCGGATCCTCCGGTGCGTCGACCCGGGCGAAGACCAGGGCTTCGCTGCCGAGCCCGCCGTAGGACTCCGCGCGGGCCTCCGCCTCGGCCCGGTTGGCGATGCCGTCCTTGCCGCTTGCCGAGGCGGTGGCGGCCGAAGTCCCGCTCATTTCGGCCAGTTTCGTGGTGTAGCAGTCGTACGCGTGGTCCACCGCCCGCTGCTCGCCGGCGAGGATCTCGTCCCGAGTGGTGGTGCTCATGTGCGTCCTCCCTGCGGTGCCGGGGAGCACCGCCACGGGCGTGTGCCCGTACCCCGATGAAACAACTATCAGAAACCGGACATGGGGTGACGGGCAGTCAGAGGATCAGCTCTCGGACGAGGCCGTCGGCTTCGGTTCGCCAGCCCTGCACCTGTTCGTACGTGGGCCCGAGCTCGTACAGGTGGTAGTGGCACCCCAGACTGAGTTGGGACCAGAGGGCTCTCGCGCGCCGGGCCGTCTCGGCGGGTGCGACGGAGTGCAGGAGGAGCAGTTTGGCTCGGCCGGTCGTACGGGACAGGCCCGGCACCGCGGCTGCCAGCGCCTGATCGACACAGAGCTCCAGCGCAGTCCGCAGGGCGAGGCAGGCGCCGCGGTGCCGACCGGCGGCGGTGGCATCGGCGAGCTCGCCGTCGAGGAGACGGTAGGCGGTCGACAGCAGCCCGGCGACGGACGTGGGGGAGGCGGCGGTCATGCGGACACCTCCGGCTTGCGGATCTTCTGGGCCAGGTTCTCGACGTCCGTGACGAAGCGGTGGGGGTCGGTGATCAGGGCGCCGCCGGGGTGGGCTCCGCTCTGGCACTGCTGGATCAGGGAGCACGCCGGGGTTCCGTAGCGGCGGCGCACCTCCTCCCTGACGTCGCTGCCGCGCCGCACATCGCCGAACAGGGCGAGCGCCGCGACTTCCTGGAACCTGTCAGCGCCGTCGATCGCAGCCGCGAGGTCGTGTTCCGACCCGCCCGAACGGTGGTGACGGATCCATGCGGCCTCCAGGAACGCGTTCTCCAGGGAGATGCGGCACAGGCCGGGCAGCACATGGCTGTACGTCTCGGCGGGAAGGCCCGGGGTGGCGGCAATGGCCCGGGCGTCGCCGATGGCCTGGGCGACCGGGTCGTCGACACAGTCGACCTTCACGCGCGACCCTTCGCCCCGCGCCACCTGGAAGACCGTGACCGGCAGTTCCTGGTCGGTGAACGCCTTCTGCAGCCGGGGGTCGTGGGTGAACACGACGATCTGCCGGTGCCTGCCCAGCTCGTGCAGGACCTGGGCGAGCCCGTGCACCTTGGTCGGGTCCATGGACTGCACCGGGTCGTCGATGACGAGGAAACCGAACGGGCTGTCTGCGGTCGTGGCCCTCGGTAGGAAGAGGGAGAGCGCGAGGGAGTGCAGCTCTCCCTGGCTCATGACGTCGAGTGCCGGGGCGTCCTGGCCGTCGACGGAGGCCGCCATCACGAGCCTGCGGACGTTCGCCTTCTCGCTGCCCTTCAGGCTCACGGCCGTGAGGTCGACATTGCTCTCCTGCCGAAGGCGCTCCCAGATGCCCTGCGTGGCGTCGGTGAAGCGCTCCATACGCTGCTCTCGCAGTTCGGTGGAGAGGTCCTTGAGCCACTTCACCGCCTTGCGGAGGTTGCTCAGCAGGGGCTTGTTCCGTTCGGTCTCGCGTGCCTTGTCCGCCCAGGCTGCGAGCCGGATGACGAGCGCGCGCCACCGCTCGTCGCGTTCCTCCAGTTCACGGACCGCGCGCCTCCTGACGGTGTCGCAGGCGTCGGCGAGAACCGTGGCGGCGTCCTCGGCACTCCTGGCGAGCTCGACAGGGTCGGTGATCCGCCGACAGTCCGTCCACACCGCCCACGGGCCGGCCAGGACAGCCGGGATCCGCCGGGGACTCTCGATGAGGTTCTGGAGGTCCTGCCTGCCCGTCCGGACGGCGGCGTGCGCGTCCTCGGCGGTCTTCGCCTCGCGGCGCAGCTCCGCCACCTGGTCGGCGGCGCGGTCGTACCACTCCCGGCTGAGGACCCGTTCCGTTCCGCAGGCCGGGCAGACGTCGTCGGGGTGCCGGTCGGCGTGGGCGAGGACCTTCTCCAGCAGGTCGGCGCGCAGCCGGGCGTTCTCGGCGTCGGTGCCGTGGAGGTCCTCCACGTCGGCGAGGGCGATCCGCAGCCGCTGGACGGCCTCCCCGACCTTCGCCAGGTCGGGTCCCTGCGCCTCGGTTTCGAAATGGAGTTCGGCGAGTCGGCTGTCGTCGGCCGGGGGGAGACCGGCGACCAGCGCGTCGATGGTGTCGAGGTCCAGCGCTCCCGGGGTGTCCACGGCGAGCACGGCCCGTACGGCACGGTCGTCGTCCTCCAGCGCGTAGAGGGCGTCCTTCAGATCGGGCAGGCTGTCCCTCGCCTCCTTCGCGGCGGTGGCAAGGGCCTTCTCCTGCGCGGTCAGCTTGTTGACCGCGGTGGAGAGCAGGTCCATGCCGAGGATCCCGGCGATCGCGTCGTACCGTTCGGACGGCTTGCCGGTGAGCATGAGGTCGAGGTCGGTGTGCGAGAGGAACGGCCGCTGGTCGGCGAGGGCCGCCCCCCAGCTGGCCTCGGCCAGGGGAACGGTGCCGTGGCCAGGGCGCTTGAAGCTGGCCTCGGAGCTGCCGAACTCCTCGCCGGCCCAGGTACGGGTGAGGGTGCTGTTGCCGGTGTCGCCCTCGATCGCGAGCTTGAGCTCGATCTTGGGCCGTTCGGCGCTGTGGAGGTTGGCCCAGTACCCGCCGCGGTTGGCGTCCTGGCCAGGCCGGTGGGCCCGGGTGCCGGTGAAGCCGACCTCGATGGCGTCGGCGAGGCTGGACTTACCGGAGCCGTTGCGGCCCACGACGAGGTTGACGCCCGGGCGGGGGCTGAGGCTCAGCCGGGCGCGGGGGCCGATGCCGCGGAAGCCGCTGACGGCGAGGGAGCCGAGGTAGACGCGTCCGGAGACGCCGAACGACGTAGCGGTGGCGTCGGCCTCGCCGGTGCCGCCGTCACTGTCGAGCGCGTCGCGGACAAGAGTCTTGACGGTCCCGGGCAGGTCCGACTCCGCCAGGCGCGCTGCCACCGCCTCGCTGAGGGGGAGCGCGGTCTGCTGGTGCTGTTCCGCCTTGGTCACGAAGGGCCTCCTGCGCAGTGTTGCGGGGATCAGGCGGTGTCCTGCACGGCCTGCTGACAGGACGGAACGCTAGAGAGCGAGCGGCGCTGAGCCACTACGATTCACTGGTAACCAGGGTTATCAACTTCCTGTTGTGCCTTTCTAGTTGGCTTTCCTCGGCCTTCTCCGGGGCCTCTGGGGCAAGGCCTGGCCGGGACGTCGATCGGCGCGGAGGCCCGGCTTGTGCGATTCGAATCGCTTGATAACGGGGGTTACCAGGCGAACAAATGATCTGGCCCTTGATATCGGTAGGATTCTGCTCTCTGCCGCCGACGGCTCCCCGGAGCTGGCGCGGCGGACACGACTCCACGGAGCTCAACGGACATTCGCGACCACGGGAGGGGGATCGATGAGCAATCCGGCGCCGATCGACGACGCCCTCATCCTGCCCGGCCCGCTGTCCTGGCGTATCGGATACGCCGAGATCGCCGCGCTTGCCCGGGTGAAGCGACCAGTCCCCACCACCTGGAGTCGACGCCACGTTGACTTCCCCGCCCCGGTGATCCGCGAGGGCGGCAGCCCGCTCTTCGATGCTCGGGAGGTCGTGGACTGGCTGGTGCGGACCGGCCGCGGCAATACGGAGCCCCGCCGGCTGTGGGCAGAGGCGGCCCTGCACACCCTTGCTGCCTGGCGGTCCTCCGGTCTTTCCGCGCCGGTGCTGGTGGGCGCGCTGACGGCCTTGCTCTGCCTGCGCCAGCAGTACGACGCACCTGTCGGGAGCCACCCCTGGGGAGACCTTCTCACTCAGGCCGCTGAGCTCGATCCGGAGGACACCTTCCTCGTCTCCGAACTGCGGGCCGTCCCCGACCCGGAACGCCTGGGCCTGGCTCTGGGCGCGCTCGCCGACGAGTTGGCGGAGGCCGCCTACACTCCCGCCGAAGCCTTCGAGTGGGTCCTGGAGGCCCGCCGTCGCCTCGGTTCCCACGATCTGGCGGCCGACGAACCCACCCCGGCCGTGGCCCGTGTCCTCGCGGCCCTGGCCGGCGTCGACGCCCGTCCCGACGAGTCCGTCCTCGCCACCCCATACGCCCGCAGCGGCGATCTGCTCGCCGCCCTGCATGCGGCGGCGGCCGAGGACTCGGGCCACACCTACCTCGCGGCTGAGCCCGATCCGACGCTCACCCGGCTTGTCCGACGCAGGATGCTCGTCCGGGGCGTGTACGAGTTCTCGCTCGATGTCGCCGAGGGCGGGGAGCTGTCCACGGACGACTGGGGCGACCCCGACGTACTGGTCTGCGCACTCCCGTACGAGGCGGGCGAGACCCGCAGCACGCGCCGTGCCCTGGAACGGATTCAGGACCTCACGGACTACCTCGGCGACGGCTCGACGGCCGTCGTCCTCGGCCCGGCCGACGCGCTGGTCCGGCCCCTGCCCCGGCATGGCGCCGCGGACCGGCTGCGCCGCTCCTTTCTCAACGATGGTCTCCTCAAGGCGGCGATCAGCCTCCCCGGCGGGGCCTTCGCCTACCGGCCCGGTTACCGCACCGCCGTCTGGATCCTCGCCCGCACGCCCGAGGACGAGCGCGCGGGCCGTGTCCTGCTCGCCGACTACTCCGCCCAGCCGCTCACCGAACCGGTCCTCGACGGGCTCGCCGAGGACATCGCCATCTGGCGGGCCTCCGCCTGGCACGGGGATCGCCGCCACCGGCTCCGCCACGCGGCCGTCGTGCCCGCGAAGGAACTCGACGACCGGCCGGGCTCGGCCTTCACCCCCCAGCACCGCGCTCCCGAGGCCCGGCATACCCGGACCGTCGCGGAACGCCCCGCCCGCATCGCCGACATGGAACGGCACCTCGCCGAACTCGACGAGCGTGCGACGCGCCGGGCCGCCGTCGACGGCCCGTTGAAGACCGGGGCTGTGCTCCGCCCCGAGGAGCAGTCGGTGCGCCGTACGACCGTCCGCCAACTCCTCAAGGACCGCCGCCTGCGCCGCCGCCCCGGCCACCGCATCGCCCCCGAGCATCTCTCCACTGACGGCCACTACGCGGTGATCGGTCCGGAGGAGATCCTCGGCACCGCGCGGTTGGGCCGCCGCCGCATCGACCGGGGCTTGGTTCTCACGGCTTACGACCACATCCAGTTCACCGAGCCAGGCGATCTCGTGGTCACCACCAGCCCACGCTTCGGTATCCACGTCGACACCGAGGGTCTGTCGGTAGTGGTAGCCCCCGCCCGCATCCTGCGCGTCCACCCGGACGCCGACCCGCCGATCCGCCCCCGCGCTCTGGCGGCCCTTCTGCGTGCTGCCGCCTCCGAGCATGGCCGCACCAACGGAGCCGTACGGGCCTCGTACGGCATCGAGGACCTGAGCGTCCCCGACCTGGGGCGCGAGGAGTTGGAGCGGTACGAGGCCGTGCTCGCCGAGATCGAGCGCCGGGCGGAGCTGCTACGGCAGCAGTCCGAGGCGCTCGACGACCTGGCCCGCATCACGGCCGCCGGCATGGCCGACGGCACCCTGACGATCCAGCACCCGCCCGCACTTCCCGTACTTCCCGGAACCGACGACTGAAGGAGACGGCCCACCCCATGCCTCCGCGCCAGAAGAAGCCCACCGAGCAGGAGGAGCTGTTCAGCGCCTCCACGCCCAAGGAGATCCAGGCGATCCTCTGGAAGGCCGCCGACAAGCTGCGCGGCTCCATCGACGCCGCGCAGTACAAGGAGTTCGTCCTCGGCCTGATCTTCCTGAAGTACGTCTCCGACGCCTTCGAGGAGCGCCGCAAGGAGCTCGCCAAGGAGCTCGCCGAGGACGGCATCTCCGAGGACCAGATCGGCGACTTCCTGGAGGACCGCGACGAGTACACCGGCGCCCACGTCTTCTGGGTGCCGGAGACGGCTCGTTGGTCGTGGATCGCGGCGAACGCCAAGAGCCAGGGCGTCGGCAAGCTCCTGGACGAGGCGATGGAAGCGGTCATGCGGGAGAACTCGGCGCTGACCGGCGTGCTGCCGAAGATCTTCAACCGCGACAACGTCGACCAGAAGCGCCTGGCCGAACTCGTCGACCTCATCAGCGACGCACGCTTCGGTGGCACGGAGGAGAAACCGGCGCAGGACGTCCTGGGCGAGGTGTACGAGTACTTCCTCGGCAACTTCGCGCGGGCGGAGGGCAAGCGGGGCGGCGAGTTCTACACCCCGCAGTCGGTGGTCCGGCTGATCGTCGAGATTCTGGAGCCGTACCACGGGCGCGTGTACGACCCGGCGTGCGGTTCGGGCGGCATGTTCGTGCAGGCAGCCAAGTTCATCGAGGCGCACCGGGGACGTGGCCACAAGGCCGACATCTCCGTCTACGGGCAGGAACTGAACGAGCGGACGTGGCGCTTGGCGAAGATGAACCTCGCCATCCACGGCATCGACGGCAACCTCGCTGCGCGGTGGGGCGACACCTTCGCCGACGACAAGCACCCGGACCTGCGGGCCGACTTCGTGATGGCCAACCCGCCGTTCAACATCAAGGACTGGGCCCGGGACGAGAGCGACGGCCGCTGGAGGTACGGCGTCCCGCCGAGGAACAACGCCAACTACGCGTGGCTCCAACACATGGTCTCGAAGCTGGGGGAGCGCGGCACGGCGGGTGTCGTGTTGGCGAACGGCTCGATGAGTTCGCAGTCGAGTGGGGAAGGCGAGATCCGCCAGGCGATGGTGGAAGCGGACCTGGTCGCGTGCATGGTCGCGCTGCCGTCGCAGCTGTTCCGGACGACGCAGATCCCGGCATGCCTGTGGTTCCTCGCCAAGGACAAGTCCCCGCAGGGTGGGAAGGCGCTGGCCGACCGCCGCGGGGAGATCCTGTTCATCGACGCCCGGGGCATGGGCGAGATGGTCGACCGCACGGAACGCGTGCTCACGGACGCGGAGTTGGCGAAGATCGCCGGCGTCTACCACGCGTGGCGCGGCACGGCCTCCGCGAAGGCGGACAGGCTGACGTACGAGGACGTTCCGGGCTTCTGCTACTCGGCGGACCTGGCGGTGGCGCGGGAGCACGGGTACGTGCTGACGCCGGGCCGGTACGTGGGTGCCGTCGAGGCCGAAGAAGAGGACGCGGAGGCGGTGGCGGAGCGGATCGCGGCGCTGACGGAGGAGCTGTTCGGGCTGTTCGAGAAGTCCGAGGAGCTGGAGAAGACGGTTCGGGAGCAGCTGGGGAGGCTCGATGTCTGAGTACTCCTCCGGAGACTCCGGGGAACTGGTCCTCTACCGCACGGAGGACGGCCGCAGCCAGATCCAGATGCGTGCTGTCGGCGGCACGGTGTGGCTGACGCAGGCCGAGATGGCCGAGCTGTTCGAGACCGGCATCCCCAACATCAACAAGCGGATCGGCCAGATCCTGGAAGACGGAGAACTCGCCGAGGCAACTATTTCCTCTACGGAAATGGTTCGCCAGGAGGGCTCGCGCCAGGTCCGGCGCGACGTACTCGTCTACAACCTCGACATGATCCTCGCAGTCGGGTACCGCGTGCGGTCCCCGCGCGGTATCCAGTTCCGCCAGTGGGCGACGACCACGCTGCGTGAGTACCTGGTCAAGGGATTCGCCCTCAACAACGAGCGACTGAAGAACCCCGGCCCCGACGGCTTCGACTACTTCGACGAGCTGCTGGAGCGGATCCGCGAGATCCGCGCCTCGGAGAAGCGGTTCTACCAGAAGGTACGGGACGTCTTCGCGGCGACCAGCGCGGACTACCAGCCCGACAGCGAACCGGCCCGGACGTTCTACGCCACGATCCAGAACAAGCTGCTCTATGCGGCGACGCAGCAGACCGCCGCGGAGCTGATCCTCGCCCGCTGCGACCCGGGGAAGCCCAACATGGGCCTCACCTCCTGGAAGGGCAGCCGGGTCCGTAAGGCAGACGTCAGTGTCGCGAAGAACTACCTCACGTCGGAGGAGATCGGCACGCTGAACCTGCTGACGACCCAGTTCCTCGACTTCGCGGAACTCCGCGCCCGGCGGCGGCAGCAGATCACCATGACGGAATGGGTGACTGCGACGGCCCGGTTCATCGAGGTGAACGACCTGCCGGTCCTCCCCGGACCGGGCAGGGCCACCCACGCGGCGGCCGCTGCGGTCTCCGCCGCGCGCTACGAGGAGTTCGACGTCCAGCGGCGTGCGTTGGAAGCGCTGCGGGCGGACGAGGAGGCGGAGCGGGAGATGCGGGAGCTGGCACAGGCGGAGGGCAACTGGGACGCGCTGGACGAGCTCTCGACGGCGGCGGAGGAACTGGAGGGGGAGCGGTGAGCGGGCAGTCGGCGGGGCTGGAGAAGGCGGTTCGGGAGCAGCTTGGGAGGGTCAATGTCTGAGTGGACGCGTACGACGGTGGGCCACGTCATGACTCTGCAGCGCGGTTTCGACATCACCAAGGCACAGCAGGCCTCGGGAGATGTTCCGGTGGTGTCGTCCGGAGGTATCGGCAGTCACCATGACACCGCCATGGTCAAGGGGCCCGGCGTGGTCATGGGACGCAAGGGAACCTTGGGTAAGGTCTTCTACCTGGACCGCGATTTCTGGCCGCATGACACCACACTCTGGGTCAAGGACTTCAAGGGAAACGACCCCCGGTTCGTCTACTACTTTCTGGGCACCCTGAACTTCCTTTCCATGGACGTCGGTTCTTCGAACCCAACGCTGAACCGCAACCACGTACACCCGGTGCCGATCAATTGGCCGCCGCTCCGCGAGCAGCGGGCCATCGTCGGAATTCTGGGTACCCTGGATGACAAGGTCGCCGTCAACGCGCGCATCGCGACCACGGCCGAGGATCTCTCCATGGCCCTTGTATCCCGCGAGCCCGAGCGAGCGCGGGTTCGCCTGGACGAGATCTGCGCCCTTCGGAAGGACCAAGTCGCACCGCAGGAGATCGTGGACGCCGCCGTCGACCACTACAGCCTCCCCGCGTTCGACGCCGGAAAGCTGCCCGAGCGGGTGTCTCCGGAATCGATCAAGAGCGGAAAGTTCACGGTGTCCGAGCCGGCGGTCTTGCTGTCGAAGCTGAACCCGGAGATCCCCCGTGTGTGGAACGTTGAACCAGACCCGGCGATCCCATCGCTGGCATCGACCGAGTTCCTGGTTCTGGCGCCTAGGGATTCCCTGACAGTGCATGAGTTGTGGGCGGCCACCAGCCAGCGGAGCTTCCTGGACGACCTGGCCGCGAAGGTGACCGGCACCTCGAAGAGCCACCAGCGAGTTCGCCCCGCTGAGGTCATGGCGACCGAGGTTGTCGACCCCCGCCAGTTCGGCGAGACGGGACAGCAGATCCGGAGCCTGGCCCGCAGGGCGGCGCTGGCGCGACAGGAGTCCCAGGCCCTCGCCACCCTCCGCGACACCCTCCTCCCCCAGCTCATGTCCGGCCGCCTCCGCGTTCGTGACGCCGAGAAGATTGTCGAGGACCACGTATGACCGGCGCCCCCGACGACAGACAGAACTTCCGCCCGCACGAGTCCGACTGGGAGCTCCTCGCCCTCGAAGAGCTTGCCGAGCTCGCCTGGGAGCCCGCGCCGGCCAACGAGTTCGCGCCGGGCTCCGGCCACCGGAAGTCGTGGGACGACCTGATCCTGTACCCGGACCTCCGGGACGCGATCGAGCGGCTCAACCCGGGCCTCCCCCCGGACGCCGTCCGGGACGCCGTCGGCGCCGCCGCGACGCCCGCCTCCCAGGACACGTACGAGGAGAACCGCACCGCTCACGGCCACCTGACCGCTGGCATCCGATCCATCACGTACACCGACTCCTTCGGGGCCGAGCACAACCCCACCATCCGACTCGTCGACCTCGACGATCCAGCCGGCAACGTGTACCGCGTCCTCAACCAGGTCACCGTCATCGACGGCGAGAAGCGCCGCCGCTTCGATGTCGTGCTGTACGTCAACGGACTGCCGCTCGCCGTAATGGAGTTGAAGCGCGCCGGCGACGAGGACGCGACGCTCCAGGACGCGCACACCCAGGTGACCCGCTACGTCGAGGAGTTCCCGACCGCGTTCCGGTACAACGCGGTCATCCTCGTCTCGGACGGCATCACGGCCAAGTACGGCACACCGTTCACGCCGTACGAGCACTTCGCGCCGTGGAACACGGACGAGTTCGGCGAGCGGGTCGACCCGTTCTCCGCCGAGGGCATATGGGATTCGGGTCAGAACCTGGCCCTGCACGGCCTGTTCACTCATGACCGGTTCCTCGCCCTCGTCAAGTCGTTCATCAACTTCGTGCCGTCGAAGCGGATGAAGCGCATCGCGAAGCCGCACCAGTACCACGCCGTCACCCTCGCCGCCGAGGCCGTACGCGTGGCCGCCGCGAGCGACGGCAAGGCCGGTGTCGTCTGGCACACGCAGGGCTCGGGCAAGTCGGAGGAGATGGTCCTCACCACCACCATGGTGATGAGGGATCCGGCGCTGCTGAACCCGACGGTCGTCGTCATCACGGACCGCACGGACCTCGACGACCAGCTGTACTCGACGTTCCTGGAGAGCGAGATCCTCCCGGAGGCGCCGGAGCAGGTCCTCAGCCGGGCCCAGCTCCGCGATGAGCTCGCGGCCAAGCGGGTCGGCGGCATCCTCTTCACCACGCTGCAGAAGTTCGGGCGTACCAAGGAAGAGAAGGAGTCCGGCGCGGACCACCCGCTCCTCTCCGACCGCCGGAACATCGTCGTCGTCGTCGACGAGGCGCACCGCAGCCACTACGACAACCTCGACGGCTACGCCCGCCACCTGCGCGACGCCCTCCCACACGCCACGCTCCTCGCCTTCACTGGTACGCCGATCTCCGAGGCCGACCGCAACACTCGTGACGTGTTCGGCGACTACATCGACGTCTACGACCTCAAGCGGGCCGCCGACGACGGGGCGACGGTCAAGGTCTTCCACGAGAGCCGGGTCATCCAGCTCGTCATGGACCGGGACATCGACCCGACGACCATCGACGAGGAGGCTGACCGGATCACCGACGGCCTCGACGACGTCGAGCGCCGCCGCGTCGAGCAGGCCGTCGCCACGATGAACGCGCTGTACGGCGCGCCGGCCCGCATACGGGACCTCGCCGCCGACCTCGTCCAGCACTGGGACACGCGGCGCACGGCGATGCAGCCGTTCGTCGGCGTCTCCGAAGCGGGCGGCGCACCCGGCAAGGCGATGATCGTGTGCGCCACCCGGGAGATCTGCGTCAGCGTGTACGACGCCCTGCGCGAGCTGCGGGACGAGTGGCACAGCGACGACTTCGAGAAGGGCGCGATGAAGATCGTGTTCTCCTCGAACACACGCAAGGACCCCGAGCGGCTCCTCGCCCACGCCCTGAGCGACAGCCGGCGCAAGGCCGTCATCAACCGGGCCAAGGACCCAGAGGACGAGCTTCAGCTGCTCATCGTCAACAACATGCTGCTGACCGGGTTCGACGCGCCGCCCGTCCACACCATGTACCTGGACCGGCCGCTCAAGGGCGCCGGTCTGATGCAGGCCCTGGCCCGGGTCAACCGCCGTTTCCGGGGCAAGGAGGACGGCCTCCTCGTCGGGTACGCGCCGCTCACCGAGAACCTCCAGCGGGCGATCGCCGAGTACACGGACGCCGACCAGGAGGACCGCACGCTCGGGCAGGAGCTCGGCCGGGCGCTGGACGAACTGCGTAATGAGTACGACATCCTGAACGACATCCTGCGGGGCTTCGACTGGCGGGCCCGGCTGGACATGCCCTCCAAGACGGCGTTCATCGACGCCGCGCTCCGGGCCGCGAACTACCTCCTCGACCCGGCCACCGCGGGCAACAACCCCGAGACTCTCGACGACCCTCGGCAGACACTCGGCCGGCGCTACCGCGAGCATGCCCACCGTCTGGAGCGCTTCTACGCGCTCTGCGGCAGCTCCACCGACATCGGCGGGCGCTTCCCGGACCATCCGGCCTGGCGGCGGGACATCCAGTTCTTCGTCGAGGTCCGCGCCTACATGGCGAAGATCGACGCGATGAACCGTGAGGCCCGTGGTCTCCCCGTCGCCCGCGATGTTGAGTTGTACCTCGCACAGCTCACCTCCTCGGTCGTCGAAACCGGCGGTGTGACCGACCTGCTTGCCGAGGCCGGCCTGGAGACTGCCGACCTGACACACCTCAACGACGCGCTCGTCGCGAAGTTGCAGAGCAGCGAGACGCCACACCTGGCGGCTGAGGCTCTGCGGCGGCTCATCGAGCGCAAGATGCGCGAGGTAACCCGGCACAACATCGTCCGGCGCACGACCTTCTCCGAGCGGTTGCAGGACCTCATGGTCCGGTACATGCGGCAGCAGTGCACCAGCGCCGAACTCATCGCCAAGCTTGTGGACATGGCCAAGGAGGTCATGGAGGACGCCCGCCGCGGCGAGAAGTTCGAGCCGCCGCTGGACTGGCGTGAGCTCGCCTTCTACGACGCGGTCGCCGACCACGGCACGGCCCGCTCGGTCATGGGCGACGAGGTGCTGGCCGGCATCGCCCGCGAACTGGTCGCTGAGGTCCGCAGCAAGCTCAAGCCGGACTGGATCGCCCGCGAGCCGGTCCGCGCCCGACTCCGCAGCGCCATCAAGCGCCTCCTGGCCCGCCGCAACTACCCGCCGGATGCGGCACCGGAGGCCATCGACCTGGTCCTGAAGCAGATGGAGCACTTCGCCACCGAGTGGTCCACCAACGGCGCACAGAACACCTGACCTGGGGCGGTAGACGAGACGATCGGTACGAGGCAACAGGCCGCCTCGTACCGATCCCTCGCCACCGGGGAGCTGCTCTCGGACAGCGGAGCTGATCACCCTCTGCCCGCGACTTTCAGGAGACTCACCCTGGGCGAGTTCGCCTGACAGGTTTCACGGCGCGACGGGGATCACCCTGAACCTCGAATCGGTCAAAGGCGGCAATTGGTCGGAGTGGAAGAGCCGAGCTGCAGTGGCAGAACCAGTCTAAAGGCATCAACCTTCGGTAAATGAAAGGAAGTTGATGTTCCCATAGTGGTGTCGATTGAGAGGCGGGGGGTGGGCGGGCAGAGATGCCCCACCACCTCCAACCCGTACCAGGGCCACAACCAGCCCTAACCAAGTCGGAGTTCACCGTGACTGAGCTCAAGCCGCCCACTGCCGAATTGATCGAACCCGCCCGCGACCGGCATCGCCGCGCCGCCGACGACGCTGGTCTCGGCCCCACTGCCCGACGTCACCACCAGCACGCCGAGTGCAGCTACGACTGGGTGTGACGAGCCTTCGGCGTACCCGCCGACCGCCACCTCGGCTATGCCCGCGCCGTCCTGCCCGGCCCGGCCGGTACGTCCGGAGGCCTGTCGGCGGTCGAGAAGCCGACGGACTGACCACGCTCGTCCCGGCCCCGGGGAACCGCAGGTTGGGACGAGCGCCGAACTCAACCGTCGGATGGTGAAGTCCGTCAATGCGCTTCCCTGCCGCGTAGGTTGTTGGGCGGGAGAAGTCGGAGGTAGGGAAACGTTGCGTCGTCGGTTGGAAGATCCGATGGCTCCGGGTTTGCTGCTTAATATCGCTGCTGCTGACTTTGAATGCGTGATGTCGGTCAGCCGTCCGTGATCAGGCCGGTGCCTGCGAGGCAGCCGTCGACCAGGTCGGGGTGGTGCTGGATCTGCTTGAGCCGATGTTTCACGGCCCGGGTGATCTGGTCGAGGTCGGCGGCGGCGAGGTTGCCGATATCGCGTTTGACCAGCGACCAAATGCCCTCCTGCGGGTTGAGGTCCGGTGCGTAGGTGGGCAGTTGGAACACGGTGAGCCAGTGGGAGTTCGCCTCGATGAACTCCCGTAGCGGCTTGGTCAGATGGAGACGGACGTTGTCCCAGACCAGCACGATCGGACCGCCGAGCTGGATCCGGGCCCGGACGATCAGGTCCCGGAAGTCGCGCCAGCCGAAGCCCTTCGGCTCGTCCTTGCGACCCCGGTACTCGCGGATCCGGTAAATCAGCCGGGACCGTTCACCGGGCTTGTAACAGGTCATGCCGGCCATCGACACCCGCCCGGAGCCCCGGCCGCGGACTCGGACGACCGGGGTCCGACCGATCCGGCCCCAGGCCCTGGTGCGCGGCGGTGTCATCGACTGCCCGGCTTCGTCCTCGAAGACGATCCAGGCTCCGAGGGCCGCCGCCGCGCTCTTACCCGCGGCCAGGTCTCCTTCTTCCAGACCTCGACCGCCGCGTCGTCGCGCTCGATGGCCCGGCGGGCGGGCTGCTGCGGCGCCACGACCAGCCGTGGCGCCGCAGCAGCCTCCACGTGCCCTCGACGGTGTACGAGATGTGGAACAGCCGGCCGATCAGCGTCTTCACCCGCGCCAGCGTCCACCGCTGGTCCGCCCAGCCGTGGGCGAGCGGACCGCGCTCCAACTCTCGTTCCAGTCTGGCAATCTGGGCCGGACCGAGCCTCGGGCGGCCCGGTGAGCCCTTCGACTGGACGCCGACCTCTCCGCGCTCGCGCCAGGCGCGGCGCCACCGCTCCACCGACCGCTCCGACACCCGCAGCGCGGCAGCGATCTCCTTGTTCTTCTCCCCGCCCTCGAAGCGTTCCACGGCCTGCAGCCGGATCCGCTCCCGCGCGGCCCTCTCGGCGTCGGTCAACCCGCCGCCCTGCGCGTATCTCACGAAGCCATGGCTACCGGAGCCCGCCCACCACTGTCAGGCAAACGACTCCGACATCACTCGATCAAGTTCAGTAGCGACGTTGCCGCATCGTCCCCTCCAGCGGTCCGGAGCGGGGATGAAGCGGGGATAGTGCGGGGATGGAGCGGGGATAAGCCCACCTGACCTGGGTATGGACAAGGGTGGACCCTCGTGGTTGCCCGGCCAGCCGGGACCGGCGTTGACCTGCGGGTTCTTGGACCGCGTTGGATGGCGCTGGACCGGCGTGACACAAGGTAATTGACGGATTTTCGGACTTTTAATCCGTAGGTTCAGGGTTCGAACCCCTGGCGGCCCACCCGGAACGCGGCGGTAGTACCGCCTCTGACCTGCAGCGCAGCACTCCGGCTACTCGCCCTGGCCGGGGTGCTGTTGCGTTCGGGGTCCGCCTGCGTGAGCGGCTGTCTTGGCACGCCGCCAGAGTTCTGCCGATCAGTGGGGGGTCAAGGTCGAGTCGGCTACCGGGAGGCCGGCCGTGCGCGGCTCGGGCTTGTCGGACCCCAGGCGTTCACGGTGTGCCCGACAACGCCCCGGTGGTCGAGGTCTCCGCGGGTGATCTTTGCCTGCTCGGCGCGCAGCGACTGCCTGGTCAGCGATTCGTTCAGACCTTGATGACTTCGACAGCTGGTCCGCAGAGAAGCGTCAGGTCCTCGGGGTCGGATGTGATGAGGGTGACAGGCCCACGCGCGGAGCGCGCTGCAGCGGCGAGCACCGCGTCGATGGCGTACTTGTGGCCGTGAAGGTGCTGGTCGCGAAGTAGTGCGGCGGCTTGGTCGGCGACCTCCTTTGTGACGTCGTAGACATCAATACGAGAGAGGACCCACCGGATACGGGCCGGGTGAATGCGCTCATAGTCGGCTTCGAGGGTGGTCATGGCCGTCGTGGCGACGCGGAAGCCCTCCTCGATGGCCGCCTGGACCAAGGCCATGACGGCACGGTCCTTGAGGTAGAGCTTCGACAGGCCTTCGCTGTCGAGCAGGAGCGTGCCGGGCATCAGGCGGCGGCCCCGCCGGTGGCATGGTGATCATGCTGCAGCAGAGCGCGGGCTGCTTCGACCTCGGCTCGGGACAGTGGTTCGTTCTCGGTCTCAAAGTCGGCGACCACCTCGCGCAACTTGTCCATGGCAACGTGCTGCTCCAGCGCTTCGGCGACGTACGCGGAGAAGCCGCCTGGACCGACGTGAGCGCGCACAGACTCAGCGAGATCCTCGGGGAGGCTGACCGAATACTTTTTACTACTACCCATGCCCCTTATCCTACCAGCGGTAGCAAGTTCAGTGCCTCGGCAAAGTGACGAATCGTCCGCTTGGTCACGGTCCGCAGCGGGTGAGCGGTCCGGACGTGAAGCAGGCACGGGCTTCCAAGATCATGGAGTTCTCGACGCCCCGTGATCCCGCTGGAAGACCGTGCCTGCCGCTGCATCATCGCTGATCCCGCCTGCCCTTGACCAGCTCCGCGACCAGCCGCCGACCGGGCCGGGCGAGCGCCCTGGCCTGCTGGAACGGCTGGCCGAGGTGCCTGATCCCCGCGATCCCCGTGGGGTGCGCCACGCCTTGACATACGTGCTCGCGCTGGCCGCCACCGCCGTGCTGGCCGGAGCGACCTCGCTTCTGGCGATCGGCGAGTGGGCCGCCGACGTTCCACCTGACGTCCTCGGTGCACTCGGCGCCCGGTGCGATCCACTGACCGGACGCCGTCCAACACCCGGCGAAGCGACCATCCGCCGGGTCCTCGCCCGGATCGACGCAGACGCACTCGACCGCGCGGTGGGAAGCTGGCCGACCGCCAGCCGCAAAACCTCCCGGCGAACGGGCTGCGGGCGATCGCGGTGGACGGTAAGAGCCTGCGCGGCGCCGCCCGGGCGAACGGCCGGAGGATCCACCTGCTCGCCGCCCTCGACCACACCACCAGCAGCGTCCTCGCCCAGCTGGACGTCGGCGAGAAGACGAACGAGATCGCCTGCTTCCAGCCCTTGCCCGACACCATCGTCGGCCTCGCAGGAGCCGTGGTGACCAGCGACGCGATGCACACCCGGCGCGAGCACGCCGACTACCTGGTCATGAGCCGGTCCGCCCACTACATCGTGATCGTCAAGGGCAACCGGAAGAAGCTCCGCAAGCAGCTCAAGTCCCTTCCCTGGCAAGCGATCCCCTTGCAGGGACGCATCAGGGAGGCCGGACACGGGCGGGGCGAGATCCGCCGCATCAAGGTGGCCACCGTGAACAACCTGCTCTTCCCGCACGCCCGCCAGGCCATCCAGCTCAAGCGCCGCCGAGTGAACCGCAGGACCGGGAAGATCACCATCAAGACGATCTACGCGGTCACCAGTCTGCCGGCCGGCCGGGCCACTCCCGCACAGCTCGCCGCCCTGATCCGCGGCCACTGGTCCGTCGAGGCACTGCATCACATCCGTGACGTGACCTTCGCCGAGGATGCCCCCCAGCTCCGTACCGGCAACGCACCCCGGGCGATGGCCACCTGGCGCAACCTCACCATCGGTGCACTCCGTCTCGCAGGCGTCCGCGGTATCGCCGCCGCACTCCGGCGCAATGCCCGCGACCCGCACCGACCACTCGCCCTCCTTGGGCTCAAGTGATCACGAAACGGACATCACGCGACTTTGCCGAAGCCCTGCTGGCGGCCCACATGCGACGAGGGGGCACGCCCCTTCTGGCCCGCAGCGCAGCACCCCGACCCAGTACGAACGGTCGGGGTGCTGCCGCGTTTCCGGCGGCCTCCGGGTGGTCGGGTCCGGCTCAGCGCCGGGTGCCGGCCACCGAGAGGAGGACGTCGACCAGGCGTTCCGCCGCGTCCGGGCGGCCGTGCTCGCGGGAGCGGGCGGCCATGGCCCCGCGGCGGAGCGGGTCGGTGAGCAGGGGGGTCAGGGCCGCCAGGAGGTCGGCGGGGGTGGGGTCGCCGAGGAGGGCGGTGGCGGCGCCGGACTGCTGGAGGTGGGTGGCGTTGTGGGCCTGTTCGTTGCCGGCGGAGGAGGCGAGCGGGACGAAGACGGCGGCCTTGCCGAGGGCGGTGAGTTCGGCGAGGGTGCCGGCACCGCTGCGGCTGACCACCACGTCCGCGAGGGCCAGCACGTCGGGGAGTTCGGCGCCCAGGTAGCCGGTCAGCAGGTAGCGGCCGGCCAGGTGCGGGGGCAGGGCGGCGGACGGGCCGCGCAGGGCCGCCTCGTTGGCCGGCCCGCACTGGTGGACGACGTTGGCCTGTTGCAGGAGTTCCGGCAGGACCGCCGAGACCAGGGTGTTGATCTGCACCGAGCCCTGGGCGCCGCCCGTGACGTACACCGTCGGCAGCGAGCGGTCGAAGCCGTACAGGCCCAGCGCGGTCACGGCCTTGTCGGCCCGCCCGGCCAGCACCGCCGGACGCACCGGGTTGCCGGTCACCGCGGCGGCGCTCCGGGCGGACTTCGGCAGCAGCGGCAGGGTGGACTCCGAGGACACCGCGACCCTGGTCGCCGCGCGGGCCAGCACCTTGTTCGCCAGCCCGAGCCGCACCGTCTGTTCGTGCACCACCAGCGGGGCCCCGCACGAGCGGGCCGCCAGGCCCACCGGCACCGCCACGTACCCGCCGGTCGCCAGCACCACGTCCGGCCTGAACCGGGCGATCAGCGACCTGGCCTGCCAGGCGCCCAGCGGCACCCGGCACATGTCCCGGACGTTCGCCGGGGAGATCATCTTCAGCGGGTTCGAGGAGCGTCGGATCTTGCCCGTCGCGACCGGCTCGAACCGGATCCCCTCGGCCGGCGCCACCCGGGCCTCCAGCCCCGCCGCGGTGCCCACCCACAGCACGTCCACCGCCCGCCCCCGGGCGGCCAACCGGGCCTGCAGCGCCCGCACCGCCGTCAGCGCCGGGTAGGTGTGCCCGCCCGTGCCGCCGCCCGTGACCACCAGGCGCAGGGGGCCGACCTGCTCGGTGAACTCCATGCCCGTCTCCCATCGACCGCCGTACCGCGGACCGCACCACTCGACTTGACGAGGGATCAGCCTACGGGGGCGATCGGGGCGGCCGATCGCCCCGCCCGGCGGGGTGGTCGAGGCGCGGTCAGTCCCCCTTGATCTCGCAGAGGGGGGCGCCGCTGGAGACGGAGGCGCCGATTTCGGCGGTGAGGCCGACGATGGTGCCGGTCTTGTGGGCGTTGAGGGGTTGTT
>NZ_JNWZ01000096.1 GCF_000716545.1 Kitasatospora phosalacinea
GGGTGGTGGTGTCGGTGCGGCTGCGGCGGCTGGTGTGCCCGGTGCTCGGCTGCCCGCGGCAGACGTTCCGCGAGCAGGTCCCCGGCGTCGTGGAGCGCTACCAGCGCCGCACCAGACGACTTTCCGACCAACTCTGCGCTGTGGTAAAGGAGTTGGCGGGCCGGGCGGGCGCCCGCCTCTCCCACTCGCTGACGTGCGCAATCTCCCGCTCGACCGCACTGCGCCTGCCGATGCGCCAGACACTGCCGCCCCTTCGCGTCCCGCGCGTGCTCGGCGTCGACGACTTCGCCCTCAAGCGCCGGCACCGCTACGCGACCGTGGTCATCGACGCCGAGACCGGCGAGCGGATCGACGTCCTGCCCGGCCGCACCGCCCAGACCCTGACCGCGTGGCTGCGCGAGCACCCCGGGATCGAGATGGTCTGCCGGGACGGATCCGGCTCCTACGGCGAGGCGATCCGCCAAGCCCTGCCCGACGCGGTGCAGGTCAGCGACAGATGGCACCTCTGGACGAACCTGTGCGACAGGGTCCTGGCCGAGGTCCGCCCCCACGCCGCCTGCTGGGCCACCGCCGTGAACCCCGTCCGACCCGGTGGCATGCGCGAGCAGACCACCCGCGAACGCCGGCACAAGGTCCACGACCTGCTCGGCCAGGGCGTCGGCCTGCTCGAATGCGCCCGCCGTCTCGACGTCGCGCTGAACACCGTCAAGCGGTACGCCCGCATGAACGAGCCCACCGCAGAGCGCCGCGCGCCCCGCTACCAGCCCACGCTCGTCGGCCCCTACCGCGACCACCTGCGCCGACGCAGGGCCGAGGACCCCGCAGCGCCCGTCACCCACCTCCTGCGCGAAATCAAGGAACTCGGCTGCACCGGCAGCGCGAACCTCCTGGTCCGCTACCTCAACCAGGGCCGCGCCGAGGGCGACAGGCCCGTCACCACCCCGAAGCACTTCGCCCGACTCCTGCTCACCCGCCCCGAGAACCTCCGCGACAAGGACACCTCACTCCTGCGGGAACTCACCCAGACCTGCCCCGAGATGACCGAACTCGCCATCCTTGTCGGCGAGTTCGCCACGCTGCTGACACCGGCCGAGGGCAACGCCGCCCGGCTCACCGACTGGATCACCCGGGTCCGCAACGCCCGCCTCCCTCAGCTGCACTCCTTCGCCAACGGCCTCGAACTCGACCGCGCCGCCGTCGACGCCGGACCCACCCTCCCCTACAGCAACGGTCGAACCGAAGGCGTCAACACCCGAACCAAGCGGATCATGAGACAGATGCACGGCCGAGCCGGATTCCCCCTGCTCCGCCACCGCATCCTCCTCCAATGATCACCACACAGCGTCACCACCGATTACGGGACGGAGCCGGTCACCGTACAGACCCGGTGCAGGTCAAAAGGTCCTCCCCGCGCGAGCGGGGGGCTGCCGTTCTTCGGGCACAAGACCGTGGCCGCGGTCCTGTCCTCCCCGCTCGAGCGGGGGTCTGCCGGTGCGGTGGTCCACCAGATGCTGGGATATGATGCCCTTCCGTGCGAGCGCGGCCTGCTGTTTGACGCGCTCTTTCGTCGTACCCGCGGAAGAGTGCGGATCGGCCCTGTCGGCACTGCTGTACTTCCTGCCGGGTTCGGACTTGGCTGAGGGGGGAAGGACGGCGTCAGTGACCGCCTGGCGGTGAACCTTGTACTGGAGGCGTGGAAATCCACCTGGCCCGGTGGATCCCGCTGACGCCTATGGTGGGGGAGGCCGTCGAGTGGTACGCCGATACCCATGGGACTTGGCGCTGCCGACGGTCACCTGGAGTCAGGTGCCCGGCCGGGTGTTCTTCCGGCAGGGACACGATGTTGTGCTGTGCTGCCACTGGTGTCGTCCCGGCCGGTGAATCGGTGGTGACGAGTCGTCAGGCAAGGTCACCAAAAGCAGCATCGGCCCGAGTACACCCTGGCCCACCTGCTGGTATCCGGGAACGGAGGTCTCTGCGGCTGGTCGGTGCCGATCACGCGGTGAAGCTGGTCGTCTTGGCGCCGGCTGTCGGGCTGCTGCTGTGGCAGCCGCTGCCTGAGCACCGGTTCTCCCAGGTCAGCGGTACAGGGGAGGAGATGCCGGCGCTGTCGTCGGTAGCGTGGGGAATCCCCTGAACTCCTTCGCTCGCCGGGCCGGGAGCCGCTATCCTCCTGACACCGGATGGGTGAACGTAGAACCTGTACGTCTCGGTGACCAACTCCACCGCCTTCAGCCCCACCGACACCATGCCGCTCTCCACCCGGGCCAAGGCCCTGATGGCCGTCGAGAGCATCGCCGCCCTCATCACCTCGCTGCTGGTCATCGCCCACGCGGTGGGCCTGCTCGACAAGTAGCACCGCTCTGCCGCGCCGGGCCGGTCAGGAGGGCCGGTGCTCGTCCGGGCGGCCGCGGACGCCGTCCCGCACGTCGTGGGCGGTCTCCCGGCCGGTGGCCCGCAGCTCCTCGGCCGCGTGCTGCCCGGCGTCGCGGGCGGCGGACGCCGTGGTACCGGCGGCCTGCCGCGCGGCGTCCTCCACCGACCGCACCGCCCGGGCGGCCGGGTCGCGCAGGTCGTCCCGGACGTCCTGCGCGGCGTCGAGGGCGGCCCGCTTGACCGGCTCCAACAGCTCCGGGTGCTCGCGCAGCCGCTCGCCGCCCCGCTCCTCGACCCGGCTGGTGGGCAGCAGCGCCGCCGCGAGCAGGCCCGCGCCGAACGCCACCAGGCCCGCGCCCAGCGGGCTGCCCTGCGTCCGCCGGCGCACCTGCTCGGGCGCCCGCCGGACGGACTCGCCCAGCTGGGCGGCGCCCTCCTGCGCGGTGCGGCCCAGCTGGGCGGCGGTGTCACCGGTGGCGGCCGCCGCGTGGCGGGTCGACGCGGCGCTGTCGTGGACGGGTCCCATCACTCGCTCCTTGATCCCGGTCATCGTGCGGCGTGCGGCGTCGGCCCGGCGGTGCACCACCCGGCTGGGGGTGATCCGGTCGGCCAGCCGGTCGACGTTGTGCGCCAGGTGCGCCCGGCGGGCCTCGACCTCGCTCCTCAGCTCATCGGGTGTCGCGCCCATGCGGCGTCCTCCTTCAGGGTCTCCACGGTCTGTTCGGGCTTGAGCCGGACGTCCTTCAGCCGTTTGCGGCCGGCGCTCCACAGCACCGCCCCGGCCAGCGCCCACAGGACGGTGACCACCAGCGCGGCCCACGCCGGGGGCATCAGCGCGGCGAGCGCGAAGACCACCGTCAGGCTGCCCAGGACGACCGCCATGTGACCGGCGTACCCGGCGCCGGCGAGCATGCCGGAAGCCTTGCCCGCCTTGGTCGCCTCCTGCTTGATCTCGGCCTTCGCGAGTTCGATCTCGTCGCGCACCAGGCGGCTCAGGTCGCCGGTGATCTCGCCGATCAGGTCGCCCAGCGACTCGTGCCCGCCCCGCTCGGCGGAGCCGGGCGGCTGCTCCGGCGGCGGAGGCGTCCGGCCCGGGTCGCCCGCCCCGGGGTAGCCGGCGGTGCGGTAGCCGGTGGTCGGGTCCCCGGAGGACCGGTGGTCGGTGAAGGGTGCGGGCATGGCTCACACCCCCCGGGCCGGCGGCTGCTGCCCCAGGCCGTGGAACGGGTCCTGCTCCTGGCCCTGGCCGGGGAGCGGGCCCTGCAACTGGCCGTGGCGCGGGTCCTCGACGTGGCCCGGCTCCGGCGAGTGGCCCGGGGCCTCGGCGTGGCGCGGGTTGGGCTGGTAGGCGGGGGCCCCGCCGTACGGGTCGGACGTGCCGGGGACCGCCGGGGGCACGGAGGGCGGGGCGCTCACCGGAGCCGCCACGACGCCCGGCCGGTCCGGCCACGTCCCGTCCCGGCCCTCGTCGCCGGTGCGGACGTCCCGGTCGCCGTACCCGGTGTACCCGTCGTACTGGTCGCGACCGTCACGGCCGTCACGACCGTCACGGCCGTCGTGCTCGGACGGGCCGCCGGCCGCGACGACGCCCTTGCCGGCCCGGCCGAGCGCGAACCCGGCCAGCGCCGCTCCCGCCAGGAACAGGCCGGGTCGGCGGCGCGCGAAGTCCTGCACGTCCTCCAGCAGCCCGTCCGGGCCGCGCCGCTGCAGGTGGTCGGCCACCCGTCGGCCGCCGTCGGCGAGCTGGGCGACCGCGACGGCGGCCGTCGAGTCGGGCTTGCCGTGCGCGGCCATCTCCCGCAGCTCCTCCGCCAGCCGGCGGACGTTCTCCGCCAGCCGCTCGGTCTGCTCCCGGGCCTGGCCCCGCACCTGGCCGCGGGCCTCGTCGAGCAGGTCACGGGCCTGCGCGAGCGCCTCCTGGGCGACCTGGGCGGCCTGCTCCTCGACCGTCCCCGCGACCTCGCCCGCGCGGTCGGCCACCACGTGCGCGCCCTCGGCGGCTCCGGTCCGCACGCTCCGGACGGCGGCACCCGCCGGGCCGGAATGCGGTTCCGACTCCCAACTCCCCTGATTCGCATAGTCGTTCAAGGCTGCTCCTCACTCCGTGGGTCGGATCGTCCGTGCCGCCCGCCTGCCCTGTTTCGGAGGAGATACACAGGTATGTCCCCAACTGCTCCGGCCCGGTGCCGGCCTCCGGGCCGGGCCGCTGCCGCCCCGTCAACCCGCATGCCCGCCAAAGCCGATGACGTGCCGTCCGGAGCCGACCGATCCGGCACCGGAACCGGCGGCACACGACCGACGTCCTACCGGGGCATGAGTGACAACACCTTGGGACGACGCGGACTCCTGCGGACGGCGGTCGCGGGGGCCGCCCTCCTCCCGGTCGCCGGAGCCGTCCCCACGGCCGCCGCGGACGAGCCGCGACCGCAACCGCCGGGCGGCGGCACCGAGACGGCGTTCACCTGGCTCGGCAACAGCGGGTGGCGGATCGAGGGCGACGGGCACACCGTGCTCTTCGACCCGTACCTCACCCGCTTCCCCACCCACGGCTTCGACGCCTCCACCCCGCTCACCGTGGCCACCGACGTGGTCGACCGGCACATCGGGGAACCGGACCTCGTCCTGGTCAGCCACAGCCACTGGGACCACTTCAACGACGTCCCGTACATCGCGAAGAGCCGCGGGGTGCAGGTGGTCGGCACCGCCACCACCTGCCACCTGCTGCGGGCGATGGGCGTGGCACCGGCCCAGCTGATCGTGGTGAAGGGCGGCGAGGTCCTCGACTTCGGCGGATACACCGTGCGGGTGGTGGCCAGCCTGCACAGCCGCAACGCCACCCACCGCTACTGGGCGCCCGGCACGCTCACCGCGCCGCCCGCGGCGCCGCCCGCGACGATCGGCGAACTCGTCGAGGGCGACACCCTGGCCTTCCAGGTCCGGATCGGTGACGGGCCGTCGACCCTGCTGACCGGCGCCAGCGACTTCGTCGAGCACACCCACGCCGGCCTGCGGCCCGACGTCGCGATGATCGCCGTCGAGAGCACCGCCCGCATCACCCACCGGTACGTGCCCCGGTTGCTCCAGGCGCTCGACTTCCCGCGCACCGTCGTCCCGGTGCACTGGGACACCTTCGAGACGCCGCTCGCCGACCCCGCCGTCCAGGACCCAGGGATGGACCTCGACGGCCTCCTCGCCCAGGTCCGCCAACTCTCCCCGCGCACCCGGCTGATCCGCCCCGAACACCTGGGCACCCTGCGCCTGAAGGCCTGACGGGCACCCGAGGAATGCCGGCGGCCCGCCGGGGGTTGGGGCAAGGCGACCGTCCCCCCAGCCCTCCGGCGCGGCCGCCGCCCGACCGGAACGACCAGCACCGGAGCCCCAGATGACACCCCGTTCGTTCCTGTTCCTGCTCGGCAGCGCCCGCACCGGCGGCAACACCGAGGCACTGGCCCGCGCCGCCGCCGAGCAGCTCCCGGCCGGCACCGCGCAGCGCTGGCTGCACCTGGCCTCCCTCGACCTGCCCGAGTACGTCGACGCGCGGCACGCGCCGGGCGGGCCGCAGTCCCAGACCACCACCGGGGACGAGGCGCTGCTGCTGGAGGCCACGCTGGGGGCGAGCGACCTGGTGATCGCCTCGCCGCTGTACTGGTACTCGCTCTCCTCCGCCGCCAAGCGCTACCTCGACCACTGGTCGAAGTGGCTGCGCACCCCCGACCCGGAGTTCCGCGCCAAGATGGCCGGACGCACCCTGTGGGGCGTCACCGCGATGGCGCACGCCGAGCAGGAGGTGGCCCGCCCGCTGGAACTGACGCTCCAGCACTCCGCCGCGTACATGGGCATGCGCTTCGGCGGCGTCCTGCTGGGCAACGCCAGCAGCCCGGGCCAGGTCCTGGCGGACGAGGAGGCACTGGCCCGCGCCAAGACCTTCTTCGCCCGGGAGCCGGAGCCCGCCCGCTTCCCCTACGAGCGGTAGCGGCCGCTACCGGCGCGCCCCGTCGAAGGCGGGGGAGGGGGAGTGCGAGCGGTCGGCCGCGCTGCGGGCGAGGTTGGACAGCAGCCGGCGGTTGCGCAGGTGCAGGACGAACTCGGTCAGCGGGTTCTCCAACCGCGCCCCGAGCCCGCGCAGCGGGTGCTCGTCGAGGATCAGCAGGGTGTGGTCGCCCCAGGGCGTGAGGGAGAAGGCGATCCGGGCGGTGCCGAACGGGTCCGCCGCGGCTTCGAGTTCGAGGCGGCGGCCGGGCTCGCAGATCCGCACCACGCAGGTGTCCTCCAGCGTGGCCGGACCGACGCCCACCCGGAACTTGAGGCGGGCCCCGACCTCGGGCCAGTGGTCGTCCGCGTCCAGGACGTCCTGGGTGCCGACCACCCACTGCGCGTAGCTCCGGGCGTTCGCCAGGAGGCCCCAGACCTGCTCGGGCGTGGCCTGGACCAGACGTTGGCGCTGTGCCATGGATCCGTTCCCTTCGGGAGGGCGGGTCAGCGGTGCGACCCGCGCCGGGTGATCGGGCCGCCCACCGCCAGGAAGCGGGCCGGTGAGCGGCGGTGGGCGTTCAGCGCGGCGCGGGCGGCGTTGGCGCCGCACGCCCCGTGCACGCCGCCGCCCGGGTGGGCGGAGGCGGAGGCCAGGTAGAGCCGGGCGACCGGGGTGCGCGCCCCGGCGGTGCCGGGGGTCGGCCGCAGGAACAGCTGCTGGTGCGGGGCCGCGGTGCCGCCGTTGAGGGCGCCGTCGACCAGGTTGTCGTCGAGCGAGCGCAGCACGGGCGGGGTGAGCACCCGGCGGGCGGCGATCAGGTCGCGGAAACCCGGGGCGAACCGTTCCACCTGCCGCTCGACGCGGTCGGCCATCGCCTCGCCCTCGCGCTCGTCCCACCGCCCGGTGATGCCGTCCGGCCCCAGGTCCGCGCTGATCCGCTGCGGGACGTGCGTGTAGGCCCAGGCCGACTCGGTACCGGCGGGCGAACGGCTGGGGTCGGCCACCGTCATCTGCCCGAACAGGGCGAAGGGACGGGCGGGCAGCCGCCCGGTGAGCACCTGGTGCGCGAAGTCGCCGAGCTCGTTCATGTCCGCGCCCAGGTGCACGGTGCCGGCCCGGCCGGCCAGGGGCGCCGTCCAGGGGACGGGGCCGCGCAGCGCCCAGTCCACCTTCACCGTGCCGAAGTCCCACTGGAAGCGGCCCATGTCCCGGCGCAGCGACGCCGGCAGGTGCTCCCAGCCGATCAGGCCGCCGTACAGGGCGGTCGCGGAGGTGTCCGCCAGGACGGCCCGCACGGCCCGGTGGCCGCGGCCGTCCGCGGTGCGCACCCCGAGCGCCGTCCCGCGCCGCACCACCACCTCCCGCACCGGTTGCCCGCAGTGCACCTCCCCGCCCCTGGACTCCAGCCGGCGCACCAGCGCCCCGGTCAGCGCGGACGCCCCGCCGACCGGCACCGGCCAGCCGTGCCGCCGGCCCAGCATCGCCATCAGCCACCCGAACGCGCCGCTGCCCGCCGCCTCCGGCAGCAGGTCCGCGTGCAGGGCGCAGCCGGCCAGCAGCATCCCCGGTGCGTCGCCCTCGAACTCCTCCTCCGCCAGCCGCCGCACCGGCAGGGCCAGGAAACGCGCCAGGTCGAGCAGCCCGGCCGCCCGCAACCGGGCCGCGATCGCCGCCCCCGCCCGCACCGGGGGGAACGGCGTGAGCAGACCGTTCACCAAGTGCGGCTCCAACTCGTCCCAGCGCTCCCCCAACCGGCGCCAGGCCCGGGCGTCGGCCGCGCCGAACATCCGCTCCAGCCGGTCGTCCGCGTCCGGTGCCCCGTCCTCCTGGTACAGACCGGCGCAGCGGCCGTCCGGCAGCGGGTGGGCCAGCACCAGCGGGGCGCGGCTCCAGCGCAGCCCGAACTCCTCCAGCCCCAGCCCCCGGATCGCCGGCGAGGCGACGGCCAGCGGGTGGAAGGAACTGAACAGGTCGGAGACGAACCGCGGATCCACCCCCCGGTCGCTGCGCACCGCCCCGCCCGGCTCGTCCTGCGCCTCCAGCACGACGACGTGCCAGCCCGCGTCCGCCAGCAGGTTGGCCGCGACCAGCCCGTTGGGACCGGACCCGATCACGATCGCGTCAGCCATCTCACCCTCCTCGGACGTCATCCGGTCCGCGTCTGCCCGACCGTCCGATCCGCACACGTGCGCGGCCGCCGGTCGTCGGCGGTGAGGGTGCCGGCGACGGCCTACCGCACCTCGATGCCCACCAGACAGGTGTCGTCGTCGGTGTCGGCGCCGCTGTAGCGCAGCAGGTGGTCCAGGTGGGCGTCGAGCGCGGTGGCGCCCTCGCGGGGGGCCGCCTCGGAGAGGGACACCAGGTTGGCGAGGGAGGCGTGCAGGCCCTGGTCGCGGCGCTCGATCAGGCCGTCGGTGTACATCACGATCCGGTCGCCCGGCCGCAGCTCGATCTCGCTCTCCTGGTACTCGGCCTGGTCGAGCACGCCCAGCAGGAGGCCGTCCACCTGCGGCAGGCACTGCGCGCTGCCGCCGCGCAGCAGCACCGGCGGGAGGTGGCCCGCCCGGGCCCAGCGCAGCAGGCGGCGCTCCGGGTCGTACAGGCCGCAGACCGCGGTGGCCGTGACGTTGTCGGTCAGGTGGTGCGTCACGCTGTTCAGCCAGGCCAGCAGCTGGGCCGGACCGGCCCCGGTGGCGGCCAGCCCGCGCAGCGCGTTGCGCAGCGCCACCATCCCGGTGGCGGCCTCGATGCCGTGCCCGGCGACGTCGCCCACGCACACCAGCACCTGCCCCGAGGGCAGCGGCAGCGCGTCGTACCAGTCCCCGCCGACCAGGTGGTCCTTCTCGGCGGGGCGGTAGCGCACCGCCACGTCCAGGTTGTTCAGCGTCCGCGGGCCGGTGCTGGGCGGCATGATGGCGTGCTGGAGCTGGCGGACCAGCCGGTGCCGCTCGGCGACCTGCTGCTCGGTCTGGGCCAGCTGGTCGCGGGTCGCGGCCAGGGCGACCTCGGTCCAGTGCTGGGCCGAGATGTCCTGGTAGGCGCCGCGGATCGCGCTGAGCCGCTCCGACGGGTCGTGGACCGGCTCGGCCACCACCCGGATGTGCCGGGTCACGCCGTCCGCGCGCTGCAGGCGGAAGGCCGTGGACGCCGGGCGGCGGTGGTGCAGCAGGGTGCGCAGGAAGCGGTCGACGGCGTGGCGGTCGTCCGGGTGGGTGTGGTCGGGCAGCCGCTCCAGCGCGATCGGCCGCGCGGTGGCGGGCAGCCCGTACAGCTCGAACAGCGTGTCGTTCCAGACCACCTGGCGGGCGTCCAGGTCCTCCTCGAACCCGCCGATCCGGCCCAGCCGCTGCGCGTGGTGCAGCAGGCGGGCGATCTTCGGGGTGTTGTCGGCCAGCCGCCACAGCACCGTGACGTGGCCGCCGTGCCGGCTGATGGACACGTACGCGTCGGTGATCAGTGGCACCCCGTCGACCAGGGCGGCCAGCCGCATCCGCGGGTCCCGGAACGGCGTCCCGGTGGCGTGGACGTCCTCCACGGCCTCCAGCAGGTTGCCCTCCTGCGCGGCCAGGGGGTACGCCTCCAGCAGGGGCGAGCCGACGATGGCACCGGTCGGGCGGCCCGCGAAGTCCACGAACGCCGGATTGGCGTGGCGGATCACGAAGCGCGGCGGGAAGCCGTCGTCGGCCGGCTCCAGCACCATGCACGGGTCGAGCAGCCCGTCGACCAGCCGGGCCAGCTCGTCCAGCCGCCCGGTCGCCGGGGCCTCCTCCGGGCCGTCCCCGGCCCAGGTCTCCAGGGTGGCCGCGCACAGCTCGGCCAGCGCCTCGAACTGCCGCTGCAACGACTGCGACTGCTCCGGCAGGTCCTCGCGCCAGCACACCTCCAGCACGCCGATCAGCCGGCCGCCCACCCCCGCCGGGACGGCGATCCGGCCGCCGCTCGCCTCGTGCTGCCCGATCGACGGGACGGCCGCGTCGGCGAGGGTGCGGTACGCCACCGGCGCGCGCCCGTCCAGGGCCCGGCGGGCCGCGGTGACCACCCCGGGCGGCACGTGGCGCCACCGGCGGGCCTCCGTCTCGGCGAAGCCCGCGCTGCCCGCCAGCGACAGCGAGAGGTCCGGGCGGGCCGCCCAGATCGCCACGGCGACCGCGCCCAGCGGGCGCAGCGCGTGCTCCAGCATGGCCCGGGCCGCCGCCGCCGCGTCGCTGCCGCTCAGCGCGTCCGCCTCGGTGTTGCGCAGCCGGACGCCGACCCCGGAGGAGACCGGGTCCGCCGTCCGGGCCACGAACTCCTGGGCGGCCTCGGAGATCTTGTCCGCGGCGGCCTGGTTGACCAGGCCGGCGGCGAGCTCCAGGGGAGTGGAACCGGCCTGCTCCGCCAGCAGCCGCAGCTGCCCGGCGGCCTCGGTCGGCCCGCAGCGCAGCCGCTCCACCAGGATGCCCACCGCCATCTCCACCACCGACCGGCCCGCGGCGTGCGCCTGCGCCTCGTCGAGCTGCCGGCGCAGCTGCTCCACCGTGCCGGCCAGCCGCCCGATGGGCCCGCTGTCCGCCTCGCTGCCGTCCACCACGGTGCCGTCCAGCGCGCCGCCCGGCTCCGCGAGGGACTCGATCGCGGCGGGCCGGCGGGCGGCGACCAGCCCGGCCGGGTACGGCGCGGCCGACGGGCCCTGGTCGGGGTGCGACTCCCGGGACTGGTGCACGGCATGGACTCCTGTGGTTCTGCGGGCGGGCGGGGCGAGGCGGGCCGAGGGCGACGGGCGGCTACCCGGCGAGCAGCTGGGCCTCGATGCGGCTGATCAGCTCACCCGCGTCGACCGGCTTGGTGACGTAGTCGCTGGCCCCGGAGCCGAGGCTCTTCTCGCGGTCGCCGACCATCGCCTTGGCGGTCACCGCGATGATCGGCAGCCGCGCGTGCTGCGGCATGGCGCGGATCGCCGCGGTGGCGGTGTAGCCGTCCATCTCGGGCATCATCACGTCCATCAGGATGACGTCGATGTCCGGGTTGGCGGCCAGCGTCTCCAGCGCCGCCCGGCCGTTCTCGGCCTGCAGCACCCGCATGCCGTGCAGTTCCAGGATGCCGGTGATGGCGTACAGGTTGCGGTCGTCGTCGTCGACGACCAGCACCAGGCGGCCGTTCAGGACGGAGTTCCCGGCCTCCCACGGGTCGGCCTGCGGGGCTCCGCGCACCAGCGGGACGTCGTCGGGGTGGTCGGCGCTCATGTGCAGCGCGATGCGCTCGCGCAGCTCGTCCAGGCTGGAGATGACCTCCAGCGGGCGGGACCCGGCGCGGGAGAGCTCGTCGGCGTCGCCCGGCGTGCCGCGGTTGCTGTGCACCAGCACCGGCACGCCCTGCAGCGCGGGGTCGCGGTCCATGTCGCGCAGCAGCGCGTGGGCCGCGCCGTCCGGCAGGTCGAGGTCCAGCACGACGCAGTGCGAGGGGGCGGACGCCAGCACGGCCGCGGCCTCGACCGCGCCGACCGCGGTCACCACCTCCACCCGGGGCCGGCCCTCCCCGGGCCCGGCGAGCCCGGCCGGCTCGGCGGTGGCGTTCTCGGCGACCAGCGACAGCAGGCCGCCCTTGCGCTCCTCGACGACCAGCAGGCGGCGCGGCTGGAGCGGCGCGGCGCCCTCGTCGGAGCCCTGGTGCGGGGCGTCGGCGGGCGCCTCCCGCCCGCCGTCCGCCGCGTCGGCCCGCGGGCCGACCTCCAGCGCGAGGAACTCCGGGCGGGCGACGGGCAGGAACAGCGTGAAGGTGCTGCCGCTGCCCAGCACGCTCTCGGCGGTGATCGCACCGCCGAGCAGGTAGGCGATCTCGCGACTGATCGACAGGCCCAGCCCGGTGCCGCCGTACTTGCGGCTGGTGGTGCCGTCGGCCTGCTGGAACGCGCCGAAGACGCTCTCCAGGTGCTGCGGCGCGATGCCGATGCCGGTGTCGGAGACCTGGAAGGCCAGCACCTGCCCGCCGCGGCGCACCCCCTCGGGGACCTGCTCCTCCAGGGCGAGCCCGATCCGCAGCTCGACCCGGCCCCGCTCGGTGAACTTCACCGCGTTGGAGAGCAGGTTCCGCAGCACCTGGCGCAGCCGGTAGTCGTCGGTGACGAGCTGCTCGGGCACGTCCGCCGCCGTCCGCACGGTGAAGGTCAGGCCCTTCTGGCCGGTCAGCGGCTTGAAGGTGGCCTCGGCGTACTCCAGCAGGCTGCGCAGCGCCACCGGTTCGGGGCTGAGGTCCATCTTGCCCGCCTCGACCTTGGACAGGTCGAGGATGTCGTTGATCAGCTGCAGCAGGTCGGAGCCGGCCGAGTGGATGATGCCCGCGTACTCGACCTGCTTGGCGGTCAGGTTCCGGGTCGGGTTCTGGGCGAGCAGCTGGGCCAGGATGAGCAGGCTGTTGAGCGGGGTGCGCAGCTCGTGGCTCATGTTGGCCAGGAACTCCGACTTGTACGTGGAGGCCAGCGAGAGCTGGTGCGCGCGGTCCTCCAGCTCCTGCCGGGCCTGCTCGATCTCCAGGTTCTTGGTCTCGATGTCCCGGTTCTGCGCGGCCAGCAGGGCGGCCTTGTCCTCCAGCTCCGCGTTGGACGCCTGGAGTTCCTCCTGCCGGGCCTGCAACTCCTGCGAACGGACCTGCAGTTCGGCGGTCAGCCGCTGCGACTCGCCCAGCAGCTCGTCGGTGCGGACGTTGGCGACGATGGTGTTCAGGTTGACGCCGACGGTCTCCATCAGCTGGTCGAGGAAGGCCCGGTGGACGTCGGGGAACGGCCGGATCGAGGCCAGCTCGATCACGCCGAGCACCTGGTCCTCGACCACGATCGGGACGACCAGCAGCGACAGGTCCTCGGTCCGGCCGAGGCCGGAGGACGCCGACAGGTAGCCGGCCGGGAGGTCGTCGGCCGCGATGGTGCGCCGGCTGCGGGCGGCCTGCCCGACGAACGACTCGCCGAGCCGGAAGCTGGTCGGCCGCCCGCCGTCCGGGTACGCGTACGAGCCGATCAGCCGCAGCACCGTGGCGCCGTCGGCCTCCTCGGCGAGGTAGAACGCGCCGACCTGGGCGCCCACCAGCGGGGTGAGCTCGTCCATGACCGCCTCGGCGACCACCGCCAGGTCCCGCTGGCCCTGGAGCAGGCCGGAGAAGCGGGCCAGGTTGGTCTTCAGCCAGTCCTGCTCCTCGTTGGCGCGGGTGGTCTCGCGCAGCGAACCGACCATCGCGTTGATGTTGTCCTTGAGGTCGGCGACCTCGCCGGAGGCGTCCACCGTGATCGAGCGGGTCAGGTCGCCCGCCGCGACGGCGCTGGTCACCTCGGCGATCGCCCGGACCTGCCGGGTCAGGTTCCCGGCGAGCTCGTTGACGTTCTCGGTGAGCCGCTTCCAGGTGCCGGAGACGCCCTCCACGTCGGTGAGGTCCTTCCAGGTGCCGGCGACGTTCGGCACCCGGGCCTGGCCGCCGAGGATGCCCTCGGTGCCGACCTCGCGGGCGACGCGGGTCACCTCGTCGGCGAACGCCGAGAGGGTGTCCACCATGGTGTTGATCACCCCGGCCAGCGCCGCGACCTCGCCCTCCGCCTCGACGGTGATCTTCTGGCTGAGGTCGCCGCGCGCCACCGCGGTGGCGACCTGGGCGATCGAGCGGACCTGGCCGGTCAGGTTGGAGGCCATCACGTTGACGTTGTCGGTGAGGTCCTTCCAGGTGCCGGAGACGCCCCGGACGGTGGCCTGGCCGCCCAGGTTGCCGGCCGTGCCGACCTCGCGGGCGACGCGGGTCACCTCGTCGGCGAACGCGGAGAGCTGGTCGACCATCGTGTTGATGGTCTCCTTCAGCTCCAGGATCTCGCCCCGGGCGTCCACCCGGATCTTCTGCGTCAGGTCGCCCTTGGCGACGGCCGTGGTGACCTGGGCGATCGCGCGGACCTGGGCGGTCAGGTTGTCGGCCATCACGTTCACCGACTCGGTCAGGTCGCGCCAGGTGCCCGAGACGTCCCGGACGTCCGCCTGGCCGCCGAGCCGCCCCTCGGTGCCGACCTCGCGGGCGACGCGGGTGACCTCGCCGGCGAACGAGCTGAGCTGGTCGACCATCGTGTTGATGGTGTCCTTCAGCTCCAGGATCTCGCCGCGCGCCGTCACGGTGATCTTCTGCGACAGGTCGCCCTCGGCCACCGCGGTGGCGACCTGGGCGATCGCGCGGACCTGGCCGGTCAGGTTGCCCGCCATCGAGTTGACGCTGTCGGTCAGGTCGCGCCAGGTGCCGGAGACGCCCTTCACGTCGGCCTGGCCGCCGAGGATGCCCTCGGTGCCGACCTCGCGGGCGACGCGGGTGACCTCGCCGGCGAACGAGCTGAGCTGGTCGACCATCGTGTTGACGGTGTTCTTCAGCTCCAGGATCTCGCCCCGGGCGTCCACCGTGATCTTCTGCGACAGGTCGCCCTTGGCGACGGCGGTGGCCACCTGCGCGATGTCGCGCACCTGGGTGGTGAGGTTGCCCGCCATCGCGTTGACCGAGTCGGTCAGGTCCTCCCAGGTGCCGGACACCCCGGGGACGACGGCCTGGCCGCCCAGCTGACCCTCGGTGCCGACCTCGCGGGCCACCCGGGTCACCTCGGAGGTGAACCGCGACAACTGGGCCACCATGCCGTTGAACACCGTGGCGATCTCGCCCAGCAGCCCGTCCGCGTCACCGGCCAGCTTGGTGCTGAAGTCGCCGTCGCGCACGGCGGTCAGACCCGCGAGCAGCAGCCGGAGCTCGGCCTCGCCGATCTTCGAGCGGTCGGCCGCCCCTTGCTGCGCGTCCCGCGACGTCGTCGAGCCAGCCATCGAAGCTCCGCCTCCTGCCACGCCCCGCCGTCCGACGGGGCAACCGATCGAGCGCACGGGCCACCCGGCAACCGCGTCGACCGCGGAACCCGGAGCCCCGGGCGAGGCTACCCCAGCCGCCGCGGTGGGCGGAAAAACCCCGGACGGGGCCGGTCGGGGACGCGGCCCTCCGCGGCCCTCAGCCGGGGAGCGGGAACTCGGTCACGACGGTCACGGCCGGGTCGCCGTTCCCGGCGGGCGCGACGGTGACGCGCAGCCGGTCGGCGGTGGCCGCGGCGGACAGCCGCAGGGCGTCGCCGGGGGCGGCGGCCGCGAGGGCCCCGGCGAACGCCTCACCGGCGGTGGCGGCCGCCGCCCGGGCGGCCCCGGGCGAGGCGCCGCACCCCGCGAGCCAGGCCCGCACGGCCTCCCGGGCGGCGGGCAGCTCCCCCGGCCGGGCGGGCAGCGACAGCTCCAGGCGGCCCGGGTGCCGGTAGAGCAGGACGGCCACGTCGTCCTCGTAGCCGGCGGCGGGGCGGAGCCGGCCGGTCACGAGGTCGGGGAGCCCGGCGACCGGCAGGCGGCCGCCCGAGACGACCGCGGCGGCGGCCGCCGCGATGCCCTCGGACAGGCCCTCGCGCCGCCGCTCGACCAGCCCGTCGGTGTAGAGCAGCAGGGTGGAGCGGCCCGGCAGGACCGTGCGGGCCTCGGGCCGCGGCCGGCCGGTGCGGACGGCCAGCGGCAGGGAGCGGCCCCCTTCGAGCAGGACGGTGCCGCCGTCGCCGCGGACCAGCACGCCCGGCGGGTGCCCGGCGCTGGAGTAGCGCAGCTCGCCGGTGGCCGGGTCGAGGACGCCGCAGAAGACGGTGGTGCAGACCGCGCCGGGGACGGTCGCGGCGAACGCGTCCAGCGCGGCCAGCGTCCGGGCCGGGCTGTGGTCCTGGAGCAGCAGGGCCCGGCAGGCGCTGCGCAGCTGGCCCATCACGCTGGCCGCGGTCAGGCCGCGGCCGACGCAGTCGCCGACGATGATGCCGGTCCGCCCGTCGGGCAGCGGCACGGTGTCGTACCAGTCGCCGCCGACCTCCAGCGGCGGGGTGGCGGGCTCGTAGCGGGCCGCGAAGCCCTCCGGCAGCCGGTCCGGGCCCAGGATGGCGCGCTGCAGGGCGAGGGCCGTCTCGCGCTGCTGGTCGATCCGCTCGGCGCGGGCCAGCCCCTGGGCGAGGCGGCCGCCCAGGAGGGTGAGCAGCAGCTCGTCCTCCCGGGTGAAGGGGCGCTGCTCGCCCAGCTCGACGGCCAGCACCAGCGGCCCGCCGGGGTGCTCCAGCCGGACGCCGGTGCCGGCCGGGCCCGCCAGCGGGGTGAGGGCGGGGCCGGTGGCCAGCTCCGCCAGGTGGCGCCGGACCGGCTCCGACAGGTCGGGGGAGGGGCCGGCGGTGGTGAGCCGGGGCGGGGCGCCGGGGTCCGGGCGGTCGAAGCGGGCCGCCACCACCCGGCGGGCCCGCCACAGCCCGCGCAGCTCCTCCAGGGCGCGGGACAGCGCCTCCTCGGCGTCGGCGGCCCGGGCCAGGCAGTCGGCCAGCGCGGCCAGCGCGCTCTCCCGCTGGACGGCGTAGTACTCGGCGGTCACGTCGCGGAAGGTGCCGACGGTGACGGTGCGCCCGGTCGTCGGATCCGGGACGCGGTTGAAGGTGGAGTGCGCCCAGATCCGGTGGCCGTCCCGGTGGGTGGCGGGCACGGTGGCGCTGCCGCGGTCGCCCGCCAACGCCCCGGCGAGGGCGTCGGCGGACCGCTGCCGGGCGTCCGGGTCGACCTCCCCGTCCGCCCACCACGGGTGCGGCGGGGCGTAGGGCAGCCCCTCGGGGCCGTACCCGAGGAGGTCCGCGAACGCCGCGTTGATCCGGACGATCGCGCCCTCCTCGTCGCAGACGAAGAACGCGTCCTGGAGCGAGTCGACCAGCCCCTCGCTCCACCGGGTGTGCCGCTCGCGCAGCCGCGCCAGCCGCAGCGCCGAACGCACCCGGGCCAGCAGGTCGGCCGCGGCGAAGGGCTTGACCAGGTAGTCGTCCGCCCCCGACTCGAAGCCGTCGATGGCGTCGTCGCGCCCGGCCCGCGCCGACAGCAGCAGCACCGGCAGGACGGCGGTGCGCGGATCGGCGCGCAGCGCGGCGACGAGTTGCAGGCCGTCCGTGCCGGGCATCATCACGTCGCTGATCACCAGGTCGGGGGCGGCGGCGCGGACGGCGGCCAGCGCCCGGTCGCCGTCGCCGACCGCGGTGACCCGGTGGCCCGCGCCGCGCAGGACGCGGGTGAGGTAGTCGCGCATGTCGGCGTTGTCGTCGACCACCAGGACGTGCGCGGCGTCCCCGTGCGCGGCGTCCCCGTCCGCGGCCTGCTCGGCGGGGCCCGACGTCGTCGGTGCCGGGTCGGCGGTCTCCAGGAAGAAGGGCTCGGCGTCCGCCCGCACGTCCCGGACGGACGGGAGCCGGTCCGCCTCCGGGGGGAGGACGGCCCCCGGGGCCAGCGGCAGGTCGACGGTGAAGGCGCTGCCGCGGTCCGGCACCGATTCGGCGGTGATCGTCCCGCCGTGCAGCTCGACCAGCTCCTTGACCAGGGCCAGGCCGATGCCGCTGCCCTCGTGCGAGCGCGCGCGGGTGCCCTCGACCCGGTGGAAGCGGTCGAACAGGTGCGGCAGCTCGGCGGCGGGGACGCCCACCCCGGTGTCCGCCACGGTGACCAGGGCCCGCCCGTCCCGCTCGCGCACCCGCACCCGGATCACGCCCTCGAAGGTGAACTTCAGGGCGTTGCCGAGCAGGTTGAAGACGATCTTCTCCCAGAGGCCCGGGTCCACCATGACCGGGGCGCCCAGCGGCTCGCAGTCGACCTCCAGGGCCAGCCCGGCGCGCTGCACCGCCGAGCGGAACACCGAGGCCAGCCCGGCGGTCACCCGCGCCAGGTCGACCGGCTCCGGGCGGGCCCGCATCCGGCCCGCCTCGATCCGGGAGAAGTCCAGCAGCGTGTTGACCAGCCGCTCCAGCCGCAGCGCGTTGCGCCGGACGGTCTCCACGTCCTCGCGGACGTCCGGATCCGCACCGAGGCCCGGCCCGGCCGCCGCCCCGGCGTCTGCGAGCCGCTGCCGCAGCGCCTCGACCGGCCCGGCGATCAGCGTGAGCGGGGTGCGGAACTCGTGGCTGATGTTGGAGAAGAACGCGGTCTTCGCCCGGTCCAGCTCGGCCAGCTGCTCGGCCCGCCGCTGCTGCGCCTCGTGGCTGCGGGCGCTGGAGACGCCCGCCGCCAGCCGGCCCGCCACCAGGTCGACGAAGCCGAGGTGGGCCTCGTCGAGCGGGCGGTACCGGTTGAGGCCGACCACCAGGAAACCGCTCGGCCCGTCGCCCTCCTCACCGCCCAGCGGCACCACCCGGGCCCGCCGGGGCGGCTCCTGCCACGCCCCGCACGGCAGGTCGGCGAACGGGCCGTCCGCCAGCAGCGGCGTCGACGCCCCGCCCCGGCGGACCGTCGCCACCGGCCACGGGCCCGCTCCGTCCGGGCCGATCAGGGCGGGCGCGGCCGGGTGCCCGGCGGGCATCCCGGAGGAGGCGGCCAGCCGGGCCCCGCCGCCCTCCTCGAACAGGTACGTCAGGGTGAAGGGCAGGTCGTACGGGTTGCGGGCGAGCTGTCCGGCGGCGAAGGCGAGGAACTCCTCCTCGGTGCGCACCGTCCCCGGGGCGGAGCCCAGGTCGCGCAGCGTCGCCATCCGGCGCTCCGCGACCACCCGCTGGGTGTCCTCGCTGACCACGCACAGCACGCCGACCACCTCGTCCGCCCCGTCACGCAGCGGGCTGTACGAGAAGGTGTGGTACGTCTCCTCCGGGTACCCGGAGCGCCGCAGCCACAGCAGCAGCGCCTCGTCCCAGGTCGCCTCGCCCTCGGCCAGCACGTGCTCGATGCGCGGCCCGGCCTCCTCCCAGACCTCCGCCCACACCTCCCGGAAGGGGCGGCCCAGCGCCCACGGGTACTTGTCGCCCAGCGTGTCGCGCCGGTACGCCCCGTTGCAGAAGAACGTCAGCTCGGGGCCCCAGGCCAGCCACATCGGGAACCGCGAGGACAGCACCAGGTCCACCGCCGAGCGCAGGCTCTGCGGCCAGCCCGCCGGATCGCCCAGCGGCGTCGCCGCCCAGTCGACCCGCGCCAGGTCGGCACCCACCACCGGATCGGCGCCGAACGCCCCCCGTGCCCGCTCCCGCGCCACCGGTTCCCTCATCTCCTGCCGGGCACCGCCGGACGCGGCGCCGCCACCCAATTGTGCCGGGCCGCCGGGCAACCGGCCGGGACCGGACCCGGTCCCGACCGGATGCCCGCTCCCCGGCCGGGCAACCGCCCTGATCCACCGCGCCCGGGTTGGCTAGCATGACCGCCATGACGGACCACACCCCGGGGCAGCCCGGGACGACGGTGCTGCACCTGCGCGGCGACCTCGACCACGACAACGAGCGCGAACTCGCCGCCACGGTGGACGCCGCCGTCGCCCGCAGCAGCGGCGTCCTCGTCCTGGACGTCTCGGCGGTCACCTTCGCCGACTCCTCCACCCTGCGGACCCTGGTCCTGGCGCAGCAGCGGATGGAGGCGGCGGACGGTGCGCTGGTCCTGCTCGGCCCGCTCGCGCCCGCGCTCCGGCGCCTGCTGGAGATCACCGCCACCGACGACTACTTCACCGTCGCCGAGAGCATGCCGCAGGCCCTCGCCGCGGCCGACGGGCTGCTGCGCCGGGGCCGGGACGGAGCGGGCGCCGGGTGATCCGGGGCCCGATCGCACCGCATCATCCGCCCCCCGCGGGGCACAAGCCCCTCAGATCCCTCAAGCCCGGCCTCGCCGGCCGGCATGCACCGTGCCGTAGACAATTCGAGGTCGCCATGCCCCACCACGACGCCCGGCCGCCCACCCCGGTCGCCGTCCCCGAAGGGCCGCCGCCGGAACCCGTGCGGACGGCAGGCCAGGCCCGCACCGCCGTCGCCCGACTGCTGGAAGCGGCCGGACACCCCGGCGGCCGGGTCCTGGCCGACGCGCAACTCGCCGTGACCGAACTCGTCGCCAACGCCCTGCGCCACGGCGGCGGCCTGACCTGCTTCCACGCCGGACTCGGCAGCAACGGCACCGAACTGGTCGTCGAGGTCGAGGACGGCGACGACCGCCACCCGGTCGCCCAACCGCTCCACGACCGCGACCCCGCCACCGCCGGCGGCCGCGGCTGGGCCATCGTCCAGGCCCTGGCCTCGACCTGCCAGATCCGTCCGCTGCCCGGCGGCGGCAAGCGCATCCGGGTCACCTTCGCGCTGTGACGGGCGGGCGGGTGCCGGGCGGCTACCGTGGTCGTGGACCGACGCCCACCGCACGGAGGAGGACCGGCATGGCGGTCAGACGGATGGACAACGTCCTGGTGGTCGTCGAGGACCTCGACGCCGCCGTCGCCTTCTTCGTCGAACTGGGCCTCGAACTGGAGGGCCGGGGACCGCTCGAATGGAGCGGGGCCGAACGCGTCATCGGGCTCCGCGACGTCCGGCAGGACGTGGCGATGCTGCGCGTCCCGGGTGGCCCCGGCCGGGTGGAGCTGGCCAAGTTCCACCGCCCCCGGGCCCTCGCGCCCGAACCGCGGAACGCCCCGGCGAACACGCTGGGCCTGCGGCGGATGATGTTCGCCGTCGACGACCTCGACGACGTGGTGGAACGCCTGCGGGCCCACGGCGCCGAACTCGTCGACGAGATCGTGCGCTACGAGGACGTCTACCGGCTCTGCTACGTCCGCGGCCCGGAGGGCATCGTCGTCGGGCTCGCCGAGGAGCTCGGCTGAGCACCCGCCGGAAAAACCAGGGGTTCGATCGGTGACGGCAGGTCAGACTGGGCGCATGAACACCGATCGCCGCCCGTTGTGGCAGCCCTTCTCCGAGACCGCCACCCAGCAGCCGCTGCACCCCCGCGACGGGCAGCGGCCCGCACCGGCCACCGCCTCGCCCTTCCTCGAACCGGGCCCGACGGCCGACCGGGCCGAGGCGCCCGGCCCCCTCGCCGGGCGCCCGACCGGCTGACCGCGCCGGCCCGGCGTCCGGCGACCGCTCACCCGCCCGGCCGGGCGCCCCGCCCGGCGTCCGGCGACCGCTCACCCGCCCGGCCGGGCGCCCCGCCCGGCGGCCAGGTCGGCCAGCACCTCGCGGGCCGCCCGCGCCCCCGACGCCAGCGCGCCCTGCACCGACCCGGTCGCCCGGTGGTCACCGCACACGTACCGGCCCGGCGCCCACCGGCTGCCGCGGGTCAGCGGGTGCGGGGCGGGCATCGCGGGCAGCGCACCCGCGATCCGGTACGCGGCCAGCGGCTCCCAGCCCGAGGTGTCGCAGCCGTACAGCTCCGCCAGCCGGGCGCGCACCGCCGGCTCCTCGGCGGCCGTGCCGAGCACCGAGGTCGACACCAGCGACAGCCCCGGCGGCGCGCAGTCCGGCACCACCTCCGACAGCACCACCGAGTTCAGCAGCCGCCGGTCGCCGTCCACCAGCAGCGTCGGCTCGGCCAGCGGACTGCGCTCCACGGCGTGGTAGAAGGTCGTCACCGCGCGGGTCGGCGGCACCGCGAGGCCGGGCAGCAGCGCGGCGGCCGCCGCGGGCTCGGTGGCCACCACCACGCAGCGCGCCGCGACCTCCCGGCCGTCCGCCAGCAGCGCCCCGCCCCGGTGCACCGACGCCACCGGGGCGTCCAGCTCCAGCGACCCCGGGGGCAGCAGCGCGGCCAGCGCCGCCGGGACCGCCCCGATCCCCGCGGCCGGGAGCGCCAGCGTCCCCCGGACCATGCTGCGCCAGTACAGGTGGAACACCCGGCCGGAGGTGTCCAGCCCGTCCTCCAGGAAGACGCCGGACAGGAACGGGCGCAGCACCCCGTCCACGGTCGCCCGGGAGACGCCCGCCCCGCGCAGCGCCGCCGCCGTCGGCACGTCGCGCCCGCGCCGCAGGGCCGCGGCCGGCAGCAGGGCGTCCCGCACGGTCAGCGCGCCGAGCGCCACCGCGTCCCGGACCGGCACCACCCGCCCGCCCAGCAGGTCGCCCGCCAGTCCCGGGCGGCGCAGCGGATCGACCACCCGGCGGCGGCCGGCCGAACCCGCCAGCACGAAGCCCGGGGTGAACGGGCGCAGGCGCAGCGGTCGCAGGGCCAGCCGGCGCCGCACCTGCGGGTAGGAGGTGTTGAACACCTGGAAGCCCCGGTCCAGCCGGAAGCCGTCGCGCCGGTCGGTGCGCATCCGCCCGCCCACCGCGTCCGCGGCCTCCAGCAGCCGCACCCGCCACCCGGCCGCCGCGACGTCCAGCGCACAGGCCAGGCCGGCCGCCCCGGCGCCCACCACCACCACGTCCACCGCACCGCTCGTCCCCACCGCGCTCCTCCTGTCCTCGACGTCCGCCCCGGCGGACCGGCGGGGCCGACCGCCGGCCCCGCACCGGGACCCGCATCCGTACCCGTTCGGAACCGGCCCGTCGGGCGGATGGGCCGTTCGGCCGCCCGCGGCACCGACTACCGTGGAAGACATGGACGCGCGACGGGCGGACCTGCGGGAGCGGCTCGGTGCGGCCCTGTTCGCGAAGGTGGCCGGGCCGGGGGGCCCCGCCGTCCGGCAGCGCATCCACGGCACCCCGGGGCCGCGCTGGTTCGGCCCGGACCGGCCGATCCGGACGGTGCACGGCGACGCCGCGATGTTCGTCGGCGGGCTCGCGGCGCTCCTGGTCCAGTCGCTGCACCCCTCGGCCATGGCGGCGGTCGCCGCGCACTCCGGCTACCGCAGCGACCCGTGGGGCAGGCTCCAGCGCACCAGCACCTTCCTCGCCGTCACCACCTTCGGCCCCGCGCCGGACGCCCGGGCCGCCGTGGACCGCGTCCGCGCCGTGCACGCCCGGATCCGCGGCGCGACGGCCGCCGGGGTCCCCTACCGGGCCGACGACCCGCACCTGCTGGCCTGGGTGCACGCGGCGGAGACCGACAGCTTCCTGCGCGCCCACCAGGCGTACGGGGCGGCGCCGCTCGACGCGGCGGGCTGCGACGCCTACGTGGCGGACACCGCGGAGGTCGCCGCCGCCCTCGGCGTCGAGGCACCGCCCCGCAGCCGGGCGGAGCTCGCCGCGGTGCTCCGCTCCTACCGGCCCGAACTCGCCAGGACGGCCGAGGCCCGCGAAGCCGCCCGCTTCCTGCTGCTCCACCCGCCCCTGCCCTGGGCCGTCCGGCCCGCCTACGGCGCGCTGGCGGCCGCCGCCGCGGGCCTGCCCGCCCCGGAGCACCGCGCCCTGCTGGGCCTGCCGGCCGATCCGGTCACCGCCGCCGCGGTCCGCCCGCTCGGCCTGGCCGTGGTGCGGGCGATCCGGTGGGCGATGCCGGTGCCTCGGGAACGGACCTGAACAGAAGTGGCCGGTGGGGTGGAATCATTCCGGGCAACCCGGGCATACGGAACTTCGTCAGCGACGGATCTACCGGTCGGGAGGCCACGATGAGCGCGGACGACAAGATCCAGAACACCGGCGACAAGGTCAAGGGCACCGCCAAGGAGGCCGTCGGCAAGGCGGTCGGCAACGAGCGCCTGGAGGCCGAGGGCAAGGCCGACAAGGCGAAGGGCGACGTCAAGCAGGCCGGCGAGAAGGTCAAGGACGCCTTCAAGGACTGAGCGGGTCGCCCCGACCGCAGGGGGCCCGGGCCGTCGAGACGGCCCGGGCCCCCTGCGGTCGTTCCCGCCGTCACAGCACGTCGCGACGGTGCTCCTCCACCACCACCTCGTCCACGCCGCGCCCCAGGTAGCGGCGCCGGCCCAGCACCCGCGCGTAGACGGCCACGCCGATCAGGCCCGCCGCCATCAGCACGATGCCGACCACCGTGAGGTTGACGCCCGCCAGGTGCCAGTGCACGCCGAACGCCAGCACAGCCCCGACCGCCAACAGGATGATGCAGCCACCGATCCCCATGATCGCCTCCGTCGCAGTGTCGCTCACCCCGTCCACCGGGGCCGCCCGGCGTCTACCCCCGACCGGCCGGAGGATTCCCGCCCCGCGCCCGCACCCTGACGCCGCGTCGGCCGCGCGGCCCGGGGCGGCCCGGTGGGCGGGGCGAGGCGGCGTCGTCCACCGCGAGCAGCCCCGCGCCCACTGAGGTGCCCGCACCGCCCGGCTCGCCGGGCGCGCACACAGGGTGAACGGGCGCACGCCCCGGCGGCAACCGAACTGTCCGACGGATCGTCAAGTTCCTTTCCACCGACGGGTTCACCGCAACCGGCAATCCGGGAAACCGGGTACCGTGATTACGTTCCGTCAGTATGCTGGTGCGTGCGCGGCGACCGGGCCGGGCGGACGTCGGGGGAGGCGAGATGGTCGGGCGCGGGACGACGCGCGGCAGGCGGACCACCGCCGTGCCCGTCGCCCTCCTCGCCGTACTGCTGGCCGCCGTCCTGGCTCTGCTCACTGCCGGGCCCCCGGCCCAGGCCAGGGCGCCCCGCCCGCCGGCCTCCGCCGCCGCCGAAGAGCACCTCGAGTGCGAGCACCAGCAGGAGGCGCAGGCCCCGGCCGGCCGCTCCGCCGCCCGCCACCGGGGCAGCGGCGGCCCGCCCGCCCGTCCCCAGGACCGCCCCGACGACGAGACCGCCCCCGCCCCGCCCGTCCCCGGGGCCGCGCGCCCCGCCGACGGGTCCAGACCGGCCGCGCTCGCGCGCCTCCAGGTCTTCCGCTGCTGAGCGGGCCCGCGAACTGACGGCCACCGGCGGCGCTCCGGTACGCCCGCGACCGGCCTCCCCGCGACCGGTACGCCCGCGACCGGCCCGCCCGGAGCCCGGCGCGCCCGGAATCCGGTACCGCCCCGGCCGGGTGACGCCCCGTCAGTCCGCTCCGCCGCCCGAAGACCGCAGCCCCCGCCCCGGCCGACGCCGGGCGGGCGGAAGGAGACCCGATGCGACACCCCGCGCACCACCACGCCCACGCCCTCCCGCACCGGAAGGCCCGCGCGCTGTGAACCTCGACCCGAACCCCGGTTCCCACCCGAAGCCCGTCCCCGTCCCCGTCCCCGTCGCCGCCTCCGAGCCCGGCCGCGCCGCCGCCTTACGCGGGGCGCTCGCGCACTGGCGCCAGGACCTGCCCGCCTCGCTGGTGGTCTTCCTGGTCGCCGTCCCGCTGTGCGTCGGCGTCGCCGTCGCCTCCGGCGCGCCCGCCGAACGCGGGCTGGTCACCGGCATCGTCGGCGGCCTCGTGGTGGGCCTGCTGCCCGGCAGCAGCCTCCAGGTCAGCGGCCCGGCGGCCGGCCTGACCGTCCTCGTGTTCGACGCCGTCCAACGCTTCGGCCTCGGCTCGCTCGGCGTGCTCGTGCTCGCCGCCGGGCTGCTCCAGATCGCCATGGGCCTGCTGCGCACCGGCCGCTGGTTCCGCGCCATCTCGCTGTCCGTCGTGCACGGCATGCTGGCCGGCATCGGCCTGATCCTGATCCTCGGCCAGCTCTACGCCGTCTCCGGACGCACCGCGCCCGGCAGCGGCGGCGGGAAGATCGTCCAACTGCCCGCGCTGGTCGGCGACTGGTTCACCGGCCGGGCCGCCACCACCGCACTCCTGATGGCCGCCGCGACGGTCGCCCTGCTGACGGTGTGGCGCCGACTGCCCGCACCGGTCCGCGCGGTACCCGCCCCGCTCGCCGCCGTCGCCCTCGCCGCCGCGGCCGCCGCCGCCTTCGGCCTCGACGTCCCCCGGGTCCGGGTCGACGGACTGCTGGACTCCGTCGCCCTGCCCACCCGCGACGACCTCGCCGCCGTCACCGGCGCCGCCGGCCTCGGCACCGTCCTCGCCTTCGCCCTGATCGCCTCCGCGGAGAGCCTGTTCAGCGCTGCGGCCGTCGACCGGATGCACCACGGCCCGCGCACCGACTACGACCGCGAACTCACCGCCCAGGGCATCGGCAACACCCTGTGCGGCCTGCTCGGTGCCCTCCCGATGACCGCCGTGATCGTCCGCAGCGCCGCGAACGTCCAGGCCGGCGCCCGCACCAAGGTCTCCCGCGTCCTGCACGGCCTGTGGCTGCTGCTGTTCGCCGCGCTGCTCCCGGCGGCCCTCGGGCTCATCCCGCTCGCCGTCCTCGGCGGGGTGCTCGTCCACGCCGGGGCCAAGCTCGTCCCGCTGCGCCAAGCGGTCGCGCTGTGGCGCGGCCACCGGGGCGAACTGCTGGTCCTCGCCGTCACCACCACCGCGATCGTCCTGACCACCCTCTTCGAGGGCGTCCTGATCGGCGTCGCCCTCGCGGTCGCCAAGAGCGCCTGGCAGACCTCCCACCTGCACATCGACCTCACCGACACCGGCCCCGGCACCCCCCTGCGGATCCGCCTCAGCGGCAACGCCACCTTCCTCCGCCTCCCCCGCCTCCTCGACACCCTCGAATCCCTCCCCACCGGCCGTCCCGTCCAACTCGACTGGACCGACCTCCGCCACCTCGACCACGCCTGCCGCTCCGCCCTCCTCACCTGGGCCGGCCGCCACACCGCCCACGAGGACACCCCCGTCACCTGGGAACCCCCGCTCACCGTCACCACCTGACGGAGCGGGCCGGGGGCGGGGAACGGCGAGTTCGTTCCCCGGCCCCCGCCGCCGGGGCGGGGAGGGCGAGGGGGAGAATCGTGCCGACAGGATTCGGTCGGGGGTCGGTGAAAGGGCCGTGGAGTGCCGTACGTCGTCGTCAGCGCGATCAGCCATGACGGAGTGGTCAGGGACCACAACGAGGACAGTCTCGTCCTGGGGCCGTGGACGCTGTGCGCCACCTCCACCGACAGCCCGCAGTCGCTGGTCTTCCCGCTCGGCGACACCCCGGTGGCGGTCGCCGTCGCCGACGGCCTCGGCGGCCACCCGGCCGGCGACGTCGCCTCCGCGCTGACCGCCCGTCACCTCGCCGCGGCCGGGCCGCGCCTGCGCACCGAACAGGACGTCACCGACGAACTGCGGGCCTGCCACGCTGTCCTGCACGCGGCCGCCGAGGCCGACCCCGGCCTGGCCGGGATGGCCACCACCGTGGCCGGGGCGGTGTTCGGAGCCGAACACGTCCTGGTGTTCAACGTCGGCGACAGCCAGGTCTTCGCGATCACCCCCGACCGCGGCGACGGCCTCGGCCTGCGCCTGCTCAGCACCGACGACAGCCCGCCGCCCGCACCCGGCCGGCGCACCAGCCACCTGGTCACCAGCACCCTCGGCGGCCCCACCGCCCCCGAGGACCTCCACCCCCACCTCGTCCGCCTGCCCCTCGAACCCGGCGCCCGCTACCTGCTGTGCACCGACGGCCTCACCGACCCGGTCGCCCCGGACGACCTCGCCGCCCTGCTCACCGAGGCCGACGCCGAGGCCGACGGCGACCCCCAGGGCGACGACCAGCGCGCCCTGGTCGACCTGTGGCGCGCCGCGATCCGGGCCGGCGGCCCGGACAACATCACGCTCGCCCTGGTCCGCATCGAGGACTGACCCGCCGGGGCCGGCCGTCGGGGAGCGGCCGCGCACGGGCTGCGGGCCCGGAGCGCCGCGCCGGGTGCCGAGGGCCGGTGGACGCGGCGGTGGGCGCCGCTGCTGATCGTCCCCGGCCAGGCCCCGCGCCGTCTCACCCTGCGCCGTCTCACCCTGCGCTGTCTCTACCCCGTGCCGTCTCTACCCCGTGCCGCTCAGGCCAGGCCGAGCGCGGGCAGCACGGCGGACTCCACGTACCTGGCCAGGTAGTCGGCGTCGGCGGGTCGTCCGGCGATCAGCGGGCGGATCCGGGCCAGGCCGAAGATCATGCCCGGGACGAACTCGAGCGCCGGGTGGTCGGCCGGCACCTCGCCGCGCTCCACCCCGCGCCGCAGCACCGCCTCCAGGGCGGCCACCTCGGGGGCCACCACCGTCTCGCGCACCGCGTCCCGCAGGTCGCTGTCGGTCATCAGGGCGTAGCCGAGCGCCTGCAGCAGGCTGCTGTCCCGGTCGGACCACGCTCCGGCGGTCGCGGCCACCAGCCGCAGGTCGCTGGCCAGCGAACCGGTGTCGACGTCGGCGCAGCGCGGCTGCCGGTCGGCGCGCAGGGCGGCCGCGACGAACTCGGCCTTGGTCCGCCAGCGCCGGTAGAGGGTGGACTTGCCGCACCGGGTGCGGGCGGCCACGCCCTCCATGGTGACGGACTCGTAGCCGTTGGTGCGGATCTCGTCGAGCACGGCCTCGAAGAACTCCCGCTCGCGCTCGGAGGAGATCTTCGAGCGGGCCTGGGCGGCGGTCGGTCCGGCGTCCTCGGCGGGCTGGTGCGTCATGCCTTCCCCATGGTGTCGGTGCGGTGGCAGGCGTATGTACACTACCCAAACGTATCGATACGTGATCGTATCGATACGTCAGCGTATCGGCACTCGCGAGCGGTCCACGAGCACGGCCCGCCAGTAAGGGGGGAGGCTTGCGCGCCCCGACGGAACCCGACGGCACCCCGGCCGGACCCGGCACGGCAGCCGGAGCACCCGGCGCGAAGCCGGGCGGAGGCACCTCCCGGCCCCCGCTGCTGCGGGAGCTCCTGCTCGTCATCGGGCTGTTCCTGGTCTACAAGTTCGGCCGGCGACTGGCCATCGGCCACACCGCCGCCGCCTTCCACAACGCGGACCGGGTCTGGGGCTTCGAACGCACCGTCCACCTCCCGGGCGAGGGCGCCGTGCAGTCGCTGCTGCTGCACGACCACACGGTGGTCCAAGTGGCGAACGCCTACTACGCCACCGTCCACTTCCCGGCGACCGCGCTGTTCCTGATCTGGCTCTACCTGTGCCGCCCCGTCCACTACCTCTGGGCGCGCCGGGTGCTGGCCGTCGTCACCTCGGCCGCCCTGGTGCTGCCGTTCGCCTTCCCGCTGGCCCCGCCGCGGATGCTCGCCGCCAGCGGGCTGCAGGACACCGCCCGGCTCTACGGCCCCTCGGTCTACGGCCCGCCGAACGTCGACCACCTCTCCAACCAGTACGCCGCGATGCCCTCCCTGCACTTCGGCTGGGCCCTGATGGTGGCGATCGGCCTGATCGCGGCCAACCGCTCGCGCTGGCGCTGGCTGTGGCTGCTGCACCCGCTGATCACGCTGACCGTGATCGTCGGGACGGCCAACCACTACTGGCTGGACTCGATCGTCGCCACGCTCATGTTCCTGCTCGCCTTCGCCCTCCTCCCCGGCCCCGCCCGCACCGCCCTGCCCGCCCGCGCCGGTCCGTCCCCGCGCACCGTCCTGCCCGCCCGGATCGGCCTGCCCCGCCGCCGCGGAACGGGCCGCTTCCCGCGCCAGGCCGGTCCGCCGCCCGGCGAGCGCGTCCCGGGCGGGCGCGTCCCGGGCGGGCGGGCGCCGACGGGCCGGGGCGTCCGGGCGCGGACCACGCCCTGACGGCCGGTGGTCCGTGACGGCCGGTGGCTCCTGACAGCCGGTGGCTCCTGACGGCCGGTGACGGCGCGCCCCGCGTCGTGTCGCAGCACCCGGCCGCATCCGCGTTCTGGTGAACTCTCGGAAGGGTCCCGCCCCGGCGGGCGGGACCGGGCCGACCGCCACGACCGCACGGGAGCGCACATCGACAGCCAGCCCGAAGACCGCGACCCGGACTCGGCACCGGTCACCCGCGCGGTGGCACTGGCGGCCGCCGTCCTGCTGTACGGGCTCGTGGTGGGCCTGCAGTACGGCACCGGCGGCTGGCACCTGCCCTCCGTGCTGGTCGCGGTGCCCGCGGTCGTCGGTCTCGCCTTCGGACCGCCGATGATCATCGCGTCCGCCGTGGTCGCGGCCGCCACCCGCTGGGTGTTCACCGCCACCGAGCCCGGGCGCACCGGCGCGGCGGCCGGGACCACCGCGGTGATCTTCGGCATCGCCGCGCTCGGCTGCTTCGTGTTCCGCCGCCGCGAACACTCCGCCGCCCGCCTGGTGAGCGTCGCCACCGTCGCCGAGACCGCCCAGCGCGCCGTGCTGCGCCCGGTGCCCGCCACCGTCGGCCCCTTCCGGATCGCCGCCGGCTACCGGGCCGCCGCCCGCTACGCCCGGATCGGCGGGGACCTCTACGCCGTCGCGGACACCCCGGCCGGGCTGCGCGCGCTGATCGGCGACGTCCGGGGCAAGGGCCTGGACGCGGTGGCCACCGCCGCCGTCGTGCTCGGCGCCTTCCACGAGGCCGTCCTCGACGCGCCCACCCTGGACGCGCTCGCCGACCGGCTCGACGCCAGCCTGCGCCGCCACCTCACCGACCCGGAGTCCTTCGTCACCGCGTTCCTGCTGGAGGCCGCGCCCGACGGCACCGCGCGCGGCCTCTCCTGCGGCCACCCCGCCGCGCTGCTCCTGCGCGACGGGGCGGTGTCCGAACTCCCCGCCCCGGCCGGCCTCCCGCTCGGCCTGCGCACCCCCGCGTCCGACCCCGACCCAGCCTCCGACCCCGCGCCGGCCCCCGCCGTCCCGCTGCACCCGGGCGACACCCTGCTGCTGTACACCGACGGGCTCAGCGAGGCCCGCGACCGGGCCGGCGACTTCTACCCGCTCCCGGCCCGGCTGGCCGCCTGCGCGGGACTGCCCCCGCAGGCCCTGGTGGACCGGTTGCAGCAGGACGCCCACGACTTCGCGGGCGGCACCGCGGACGACACGGCGCTGCTCGCGCTGGCCCTGGCCGCCGACGGGACGGGGCCGGGGCCGGGGGACGCGGCGGCACCCGACTGAACCCGCCGGGTGCCCGGCCCGGCGGCCGGTGGTCGGCGCCCGCTCAGCCGCGGCCGCGCACCCGGCGCAGGCCGTAGGCGGCGGCGCCGAGCGCGAGCACGGCCGCGCCCCACAGCACCGAGGCGGCCGGGAGGGCGAAGGCCAGCACCACGCAGCCGGCGCCGCCGACGACCGGCACGATCCGGGGCGGGCGCCCCTCCGCCGGGCTCAGGGTGGAGGCGGAGGCGTTGGCGACGGCGTAGTACGCGAGGACGCCGAAGGAGGAGAAGCCGATGGCCCCCCGCACGTCCGAGGTGGCGGCCAGGACGGCGACCACGGTGCCGACGGCGAGTTCGGCCCGGTGCGGCACGTGGAAGCGCGGGTGGACGGCGGCCAGGACGCGCGGCAGGTGGCCGTCGCGGGCCATCGCCAGGGTGGTGCGCGAGACGCCGAGGATCAGCGCCAGCAGCGAACCGGTGGCCGCGACCGCCGCACCGACCCGGACGACCGGGACCAGGCCCGGCGCGCCGGCGGCGCGGACGGCGTCGGCCAGCGGCGCGGTGCTGCGCGCCAGCGCGTCGGGGCCGAGGGCGGCCAGGACGGCGAGCGCGACCAGCGCGTAGACGACCAGGGTGATGCCGAGCGCGGTCGAGACGGCCCGGGGGATGGTCCGGGCCGGGTCGCGAACCTCCTCGCCGAGGGTCGCGATGCGTGCGTACCCGGCGAACGCGAAGAACAGCAGCCCGGCGGCCTGCAGCACGCCGTACCAGCCGGCGTCCGCGCCGACCGCCCAGCGCCCGGCGTCGGCGTCCGGACCGGTCAGGCAGGCGGCGACCACCGCGGCCAGCACCGCCAGCACCACCGCGACGATCGACCTGGTCAGCCAGGCCGCCTTCTGCACGCCGAGGTAGTTCACCGCGGTCAGCGCCACCACCGCGGCCACCGCCACCGCGTGGGCCTGCGCGGGCCAGACGTAGGAGCCCACCGTCAGCGCCATCGCCGCGCAGGACGCGGTCTTGCCGACCACGAAGCCCCAGCCCGCCAGGTACCCCCAGAACTCGCCCAGCCGCTCCCGCCCGTAGACGTAGGTGCCGCCGGAGGCCGGGTAGCGGGCCGCCAGCCGCGCGGAGGAGGTGGCGTTGCAGTACGCGACCGCCGCCGCCAGCGCCAGGCCCGGCAGCAGCCCGGACCCGCCGGCCGCCGCGGCCGGGGCGAGCGCGGCGAAGACGCCCGCGCCGATCATCGACCCCAGCCCGATCACCACCGCGTCGAACAGGCCCAGGTGCCGCTCCAGTTGCCCCGGTCCGGCCGACAGCGCCGACGTCCTCATGCTCCAACCCTTCGACCGCGTGTCCCGATACCGGCCGACGATATAGAGCCCCGGTGTCCGGGAGGTGAACCCCCGGCCCCAGGTGCGCGGCGGTTGTACGGTCGGACCAGGTACCGAGGAGGCCCGATGCGCAAAGTGACCTATTCGATGAACACCTCGCTCGACGGCTACGTCGTCGGGCCGGACGGCGGCTTCGACTGGACGGTCCCGGACGAGGAGATCTTCCGCCTCGCCACCGACGAGGTGCGCGGGGCCGGCGTCCACCTGCTGGGCAGGCGGCTCTACGAGACGATGCTGTACTGGGAGGACGTCGACCAGAACCCCGCGCTCGGCTTCTCCACCCGCGAGTTCGCCACGCTCTGGCGGGCGCTCCCCAAAGTGGTCTTCTCCCGGACGCTGCGGACGGTGCGGGGCAACGCCCGCCTGGCGTCCGGCGGGCTGTCGGAGGAGATCGGGCGGCTGCGGGCCGGGCCCGGAGCGGGCGACATCGCGATCGGCGGCGCGGCCCTCGCCGCCGAGGCGGCCGCCCTGGGCCTGATCGACGAGTACCGCGCCAAGGTCCACCCGGTGCTCGTCGGGGGCGGCACCCCGTTCTTCCCCCGGCACGGACAGCAGGTCGGCCTCGAACCCGTCGAGATCCGCCCCGTCGGCCCGCGGGTCGTCTACCTCCGCTACCGCACGGCGGGCCGCCCCGGCCGGTAGCGCCTCCGCACCGCCCGACCCGTCCGACGGGGTGCCGCCCGACGGGGTGCCGCCCGACGGGTCGTCGGGGCGGCCTCCTGCTCCTCCGACCGGTCGACGATGCGGCCCCAACGGGCCGGTGGCCGGGGCCTGTTGAACGGGCTGCTGCCGCTCTCCGCAGCCGCGCCGTTCGCGCTCGCCGCCGTCCTGACCTCGCCGGGTGCCACGTGCACACCCCGCTGGGCAGCAAGCCCGGCCGCTGGTCCGGCTTCACCCTGATGCCCGGCCGCCCGACCGCCCGGGCGTGGACGCCGGGGACTCCCGCCACCGGGCCGTCAGGGTGACGGTGCGACAGGCGGGGAGCGCCCTCCGGTCGCCGGTCTGCGACGCGGTGGACCTCGGCAGCACGGTGCGCTTCCAGGACCGCGAGCAGGTCGCACCGGACACCCGGCGGCGGGTCGACCCGTACGCGGTCTCCTCCTTCGTCCGCCGAGGGCGGTCCGCCCCGGTGCGAAGGGTCCTGACGCCGGGTCAGGCCGGCGGCCCGGTCGGGAGCGTCCGCCGGGAATTCCGCGCGCGAGTTCCGACGGCATGGTTGACCGGATTGAAGTGGTCATGGCACTTTCGTCCGGCGTGGGCGTGCGCCAACCGGCCGCACGTCCGCAATCCCCCACAAGGAGAGCCATGTTCAAGAGATTCGCCGCCGCACTCGGCGCGGGCACGGTCGTCGCGGGCGCCCTGACCATCGGCGCCGCTCCGGCCCAGGCCGTCCAGGCCGGCGACCTGACCTCCACCATCGCGCTGAGCAACTGCTCGGCCTCGCTGGTCCGTTACCCCAGCTCGGTGGAGACGGACCGGGCGATGATGCTGACCAACGGCCACTGCCTGCCGACCATGCCGACGCCCGGCCAGGTCATCCAGAACGCGAGCGCCAGCCGCAGCGGCACGCTGCTCAACTCCTCCGGGGCCTCGCTCGGCACCGTCCAGGCGGACAAGGTGCTGTACGCGACGATGACCGGCACCGACGTCGCGCTGTACCAACTCACCGACACCTTCGCCTCCGTCACCTCCAAGTACGGGGCGACGGCGCTGACGATCAGCGACACCCACCCGGTGGACGGGGCCGCCATGTACATACCCTCCTCGTACTGGAAGCAGGTCTGGAACTGCTCGGTCAACGGGTTCGTCACAACCCTGCGCGAGGACCAGTGGACCTGGCACGACTCGCTGCGCTACAGCGCGGGCTGCAACACCACGCACGGCACGTCCGGATCGCCCATCGTCGACGCCGCCAGCAGGAAGGTCGTCGGCATCAACAACACCGGCAACGACGACGGTGCGATGTGCACCCTGAACAACCCCTGCGAGGTGGCCGCGGACGGCACCACGACCGCCACCAAGGGCCAGAGCTACGGCGAGGAGACCTACTGGTTCACCACCTGCCTGGGCACCGGCCGGGTCATCGACCTGAACGTCAGCGGCTGCCTGCTGACCAAGCCGGCCGGCGCGGCCGTCTCGGTGACCAACCCCGGCAACCAGTCGACCGCGGTCAACGGCTCGGTCAGCCTGCAGATCAAGGCCACCGGCGGCACCGCGCCGCTCAGCTACTCGGCCACCGGGCTGCCGCAACTGCACCCCCGCCCAGCTGCTCGGCAACCCCGGCTTCGAGACCGGCAGCGCCAGCCCCTGGACCGCCTCCTCCGGCGTGGTCGACAACTCCTCCTCCGA
>NZ_JNWZ01000097.1 GCF_000716545.1 Kitasatospora phosalacinea
ACACACCCCGCCCCCGCCCCCGCGCCCCCGCCCCGGACGCCGTCCCACCGAAGGCCAGGGCCGCGTGCAGGACGGCCCGGTCGAAGGCCGCGGTCGCGGGGGTCGCGGCGGCGGGGACGGGCAGCGGGCCCGGGAGGCGGTCGGCGCGGACGGCGGCGGCCAGGCGGCGCGGGCCGGTGGCGAGCCGGGCGGGCAGCGGGCGGGCGTCGCGCAGGAGGGCGACGCCCGCTTCGCAGAGGTCGGACGCGGCGGCGAGCCGGGTGCCCAGGGTGTGGTCGGGGCCGGTGCGGAGCTGTTCGCCGGCCCGGTCGAGGGCGGCGGTGAGACGGCGGCGGGCGGGTTCGGCGCGGTCGGTGCCGGTGGCGTCCAGGGCTTCGGCGAGTGCGTCGAAGACGGCCGCGACGGCCTGCCGTTCGGCGTGCAGCGGGCGCGGGTGGGTGGTGAGTTGGCGCAGCAGCAGGAGCCAGCCGGCGCCGGCCAGGTAGCAGCCGGCCTTGGCCCAGCCGGGCAGCGGGACGGGCATGCCGCAGCCGAGCACGGTGAGCACCATCAGTTGGACGGCGGCCGCGGAGGCGACCGGCCCGGTGACGCTGATCGCCCCGCAGAGCAGGCCGACCGCGCCGAGCAGCGGCACCGCCCACCATCCGGTGGCGGCGCCGATCAGCAGGCCGAGGGCGCCGGCCAGCGCGGGGACGGCCTGCTGCACGGCACCGGTGCGCCGCCCGGCGGGGCGGTCGTTGACACCGGCGAACATCGCGCCGAGCCCGGCCAGCACGCCTTCGGCGGGCCGTCCGGCGGCGACCGCGAGGCCCAGCGGGACGGCCATGCCGGCCGCGCCGCGCACCGTCGCCGCCCAGGGCACGGGGCCGCGCTGCCAGCGCAGCGGGTGGGTCAGCCAGTCCGGTCGTGCCCGTCGCCTGTCCGTGGGAACCCCCTCCTCGCGTCCGCCCGTTCCTCCCGTAGCCTAGGCGTGGATCTTGTCGCGCCCGCTGCACCCGCGTTACGCCGGGATGACGCCCGTCCGGGCCGGTGGTGTCCGGTTGCCCGGCCGGGCGGCGGCGGGACATCATCCGGATGCCGAACGTCCCCCTGCCGGAGCCGTCTCCGCACCGGCCCGTCGAAAGCGCCCGCATGGACTCCGCACCGCCCGCCCGACCGACCGTCCGGCCGTCCGGCCCCGCGCCCGTCCTGCGCCCCGGTGACGTCCCGGAGCGGCTGGACGCCGAAGGGCTGGTGGTGCGCCGCTGGCGGGCCGGGGAGGCGGGGGCGCGGTACCGGATGATCACGGCCAGTTTCGCGCACCTGCACCCGTGGATGGGCTGGGCGGACCGGCTACCGACCGAGCCGGAGCACGCCGAGCGGTTCGCCCGGTCGTTGGCCTGGCCGAATGCCGGGGGCAGCTACGCCTTCGGGGTCTTCGCGGCCGACGACCGGACGCCGCTGGGCATGGTGGGGCTGCACGACCAGCGGGGCGGCGGCGCGGTGGAGATCGGGTACTGGTGCCACGTCGACCACCTGGGCCGGGGCGTGGCCACCCGGGCGGCCCGGGCGCTGACCGGGCTGTTGACGGGCCTTCCGGCGGTGGAGCGGGTCGAGATCCGCTGCGACGAGGCGAACCTGCGCAGCGCCGAGGTGGCCCGTCGGCTGGGCTACCGCTTGGAACGGATCGAGGAGGACGGGGTGCGGGCCCCGGCGGAGTCGGGCCGCGGCATGGTGTGGGTGAAGGAGCGCCCCGCGCCCTGAGCCCGACCGCGCGCCGTCCCGCCCCGGTCCCGTCCCGCTGCGGTATACCTGCTGGCAGCGACAGTGACGGCGGGGACGGACGCGAGAACGAACGCGACGAGAGGTGGACGACGGGTGATCCGGCGGCGGGTGCTGGTCTCGGGCACGGTGCAGGGCGTCTTCTTCCGCGACTCCTGCCGCCGCGCGGCCGCGGAGGCGGAGGTGGTGGGCTGGGTGCGCAACCTTCCGGACGGGCGGGTCGAGGCGGTCTTCGAGGGCGATCCCGACCCGGTGGAACAGATGGTCGCCTGGACGCACCACGGCCCGCCCCGGGCGGTGGTCGACCACGTCGAGGTGCACGAGGAGCAGCCGGAGGGCCTGCTCGTCTTCGCCATCACGACCTGACCGCCCGTCAGGCGCCGCGCTCGGGCGTCCCCGTCCCCGTCCCCGTCCCCGTACGGCCGGACGTCGTCGGGGAAGACCTGGGCGAACCGGTGCGGCTGGACGTCCCGCAGGCGCGGGGTGCGAGCACCCAGAAGCCGCGGTCGCCGGCGGCGGCGGTGACGCAGACCGAGGCGACCACCCGGCGGCCGAGTCTGAACGCCTCGCAGATCGCGCCCGTCCCGTGGCACAGCTGGACGGCGCCGTTGGGGGCGGGGCGGTGAAAACGGTTTGTGGGGGCGGCTCGGCGGCGGCCAGACTCCGGGCATGACGGAGACGGACGATGGGCTCGCCGCGACGAAGCGGGATCTGAAGCTGTACCTGCAGGACGCCCGGAGCGCGGTGGTGTGGAAGCTGGAGGGGCTGTCGGAGTACGACGTGCGCCGCCCGCTGACGCCGACCGGGACGAACCTGCTGGGGCTGGTCAAGCACCTGACGGGTGCGGAGGCGGCGTACTTCGGCACCACCTTCGACCGGCCGTTCGAGGGCGGCCCGGGCCTGTGGGTGGCGGGGGCGGCCGAGCCGAACGCCGATCTGTGGGCCCGGCCGGAGGAGGGCCGGGAGGCCCTGCTCGACGGCTACCGCCGGGTCTGGGCGCACGCGGACGCCACCGTGGACGCGCTGCCGCTGGACGCGGTCGGCAAGGTCCCGTGGCCCCCGCACGGCGAGTTGACGCTGGGGCGGGTCCTGCTGCACGTGGTCGCCGAGACCCACCGGCACGCGGGCCACGCCGACCTGGTCCGCGAGCTGGTGGACGGCCGGACCGGCCTGCGCGCGAACGGCTCGGTGCTGCCCGAGGGGGACGCGGACTGGTGGTCGGACCACTACGCGCGGGTGGAGCGCGCCGCCCGCGGGGCGGCGGTCGCGGCGGGCGAGCGCCTGCCCGACTGACACCGGCCGGGGCCGCGCGGGCGGCGCCCCCCGCCCGCCGGCCGCCCGCGGCTCTGGGACGATCGTCGTCCGCCGGTCACCGACCCCGTCCGAAGGGACCCCGCCCGTGCCGATCGACCTCGCCGAGGCCCTCGCCGCCCACCCGTACCCGGGACGGGGCGTCCTGCGCTGCCGCACCGCCGACGGCGCCGAACTGGCCGCCTACTTCCTGACCGGCCGCAGCCCCGCCTCCCGCGCCCGCGCGCTGCGCGCCACCCCGGACGGCGCACTGAGCGTCGTCCCCACCGACGTCCGCGAGCACGACGACCTGCGGCACTACCAGGCGGTGCGGCGCAGCGGCGAGCGGGTGGTGTACGGCAACGGCGAGCAGGTCGCGGTGGTCGCGGACCGGCTGGACGCGGGCCGTTCCCCGCTGGAGGCCCTGGACGGCCTGGACTACGAGCCGGACCCGCCGATCTTCACCCCGCGCCTGACGGCCGTCGCGGACATCCGCCCGGGCGGCCCGACCTGGCTCGGCGCGGCCCGCCGCAGCGCGGCCTCCCGCACCGGCACCGACCGTCTCTTCCTGCGCCTGGACGGCCCGGCGCCGGGCGAGGGCGTCCTGCTGACCACCTACCAGGGCCCCGCCGCCGCCCCGGCCACCGGCACCCCCTACCTGGAGGTCACCACCCCGTACCCGGACGCCCCTGCCCTGCTCGACCACCTCTGGTCCGCCCTGCCGTCCGAGTACCGGGTGGCCGCGGCGGTCTTCGCCCCGTCCGCCTTCCCGGAGGTCCTGCTCCGCCACGCGACGGACTGACGTCCCGTCACCGGCCGCCCGGGGGAGCTCTCGCAGGCGGTTCCGGCCGCGCACGGCGGACGGCCGCCCGCGTGGGGGTGCGGGCGGCCGTCGTGAGGGGCGCGGGTCAGCTGTCGAAGCCGAGGCCGAGCTTGTCCATGGTCTTGAGCCAGAGGTTGCGGCGGCCGGCGTTGCGGTCGGCGCGGTCCAGGGACCACTTGGTGATGCCGATGCCGGCCCAGCGGACGGGCTCGGGCGGGAAGGGGAGCGGCTTGCGGCGGACCATCTCCAGGGCGGTGCGCTCGGTGGGCCGGCCCGCCAGGAGGTCGAGCATGACCTCGGCGCCGAAGCGGGTGGCGCCGACGCCGAGGCCGGTGTAGCCGGCGGCGAGGGCGACCTTGCCGTGGTGGGCGGTGTCGAAGAAGGCGGAGAACCGGGTGCAGGTGTCGATGGCGCCGCCCCAGGCGTGGGTGAAGCGCAGGCCCTCCAGTTGCGGGAAGGTCCGGAAGAAGTGCCGGGCGAGGGTCTGGTAGGTCTGCGGCCGCTGGTCGTACTCGGCACGGACCTTGGCCCCGTAGTGGTAGATCGCGTCGTAGCCGCCCCACAGGATCCGGTTGTCGGCGGACAGCCGGTAGTAGTGGAACTGGTTGGCGCCGTCGCCGATGCCCTGCCGGCCCTGCCAGCCGATCGCGGCGAGCTGTTCGGCGCTGAGCGGTTCGGTCATCAGCGCGTAGTCGTAGACCGGCACGGTGTACGGGCGGATCCGCTTGACCAGCGAGGGGAAGACGTTGGTGCCGAGGGCGACCTGCCGGGCCAGGACCCGGCCGTAGGGGGTGCGCACGGCCATGCCGGGGCCGGACTCGGCGATGTCGAGCGCCTTGGTGTGCTCGAAGATCCGCACGCCGAGCCGCTCGCAGGTCTGCTTGAGGCCCCAGGCGAGCTTGGCGGGGTGGAGCATCGCCACGCCGTCCTTGTCCCAGAGCGCGCCGAGGTAGGTCGGCGAGGCGACCTGGGCGCGGACGGCGTCGGTGTCCAGCAGCTCGTAGTCGCCGTACTGCTTGGCGAGTTCGTACAGTTCGGCGAGTTCCTCGACCTGGTGGGGCTCGGTGGCGACGTCGAGTTCGCCGGTGCGCTCCCAGTCGCAGTCGATCCCGTACGTCGCCACCGCGTCCTCGATGGACTGCAGGTTGCGGGCGCCGAGCTGTTCGAGGGCGGCCAGTTCGTCGGGCCAGCGCTCCAGGCCGTTGCCGAGGCCGTGGGTGAGGCTGGCGGCGCAGAAGCCGCCGTTGCGGCCGGAGGCGGCCCAGCCGGTCTGCTCGGCCTCGATCAGGACCACGTCGCGCCCGGGGTCCCGCTCCTTGGCGATCAGGGCCGTCCACAGGCCGCTGTAGCCGCCGCCGACGACCAGCAGGTCGCAGCGGACGTCGCCGGTGAGGGCGGAGTTCGCGTCCGGGCGGCCCGGGTCCTCCAGCCAGAACGGGGTGGGTTTGGCGTCCCGCAGTGCGTGTACGGGGTCCATGCTCTCGGTTCCTTGCCTAGGGGAGGGTGCGGCCCGGCCGTGGGGGCGGCCGGGCCGTGGGTGCTTCAGGGAGTCATCGGTCCTCGGCCTCGGCCGCGTCCTGGCCGAGGTTGACGGTGTAGACCTTGCGGAGCGTCTCGTGGACGGTCCAGGTGGTGCGGTCGCCCTCGCGGAGCACCGCGAGGTCGCCGGGGCCGAGTTCGAGGACGGGCCCGCCCTCGAACTCGACGGTGGCCCGGCCGCTGAGCACGACGAACATCTCGTCGGCCTCGGTGTCGGTGACCGTGCCGGGGGTGATCTGCCAGATCCCGCGGACCTGGCGCCCGTCGGCGGACTCCCAGACCACCTTGCCGGTGACCTCGGGCGCGCCGGAGACGATCTGCCCGGGGTCGAGCGGCTCGGGCTCCAGTTCGGCGTCCGGGACGTGCAGGGCGAAGCTGTTGATCATGCCTCGACGCTATCCGTCCCGGTGCCGCTGACGGCCTTGTCACTGTGTGCCGAGTCCGGCTTCCACCCTGACAGCTCGTACGCCCCGTCCCCGAGTTCGGCGTCCCGGCCGTTCACGGCGGCCCGGTCGGCGGCGGCGGAGGCCCGGGCGGCCTTGCGGGCGGCGAGCAGCGGGTAGAGCAGCAGGGAGGCGCCGACCACGATCAGGCAGTAGACGACGGCCTTGGTGCCCTCCTCGCTGTACTGCTGGATCGCGGCCCAGGCGCTGACGCCGAGCAGGCAGGTGGCGATCAGGCCGATGCTCCACCAGCCGCCGGGGATCCTGTAGGGGCGCTCCAGGTGGGGTTCGCGGATGCGCAGCGCGATCAGGGCGGCGACCTCCAGCAGGATGCCGATGTTGGTGAGGAAGACGTCGTAGATCACCAGGCTCTGGAAGCTGGAGAAGCAGAACAGCGCGTAGACGACGGAGGAGCCGACGATCGAGGCGATCGGCATCTTGTAGCGCCGGCTCTCCTTGGAGACCCACTTGGGCAGGTAGCCGTCGTGCGAGAGCGAGGAGGGCAGCCGGGAGTAGGAGGCGAGCAGCGCGGAGAACATCGCGACCGAGGCGAACAGGCCGCCGATGGTGACGACGTACTGCAGCCAGGGCCCGGCCAGTTCGCCGGCGATGTCCGGGAGCGCGCCGTCCTTCCAGCTCTTCCAGCCGTTGTCGCCGTCCGCGCCGACGGCCAGGGAGGCCAGCGAGGGCAGCAGGTAGCCGATGATGATCAGCAGCACGGACCAGAACAGCGCCCTGGGCAGGTGCTTCTTCGGGTTCTCCATCTCGCCGGCCACGGTGGAGACCGAGTCCCAGCCGGAGTAGTTCCACATCACGATGAACAGGCCGGAGCCGAAGGCGTTCCAGGTGGACTGGCCCTGTTCGGCGGTCATCGAGGAGACCGGGTTGGTGCCGTCGGTGATCAGCTGGTAGAAGCCGATCGCGGTGAGGACCAGCATCGGGGTGAGGCAGATGATCGCGAACGCCACCGAGGAGTCGCCGACCCAGCCCGCGCCCATCAGGTTCAGCAGCGTGAAGAGCAGGATGACGCCGACGCAGATCACCCAGTTCAGGTCGACCTGGATGTCGGCCTTGTACAGGTGGAACTCGAAGAACACGTGCTCGCCGGGGGCGACGGCGCCGATCAGGCTGGACAGGTACGAGGTGAACATGACCGGGTAGAGCGCCATGTCGACGAAGCTGCACACCCACTGCAGCACGCCCTGCTGGAAGGCCCAGAACCGGCCGAGGCCGCGCTTGACCCAGTGGTAGTAGCCGCCCTCGACGGGGATGGCGGTGCCCAGTTCGGCGCAGACCAGGGCGTGCGGCACGCTGTAGATCAGCGGGGCCACCAGGATGAGCAGGATGCCCATGCCGGGGCCGGAGGTCGAGAACAGCGGCTCGATTCCGTAGGCGCCGCCGGAGACGCTGAAGAAGATCAGGGCAACCAGCGGGACCAGGCTCACGCGCTTGGGCGTCGCCCACCGGTTCTCCGGCGGGGCCACGGGGATGGCGGTCATTTTCACCTTGGCAATCGGGGTCGGCTCGGATGTCGTCTGTTCTGCGAGCCACGAGTCTTGCCGCCCCGTTGACATAGGACAATCATTCAATCTGTCAGGCGTCTTGTTGCGCCTCTGACACAGTGGCGGGCTCCGCCGACGGATCGACGGAGCCCACATCGTGCCAGGTCAGGTGCGCTTCACGCACCGCAGCCCGAGTCGGCGATCACGAAGTAGCCGGCCGAGGTCTGCTTCAGGGTGTGCGTGACGAACAGGTTCCACAGCCCCATGTTCTGGTTCGACCCGTTCGCGTACGCGTACCCGCCGCTCTGGTGCGCCCGGCCCGCGGCGACCTGGTTGTAGTTGTTGTCCGTCCAGCATCCCGGCGGCGGGGCCGAGGGCGAGGCGGAGGGGGACGGCGGGGCGGAGGGGGACGCCGAGGGCGACGGCGAGGCCGAGGGCGAGGACGACGGGGACGGCGTGGCCGTGCTGCCGTCGCCGCCGTCCAGGCCCCAGAACAGGCCGGTGTAGTACGAGGAGCAGATGGTGTTCAGGAAGTACGCACCGCTCTTCCCGCAGTTGGCGGTACCGCTGCCGGGGCTCACCGGCAGGCCGTGGCCCATGCCCGAGACGGTGTACAGCTGCACGGCGGGCCGGCCCGCGCCGTCGTCGTAGACGCTGAGCGTGGTGTTGCCGGGCAGCGACCGGGTCGCGGAGGCGCTCTGCCCGATGCCCCACACGTCGGTCCACTGGTCGCGCAGTTCGGTGGCGTTGACCGGGGCGACGGTGCCGTCCGAACTGCCGTGCCAGATGGCCACCCTCGGCCACGGGCCGGTGTAACCGGGGTAGGAGGCGCGCACCTTGTCGCCCCACTGGGCGGGCGTCAGGTTCCGGCTGGAGTTCTGGCAGCCGGAGGCGGCGGCCTGGGTGGTGGCGCACTGCGCGGGCAGGCCGGAGGCGATCGAGCCGCCCGCGAACACGTCCGGGTAGTCGGCCAGCAGGTCGGCGGCCATGCCCGCGCCGGCGGACAGGCCGGTGACGTAGACCCGGGACGGGTCGCTGCCGTACAGCGCGACCGCCTTGTCGACCATCTGCTTGACCGACAGCGCCTCGCCCTTGCCGCGGGTGTCCTTGCCGCTGTCGAACCAGGAGAAGCAGGACAGCGGGTTGTTGGAGGAGTTGGTCTGCGGGAAGACCGTGGCGAAGCCCCAGCGGTCGGCGAGCTGCGCCCAGCCGGAGTCGTCGTAGTAGTCGGTGGCGGTCTGGGTGCAGCCGTGCAGCGCCACCACCAGCGGCCTGCCGGTCGGCAGCCCGGCCGGGACGTAGCTGTACATCGCCAGGTTGCCGGGGTTGGTGCCGAAGCCGGTGACCTGGCCGAGCCCGGCCGCGGACGCCTGCGGCACCCCGGTCAGCAGCCCGGCGGCGAGCAGCACGCCCGCCGCCACCGCACCCGCCCGGCGTCCGGTTCTCCCGGTGGCCGTCCGCGCCGCCGGGGTCGCTCCCGCTCCCGTCCGTCCCGCTCTCGTCCGTCGTCCTGTCAGTGCCATGTGGGGGCTCCGCTCTCCGCGGGTGCTCGCGTGCCGGTGGGGGGGTGGCCGAGCACCGTTCGCGGTGAATCATCGGCGCGTCCCCGGCGGCGGCCCATGGGACGGCGCACCACGGGTGGTCCCCCGGGCATGGCGGCGGCGACCATTGAACGGACGACGGAACGGACGACGGGGGTTGATCATCGATCCGTCCGCGCCTCCCACAACCGGGCGGGCGGCCCGGGTAGCGTTCACCGGGTCATGGCCACGATCGACGACGAATCCTCCACCGGCCGGGGCCGGCCGCTGCTCGGCCTGATCGCCCGGCTGTCGCCCTTCCTGCTGATCGCCCTGTCGGCGGTGGCGGACTCCGAGACCCCGGCCGGCCAGCGCTACGACAGGTTCGTGGCGGCCGCGCCCGCCCTCGCGGCGGCGACCTGGGGCTCGTTCGGGACCCTGGCGATCGGCCTGCTCGCGGTGGTCACGGAGGTGGTGCTGGCGCTGCTGCGGGACGGCCAGGTCGGCGCGTCGGCGGCCTCGGTGATCGCCGCGACGGTGACCGTCACCCTGGCCGCCTCGTACACCGCCGGGATGCGGGTGCGCCGCGAACGCGACCTGGCGCTGGTGCGCTCGGTGGCGCGGACGGCGCAGCAGGTGGTGCTGCGCCCGCTGCCGGACCGGCTCGGCGGGGTCGGCCTGGCGCTGTACTACAACGCGGCGGCCGAGCAGGCGCAGATCGGCGGCGACCTGTACGAGGCGGTGCGCACGCCGTTCGGGGTGCGGATCATCCTGGGCGACGTGCAGGGCAAGGGGCTGCCCGCGGTGGAGATGGCGGCGGCGCTGCTCGGCTCGTTCCGGGAGGCCGCGTACGACGCGAAGGACCTGCCGGCGCTGGCGAGCCGGCTGGAGATCGGGCTGCAGCGGTACGCCGAGCGGGCCACCTCGCTGGACGCCTCGGAGCGTTTCGCCACCGCCCTGCTGCTGGAGATCCCGGACGACCGGCCGGAGGCGTACCTGCTGAACTGCGGCCACCCGCCGCCGGTGCTGCTGCGCCCGGACGGGACGGTGCGGCCGGTGGAGCCGCGGGTGCCGCTGCCGCCGTTGAACCTGTCGGCGCTGGTGGCCAGCGAGTACCACCCGCAGACCGTGCCGTTGGGGCCCGGCGACCGGGTGCTGCTGTACACCGACGGCGTCAGCGAGACCCGGGACCGGCGCGGCGAGTTCTACCCGCTGGCCGAGCGGCTGGCCCGCTGGACCGCCGATCCGGACGTCGTGCTGCTGGAGAACCTCCGCCGGGACCTGCGCCGTTACGCGGGCGGGCCCGCCGACGACGACGTGGCGGCGCTGCTGGCGACCCGGCTGCCAGCGGTCGGGGCCTGAGGGAGCCGGGGCGGTTCGGGGCCGAGCCGCCCCGGCTCCAACCCCCTCCCCCGGCGGCTGGACCTTTCACGACTTGGCGGTAACCTCTGGGCCGTGCCGCTGACGCCGTTGTCGAAGGAGCCGCCGGTGTCCGAGAACCGTTCGACGCTGCCGCTGCGGATCGCCGTGTTCGGGGCGGGCAGCATCGGCTGCCGGCTGGGCGGGGCGCTGGCCGCCCGCGCCGACGTGACGCTGATCGGGCGGGGCCCCGCGATGGCCGAACTGGACCGGGCGGGCCTGACCCTGACCGGCCCGGGCGACCGCCGGCTGCACGCCCGGCCGCGCACCGCCGTGGACGCCGCCGCCGCGGCGGGCGCCGACTACGTACTGGTGACGGTCAAGTCCGCGGACACCGCGGCCGCCGCCCGGCAGCTCGACCCGCACCTGGACGGGCGCAGCACCGTCATCAGCTTCCAGAACGGCCTGCACAACGCGCTGTCGCTGCGCGAGGCGCTGCGCGGCCGGACGGTGCTGGCCGGGATGGTGCCGTACAACGTGGTGCGCACCGGCCCGGCCTCCTTCCACCAGGGCACCGGCGGCGAGCTGATGGTCGAACGGGCCTCCGCCGCCCGGCGGTTCGCGGACGTGGCGGGGGCCGCCGGGCTGCCGGTGCGGCTGCGCGCGGACATGCCGCGGGTGCAGGCGGCGAAGCTGCTGATGAACCTCAACAACGCCGTCAACGCGCTCTCCGGCCTGCCGCTGCGCGACCAGCTCGGCAGCCGCGCGTACCGGCTGGTGCTGGCCCGCTGCCAGCGCGAGGCGCTGGCGGCGTTCGCGGCGGCAGGCCTGGCACCGGCCCGGCTGACGCCCGTCCCGCCGCAGTGGATGCCGTCCGTGCTGGGCCTGCCGGACGCGGTGTTCCGCCGGGTCGCGGCGGCGAGCCTGCGGGTGGACGCCCGGGCCCGCTCCTCGATGTGGGAGGACCTGCAGCGTGCCCGTCCCACCGAGATCGGCGAGTTGCAGGGCGAGGTGGTCGCGCTGGCCGAGCGCCACGGCCTGCCCGCCCCGGCCAACCGCCGGCTGCTCGACCTGGTCCGCGCGGCCGAGGCCGCCGCCGAACCGCCCGCCTGGTCCGGCCCCGACCTGCTCGCGGCCCTCGACCGGCGGCCCTGACTCCCCGCCCCTCCCGAGGAGCTGACGTCCCGCCATGACCCAGCGGTGGACCACCCACGGTCTCGACCTGCGATCCGACTCGGTGCGCAAGCGCTTCCGTCCGGACGCGAACGGCGAGCCGGAGCGGGAGTGGCGGGCGCTGACCCTGCTCGACCGGTACGCCCCGGGGCTGGCCCCGCGCCCGCTGTCCTTCACCGGGGGCGCGGTCACCATGTCCCGCCTGCCGGGCACGCCGCTGCGCGGCGCCGAGCTGACGGGCCCCCACCTGGACGCGCTGGCCCGCGCGGTGCGGCGGCTGCACGACGCCGTACCGGCCGGGGCCGCCGCCCGGCTGCCGGCCCGGCGCTGGGACGTCGGAGAGTCCGCGGCCGCGATCCGCACCCGGGCCGGAGCGGTGCGCGGCCCCGGGGCGCGGCGGGCGCTGGCGGCGGGCCTGCGCTGGCTGGACGGCGCGGAGGCCGGGCTGCGCGCGGGCGGATCGTCCTCGGTGCCCGTGCTGGGGCAGGCCGACGGCAACCTCGCCAACTTCCTGTGGGACGGCGCGGACGTCCGCCTGGTCGACTTCGAGGACTCCGGGCGCTCCGACCGTCCGTACGAGCTGGCCGAGATGGTCGAGCACGTCTCCGCCTGGGTGGACACCGACCTGGACGCCGGGGCCTTCCTGGCCCGGTTCGAGCCCTCCCCCGCCGAGGCGCGCCGGCTGCCGGAGTGCCGCCGGCTGTTCGCCCTGCTGTGGCTGGTGTTCCTCAGCGGCGACGCGTCGACCACCGCCCGCAACCCGCCCGGCACCGGGGAGCGCCAGGCGCTGCGCCTGCTCGACCTGCTCGGCTGAGCGCTCCCGGCGGTCCGTCAGGAGGTGAGGCTCTTCTCCAGCACCACCGAGGTGTACCGGACGGTCATGCCGACCTTGAGGTACAGGTCGAGCGCGCCCGTCCCGGAGTGCGTCCACAGCGTGCAGCGGCTCAGCCCGGCGTCCCGGCAGGCCCGGAAGGTGTGCTGGAGCAGGTGGCGGGCGATGCCCCGGTGGCGGTGGGCGCGGTCGACGGCCAGGCTCTCCACGTAGCCGTCGCCGCTGCCGGGCTGGTCCAGGGCCAGGGCGACGCCGACCACCCGGCCGTCGGCGTCCGAGACGGCGAGCGGCGAGCGCTCGGGGGCGAAGCTCTCCCGGTGGACGGCGTGCTCGGCCCACTCCGCGAAGTCCATCCGGCGGGCCTTCCAGTCCGCGAACGCGTCCTCGACCACCCGGTGCGCCGCGCGCTCGTCCCGCTCGTCACCGGCCCGGAACGGACGGATGCTCACCCCCGCCGGCCCGGGCGGCAGTTCGGACGGCGCGGGCAGCCCGTCGAGGGCGATCTCCAGCAGCCAGCTGGCGCCCTTGGGCCGGTACCCGTACGTACGCAGCATCGCCAGGCCGGTCGCGTCCAGGTCGGCGACGACCTGGACCGGTTTGCCGACGCCCTGCTCGACGGCCCGGCCCTCCATCCACCCCAGCAGGGCGGTGCCGATCCGGCGCCCCCGGTGCGCGGGGTGGACGCGGCACTCGCAGCGCCGGTCGCTCCACGCCCAGGCGACCAGGCTCCCGTCCGGGCCGTGCACCAGCAGCGTGTCGAGCGCCGGGTGGAAGCCGGGGCGGGCCAGCACGGAGGCGAGCTCCCCCGCGTCCGCCGGCGCCGCCGAACCGCCGTGCATGTCCCGCTCGCAGACGGTCAGCAGGTCGAGGACGGCGGGCAGGTCGGCGGACGGGTCGAGCGGCCGGGCGGTGTACCCGGCGGGCAGCATGGCCCGGGCCATGGGCGGGGTCCTTCCTGGCAGGAGGGGTGGAACAGGGCGCGATGGTCGGGCAGCCGGTCAGCCGGCGAGCGTGCTCAGCAGCGCGGGCAGGTGCCGCATGTCGGAGAACAGCACGGTGTCGTCGTCCGCGCCCCCGGCGTCCCTCCGCTGCTCGCCGTCGGGCCCCCGGTACCCGTCCTCCCCGAAGTACCGGTGCCCGAACTCGCCGCCGGTGAGCGCGCGCCCGGCCGGGCCGGGGGTGTAGCCGAGGCGGCGCATGCCGGCGGCGCGGGCGGCCCGGAGCCCGGTGGGGCTGTCCTCGACCACCACGCAGGACTCGGGGGCGTACCCCGTACCGGCGGCGGCGTGCAGGAAGACGTCCGGGAACGGCTTGCCGCGGGCGACCTCGTCGGCGCTGAAGATCCGTCCGGCGAAGCGCCCGTACAGCCCGGTGCGGCCGAGGGTGTGCCGCATCTTGGCCTGGCTGCCGCTGGAGGCGACGCAGTACGGCAGCCCGCGCGCGTCCAGCGCGTCCAGGGCCGCCACGATGCCGTCCACCGGCGCCAGTTCGGCGTCCACCAGCTCGCGGTGGCGCTGCTCGAAGCTCCGCTCCCACTCGGCCGCCGCGACGGGGCCCATCCGCTCGCCGACCTGCGCCCAGATCGCGGCGTGGGTGCGGCCGATGAAGCGTTCCACCACCTCGTCCGGACCCAGCGGCCAGCCGAGCCGGGCGCCGACCTCGACCTGCACGCGCACGGCGATCCGCTCGCTGTCGACCAGTACGCCGTCGCAGTCGAATACCACCAGCTCGACGGGCTTCCCGGGGGTGTTCACAGTGGCCATTGCGGCAGCCTAGTACCGCCGTCCGGGAAAGTTCTCGGCATATTCGGACGACCGTTCCCCGGCGAGCAGCCCGGTGGCCGGTGACCGGGTCGGGCCGCGGGTGAAGCCGACGCCCCGGTCGGCTGCGATCTCGGCAGCCGCGCGGGCCGGGAGTCCCTCGCCCGCCAGGTCGGGCGGCAGGTCGGCGAAGACGCCGAACGCGCCGGTCAGCCGGCCGCCGGGTTCGCCGGGTTCCAGGGCGCAGATCCGGACGGCCCTCTCCGGCTCGGTGGAGCCCGCCCGGACCGGCCGGGCTGTGCGCCGAGGGCGACGGGTGACCGGGGCGTCCGCTACGGCCTGACGTAGTGCCACATGTCGCGCGGTCGCCCGGCCACCACCTGGTGGGCGGGCCGCAGGCCGGTGCGTCGGAAGCCGGTGCGTTCGGCGGTGCGGATCGAGCCGCTGTTCCACGGCTCGACGCACAGCTCCAGTCCGGGCAGCGCGAGTTCGTCGAGCGCCCAGTCGGTGACGGCGCCCAGCGCGGCGGTGGCGGCGCCCCGGCGGCGGGCGGTGGCGGCCACCCAGTAGCCGACCGAGGCCCGGCCGCGCAGCGGCAGTCCGCCCACCCAGAGGCCGACGCTGCCGACCGCCCGGCCCGTCGGGTCGACGATCACGAAGGGGTAGCCGGTGCCGATCTCGGTGCGGCGCCGCTGGCGTTCCAGGTAGGCCGCCGCCCCGGCCCGGGTGTACGGCGCGGGCACGGTGGTGGTCGGCGGGATGTACGGGTCGGCCGCCACCTCGCGGAGCAGCCCGGTGTCCTCCGGGGTCCAGCCGCGCAGCCGGTAGCCGTGCGCGGCCGGGAGTTCCGGCACCGCCCCGGGCAGCGGCGGCATGATCGGCGGCGTCGCGGCGGGAGGTCTCACGGTGCCATCCTGCCGCAGCGGGCGCCTGGAATCCCACCCGGCGGGGCGTCGCTCCGCAGTAGGATCGTGGGCACACCGACTTCCCCACCTGTCACGGGAGTTCACCATGTCCGCTGCCGTTCCGGACCCGTCCGACCGCACCCCGCAGGGCGTGCTGGCGCGCTACCGCCGGGCGGTGCTCGACCTGGACGCCGACGCCCTCGCCGACCTGTACGCGCCGGACGCGGTGCACGAGTTCCCGTTCCGCTTCCCCGGCTTCCCGGAGCGCTACGAGGGCCGGGAGGCGGTGCGCGCCGGGTACGGGGCGGCGTGGGGGGCGAGCCCGGCCCGGCCGACCGAGATCGAGGAGCACGCGCTGCACCCGTCGACCGACCCCGAGGTGCTGGTGGTGGAGCAGGTCGTGCGGGGCGAGATCGCGGGCGGCCGGGGCGCGTTCGCGGTGCCGGGCCTGCTGGTGCTGCGGGTCCGGGACGGGCTGATCGTGCACGTCCGCGACTACATGGACGGCCTGGCCGTCTCGGGCGGCCGGGCCGGCTGAGCCCGTACGGGCCGCGCCGACCGGTTCCGGGTCAGGAGCGGGCCGCCGCCGGGGCGCGCAGCGCGGGCAGCGTCCGGTCGAAGGCGGTGAGCAGCAGGAACAGCACCGCCGCGCCCAGCATGACCCAGGCCAGCTGGTGCATCCCGGCGGTGCCCGCGTGCGGCCCGTACGCGGCGGCGGTCGCGGCCGAGGCCACCATCGAGCCGAGGTAGGCGAAGGTGCGCAGCAGCCCGGCGGAGGAGCCGGTGCGGGCCGGGTCGGACTGCAGGAAGACGGAGTTCTGCAGGGCCAGCCCGTTGGCGCCCTGCGGGACGCCGAACACCACGGCCAGCACCAGCAGCACCCACAGCGGGCTGTGCGCGCCGAGGGCCAGCATCAGCGTGCAGGCGGCGATCTGGCCGACCGCGCCGACCAGCAGGGTGGCCCGGATGCCGCCGCGCCGCCCGGCCAGCACCGAGACGCCGATGCCGACCAGGAAGGTCGGTGCCTGCACCAGCCCGGCCTGCAGCGGTGTCAGCCCGAAGCCCTCCTCGGTCCACTGGGCGAAGCCGTACAGGAAGGCGTAAGCGACCACGTAGGCGGCCAGCGCACGGGCGTAGGTGGCGAGCAGCGGGGTGTTGCCGCCGAGCACCTTGACGTCGATGAACGGCTGTTCGGCGCGGCGTTCGCGGACGGTGAAGGCGCCGGCGGCGGCGAGGGTGAGCAGCGGCAGGTACCAGCGGTCGGGGTGCGGGTGCATCAGGAACAGCAGCAGCGAGAGCAGCAGGACGGCGAACAGGGCCATCCCGGGCAGGTCGATCCGCTTCAGCGGGCCGGGGCCGATCGAGGGCGCCGGTTCCTGCCTGGGCAGGCGCAGCGCGCCGAGGGTGACGGCGAGCAGCGACAGCGGGATGTTCAGTGCGAAGGTGGTGCGCCAGCCGCCGGCGCTGGTGAGCAGTCCGCCGAGCAGCGGGCCGACCACGGCGACGGTCTGGTTGGCGACGGCGAGCAGGGTGAGCACCCCGGCGGGGCTGTCCCGTCCGGTGCGCCGGGATTCGGCGCGCAGCAGCGCCATCGCGGCGGGGTAGCCGGCGCAGGTGCCGAAGCCGAGGACGACCCGGGCGGCGATCAGCGTGCCGAGGTCGGGCGCGAGCGTGCCGAGGACGCCGGCCGCGCCGACCAGGCCGGTGCCGGCGAGGAAGAGCCGGCGCGGCCCGAACAGGTCGATCAGCCGCCCCACCACGGGCTGTCCGAGCGCGGTGGCCAGGTACAGCGCGGACACCAGCCAGGCGGTCTGCGCGGGCGAGGCGCCGAGCGCGGCGCCGATCGGGACCAGCGCGACGGCGATGACGGTGGAGTTGATCGGGTTGAGGACGGAGCCGAGGACCATCGGGGGGACGAGTCGGCGGTCGAGCGCGGGTGCCTCGGCCACCTGTTCGCCGGGGGCGGTCGCGGTCGTACGGTCGGTCATGGTGCTTCTGCCGCTCGGTGGTCGTGGTCGTGCTCGTCGTGGTGGTCGTGGTGGTTCGGGGGTCGGGGCGCCGGGGGGCGGCGGGCCGTCACTCCTGGACGATCCGTTCGAGGACGGCCATCGCCGCGATGACGGTCCGCCGTTCCTCCTCGGTGCACTTCGCCTGCAGTTCGGCGGCCAGCCACTCGCCGCGGGCCCGGCGGCCCGCCTCGGCGCGGCGGCGGCCCTCGGGGGTGAGGACGATCAGCACCCGGCGGCCGTCCTCCGGGTCCCGGCGGCGTTCGACCAGGCCCTGCCCGGCCAGGGTGGCGATGGTGGTGGCCATCGACTGGTGGCGCATCCCCTCGGCGACGGCGAGGTCGCTGGTGGTCAGGCCCTGTCCCCCGCAGTCCAGCAGCCGCCCCACGGTGGACGCCTGGGTGAGCGTGAAGTCGCCCGTCCCGGCGGCGGCCCGGATCCGTCGGCGCAGCTTGCCGATCACCGACCGCACCTGCTGCGAGGCGCGCACGGCGGACGGTGCGGGGTCGGGGTCTTCGCTCATGCTCCCCACCCTAGGTTTTCCCCCGCCGAATGTACAGTTTCCCTGTAGATCTCGACGGGGCAGCGCCGCTCCTCGCGGCCCGCGGCCGCGCACGGAGCCGTTTGGCACCGCGCCGGGCCCGCTGCTACCTTTCCGGAGGCCGTGCAAGAGACCTTGGAGGTGGTACCCGTGAACGCAGGATCGACATGGGTGCTCCCCTCCGGGGCCACGGTCGGGCGGTAACAGGCCGTCCGGGAGCGCCGTTCCGAGCACTCCCGAAAGGCACCACAGCCATGACCGCTGTGCGCTTCACCTCCGAACAGCGCCCCGACGACGACGTCCTCGAGCGCGACTTCACCCTCGACGGGATCCCCGGCGTCCTGTGGACGCCCGCGTCCGCCACCGCCGGTACGCCCGCACCGCTGCTCCTGCTCGGCCACCCGCCGCTCGGCCTGGCCCGGATGCGCCCCCGGCTGGCGGCCCGGGCCCGCCACGCGGCCGCGGACGGCTTCGCCTCGGCCACCATCGAACTCCCCGGCAGCGGCGAGCGCCCCCGCGTCCCCGCCCTCGACCTGGGCCGCGCCGAACTGCGCCGGGCGATGGAGGCCGGCGAGCCGATCGGCCCGGAGGTCATCGACGCCCTGGTCCTCCCGCTGGTCGACCGGGCCGTCCCCGAGTGGCGGGCCGCCCTGGACGCCCTGCTGGCCCTGCCCGGCCTCGGCGGCCCGGTCGGCTACTCCGGCGGGGTGATGTCCATCGGCGTCCGCCTCGCCGCGGTCGAGCCGCGCATCGCGGCGGCCGTCCTCTTCGCCGGCAGCCTGCTCCCCCGCGCCACCTTCGAGGAGGCCCGCCGGGTGACCGTCCCGCTGCACGTCCTGCTCCAGTGGGACGACGAGGGCAACGACCGGCAGGCCTCGCTGGAACTGTTCGACGCCTTCGCCTCCGCGGAGAAGTCCCTGAACGCCAACATGGGCGGCCACACCGGCGTCCCGGAGCACGCGGGGGAGGCCGCCGCCCGGTTCCTCGCCCGCCACCTGAAGAAGTAGCCCCGCTCCCCCGGTGGCCCGGAACACCTCGGGTGCTCCGGGCCTTCGGGGCCCGGCGGGTCAGGAGCCGGGCGCCTCACCACGACCGGTCGCCTCACCACGCCCGGACGCTCCACGACGACCGGGCGCCTCGGCCACCGGGCGGAAGGCCGGTTCCGCCTCGCCCAGCATGCCGCGCAGGCTCGTCCAGCATGCCGCGCAGGGCGGTCAGCGCCCGGGCCGCCGCCGGGAGTTCGGCGGACCCGGCGAGCGCCCGGCCGGCGTCGCGCGGTCCGCGCGGTCCGCGTGGTCCTCGTGGTCCTCGTTGCCGGCCAGGGCGACCAGGGCCGTCACGCACGCTTCCCGCGGTCGGGCGTCCACGCGTTCCGTCCTCCCCGGCCCTCGGCCGCGGGGCTCACGGCAGGGCCACACCGTACTCGGCGAGGCCGGCCCGGAGACGTTCGCGGTCGGTGCGGGCCAGGTGGTCGCCGGTGAAGTGGTGGTCGGGGGTGAGTTCGGCGACGCAGTCGGGAGGCGGGACGAACGTTTCTGCATCCTCGGGGCTCTCGAACTCGGCCTCGGCCAGGACCAGCCCGAGCAGCGGCCCTTCGAAGACGTCCACCCCGAGCGGAGGGACGCCGAGGCGCATCCTGGTCAGCTCGGGGCCGGGCAGGGCGGCCAGCAGGCGGGCGTACTCCTGCTCGGAGAGCTGGAGGTCGGCGGACGCGCCCGGGTGGACGGGCTGTTCGCGGCTGAGTCGGTAGCTGCACTCGCCGGTGTCGAGCCGCTCGACCCGGCTCAGGCGCAGCCGGGTGCCGTCCACGTACCGGTCGGTGATCCGGCGGGCCGCGGTGACGGTGTCGGGGGCGGGCGCCCGGGCGAGCAGGAAGCGGCGCTCCCGTTCGGCCCGGTCCTCCTCCCCCGCGTGCGGTGCGTGCGGCGCGTGCGAAGCGGCGGCGCCCCGGCGGGCGTCCTCCCCCGTGCGGTTCCCCATGGCGTGCTTCCCCCTCGTGCTCTCCCCCGTCGCGCCCGTGCCACCGCCGCCCGGGGCGGCGGCCTGCCCGGACTCCCCGTCAGCCGCCCGCACCAGGACCCCCGTCGACGTGGCGGGCGGCGGTCTCCAGAGTAGTGCGCGAACGGCTCCGGTACGGGGCTCGCCACCGAATGCGCACCCTGTCCGCTCGGTTCCGTTCACCGAGCGGACAGTTGACGCGCCGGTACGGTCGCCGATCAGTCACCGAGGAAGGGGAACAGGTTGAGGAACGGGTCGGTGGTGACCGACATGCCGCGCCCGAACGGGTCGTCGAAGTCCCAGATCAGGAAGAGCAGGAACCCGATCAGCGCGCTGAACGTGCCGGCCAGGACCAGTTCGCGCGGCGAGCGGCGGATCTGCAGGGCGAACATCATGCCGATGGTGACCACCGCGCCGATGCCGAGGCCGAACCAGACCACCCCGGGCATGGTCGGACCGACGTTCCCGCCACGGGAGTTGCGCGCCTCGTCGGCGGTGTCGACCTTGTCCAGCATCGACTGGTAGGCCTGTGCCTCGATGTCGTTCTGCGGCGCGCGCTCGGCCACGTCGGTGCGCAGCTTGGCGAGCAGTGCGGTGCCCTCGGGGCTGAGCTCCCCGTGGGTGCGCATGTAGTGCCACTCGGTGTTCACCACGAACGAGACGTAGTCGTCGACGTCCTTGGCCACCGCGGCGCGGTAGTCGGCGGGGAACACCTCGGCCCGGGCGCTGACCTCGTGCAGCGCCTGGGCCTCGCGCTGCACGTCGTCCTGCGCGGCGGAGCGGGACTCCCAGACGCCGGCGATCGCCAGACCCAGCACGATCGCGTAGACCACGCCGATCATCATGGTGATGTACTCGATGACGTCGGGCGTCTCCGAGGTGTCCTCGTCCTCGTCGACCCTGCGGTGCCTCACCAGCACGACCACGACGACGACCAGGCACGCCCCGGCCATCGCGAGGGCGAGTGCCAGCCATTCGGACATGACGGGTCCTCTCCTGAACTGTCCAGCTTGGAATGGGGTTTCGCGGGTGTCCCGCGAGGGGGGCTCCGGCCGACCGGCTGCGGGTCAGGAGCGGCCGCGGCGGCCGGCGCCGCCGGACTTCCCGCGCGGACGCAGCGCGGCGGCGGCGAGCACGGCGGGGACGGTGACCACCAGCATCGTGGTGGTGGTCGGGGTGCCGCGGCGCCTGGGCGCCGCGGCGGGCGGCGGGGGCGGCGGCAGGTGGACGACCGCGGGGGGCGCGGGCCGGCTGGGGGTGGGGCTCGGGCTCGGTGTCGTCGGCGCGGGGCTGGGGGCCGGCGCGGGCGGTGGCACCGCGCTGGGGGTGGGCCGGGCCGGGCCGGGCGCGGGCTTGGCGGGCACCCGGGTCGGCGTGGGTGTCGGGGTCGGCGCCGGCTTCGGGGTGGGTGTCGGCGTCGGTTTCGGTGTGGGCGCGGGGGTCGGCGTGGGTGTCGGGGTCGGCGTGGGCTTGGGCGACGGGGTGGGCTCTGTCTCTTATACACATCTCCGAGCCCACGAGACCGTACTAGATCTCGTATGCCGTCTTC
>NZ_JNWZ01000098.1 GCF_000716545.1 Kitasatospora phosalacinea
CGGCCCGCCCGCCCCCACCACCGCCACCGGGAGCGCGTCCCGCTCGGCACCGTCGCCGCGGCCGCGCTGCTGACCGCCACCGCGGGCTTCGCCCTGCTCGGCACCGGCAGCGCCCGGGCCGCCCAGGAGGCGGTCCACGACGGCTCGTTCGCCCAGCCGCTCGCCGACAACTGGACCTGCGACGGCGATGTCCGGCGGCTCGACCAGGGCCGGGGCGTCGAGGGCCGCCCCGGCGGGTACGACTTCGCCGGCTGCGCCCAGCAGGTGACGGTCGCGCCGTACACCGCCTACGACCTGACCGCGGACGTCTCCGGCGCGTACGCCTTCGTCGGCGTCACCGGCGGCGAGGCCGAGACCACCCGCCTGTGGGCGAACGGGCCGGAGCAGACCAGGCTGCACACCGTGGTCCGCACCGGCGGGACCACCCGCACGCTCACCGTGTACTTCCACGGCTGGTACGGGCAGGGCCCCTACCAGGTGCGGCGGGTGTCGCTGCACGACAGCGGCACCGGCCTGCCGGCCTGCCCGGACATGACCGGGACCACACCCGGCTCGTCGCCGCCCACCCCGCCGACCACGCCCTCGCCGAAGGCCGCGGCCCCGACCGCACGGGCCGTCCCCCCGAGCCCCGGCCTCACCGCCGGCGGCACCCCCGGCCCCGGCCGCGCCCCGGCGTCGAGCACGCCGACCTGGCCCGACCCGTCCTCGCCCGGCCCGACCTGCCTGATCCCGCCGTCGTCCCCGCCCTCGGCGTCCGTCAGCTCGCCCGCGCCCCGGCCGACCGAGACCTGACGCCGTGTCAGCCGTGCAGCGTCCACACCGTGGTGGCCTTCTCGGCCGCGTCCTCCAGGTCGGCGGCGACCGGGACGGTGTACTCGGCGAGCGCGGTGAAGCGCCCGCGCGGCAGGTAGGCCCGCCCCGGGTCGCCGACCACCACGGTCGCGCCCCGGGCGGCGGCCCGCTCCAGGAACGGCAGGAAACGGGCCGCCATCGACCGCTCGTAGAACACGTCCCCCGCGAGCACCACCTCGTCCGGCGCTCCGTCACCGTCCAGCACGTCGGCCAGTTCTGCCGCCACCGCGACGCCGTTCAGCTCCGCGTTCACCTCGATCGAGGCCACCGCGTACGCGTCGATCTCCGCCGCCCGGACGGCGGCCGCACCGCTCAGCGCCGCCGCGACGGCCACCAGCCCGGAGCCCGCCGCCAGGTCCAGCACCCGGCGGCCGGCCACCAACTCGGGGTGGTCCAGCACGTACCGGGCCACCGCCACCCCGCCCGCCCACGGGAACGCCCAGAACGGCGGCGGCAGTCCCTCCCGCCCGCGGGCCCGCTCGGTGGTCTCCCACAGCGCGATCGCGTCCTGCGCCATCCGCAACCGCACCTCCGGCACGAACGGCACCGGCTCCGGCGAGGTGTGCTCCCGGACGAACCCGGTGTCGGCGGACGCGCTCTGACGCACGGCGCCCCTGTTGTTCCCCATGCCGCCCAAGGGTAGGGGCAGCGGGCGGCCGCCCCGTACCGCGACGCCGCCGCCACCGGGTCACCCCGTGATCACGGACGACGTACCGTTTCGATACCGAAGCCGTTATGAGCTGCGGAAACGCTCGCCCCGCAGAGGGCCGCGCGAGTACGATCCGGGCAGACGCCCCGGTCGAGGCACCCCACAGTGCCGGTCCGCGGGCGGCGGCTCCGCGCGGGCCCGCGCCCGCCCGACCACGGCGGGCGGGGCGGAACCGCGCTCCATGGCACCGCGCGCCAGGGCAGTCGCGCGAAGCGGAAGGGCAGCGACTTGACGGACCGGCTCACCGGAGGGGACTCCTCACTGCTGCGGCGCATCAACGCGGCGGTCACCCTGCGGTCGTTGCGCGACGGGCAGGCCGTCACGCTCACCCAACTCGTCGGCGACACCGGCCTGTCCCGGCCCACCGTCGAGGGCGTGATCGAGGGGCTGCTGGAGTCCGGGCTGGTCGCCGAGGTCGAGCACGTCCAGGAGTCGGGCCGCCAACGCGGCCGCCCGGCCCGCTGGTTCCGCTTCCGCGCCGAGGCCGGGCACGTGCTGGGCATCGAGATCGGCGTCCACGACCTGCGGGTGGTGCTGGCCGACCTGGCCGGCGAGATCCTGGCCAGCCACGCCAAGACGGCCGACGAGGCGCTGGAGGCCGAGGAGCGCCTCACCCTGGTCCGCACCACCGTCGCCGAGGTGCTGCGCAAGGCCGGCGTCTCCCGCGACAGCCTGTGGGAGGTCGCCGTCGGCACCCCCGGCATCGTCGACCGGGACGGCACCGTCCGGCTCGGCACCGCGATGCCCGGCTGGACCGGCCTCGACCTCGGCACCCGGCTGCGCCGCTCCTTCCGCTGCCCCGTGGTGATCGAGAACGACGCCAACCTGGCCGCCATCGCCGAGCACTGGAAGGGCTCGGCCGTCGGCAAGGGCGACGTGGTGTTCGTGATGGCCGGGCTCAGCCCCGGTGCGGGCTCGCTGATCGGCGGCCGACTGCACCGCGGCCACGGCGGCGCCGCCGGCGAGATCGGCGCGCTCCACCTGCTCGGCCAACAGGTCACCCCCGAACGGCTGTTGTCCACCACCGGCAAGCCGCTCGACCCGCTGGACGAGGCCGCGGTGGCCCGGGTGCTGCGGCTGGCCCGGGAGGGCGACCAGGTCGCCCAGATCGCCATGGACCGCTTCCTGGGCCGGCTCGTCCACGACGTCACCGCGCTCGTCCTCGCCCTCGACCCCGAACTCGTCGTGGTCGGCGGCTGGGCGGCCGGCCTGGACGGCGTGCTGGAGCCGCTGCGCGAACAGCTCTCCCGCTACACGCTGCGCGCCCCCGAGGTCGCGCTCGCCGCGCTCGGCTCCGAGGTGGTCGCGATGGGCGCGCTGCGGGTCGCCCTCGACCACGTCGAGGAGCAGCTGTTCGCGGTCGACCCGCCGACCGCGCGGTAGGGCCCGCGCGGCTGCGGCTGCGGCCGTGACTGTAACTACCGCTACCGCTACCGCTACGGCTACGGCTACGGCAGGCAGAGCAGGTCGTACTCGCCCCCGAGCCGCCCCCTGGCGTGCGCCGCCATCCGGCGCGCGTACCGGGGGTCGTGCCTGAGCGAGTCGTAGCCCGGACGGTCGCCGGACGGCAGGACGCCGGCCGTCTCGGCGAGGTAGACGTCGAAGCCCGGGTACATCAGCACCGCGTACGGCAGGTCGTCCACGTCGAGCGCGAACACCGGGTACTCGCCCAGCTCGTCGCGCCCGCCGTCCGGGCCGACCGAGAGGATCCGGCGCGAGTCGGAGCCGCCGGGCAGCAGGAAGCACTCGCCGAACCGCGCGGAGAACGGCTCGAAGCAGGAGCCCCAGCCCTCGCCGTACTCCTCGGTGGCGATCTCGCCCAGGGTGCGCGGCGCGAGCGCGCCGGCCCCGTCGAACCAGCCGTGGCGCTCCAGCATCCCGCTGTCGTACGCCAGCCAGGCGCGCAGGCTGGGCGGCAGCGGGTGGCCGCTCGGAAACGCCTCGACGTCCCGGCGCGGGCGCAGCGGACCCTCGACCCACGGGCCGGCGAACCGGTTGTGACCGAGCACCGGGCGGGTCGGGTCGGCCCGCACGGCGGCGACGGCCCGGGCGACGAGCGCGCTGCCGTGCTCCGCTTCTTCCGGCGCCGGGTCCGGTGCCTGTTCCGTCAGGTCGATCGAGTCCATCGCGGTGCCGCTCCCCTGTTCACCGGTCGCCAGTGAGCAGGAGCGTAACCCCGGCCACCGACAACGGAACTGACGTCGGGTCAGGCCGCTGACGGAGGGGAACCGGGACGGGCGGCCGGTCAGGAGACGGCGGCGGCCTTGACCTCGGCGGCGACCTGGACCGCCACGCCGGACTCGCCGAAGGTCAGCTTGCAGGTGTCGGCCCGGTAGGTGGAGACCGCGACCGCGGCCAACCGGCCCGCCGCCGCGTACTGCGTGGTGACCACCAGCACCGGGGTGCCCGGGGGACGCTCCAGCAGCGCGGCCTCGGCGGACTCGGCGACGCCCAGTTCCACCGAGCGGGACTCGCCGTCGACGCCGACCCGCTCCAGCTGGCGCAGCACGCCGCGGGCCCGGTCGTTGCCGTCCACCACCACGGCCAGGTGCGGCAGCGCGGCCGAGGGCACGTGCAGCGACTCGGCGGCGACCGTCACGCCCTGGACGACGCGCATCCGGCGCACGGTGTGCACCTGCTCGCCCTCGGCCAGGTTCAGGGTGCGGGCCAGCGCGGCGGAGGCCGGACCGGTGGTGCAGTCCACCACCTTCCAGTCCGGCCCGCCGTGGACGGCGCCGGAGCGGCCGCCCTCCGGCCCGGCGACCGGGACGCCCACCCGCGGGGCGGCGACCAGCGTGCCGATCCCGCGGCGGCGCACCAGCCGGCCTTCCAGCTCCAACTGGTCCAGGGCCTGCCGGAGCGTCGCCCGGGCGACGCCGAAGCGCGCCGAGAGCTCCCGCTCGTTGGGCAGCACCTGCCCGGTGGAGAACTCGGTGTCCATGGTGCGCAGCAGCACCGTGCGCAGGTGCCAGTACTTGGGCTCCGCGACCGCCGCGAGCGTTCCTTGCCCCACCGTTGTCCTCCACCAGGAAAGGGACGACAGTCCACCGCGCACCCCCGTTTCGGCAGGTGGAGGAGGCGGGCTTTATCCGTCCTTCTTTATTAAAGGTCTTTGCAGTAAGCGACAGTAGGGGGTGCCCCAGGAGATGGTCAAGACCAATGGGAGAGCTTCCTTGCGGATCGCCCGCCGACCCGCTATGGCGCCCCGATTCGCCCGCAATGCCGCTTTTCCGCCCACCCCCGCCCCAAACCCTCCGCCTCGCCCGTGGCGATTCGTCCCGATATTCGCCTCGATGGGTGTTTCAACGCCACGCCGGCCCCGACGACGCGGGGTGACGGCGGCGCCCGGAGGGCGGCCCGGGTCAGGTACCGTCGTGGGCTGCACGAAGTGCGTCTCCTCCGGGGTGTCGCCGCAGCTCAAGGGGTACGATTGCGAACCGTCAGCACAGTCAACGTCAACGGGATCCGGGCAGCCGCCAAGAAGGGCTTCCTGGAGTGGCTCGACGACACCAAGTCCGAGGTGGTGTGCCTGCAGGAGGTGCGCGCCGAGCCCGAGCAGTTCGCGGACGTGCTGGCCCGCCTCGACGGGTGGCACGCCGTCTGGGCCCCCGCCGCCGCCAAGGGCCGGGCCGGGGTGGCCGTGCTCTCTCGCCGCGTCCCCGACGCCACCCGGATCGGCTTCGGCTCCGCCGAGTTCGACGCCTCCGGCCGCTACGCCGAACTCGACCTGCCCGGCCTGACCGTCGCCTCGCTCTACCTCCCCTCCGGCGAGGTCGGCACCGAGCGGCAGAGCGAGAAGGAACGCTTCATGGCCGAATTCCTGCTCCACCTCGGCGAGTTGCGTGTCCGCGCGGCCGCCGCCGGACGCGAGGTGCTGGTCTGCGGCGACTGGAACATCGCCCACCGCGAGGCCGATCTGCGCAACTGGAAGGCCAACCAGAAGAAGGCCGGCTTCCTCCCCGAGGAGCGCGCCTGGCTCTCCCGCGTCCTGGACGAGCACGGCTACGTCGACGTCCTGCGCCACCACCACCCCGACCAGGACGGCCCCTACTCCTGGTGGTCCTACCGCGGCCGCGCCTTCGACAACGACGCGGGGTGGCGCATCGACTACCACATGGCCACTCCCGGCCTCGCCGCCCGCTGCACCGGCGCCCGCGTCGAGCGCGCCGCCACGCACGCCGAGCGGTGGTCCGACCACGCGCCGGTCACCGCCGAGTTCGACACCGAATAGCCCGGAGCGGCTTCGATGCGTCCACGACCGACCCTTGCGGGGCGGGTGGAACAGCGGAACCGCCCGCACGGGCACCGTTCCTGTACATTCCCTCCGCTAGGCGACGGAGGGCCCAGTAAGTAGGATCGCTTGGCGAAGGATTGACTGAGTGTTGACTCCGTGCATCGGAGCCTTCCTCTGCCGGCTCTGCCGGGCGCACAGGGACGGACCCGGGTCCGTCCCTCCCGGTGCGCCGTCCGTCGCCTGCCGCTGGTGCCGAGAGAAAAGGGTTCGCTTCCGCGAACGCTGCCAAGGGGGATTGGCCTGTGTCGCTCATGCTGCCCGACAGCCTTGAGTGGGTCCTGGAGATGCTCGGCTTCGACTGGCCGAAGGCGGACGAGGACCGGATGCGCGAATGCGCGCAGGTCTGGCGGGACTTCGCGGACCAGGTCGACGAAGTCAACTACCAGGCCCTCGCCGCCGCGAACAGCGTCCGCTCGGCCAACGCCGGCGACGACGTCGACGCCTTCGGCAAGGCCTTCGACAAGTTCTCCACCGGCGGCGACGGCTACCTCGCCGACGCGGCCAGCGCCGCCAGGCTGATCGCCATGGCCTTCGACGCCGCCGCGATGATCGTGGTCGCCTGCAAGATCGCGGTGATCGCGCAGTTGGTGATCCTGGCCGCGGAAATCATCGCGGCCCAAGCCGCCGCCCCGTTCACCTTCGGCCTCTCCGAGGTCGGCGCGCTCGGTGCCACCCAGGCCACCAAGATGATCGTGCGCCGCCTGCTGAAGGAACTGCGCGAAGCACTGGTGGAGGCGATCCTCGAAACGCTGAAGGACCCGGTCGTCTCAGCCGTCCAGGGCATGATCAGCGACCTGATCACCCAGACCGTCAACCAGGGCTTCGGCGCGCAGGACGGCTACGACCTGGGCCGCACCGCCAAGCGCGGCACCGACGACTTCAAGGACTCCGTCAAGAACGCCGGTCAGACCTTCACCGAGTCCCTCCGCGACGGCCTCGGCTCCCGCGCGGGCGGCCACGCCCGCAGCGGCCTCGACCACGCGGCCGGGCACGGCGGCAGCGGTTCCGACGGCGGGTCCGGTTCCGGTGCCGACAACGGCGGCGAGAACGGGACGGGAAGCGGGACCGGGAGCTCCGACGGGAGCAGCACGAACGGCGGGAGCACCGGATCCGGCGGGACGGGATCGACGGGATCGACGGGTTCCACGGGATCGACAGGCTCGACGGGATCTACCGGGTCCACGGGCTCGACCGGCACGACGCACTCCCCCAACTCGACCGGCACGTCCGGGACTTCCGGGAACTCGCACCCCTCGTCCACCGGAGACGGTGGCCCGGGCGGCAACCTCGCCTCGAACGGCGGCAACAGCGACAGCGGCTCCGACGGCGCCGCGTCCACCTCGCACCCGAACTCCGGTGCCGGTAGCGGAAACAGCAGCGGCCAGAACCGCCCGGCGACCGACAACGGCCGCCCTAACACCCCGCTGGACCCCTTCGGCACCCAGCTCAACGCCGACCGGTCCCCCGCGCACACGGGCGACAACGGCGCTGCCGGCCAGCCGAGTTCGAACACCCCGACCCACACGGCCACCGACAGCTCCCCCCGCCCGGACACCAACGCGGGCAACAACGCCGCCGACAACAGCACCACCCACCCGTCCCAGGACGGCGCCGACCACCGCCCGCCGTCGCAGGACACCCCGCAGCACACGGGCACCGACAACAGCACGCGTCCGCCCCACGACGGCACCGACACCCGCACCGACAGCGGCAACCACCCCACCGGCGACAACAACAGCACGCGCCCGCCCCACGACGGCGCCGACCACCGCACGCCGGCCCACGACGGCCCCCGCCACGACGGCACCGACACCCGCACCGACCACAACGCTGGCACCGACAGCGGCAGCACGCGCCCGCCCCACGACAGCGCTGACCCCCGCACGCCGGCCCACGACGGCCCGCGCCACGACAGCACCGACACCCGCACCGACAGCGGCAACCACCCCACCGGCGACAACAACAGCGCCCGCCCGCCCCACGACGGCACCGACCACCGCACGCCCTCCCACGACGGCCCCCGCCACGACAGCGCCACCGATCACCGCCCGTCGCACGACGGCCCGCGGACGGCTCCCGATTCCACGCCCGCCCCCACGCACGACTCCGGTTCCGGCTCCGGCCCCGACCGGCACGGGGACGGTGCCGGCTCCACGGCCTCGCACCACGGCGACGGGCAGGCTCCGCACCGGGGCGACGACGCCCCCGCGCAGAACGGGGCGGTGCCTCCGCAGCGGCACGAGTCCGGTGCCGAGAGCACGCCGGACCAGCGGGGTCCGGTCGTCGGCGGTGGCGGCGCGGTGCCGCACGGCGGCGGGGCACCGCACGTCGGTGGCGGAGCGGATCCGCGTCACTCGTTCGCCGTCGGGGCTCCGCACGCGCCCGCCCCGGCCGCGGCCTCGAACCACGGCCACGACGACGGCCAGGACAGGGGTCCGCACCGTCCGGCGTCCGTCGAGACCGCCTCCGTGGGCGTCGCCGACGCGCCGCCGAGCACGACGACCCGGCCGCCCGCGCAGGACAGCGCCGCTGCCCCGACCGCCAACCCCTCCTCGACCGGCCCGGTCTCCACCCCCGGTTTCGGCGGCGTCCCGACCGGCGGCACGCACAACCCCGGCACCGGTGGCACTGGCGGCAGCGGTACGACGCCGCACACCGGCCGCCCGGCCGACGGCCCGTCGGCCAACCGCCCGACCGGCGTCCCGCCCCAGCCGACCGGCAACAACCGTCCGGACGCCCCGGTCCGGCTCGGCCAGCAGCCGTCCGGCGACCGCCCCACCCGCACGCCCGACAGCACCACCCGCCCCACCACGGACCGTCCCACCACGGACCGCCCCACCAACGACCGCCCCACCCCGGCGCCGACCCCGACCCCGGCACCGCACTCGGAGCGGCCGACGCCCGACGCCGCCCCCGAGCACGCCAAGGGCGACACGCCGTCGCGTCACGACGACCCGGCGCACCACGAGGACCCTGCGCGTCAAGACACCCCGACGGACTCCGGCACCCCGGCGAAGGCGGACGACGGTTCCTCCGTGCCGCCGCACGAGCGTCCGCTCTCGGAGAGCCGGCCGCACGACGTGCCCGGCGGGCTGGCCCCGGTCGACCCGCGGCACCAGCAGGACCTGGAGAGCCGGGTCCCGCGGAACCCGGACGGCACCCCGCAGCGGCACCCGGACCCGTACGGGGACTGGCCGGGCGCGGTCAACGGCGACGGCCACCGGGCGCCCGGTCGGGACAACAACTGCCTGGACGTGGCGCTCTCCAGCGCGGACACGTACAGCGGGCGCCCGACCGCGGCCGCCCCGCGCAGCGCCGACGGCACCGCTGACGGCGAGCACGGCGGACGGGCCCGGGCGGAGGAGCGGTTGGGTGCGCCCTTCCGCGACCTCGGCAACGGGGACCAGGCGTTCCACCGGCTGGAGGACCAGCTCCGGCAGTCGGGGCACGGTTCGCAGGCGGTGATCGTCACCCAGGACGCCCACGGCCGGGCGCACGCCTGGAACGTGGTCAACCACAACGGCCGGATCACCTACCTCGACAACCAGACCGGACAGCGCGGCGACAAGCCGCTGCACAACGGCGACCACGGCGTCTTCGCCGTCCCGCTCGACCGGGACCGCCGCCCGATCCCGTCCGACGGGACGACCGGGCCCGACGGCCACGGCGGGACCACCCCGCGCGACGGGCGCGACGGACACGACGGCACGTCCATCGGCCGTGACGGCAACCGCGACAGCACCCGTGACGGCACCCGCGACACCGACCGCCGGCCCGCCGACCCCGCCGGCAAGCAGAAGAACGAGGACGAGCACGAGGGCCCGTCCACCAAGAAGCAGAAGACCGACGACGGCCCGGCCGGGGACGACCCGAACGGCCACGACCCGAACGGCCACGACCAGACCGGGGACGGCCAGCCGCACCACCCCTCGGACAAGGACGACCCGGAGGGCTCCACGCCCTACGGCCAGGACCAGCCGAGCGACCACACCCACCGCAACATGCTCCCCGACCAGCAGCAGCAGGCGCTGCGCGCGCGGCAGGACGCCGAGGTCCGGCAGTGCGACCTCGACGTCGCGCACCAGTTCCTGCTGGACCGGGCCGAGGACAGGTCGCTCGGCGACTTCCTCCAGGAGACCGCGGACCGGGTCAACGCCAACGCCAAGCGCAAGCCGGACGAGCCGTTCCAGCTCGGCTTCGACCAGAAGGAGCTGTTCCAGAAGCTGCCGGGGCTGGAGAACCTGGACCGCGACCAGCGCGGCGCCGTCCTGGCCGAACTCGGCCGGCTCAGCATCTCCGTGCACAGGGACTACGCGGTCGGCGCCAGCCCGGAGCACGTCGACCACCCGTACGAGAACGTCGACCCGAGCAAGAACGACGCCCGCCCCAACGACACCAAGTCGCGCGGCGTCGACCTGCACGAGCGGCACGACTTCTGGCGGAGCAACCGCGGCAACGCGCACATCGAGAACCTGCCGGAGGGCACCAAGCTCAAGGAGCCCGACCCCGGTTACCTGGTGCGCGAGCACCTGGTCCAGCAGCACTCGGAGGAGCACGGGACCACCGAGAACGAGTCGGCCAGGACCGTCCGCAAGGAGACCGTGAAGGCGGTCAAGGGCGACCACCGGCCCGACTTCTCGGGGAAGAACTTCGCCGTGATCGAGACCGTCGACGGCAACGGCAACGTCCGGTACGTCATCGACACCTCGGTCCCGATCAACAGCTTCTCGTGGCCCTCGGCGCACTCCGAGCCGCACCTCGGCAACTGGATCGACCGGCTGAACGAGCGCCAGAACACCGGCGACTACACGATCTCCCACCTGTGGACCGAACGGGAGCCCTGCGGCGGCGGTCAGGGACACGGGCACTGCTCGGCGTACCTGACCTCCAAGATGCCGGACGTGGACGTGGGTTACGGTGTCGGGTACCGGAAGGGCGAGATGGCGCCCGGCCACCAGACGGAGGCCGAGCGGGAAGCCGCGGCGGCGGGCCTGAAGCAGGACATGCAGGACCACCTCAACCGTGTCGGCGACCTCTGGTACGAGCTGGCCCGCACGGGCGAGCTGCGCCCGGACCGCCCGCGCAACCAGTACCAGCCCATGGACCTGGACTGACCCGGGGCCGACCGCGCGACCGGTGACACCTGACGACACGTCCGACCCGCACCACGGAGAACGCCGATGACCACCGGACCCGAGCCGACCCCCCGGCCGGACCGCACGTTCCTGCCCGCCGAGCTGCCCGCGCTGATCGAGGACCCGCTCTTCCTCGCCCGGGTCGACCGCGCCCGGCTGCTCGCCGGCATGGCGGAGTGCTGGCCGGACGGGGTGCCGGCCGGCACCCTGGCCGAGGACGTCCACCACCTGGACCGGCTGGGGGTGCGGCCCCCGTCCGAGCGGCACGGCGAGTGGCTGTCCTGGCTGCACCTGCTGCTGGTCAGCCACGGCCGGGCGGACGACGCGGCGGCCCTCGCCGACGCGGGGTACCGGCTGCCGTGGCGCACCGTGTGGTCCCGCTGGGTGCCGCCGGGTGCGCGGGCGGCCTGCCGGGCCAGTGGCCGGCAGGTGGTGGCGCTCCGGGTGGTGGAGCACGAGGGCGCCCCGGTGGTGTCCGTCCACGAGCAGTACGTGCTGGCCCGGCTGGAGCGGATGGAGCCGGACGACGAGGACGCCTACTACGAGTACGCGGTGGAGCTGGACGGCGGCACCGTCCTGGCGGGGCCGCAGCTGTACCGCCCGTTCGAGGCCGACGACCTCCCCGACCCGTACCTGCCCGTGCTGCCCGAGGACCTCCCCGAGCTGGGGGAGGCGGCGCTGAACGGCCCGGACGGCTGGGACGGCGGGGCGGCCGGACTGCCCGCCGCGCCCGCGCAGGTCGGGCACGCCGTCCGGGTGGACGGGTTGGCCGTGTTCGGCGGCGGCTGGGGCTACTACGCGGTCGAGCTCGACCCGGACGCGGCAACCGGCCCCTTCGTGGACGGCTCCGCCCCGGCGGTCACCGCGCTCGCGCCCGCCGGGCTGCCGCCGGAGGCCCGTCGGCCCGACCGGGAGTGGCTGGCCCGGTACTACGGCTCCGCCGCGCTGTGGACGTCCGACCCCGCCGACCTCCCGGCGGGCCTGCGGCACGAGCCCACCCGGCGGTTCCTGACCGAGGTCGGCTTCCCCGCCGTGTACCACTCGCTGCTCGACTTCGGCTCCGGGACGCTGGCGGAGAAGGGCCTGGTCGAACTCCGCACCGCCGAGCTGCACTCCCCCGAAGAGTCCGACTTCGACGGGCTCGGCGAGCACGCGTACCTGATCGCCACCGACAACGACGGACTCACCATGATCACCGTGGACGGTGAGAGCGGCCGGGTCTCCCGCTACTCCTCCGACCGCGAGGAGGGCGACCACTACCTCGGCCTCATGGCCTCGTCGATCGAGCAGTTCGCGGCCCTGCTGCGCCTGTACGGGACGTACTACTACGGCGAGGACGAAGCGGCCCTCGCCGACTCCGGCCGCCGACTGCGCGACTGGGCACTGGAGTTGGACCCGGGGCTCGCCGCCTCCTACTTCTGGCCCGAGATCTTCCAGGACCGGGAGGACTACGTCTGACCGCCGGGGACGGCGGCCGGGCGGAGGCCGGGAGCGGCCCGTTCCTGCCCCTCGGCCGGTGGACGGGCGCCCCGCTGCTGCTGGACGGCGCCACCGGCCGGGTGCTGCGGATGCTGCCGGCCGGCTCCGGCTGCCGGCAGTACGTGCCGGAGCCCTTCGACCGGTGACGCCGCCGCCCCCTGGCACGGGGGCGGCGGCGGGATGGTCAGACCCGGTCGGCGGCGATCAGCACGTACTGGAACGAGCCGTCCTTGTAGGACTCGATGAAGGCTTCCTCGATGCCGGTGACCAGCGAGGAGGTCGCGCGCAGCTCCCAGTAGGGCAGCGTGTCGGGGGTCAGGTCGATCACGGCCTGCGGGACGAGGCGGTTGTCGGCCATCGCGCGCAGGTACTCGCGGCGCGAGTGGATGTTGCACTCGAAGTGCGCGTTGATCTGCGAGACCCACTTGGAGGGCTGGCCGTAGCGCGGGTTCCAGCAGCCGGTGATGGTGACGTAGCGGCCGCCGGCCTTGAGCACCCGGGAGTGCTCGGCGAACAGGTCGTGCAGGTCGACGTACATGCTGGACTCGTTGTTCCACGAGCCGGACATCTGGCCGTTGGCGAACGGGGTGTCGAGCATGTTGCAGACCCGGGAGCGGACGTGGTCGGCGATGCCGAGCTCCCGGACGCGGCGGTTGCCGAACTCGGCCTGGGTGGTGGACAGGGTGACGCCCTCGACCTTGCAGCCGAAGCGCTGGTGGGCCATCACCATCGAGCCGCCGCGGCCGCAGCCCGCGTCCATCAGGGTGTCCTCGGGGGCGATCGGGCCCAGGTGGTCGAGGAGCACCTCGGCCTGGGCGGACTCCAGCCGGTGCAGCTCGGTGATCAGCTTCTTCTCGTACTCGCTGTCCTCGGGGGTGCCGAGGGCCTCGGTGTCGATCGCGCCGATGCCGTAGTGGTGGTGGTAGAGCCCGTCGACGTCGCCCAGCCGCAGGTTGACCGGGCGGGCCTCGTTGTTCCAGTAGCGGGCGATGTCGCCCTGGTAGGCGGTCGCGGGGGCCGGGACGAACGCGGAGGCGGTGGTGCCGATTTCGGTGCTGGTCATCTACGAATATCCGTTTTCTACTGATTCTTGCTGGTTATCGTTGGCTGTCCGCGCCGGTTCTCACCAGAAGTCGGGCAGGCTGTAGCGGTAGGTGTTGGTCTGGTGCCAGTGGTGGTTGCCGTCGACCCAGGCGGCCACGCCGCGCAGGAACCGCAGCAGCGGCGGTGCGGGACAGGAGGCGGCGAGGGCGGCGGCCTCGGCCTCGAAGGTGCGCATCAGCTCGTTGTGGACCTCGACGGCCTTCAGGTAGCCGTCCTTGTCGGAGCGGCCCTCGCGCTCGGAGATCACCACGGGCAGGTTGAGGTGCCGGCCGGGACTGGCGAGCTCCTTGGTGTAGGAGTACAGGTCGTTGACGATGGTGGTGGCGTTGCCGGCGAGCGCGATGACCCGCTGGGTCTCGGGCATCGCGTGCAGGTCGGCCGGGAGCTCGTAGCCGCCGACGCTGTCGGTGATGGTCGGGCAGGGGCGGAAGTTGTTGAACTGGCGCATCGCCAGGTACTCCCACACCTCGGGCAGGTGGTCGGTCTCGGCCCAGGCGGCCTCGGCCAGGTAACCCAGGTGCAGCCGCGCCATGTCGTGCCGGAACCGGTCGGCCTGGGACGGGCTGGCCGCCTCGGTGAAGTACCGCATCGCGGAGCGGTAGGCGCGGCGCGGGGCGTCCGAGCCGAGCGACTCCGCCCAGCCCGGCGCGTACTCCGCGGTGGTGTGCAGCGGGTCGAGCGCGGTGTGGGCGAGCAGCAGCCGGCTGCCGAGGCCGACCGGGGAGCCGCCGTGGTCCTCGCAGTAGCAGTCGTCCACCGCGTTCTCGGCCACCATCAGGCGGGTGGCCAGCATCAGGTGGTCGACGGTCGGGGCGTCCGGGTGGCAGGCGACCATGTAGCGCCCGACCGAGAAGCCGTCGAACTGGCCCTCCCACTCCTCGGGGAACAGGTCCACCTCCTCGACCGCCCATTCCTTGATCCGGCGGCTGACCTCCGCCACCCGGACCGGGTCCGGCTCCGGGACCGGGTGGAAGTACAGCCCCGGCACCGGCACCCCTTCCGCCGGGGCGGCGGACCCGGCGACCGGCTCGGCGGCCCGTTCGACGACCCGCTCGGCGGCGGGCGGCGGCGCGGCGACCAGGAACAGGCCCTGCGTCCCGAGCCCGCTGGGGCCGCGCAGGATCCGCCCCAACCCGGAGTCGGACGCGGCGGACGGGGCGCTCCCGACGGGCGCGGCGGTCTCGACGGGCGCGGCGGCCACGGCGGTCCTGGCCGACCGGAACGGCACGGCGGGCGGGCCGGGCAGCGGGGGGAGGGCGGCCTGCGCGGACGGGGCCTGGGGCGGAGAGGAAAGCCCTGGGTCGGGCATCCGTGACTCCTTACTGGGAGGGGGCGGTCTGGTCGGGGCGGGCGGGCACCACTCGGCCCGCCCGCGCGTGCGAGCGAGGGCGAGCGGGGGTGAACAGGGGCGAACGGGGGCGAACGGTCTTCGGGGGACGAAAAGATGACGAATCGTCAGTATTCGCGGGCGACTCGGTCGGATCTCGAGGAACGCTAACGCTCCGTAGGCACCCCTCGCCCGTGCGGCCCGGAGTATTTACCTCGATGCGGTGATCTTGCGGATCGCGATGTTTACCCGGGCCGCCGACGGTGTTCCAGCCGGCCGCCCGGCGCCGTCCCCGCTGCGCATGCGAACGCCCCCGTCCCCGCCCCCGCGCGACGGCGGGGACGGGGACGGGGGCGGAGCCGGGAGCTACCGGACGGGTCAGGCGTTCGTGCAGGCGGTGCCGTTGAGCGTGAAGGCGGGCAGCGCGGCGGGGGTGCCGGTGGCCTGGAAGCCGAAGGAGGCGGTGCCGCCCGGGGCCAGCGTGCCGTTCCACCCGGCGTCGGTGGCGGTCACGGCCGCACCGCTCTGGACCACCTGGGCGTTCCAGGCGCTGCTGACCACCTCGTTGCCCCGGTACGTCCAGCCCAGCTTCCAGCCGGAGACGGTGCCGCTGCCGGTGTTGCGCACCGTCACGTCGGCGGTGAACCCGCCGCCCCAGCTGCTGCCCACCTTGTAGGTCACCGCGCACCCCGAGACCGGCTGCGGCGAGGCCGAACTCGAAGCGGACGGCGACGGGGACGGGAACGGCGAGGAGGACGCGGACGGGGACGGCGAGGGCGAAGGCGACGGGGAGGGGGAGGCGGAGGCCGAGGGGGAGGGCGACGGGGACGGGCCGGTGCCGCCGCCCGGCTCGGCGCCCCACTGCGGCGCTCCCCCGTCCAGCAGCCGGATGTTGGCCGCGTCCACCGGCGTCGAGCCCGGGACCAGCGAGATGCCCTGGTACGACCAGTCGTTGGTGGGGTCCCAGGCGCCCGAGGAGGCGATCCGGAACTGCACCTCCTTGCGGTAGGCGGACTGCCCGGCCGGGGCGATCACGGTGTTGGAGCAGTCGACCGTGACGTAGTAGGTGGAGCCGGAGTGGAGCGTGGGCCCGCTGACCGTGCCGCACTGGTTGTAGTTGGTGGTCAGGGTGATCTGGCTCGGGCTGACCCCGGGCTCCAGGGTGAAGTAGTAGCGCAGCGAGGCGTTCTTGAGCGCGCGGGCCGGCCAGGCCGACTTGTTGATCAGGTACGCCTTGATCTCGGTGAAGTTGGTGCCGGAGGCGTTCACCGAGGCCTGGACGGACATCTCCGGTCCGTCCGGGGTCTCCTTCGGCGGGAAGGCCGCGAGCGGGCTGCCGCCGTACTCGCCGTAGAGCCGGGCCAGTGCGCCGGTGAAGGCGGCGTTGTAGTCGGTGGCGACCTCGTTGTTGACGTAGTTGGAGCGGTCGTCGGTGTAGGAGTCGTCGGGCGAGCTGGGGCCGCCGACCAGGGCGCCGATCAGGGTGTGCCGGCTGTTGACGGGGTTGGTGAGCTGGTCGGTCCAGGAGCCGTGGGCGGTGCGGTGGTGCGGGTTCTTCGGGGAGTTGGCGCCGAAGCCGATCAGGTAGCTGGACTTGCGCGGGTTGTCGCCGAGCGCGTAGTCGATCTGCCGGACCGCGAAGTCGTGGTACCTGGCCTTGCGGGTGGGGTCGCCGGTGAGCGTGTCGGAGTAGACCAGCGCCACGAAGGAGGTGTTGGCGGCGTAGCGCAGCGACCCCCAGGAGTCGAGCACGGCCTCGCCGCCCGGCGAGTACTTGACCTGGCTGCCGTTGACGCCGACGGTCCACCAGTCGAGCCAGCGGTTGGCGTCGTCGACGTACTGCTGCTTGCCGGTGAGCTGGGCCAGCAGCACGTAGGCGCCGTAGGACTTGTCGTCCCAGGCGATCGTCCACTTGTAGGACTTGGTCGTGGACTGCGGCTCGGTGGAGAGGTTGGCGTAGTAGCTCTCGGCCTTGGCCAGGTAGCTGCTGTCGCCGGTGGCCTTGTAGAGCCAGATGGCGCCCCAGACCAGCTCGTCGTTGTAGCCGCTCCAGGAGTTGTAGTAGCCCTGGGCGTCCTTGATGCAGTCGCTGTACTTGCCCCGGTAGGTGTCGGCGAAGGTGTACAGCTGCTTGGCGTGGGTGAGCAGGGTCGCCGAGTACGTCGGGTCGCTGTCGGCGAAGACGATCGACGAGGAGGCGAGCGCCGCGGCCGTCTCGCCCGCGAGGTCCGAGCCCGGGCAGGAGGCGTCGATCTTGTACGCGGGCCGGGCCATCGGCAGCACCTCGGCCGGGCCCCACCAGGCGTGGTCGGCGGAACCGCCGCCGACCTGCCCGTAGAGCACGTTGGGCGCGGGGTGCGCCTTGATCAGGTAGTCGTCGACGAAGCGCAGGTTGTTCTTCAGGTACTGCATCTGCCCGGAGGCGGTGTAGCCCTGCTTCTCGGCGATGCCGCCCCAGGCCAGCATGGTGGTCGAAGCCGCCATCGGCAGGCCGAACTTGACGTGGTCGCCGGCGTCGTACCAGCCGCCGGTGAGGTCCAGCCCGACGTCCTTGCCGTCGTCCAGCGCGGAGTCGCCGCGCCAGCTCACCCGGTTGGTGGCGGGCAGCTTGCCGGACTGCTGGGCCTCGTAGAAGAGCAGCGACTTCTGCAGCGCCTCGCCGTAGTTGAACGCGGGCGCGGCGGTGGTGTCGGCGGCCGCGCTGTGCAGCGGCAGCAGCGCACCGGCGGCCAGGGCTCCGGCCGCGAACAGGCGGAGGACGGTGGGGCGGGCGGACCCCGGAGGGCGGGGGGGGGGTGCAGCGGGGCGGGACATGGCG
>NZ_JNWZ01000099.1 GCF_000716545.1 Kitasatospora phosalacinea
CGTCACCCCCGCCGCGGCCGCGGCCGCCACCGCCCCCGCCCGCGACGCCGCCGCCGTCCTGCTGGCCGTCGCGGTGGCCGCCGCCGCGGTGAACCTGCGCCCCGTGGTGACCAGCCTCGGCGCGCTGCTCGACCCGGTCCGCGAGGGCCTGGGGATGAGCGCCACCACGGCCGGGCTGCTGGCCGCGGTGCCCCCGCTGTGCTTCGCGGTGCTGGGCGTCTGCGCGCCGGGCCTGGCCCGCCGGACGGGCCCGATCGCGGTGGTGGCGGCCGCCATGGCGGCGATCGCGGCGGGCGTGCTGGCCCGCTCGTTCACCGGCTCCGCCGCGGTGTTCCTGCTGCTGACCGCGGTGGCGCTGGCCGGCGTGGCGCTGGCCAACGTGCTGCTGCCGGTGGTGATCAAGCGGTACTTCCCGGACCGGGTCGCGCCGATGATCGGCCTGTACTCGATGGCGCTGTCGGTGGGCACCTCGCTGGCCGCCGCCACCACCGTCCCGCTGACGGACGCGATGGGCGGCAGCTGGCGGCTCGGCCTGGGCGTCTGGGGCCTGCTCGCGGTGGCCGCGCTGGCGCTCTGGCTGGTGGTGCTGTTCCTGCGTCGGGAGAGGTCCGGCGCCCCGGCGGCCCCGGCACCCGTCCAGGTGAAGCTGCCGATCCTGCGCAGCCGCACCGCGTGGGCGCTGGCCGCGTTCTTCGGCCTCCAGTCGACCAGCGCGTACGGCGCGATGGGTTGGCTGCCGAAGATCTACCACGACGCCGGGGTGTCGGAGTCCGCGGCCGGCGTGCTGCTGGCCGTGGTGATGGCGGTCAGCGTGCCGGTCTCCTTCCTGCTGCCCAACCTGGCGGCCCGGCGCGGCGACCAGCGGCTGTACGTGGTGGTGCTCGGCCTGTGCGGGATCGCCGGCTTCCTCGGGCTGATGCTCGCGGCCGGTACGGTGCCGTGGCTGTGGGCGGTCCTGGTCGGCCTGTCGATGTGCGCGTTCCCGCTGGCGCTGACCATGCTCGGCCTGCGCGCCCGCACCCCGGGCGGGGTGGCCCAGCTGTCGGCGTTCGCGCAGAGCCTGGGCTACCTGATCTCCATCCCGGGCCCGATCCTGATGGGCGCGCTCTACCAGAGCACCGGCGGCTGGTACCTGCCGCTGGGCCTGCTGGCGCTGCTGCTGGTGCCGCAGATGCTGGTCGGCCTGCGGGCGGCCCGGGCCAGGCACATCGAGGACGAGGCCGTCCGTTAGGCTCGACGGCATGCCGGTACTGGATCCCCACCCGCAGGGCGGGCAGAAGAAGCTGCTGCAGATGCTCGGCCTGATCGCCGCCATCGTGGTGGTCATCGCGGTCGTCGCCACCTTCGCGAACGCGATGGGCTGACCCGCTCGCCCGCGCCGTTCGGGGAAGCCGCCGCCCGCAGGGGTGGCAGCGTCCCCGAGCACGCGACCCGGCGGCGGTTTTCTGCGAAGCTCTAGGGGTATGAGCGCCGACACCCCCCGTAGGATCATCGTCCTCCGCCACGCCCGGGCCGACTGGCCCAACCAGGTCAGCGACCACGACCGCCCGCTCGCCGACCGCGGCCGCGGCCAGGCCACCGACGCGGGCCGCTGGCTGGCGGACTCCGGGGTCAACCCCGACCACGTGCTGTGCTCCACCGCGCTGCGCACCAGGGAGACCTGGAAACTGGTCGCCCACGAGCTGCCCAAGCGGGCCCGCAGGACGGTCTACGAGGACCGGGTGTACGAGGCCCAGCCGGGCCGGCTGATCGAGGTCATCCAGGAGACCCCCGAGGACCACGCCGACCTGCTGCTGGTCGGCCACAACCCGGGCGTGCTCGGCCTCACCCAGGTGCTGGCCGGCGACGAGGGCGACACCGAGGCGCTCAACCGGCTGCGGCTGAACGGCTTCCCGCCCGCCGCGGTGGCGGTGCTCAGCTTCGCGGGCCCGTGGAAGCTGGTCGAGCCCGGCGTGGCCCGGCTCGACTCGTACTTCATGCCGCAGGACTGAGCGGCGCCGGGACGGCGGAGGGGCGGGACCCGCGGGTCCCGCCCCTCCGCCGTCCCGCCGGGTCAGTCGCCGGTGGGCGCGCCGTCCAGCTGGTCGGCGGCCTCGACCTCCTCGCGGGTCACCCCGAGCAGGTACAGCACGGTGTCCAGGAACGGCACGTTCACGGCGGTGTCGGCCTGCTCGCGGACCACCGGCTTGGCGTTGAACGCGACGCCCAGGCCGGCCGCGTTCAGCATGTCGAGGTCGTTGGCGCCGTCGCCGATCGCCACCGTCTGCTCCAGCGGCACCCCCGCCCGCTCGGCGAAGCGGGCCAGCCAGCGGGCCTTGCCCGCCCGGTCGACGATCTCGCCGGTCACCCGGCCGGTGAACTTCCCGTTCTCGACCTCCAGCGTGTTGGCGGCCGCGAAGTCCAGGCCCAGGCGCTCCACCAGGTGGTCGGTGACCTGGGTGAAGCCGCCGGAGACGATCGCCACCTGGTAGCCGAGCCGCTTCAGGGTGCGGATCAGCGTCCGGGCGCCCGGGGTCAGCCGGACCTCGGCGCGGACCTTCTCGGTGACCGCGGCGTCCAGCCCGGCCAGCAGCGCCACCCGGGCGCGCAGCGACTCGGCGAAGTCCAGCTCGCCGCGCATCGCCTGCTCGGTCACCGCGGCGACCTGCTCCTCGCAGCCCGCGTGGGCCGCGAACAGCTCGATCACCTCGTCCTGGATCAGGGTGGAGTCCACGTCCATCACGATCAGGCGCTTGGCCCGCCGGTGCAGGCCCGACCGGACCACCGCGATGTCCACCCGCTGGGCCGCGGCCTCCGCCGCCAGCACCGTGCGCAGCTCCTCGGTGGGCACCCCGGAGATGGTCAGCTCCACGGCCGTCACCGGGTACTTGGCCAGCCGGAAGACCCGGTCGATGTTGCCGCCGGCCTCCGACACCCGGGACGACAGCGCCGCCACCGCGGCCGCCGTCAGCGGGTGGCCGAGCACCGTCACGTGCGAACGGCCCTCGCCGCGCGAACGGTTGTCGCCGGTGCCGGAGATGATCTCGGCCTGGAGCTTGTGCTCCTCGGCCCAGCGGTGCACCGTCACCCGCAGCGCGCCCTCCGCGCCCGGCGCGGGCGGCGGAGTGACCAGCGCGCACAGCGTTATCCGGCCACGGGTGACCACCTGCTCGATGTCGATCACCTCGACGTCGAAGCCGGCCAGCCGGTCGAACAGGCCCGCGGTGATCCCGGGGCGGTCCCTGCCGAACACCTTGACCAGCAGCGTGCGCTCGGCGTCGGTGCTCACGGGCGGGGCGGCGGAAAGGGCCTGGGCGGCCTGAGCGGAAGCGTTCATGGTGCCCCCCACGCTACCGGGCCGGGTCCCGCCCCGATCGCGGGCGTCCGCGAGGTGGGACGCCCGCCGGAACGTCCCGCCGGGGTCCCCGCCCGGTCGCCGGGGGGTCACAGAACAGCGGCCCGACTTCCGGGTACACCGCGCGGACTGGAATGATCCCCCCTGTCAGATGCAACATCCTGGGGGACCGGAGAGCGGGGCGGGCGGAGAGTTGCCGCAACTCGTACTTGAAATCGACGGCCGGCAGAGGGTCCTGGAACCCGGCCGCGCCTACACCATCGGCCGCGATCCGGCCTCGGACTTCCCGTTCGAGGACGCCAGGGTCTCCTGGCGGCACGCCAGCCTGAGCTTCGACGGCGCCGGCTGGCAGCTCGCCGACCACGGCTCCACCAACGGCACCTTCGTCGCCGGGGCCCGGGTCGCCCAGACCGCGGTCCACCCCGGCACCGTCGTGCACCTCGGCAACGGCCAGAACGGGCCCCGGCTCGCCTTCACGGCGCCGGCCGCCGCCCCCGTCCAGCCGGGCGGTGGCATCCACGAGGCCGCCACCAGCCGGGCCCCCGGCCCGCAGCAGGCCCAGGCCCCGTTCCAGCAGCCGCAGTTCGGCCCCGGCCCGGCCGCCGCGCCGCAGGGGCACCGGCCGCCGCCGGTCGAGCAGCCGATCCCGCAGGGCTGGGACGCTCCCACCCCGCGCCCCGGCTTCCCCCAGCAGCAGGCCGCCGCCCCGGTGCCGCAGCAGTTCCAGCCGCCCGCGCAGCAGCCTCCCGCGCACCAGCAGCCCGTGCCGCCGCAGCAGTTCCAGCCGCCCGTCCAGCAGCAGTTCCAGCCGCCGGCCCAGCAGCACGCCGCCCCGGCGCAGCAGCACGCCCCGGTGCCGGTCGGCGGGCTCGGCAACCCGACGATGATCCGCAGCCTGGCCGGCGGACGCACCATCCGGATCGGCCGCGCGCTCGACAACGACATCGTGGTGTCCGACCTCCAGGTCTCCCGCCACCACGCCGAACTGCGCCAGCTCCCGGACGGCCGCTGGGAGATCGTCGACCTCGGCAGCCACAACGGGATCTTCCTCAACGGCCAGCCGACCCGCCGCCAGCTGATGGGCCCGCAGGACCGGCTCACCGTCGGCCACTCCTCCTTCGTGCTGGTCGGCGACCAGCTCCAGGAGTTCGTCGACAACGGCGCCGTCTCCTTCTCCGCCCACCACCTGACCGTCGAGGTCGACTTCAAGGGCGGCAAGAAGGTCCTGCTCGACGACGTCAGCTTCTCCGTCCCGGAGAAGTCCCTGGTCGCGGTGATCGGCCCGTCCGGCTCCGGCAAGTCCACCCTGCTGCGCGCCCTCACCGGCTACCGCCCCGCCGACCGCGGCGACGTGCTGTACGACGGCCGCAACCTGTACCGCCAGTTCGCCGAACTGCGCTCCCGGATCGGCCTCGTCCCGCAGTCCGAGATCCTGCACAAGGAACTCACCGTCCGCACCGCCCTCAAGTACGCCGCCCGGCTGCGCTTCCCCGGCGACACCGAGGCCGCCGAGCGCGAGCGCCGGATCGACGAGGTGCTGTACGAACTGCGCCTGGACAAGCGCGCCGATAACCGGATCACCGCGCTCTCCGGCGGCCAGCAGAAGCGCGTCTCGGTCGCGCTGGAGCTGCTCACCAAGCCCTCGCTGATCTTCCTGGACGAGCCCACCTCCGGCCTCGACCCGGGCATGGACCGCGAGGTCATGCAGACCCTGCGCGGCCTCGCCGACGACGGCCGCACCGTCCTGGTCGTCACCCACTCGGTCGCCGAACTCGCGCTCTGCGACCGGCTCCTGGTGATGGCCCCCGGCGGTTCGGTGGCCTACTTCGGCCCGCCCGGCGAGGCGCTGCACTTCTTCGGCTACGAGACCTGGGCCGACGTCTTCCAGGCCTTCGAGAACTACCCCGACCACGACTGGGCCGGCCGCTACCGCAACTCCGTCCACCACCGGCAGTACTCGGCCAACGTGGACGCCGCGGCCTCCCAGGCGCACCAGCCCAACGCGCTCACCCAGCTGCGCCCGCCCAAGCCGCAGAGCTGGGGCTCCCAGCTGTGGACGCTGATCCGCCGCTACCTGTCGGTGATCGCCTCCGACAAGGGCTTCATCGCGCTGTCCCTGCTGCTGCCACTGGTCCTCGGCGCGGTCTCCGCCGTCATCCCGGACAAGTGCGGCCTGGCCGCCTGCGCCACCACCTCCGGCCGCAACGACGTCGCCCGGCTGATCCTGATGGTCGTCGCGTTCTCCGCCTGCCTGTCCGGCTCGGCGAACTCGGTCCGCGAGCTGATCAAGGAACGCGCGATCTACGAACGGGAACGGGCCACCGGCCTGTCCCGGTCCGCCTACCTGACCTCGAAGTTCATCGTGCTCGGCGCGATCAGCTTCCTGCAGGGCGGCATCATCTCCGCCATCGCCTTCAAGGTGCGCAAGCTCCCCACCGAGGGCCTGATCCTCAAGCACCTGCCGGCCGTCGAGATGTCCATCGGCGTGATCCTGCTCAGCTTCACCTCCATGATGGTCGGCCTGGCCATCTCCTCGCTGGTCAAGACCGCCGAGAAGACCATGCCCCTACTGGTCATGTTCGCCATCGTCCAGATGGTCTTCACCGGTGCGATCTTCCAGCTCTTCGACAAGCCCGGCCTGGAGCAGCTCGGCTGGCTGATGCCCGCCCGCTGGGGCGTCGCCGCCAGCGGCAACACCCTCGACCTGGCGCACATCTCCCCGGTGGTGATCGCCAAGCCGCCGGAGACCGCGCCGGTCGACTCCCTCTGGGACCACTCCGCGGGCATCATGTTCCTCAACTGGGCCGTCATGATCGTCATCTCGGTCGGGCTGGCCTTCGCGATCCAGCGCTTCCAGAAGCGCCACGAACCCGAGGTCATGCAGAACGGCTGACCCGCCGCTCGAAGGGCCCCTCCGGGGGCCCTTCGCCTTTTCCGGGGCCCCGGACCGCGACCCCCCGGGCCCCCGGACACGCGCTCCCGGGCCTCCCGCCCTAGGTCTCGCGCCCGAGGTGGGGCCCGTGATCACGGGGGTAGCGTGGGCGCATGGACAGTCCCCGGTGCGATCCGTCGCTGCAGGCGATCGAGGCGGTCAGCGCGGCGGTGCTGGCGATGTCCCGGCCACTGGAGGTCCGGGAGGTGCTGCGCCGGATCACCGCCTCCGCCCGGTCGCTGCTGGGCGCCGAGTACGCCGCGCTCGGCCTGCCGGACGACCACGGCGGCTTCGCGCAGTTCGTGGTGGACGGCGTGAGCGACGAGCAGTGGCGGGCGATCGGCCCGCTGCCGCGCCAGCACGGCGTCCTGGCCTCGATGCTGCACGACCGCGAACCGACCCGGCTGAAGGACGTCCGCACCGCCCCCGCGTTCGGCGGCTGGCCCGACGCCCACCCGGACATGACCGACTTCCTCGGGATGCCGATCATGGACGAGGACGAGATCGCCGGCGCGCTGTTCCTGGCCAACAAGCCCGGCGGCTTCACCGAGCAGGACGAGGAACTGCTGCGGATCCTGGTCGCGCACGCCGCCCTCGCCCTCGGCAACGCCCGGCTCTACGAGCGCAGCCGCGAACTGACCCTGTCCGGCGAGCGCGCCCGGATCGCCCACGACCTGCACGACGCCGTCTCGCAGAAGCTGTTCTCACTGCGCCTGACCGCCCGCGCCGCCGCCACGCTGGTCGACCGGGACCCGGCCCGGGCCCGCGAGAACCTGGCCGAGGTGGCCCGGCTCGCCGCCGAGGCGGCCGACGAACTGCGCGCCGTGGTGGTCGAACTGCGCCCCGCCGCGCTGGAGGAGGACGGACTGGTGGCCACCCTCGCCTCCCAGGTGCAGGTGCTGGACCGGGCGCACAGCGCCAAGGTCGCCTTCACCGCCACCGGCGTCCGCGCGCTGCCCGCCACCCAGGAGTCGGCCCTGCTGCGGGTCGCCCAGGAGGCGCTGCACAACGCGCTGCGGCACGCCGGGGCCGGCACCGTCGCGGTCACCCTCACCGGCACCGCCGACCGCGGCGCCCGGCTGACCGTCCGCGACGACGGCCGCGGCTTCGACCCGGAGTCGGTGCGCCGGGCCGGCCGGCACCTCGGGCTGGTGTCGATGCGCGACCGGGCCGCCGCGGTCGGCGGCCGGCTGTCCCTGGAGTCCGCCCCGGGCCGGGGCACCCTGGTCGAGATGGAGGTCCCCGGTGCCTGACACCGCGTCACCGATCCGCGTGCTGCTGGTGGACGACCACCAGGTGGTCCGGCGCGGCCTGCGCACCTTCCTGGAGGTGCAGGACGACATCGAGGTGGTCGGCGAGGCCGCGGACGGCGCGGAGGCCGTCGAACGGACCGCCGAACTCGCCCCCGACGTGGTCCTGATGGACCTCAAGATGCCCAGGGTGGACGGCATCGAGGCGCTGCGCCTGCTGCGCGAACGCGGCAGCGCCGCCCGGGTGCTGATCGTCACCAGCTTCACCGAGCACCGCACCGTCGTCCCGGCGCTGCGGGCCGGCGCGGCCGGCTACGTGTACAAGGACGTCGACCCGGAGGCGCTGGCCGGTGCGATCCGCTCGGTGCACGCCGGGCACGTCCTGCTCCAGCCCGAACTGGCCGCCGCGCTGCTCGCCGAGGACGTCCCGGCCCCGCCGCAGGGCCGCGGCGGCACCCTCACCGACCGCGAGCGCGAGGTGCTCTCGCACATCGCCGACGGCCGCTCCAACCGGGAGATCGCCCGCGCCCTGCACCTCTCGGAGAAGACGGTCAAGACGCACGTCTCGAACATCCTGATGAAGCTGGACGTCGCGGACCGCACCCAGGCCGCGCTGTGGGCGGTCCGCAACCAGTCCTGACGCGGCCCCGAGGCCGGACGGGCCCTAACGCCGCTCGTCCACCGCCGCGTTGTACGCCGCGACCTGGGCCCGCCGGGCGGTGCGGTCCAGCGGGGCCAGCACCTCCCGCCGGGCGGCCATCTCGGAGGCGGAGACCGCCGCCCCGTGCCCGCCCGAGGCGATGTGCAGCAGCGCCGACACCTGCCGGGCCGACTCCAGCACCCGCACCGCGCGCTGCGGGTAGCCGGGCGCCAGCAGCTCGCGGTGGCCCTGCCGGCGGAAGGACTCCAGCGCCCGCAGCGACTCCGGCCCGGCCCCCGCCACGTCCAGGCGGACCAGCGCCGCGGTGGCCTGCCGCAGCCCGTCCGCCAGCTCCCGCTCGGCCTCGTCCAGCGAGGGCACGTCGGCCGGCGGCGCGTCGTTCACCGGCAGGCACTGCCACAGCACCCGCACGCCCTGGTCGCCCTGCGGCCCGTACACCTCGGCCTCCGGCACCAGCCCGTACGGGACGCCGACCGCCAGGACGGCCTCGCCGGCGCCCAGCGCCAGCGAGTTGAAGGCGGGCGGCCCGGTCAGCCCGAGCGGGTGCCCGGCCACCGGCAGGGCCAGCCGCAGGCCCTTCGCGCCCAGCGAGCGCAGCCGCCCCAGCGCCCAGGTCAGGCCGTGCAGCGAGTCGGGCGCCTCCCCGGGCAGGCCGGTCACCCGGTGGGCGTCGTCCGCGCCCTGGACGGCGGCGGCCGCGTCGTCCGGCGAGGCGGCGCCCGCCAGCAGCGCGTTGCCCCAGGCGGTGAGCCGCCCCGAACGGGGTTCTTGGTACGGATTGTCGGCAGGAGTGACGAGCATCGGACCAGCCTACGGACAAGCGTGCCGGGCGGGTGGCGTAGGTTTGCCCTGACACATGGTGGACCGCACCCCGAGGACCGCACGCCCAGGTCCCACGGACGGCCGGATTCTTGCATTTGGGGAAGGCGTAGGCATGAGCGACGTGCTGGAGCTGGTGGACGTTTCCGTGGTCCGGGAGGGGCGCGCACTCGTCGATCACGTGTCCTGGACGGTCAAGGAGGGCGAGCGCTGGGTGGTGCTCGGCCCGAACGGCGCGGGCAAGACCACACTGCTCCAGATCGCCGGTGCCTACCTGTTCCCGAGCTCCGGCGAGGCCGCCGTGCTGGGCGAGAAGCTCGACCAGGTCGACGTGTTCGAGCAGCGCGCCCGGATCGGTCTGGCCAGCGCCGCGATGTACGAGAAGCTCCCGACCGGCCAGACCGTGCTGGAGACCGTGCTGACCGCCGCGTACGGGCAGACCGTGCACGGCAAGGAGACCTACGAGGAGCCGGACGAGGCCCGCGCCCTCGCGCTGCTCGACCGCCTCGGCATGGCCGGTTTCACCACCCGCAAGTTCGGCACCCTCTCCGAGGGCGAGCGCAAGCGCACCCTGATCGCCCGCGCCCTGATGACCGACCCCGAACTGCTGCTGCTCGACGAGCCCGCCGCCGGCCTCGACCTCGGCGGCCGCGAGGACCTGATCCGCCGCCTCGCCGCGCTCGCCCGGGACGAGTACGCGCCGTCCATGGTGATGGTCACCCACCACGTGGAGGAGATCGTGCCCGGCATGACCCACGTGCTGATGATCCGCCAGGGCAAGGTGATGACGGCCGGTCCGATCGAGGCCACCCTCACCGCCCGCAACCTCTCGCACTGCTTCGGCCTGCCGCTGACCCTGGAGCAGCGCGGCGACCGCTGGACCGCGCAGGGCCTCCCGCTCGGCTGAATCGCGTCCTCCGGGCGAACGCCGGGAACCGGTCGTACAGGCGGCCGGTTTCCGCCGCCCCACCTGCGGGAAGCTAGGCGGGGAAAGACTCGACTTCCCTAGGATGGGGCCCGTGGACAGCTGGATCTGGTGGCTGCTGCTCGCCGTCGCGCTGGGCATACCGCTGGTGGTCACCGCGATGCCGGAGTTCGCCATGTTCGCGGTCGGCGCCGGCGCCGCCGCGCTGACGGCGGGCCTGGGCGGTGGCACGGTCCCGCAGTTCCTGGTGTTCGTCGGGGTGTCGGCCGCGCTGCTGGTGTTCGTGCGCCCGATCGCCTACCGCCAGCTCAAGAAGGGCCCGGGGTACCGCACGGGCGTGGAGGCGCTGACCGGCGCCACCGCGGTGGTACAGGAAACAGTCGACGGGGGAGAGGGCGGACGGATCAAGCTGAACGGCGAGATCTGGTCGGCCCGCGCGCTCCACCCGGGCTCGGTCTTCGAGCCCGGGCAGCAGGTCGACGTCGTCGAAATCCAGGGCGCGACCGCCCTGGTCGTCTAGGGGAGAAGCGTTGGAACCCGTCCTCATCGTCTTGATCGTCCTGGTCGTGGTGGCCTTCATCGCCCTGATCAAGACGATCCAGGTGATCCCGCAGGCCAGCGCGGCGATCGTGGAGCGCTTCGGCCGCTACACCCGCACCCTCAGCGCCGGCCTGAACATCGTGGTGCCGTTCATCGACACCATCCGCAACCGGATCGACCTGCGCGAGCAGGTCGTCCCGTTCCCGCCGCAGCCGGTCATCACCTCGGACAACCTGGTCGTCAACATCGACACCGTCATCTACTACCAGGTGACCGACCCGCGCGCCGCGACCTACGAGGTGGCCAGCTACATCCAGGCCATCGAGCAGCTCACCGTCACCACCCTGCGCAACATCATCGGCTCGATGGACCTCGAATCCACCCTGACCTCCCGCGAGGTCATCAACGCGGGCCTGCGCGGCGTCCTGGACGAGGCCACCGGCCGCTGGGGCATCCGGGTCAACCGGGTCGAGCTGAAGGCGATCGAGCCGCCGACCTCCATCCAGGACTCGATGGAGAAGCAGATGCGCGCCGACCGCGACAAGCGCGCCGCGATCCTCACCGCCGAGGGCGCCCGGCAGGCCCAGATCCTGCGCGCCGAGGGCGAGAAGCAGGCCGCCGTGCTCCAGGCCGAGGGCGAGGCGCAGGCCGCCGTCCTGAAGGCCGACGGCGAGGCCGCCGCGATCCGCACCGTCTTCGAGGCCATCCACGAGGGCGACGCCGACCAGAAGCTGCTCGCCTACCAGTACCTGCAGACCCTGCCCGAGCTCGCCAAGGGCGACGCCAACAAGCTGTGGATCATCCCCAGCGAGGTCGGCGACGCGCTCAAGGGCCTCGGCGGCGCCTTCCAGGGCGTCACCGGCGGCGGCGCCCCCGCGGCCCCCGCCGTGACCCCGCCCGCCGCCCGCGTCCCGGTCGACCCGGCCACCGCCCCCCGCCCGGTGGACACCGAGAACAAGACCGCCCGCCCCCGGGTCGAGCCCACCCGCCAGTACCCCAAGATCGACGAGTAACCCCCGCCCGTCCCGCCCGGGCCCCGGCCGACCCCGCGTCGACCGGGGCCCGGTCCCGTTCCGGATGGCGGACCACCCCTCGCCAAGCCGCGCGCCGCTCCGGCATGATCGACCGGCGCATGACAGCAGCCAACGAGGGGGAAGCCAATGACGCTGTGGGAGATGACCGCCGTCCTGCTGGCCGGCGTCGCCGCCGGCACCATCAACACCATCGTCGGCTCCGGCACCCTGATCACCTTCCCCGTCCTGCTCGCCGTCGGCCTGCCCCCCGTCACCGCCAACGTCTCCAACGCGCTCGGCCTGGCCCCCGGCTCCCTGGCCGGAGCCATCGGCTACCGCGCCGAACTCGCCGGGCAGCGCCACCGCCTGATCCGCTACGGCACCGCCTCGCTGATCGGCGGACTCACCGGCGCCGCCCTGCTGATCGTCCTGCCCAACAGCGCCTTCGACGCCATCGTCCCCGTCCTGATCCTCACCGCCCTCGTGCTGGTCGTCCTGCAACCCCGGGTCGCCCGGGCGATGGCCGCCCGCCGCGCCGCCGGCACCCTGCCCCCCGCCACCGACGGCGGCTGGCCGCTGCTGCTCTGCATCGGGCTCACCGGCGTCTACGGCGGCTACTTCGGAGCCGCCCAGGGCGTCCTGCTGCTCGCCCTGATGGGCATGCTGCTCCCCGAGGGCCTGCAGACGATCAACGGCATCAAGAACGTCCTCGCGCTGATCGTCAACGGCGTCGCCGCGGTCTTCTTCGTCTTCACCTCCACCATCGACTGGACCGCCGCCCTGCTGATCGCCGTCGGCGCCACCCTCGGCGGCGTGTTCGGCGCCAAGGTCGGCCGCCGGCTCCCGCCGCTCGCGCTGCGCGCCCTGATCGTGGTGGTCGGCCTCGTCGCCGTCACCAAGCTGCTGCTCTCCTGACCCCGGGCACCCCGGCGACGTAGGCTCGGCCCTGAGACCCGGAACCGGACGGAGACCGCCATGAGCCGCACCCGCCTCAGCGAGGAACAGATCGCCAACGCACTCGCCGACCTCCCGCAGTGGACCCGCACCGGCGAAGCGATCACCCGCACCGCCGAGACCGCGAGCTTCCCCACCGCCATCGAGGTCGTCGACGCGGTCGCCGAACAGGCCGAGGCGCTCGACCACCACCCCGACATCGACATCCGCTGGCGGACCCTCACCTTCCTCCTCACCACCCACAGCGAGCACGGCCTGACCAGCCTCGACATCACGCTCGCCCACCTGATCGACCGCGCCCTCGACGACGCGGCCTGACCCGGCCGCCCCCGCGCCCGCCCGTCCCGCCCCCGCCCGGCCCCGAACGTCGGGCAAAGGCCGGGCAAAACCCGTTCCCGCGCCATGAGATGCTGGCTGCTTGCCAGACCGCAGTCGGGACGGACGGAACGCATGGCTCAGGAACCTCCCACGACCCCCGGGTACGACCAGCAGCAGCCCTGGTACCCCCAGCCGCAGGGCTACCCGGAGCAGCAGGCGTACGACCAGCAGCCCCTCCCGCAGCAACAGCAGGGCTACGGTTACCCGGACCAGCAGCAGGCGTACGGCTACCCGGACCAGCAGCAGGCGTACGGCCAACAGCCCTTCCCGCAGCAGCAACAGGGCTACGGCTACCCGGACCAGCAGGTCTACACCGACCAGCAGCAGGCGTACGCCGACCCGCAGCAGGGTTACGGCTACCCCCAGCAGCAGACCGGCTACCAGGACCAGTCCGGCCGGCAGCAGTCCCACCCGGGCGCCGAGCCCGGCCAGAGCCCGTTCGACCCGCCCCGGCAGCCGGGGGCCGCGCCCTACCCGGCGGCCGCCGAGCCCGCCGCCGCGCCCGTCACCGACTACCCGCAGACCAGCGCCGAGGACCCGTTCGCCCCCGGAGCCGACGGTGTGTCAGTCACCGCCGCCGGCCCGTCCGGTACCGGCGCCCCGGGCCGGGAACGCCCCGCCCCGCGCGGCTTCGCCGCCAAGGCCCGCGCCGCGGTGCTCGCCGGCGAGGGCGCCCCCAGCCGCCGCGGCTTGGCCGTCCGGGTCGGCGCGGGCGTCGCGGCGCTCGCCGTACTGGTCACCGCGGCCGTGCTCGCGGTCTCCGACGAGGACGAGGACGAGCCCGCCGCCAAGGCCGCCCCCGGCGGTTCGCAGAACATCGCCGTCGCCCACACCAAGGCATGGACGGTGACCGCCGACCCCGGCACCGCCGGCGCCCAGGGCACCGACGACACCCTGGTCGGCAGCTGGCTGCTGGCCGACACGGTGGTCCGCGCCGACGGCACCGGCGTGCACGCCTACGGCCTCGCCGACGGCAAGCCCGGCTGGACGCTCAAGGCCCCCGCCGACGGCGCCGTCCCCTGCGGCCTCTCCCCGTCCGTCAACGGCTCCGGCCTCGGCGCGGTCGCCTACCGCCGCTCCGCCGACCCGAAGAGCCCGTGCAGCACCGTCGCCGCCGTCGACACCAAGTCCGGCCAGGCGGTCTGGACGAAGACGCTCTCCGACACCAAGGACAGCTACGCCGCCCACGTCTCCGTCACCGAGGACAAGGTCGTCGCGGTCGGCGAGGACAAGGCCTACGCCTGGGCCGCCGCCGACGGCGCCGAGTCCTGGCAGTACGGCGGCCAGGGCAAGTTCTGCCGGCTGTCCGGCAGCGCCGGCGCCTCCGTGGTGCTGCTGCACAGCCACTGCGCCGACTCCACGCCCGGCGACCAGGCCGTCGCGCTCAACGTCTCCGACGGCAAGGTCAAGTACTGGCGCGGCCTGAACAACCAGCCCGCCACCGTCACCGTGCTCTCCGCCGAGCCCGCCGTGGTCCTCACCACCGGCGCGAAGCCCGAGGACGAGCGGGTGTTCGCCTGGGGCGCCGAGGGCGACCCGGGGGTGGAGATCCGGACCGCGGTCGAGGGCGGCGGCCGGCTGGACGTGGACAGCGGCAGCTTCGCCGCCGTCCCCGGCGTGTACTTCCAGGGCACCAGCATGTTCGCCGCCGTCGTCCCCGAGGGCGGCGGCAGCCCCACCTCGATCACCGCGTACGACCTCGCCACCGGCAAGCCGCAGTGGCGCACCCCCATCACCGAGAAGGGCAAGGCCCACCCGGCCGGGGTGGACGCCGGCGGCCTGGTGGTCTCCGTCGACGAACGCGCCGACCAGCCCGCCCACCTCAGCCGCTTCGCGCTCTCCGGCGGCCAGGAGACCCAGGGCGGGGCCTTCCCGCAGGGCACCGGCTCGCTGCTCTCGGCCGGCCGGGTGCACACCGCCTCCGGGCACCTGGTGGCCGTCCCCGAGCACGCCTCCAACTACAGCGCCGCCACCGCCTTCACCAGCAAGGGCTGACCCGCCCCGCGCGGCCCGCCCGCCCCGCCCGCACGACGACGGGCCCGACCTGTCCCCTGACCAGGTCGGGCCCGTCGGCCCCTCACGCGCTCGTGGCCGCCCGCAGGCTCTCCGGCCGCTCCGGCAGCCAGGCCGCCAGCTCGCCCAGCTCACCCGCCCGCAGCCCGAGCGCGAGCATCAACGTCGCCTCCGGTGTCGGCTCGAACGGCCGCCGCAGCAGCCGCATCCCGGCCTGCTCCGGCGTCCGGTCCGCCTTGCGCTGGTTGCACTCCGCGCAGGCCGCCACCGTGTTCAGCCAACTGTCCGCCCCACCGCGCGACTTGGGCGCCAGGTGGTCCACCGTGGTGCCCCGCCGCCCGCAGTAGGCGCACACGTGCTGGTCCCGCGCCAGCACCCCCCGCCGCGACCACGGCGCCCGTTGTCGGAACGGCACCCGCACGTACCTGGTCAGCCTGATCACCCGCGGCACCGGGAGCTGCACCCCCGACCCGCGCACCACCCGCAGCGGGTGCGCCTGCTCGACCACCGCCTTGTCCTGCAGGACAAGCACCACGGCACGGCGCAGCGGCACCGTGCTCAGCGGTTCGTAGCTCGCGTTCAGGACAAGGGTGTTGCGCATAACGGGCCACCTCCGGTGCTCGCGCCGCCGCACGGCGGTGGCACCACTGTGAACGCCCGCACCCCGCCGAACAACGGAATTTCCACCCCCGCCCACCGACCTGCGCCGAAGCCCCCGCATCCCGAGCGCGTAGGCTCTACCCCGCTGGAACCGTCCAGGCGCACCGCCCGTCCCGGGCCCACCGCGCCGGACCCCCGACCGAAGGAGACGCGGGACCGTGACCGACATCGTCGACGAGCTGCAGTGGCGCGGGCTGATCGCCCTGTCCACTGACGAGGACGCACTGCGCAAGGCGTTCGCGGACGGCCCGGTCACGTTCTATTGCGGCTTCGACCCGACCGCCCCCAGCCTGCACCTCGGCAACCTGGTCCAGATCCTCACCATGCGCCGCATCCAGCAGGCCGGAAACCTCCCGCTCGGCCTGGTCGGCGGCGCCACCGGCCTGATCGGCGACCCCAAGCCCACCGCCGAGCGCGTCCTCAACGACCCCGAGACGGTGGCCGGCTGGGTCGAGCGCCTGCGCGGTCAGGTGGCGCGCTTCCTCGACTTCGAGGGCGAGTACGCCGCCCGCATGGTCAACAACCTGGACTGGACGTCCGGCATGTCGGCCATCACCCTGCTGCGCGACGTCGGCAAGTACTTCCGCGTCAACAACATGATCGCCAAGGAGGCGGTGGCCCGCCGCCTCAACTCCGACGCGGGCATCAGCTACACCGAGTTCAGCTACCAGATCCTCCAGGGCATGGACTTCCTGGAGCTGAACCGCCGCTACGACTGCACCCTGCAGACCGGCGGTAGCGACCAGTGGGGCAACCTCACCGCCGGCACCGACCTGATCCGCAAGGCCGAGGGCCGCTCCGTGCACGCCATCGCCACCCCGCTGATCACCAAGGCCGACGGCACCAAGTTCGGCAAGACCGAGTCCGGCACCGTCTGGCTCGACCCCGAACTCACCACCCCCTACGCCTTCTACCAGTTCTGGCTGAACGCCGACGACCGCGACGTCGCCAAGTTCCTGCGGATCTTCTCCTTCCGCAGCCGCGAGGAGATCGAGCAGCTCGAACGCGACACCGCCGAACGCCCCGCCGCCCGCCTCGCCCAGCGCGCCCTCGCCGAGGAGCTCACCACCCTCGTCCACGGCGCCGACCAGTACGAGCGCGCCGTCGCCGCCTCCAGGGCCCTCTTCGGCCAGGGCGACCTCGCCGACCTCGAACCCGCCACCCTCGCTGCGGCCCTCGCCGAGGTCCCGAAGGCCACGGTCGCCGAACTCGGCCAGCTCGTCGACCTGCTGGTCGAATCCGGCCTGGCCCCGAGCCGCTCCGGCGCCCGCCGCACCATCAAGGAAGGCGGCGCCTACCTCAACAACGCCAAGGTCACCGACGAGGAAGCCGTCGCCACCACCGACGACCTCCTGCACGGCCGCTGGCTCGTCCTCCGCCGCGGCAAGCGCAACCTCGCCGCCGTCGAGCTCGCCGGCGCGTAACGCCGCACACTGCCAGGCGCCACCAAGTGGCCTGAAACAGGACGCCGTTGACCTGCGAATATGGTGAAAAGGGGCCGGATCCAGCCAGATCCGGCCCCGTCATGTTTGACTCGTCCGTCCCGGTGTCCTAACGTAGGTCGAGTCGCCTGAACCGGCTGGGACCGGGAGGCGGAACCCCCCAAACCTCAATGAGCGATTCGTCGCGCGTCCGTTCGGATTTCGAATGGAAAAGCGGATCGAATAACTCTGGTAGAGTTCGGGAGCGCCGAAAGGCGAAAGCGAATCGGATCGAACGAAACTCCGGAAAACGGAGCGGAAAACCTCTGATAAGCTGGGAACACGAAAGAACGAAGCGCCCGGAGGGTCCGCAGGGATGCGGCTCGAAGGAAGTGTCCGTTCCTTGAGAACTCAACAGCGTGCC
>NZ_JNWZ01000100.1 GCF_000716545.1 Kitasatospora phosalacinea
GGGGAGGGGCGGACGGGGGAGGGTGAAGGCTTCGCGGAGGGGGGCGTCCAGGAGGGCGGCGGCGAAGGCGGGGGCGTGGCGGGCGAGGGGGCCGGGGAGGCGGGCGGCGAAGATCGGGGCGACGGCGTCCCAGAGGCGCCGGCCGGCCTCGCTGGGGGCGAACCTGGCGGTTTCGAACTCCCGCATCCAGGCGGCGGCCCCGTCCAGGGCGGGCCCGGGCAGCGGTGGCAGGCGGAGGGCCGCGGCGAGTTCGGCGGCGAAGGCGGCGGCCGCCCCGCGTTCGGCGGGGGTGGCGGCGGCGGCCTCGACCGGGCAGACGGTGAAGCAGGCCAGCACGTAGCGCATCAGCTCCTCGTCCACGCCGGGGATCCGGTGCATCGCGGCGAGCGCGGCGACGGTCTCCCGGCCGGCGGGGCTGTCGACGCCGTGGCCGATCAGGGCGAACATCATGGCGCCGGTGGCCTTCGCCCTGGCCTTCGGCGCGGTGGCCAACTTGCCGGTGCCGGACAGGACTTCCGCGATCTCCGGGACGGCGAAGGTGCGGACGAAGCCGAGCGTGAGGCCGATTCGGGCGCGTTGCGGGCGGCGGTGCAGGACGAGCTCGGCGAACGCGTCCCGCGCCCGCGGTGGTGGCGGGGGGTTCATCCGAGCGGTTCCAGGGCGCGTTCCAGCAGCGGGGAGCGCAGGTAGGCGGCGACCAGGACCAGGTGGGCGCGCTCCTCGGCGGGGGCGGTGTCCAGGCCGGGCAGGGCGGGCTGCTCCTCGCGGGGTCGGGGCACCGCGCCGGCGGCCAGGGCGGTGACGGCGGAGCGCATCGCGGTGGCGACGACCAGCGCGTCCCGGTGGCTGGGGGCGAGCGCGGCGCGGCCGGCCAGGCGCTGCGCGGCGTGCACGGCGGCGGGGTCGACGAACGGGCGGAGGGTCAGCTGGCCGTCGCGGATCTCCAGGCCGCGCCGGGTGGTGCGCCATTCGAGGTCGCGCAGGGCGACGCGTTCGCGCCAGGCGGGGGAGGGCGGGCCTTCCAGGGCGAGGCGGCGGTCGGCCCGGTAGACGAGGTCCCAGAGCGGGCGCAGGGCGCGGAAGTCGCGGCGGCGGGCGGCCCAGGCGGCGCCGGCCGGGCCGGCGAAGCCGCAGGTGATGCCGATCGCGCCGAGGGTGGCGAAGGCCGGGCCGAGCGCGGTGCTGAGCCATTCGGCGCCGTCGACTCCGGCGTGCGCGAGGGCGATGGCGGCGAGTTTGCACACCACGTAGCCGCAGGCGGTGAGCGCGCCGAGGGCGATCAGCCGGATGCCGCGGCGCAGCCAGCCGTGCGGGAGCCGGGCGGCGTGGCCGAGGCAGACCCGGCCGATGTCGATCAGCGCGTAGGCGAACAGGCCCTGGTAGAGGGCGAGGAACAGGGCGGTGGCGGTGCGCGGGGCGAAGGTGGTGTCGAAGGTGAGGGGCGTCTCCGGCCGGTACGGGCCGCCGGCCAGGAAGAGCGCGACCAGCACGGGGACGAGGGCGGCGAAGAGGGCGGTGCGGTGGCGCACCCGCTGCCGCAGCCGGTCGTCCAGCGGGGCCCAGATCCGGTCGTCGGCGCGTTCCTCGGGCGGGGTCCAGACCAGGGCGAGGACCACGGCGGCGGCGGAGAAGCCGACGATGCCGAGGTAGACGAACAGGGTGGCGAGGTTGCCGACGCCGGTGAGGTGCCCGATGGCCCGGTACAGCAGCGGGGAGGCGAGCAGGAAGGCGGTGGACGGGGAGGCGATGGCCAGGGCGACCACCAGCAGTCCGAAGGAGGGGTCGCGCCGCCAGGCCCTGAGCTTGAGCGCGGCGACCAGCCAGGCGGCACTGCCGATACCCAAGTAGGCGACGTTGTACGGCAGTTCAGACATGCTGTCCCTTGCGGTGCTCCAATGCGGGGGCGAGCTGCGAGGTGGTGCCGGCGCCGGGTGCGAGCACCAGGATGCGCATCAGTTCGGCGCCGAGGACTTCGGCCTCCTCCTCGGCGGCGTCGTCGTAGTGCGAGCGGCCGAGCACCAGCCGGACCATCTCCGGGTCGATGGTGGGCAGTTCGACCTTCCCGGCGTCCTGGTCGGGGGAGGCGGGGGCGCTCAGGTGGCCGCACAGCAGGTGGGCCAGTTCGTGGCAGATGATGTGCGCCCGGTGCAGTCCGGAGGTCTCCTGCTCGACGTGGACGACGTCCTCGGCGGGGAGCCGTTCGACGAAGCCGGACGGTTCGCCTACCCGCATCCGGCGCGGGGCGATCCGGATCGGGCGGTCCAGGTGGGCGGAGACCGCGGCGCACAGCTCCTCGACGGTGCTCAGTGGTGGCAGGCGCAGTTCGCGCGCCACCGCCCGCATCCGCCGGCGGGTCCGCCCCAGTCCGTTCCCCGTACCCCGCACGTCGACCCCTTCCGGCAGCCGCCAGTGTCCCAGCGGCACCTGCTGGCGCTCCGTCACGTCTCCGGGCCGGCCTCGTCCGGCTGCCCGTCGGTCAGGCCCACGGCCCGCCGCAACTGCTCCACAATAGTGAGTGCGGCGTCCTGCATCTCCGGCGGCAGCCCGGCCGCGCGCATCGCGATCCGTTCGACCCTGGCGTCCCGCAGGGCCTCGATCTTGCGCAGGTCCTGCTCCACGGCGCGGGCGGTCTCCGAATCGGAGAAGTAGTCGAGCGGGACGCCGAAGAACCTCGCGATCCGGACGGCGTTCTCCAGGCTCGGTTTCTGCGTCCCCTTGCGCAGGTTGCCGATGTACGTGCCGCTCAGGCCGGTGCCTTCGGCGATTTCGGAGTCCCGCCAGGGGCGGCCGAGGTCCTTGGGGTAGATCACCGCTATCAGGCGCCGGAAGCGGCTGGCGAAGTCCGGGGCTCCGGCGCGGGATGTGTCCTGGGGCATGTGCCGGATCATAGAGGGTCCTTACCCCCGGGCGTATCCCTCATCCGTCCTCTTCTGCACGATCGTTGGCGGAATCGTGCGGAAACCGTGGCGGCCGGACGCCGGGTGGACCGGATCGTCGCGAAAGAATCCACGATAGTTGACACACCGTGGAGCCGGTCGGCAGGATCGGTGTCCGGATGCTCGGGCGCCGTTGCCCCACGGGGGTGGGCAGCGGCGCTCGGTAGTCCCCCTCCCGTCGCGGGGCCGTTTTCCCGCCGCTCGCGGACCGCCGGACATTCGGAGCCGAGAATTCCGCTACTTTCACGTCACCCCCTGTTTCCCGCAAGGTAGTTCGGCCCGGATATGCTGCGCGCGTCCGCGCCCGGCGGCATTTTCCGCCAGCTGATTCGGGCGCCCTTCCCGAAAGGCGCGCGCAGCCGATGGCACCCCGTCTCTCCGTCGTCGTCCCGGTGTACAACGTCGAGCGCTACCTCGCCGCCTGCCTGGACTCGATCGCCGACCAGACGTTCGCCGACCTGGAGTGCGTCATGGTCGACGACGGCTCGACCGACACCAGCGCCACCGTGGCCGAGGGGTACGCCGCGCGCGACCCCAGGTTCCGGCTGGTGCGGCAGGAGAACCAGGGCCTCGGCGCGGCCCGCAACACCGGCGTGCGCCACCTCGCCCCCGGCACCGAGTACCTGGCCTTCGTCGACAGCGACGACGTGGTCCCGCCGGACGCCTACCGGCTGATGGTCGACACCCTGGACGCCACCGGCTCCGACTTCGCCACCGGCAACGTGCTGCGGCTGCGCACCGCCGGCCTGGAGCCCTCGCACGTGCACCTCCGCCCGTTCGCCGAGACCAGGCTGCGCACCCACGTCAGCGAACTGCCCTCGCTGGTCACCGACCGCACCGCCTGGAACAAGGTCTACCGGCGCTCCTTCTACGACGCCGCCGGCCTGGACTACCCCGAGGGCATGCTCTACGAGGACGCCCCGGTCAGCGTCCCGCACCACTTCCTGGCGAAGAGCGTCGACGTGCTGTCCGAGCCGATCTACCACTGGCGGATCCGCGAGGACGGCGACCGCTCGATCACCCAGCGCCGCACCGACCCGCGCGGCCTGGCCGACCGGGTCCGCTCCATCGAACTCGTCCGCGGCTGGCTGCTCGACCGGCCCGAACCCGTCTTCCGCGAGCACCTGCGGGCCTACGACCACAACACCCTGGTCGAGGAGATCCCGATGTTCTTCTGGACCGTCCCCGACGGCGACCACGACTACCGGTACGCCTACCACCGGCACGTCACCCGGCTGGTCAGCGCGATAGGGGACGACCGGATCGAGGCGCTGCCGCGCTTCCTGCGCCTCAAGTACCGCCTCACCGTGGCCGGCCGGGTGCACACCCTGGCGAACGTCCAGCGCCTGCACCGCCGGGTGCGCAACACCCGCAAGGCGCTGCGCCGGAAGTAGCCGGGCGCCGGCGCCGCCCCCCGTTCGGCCGGGCGGCGGCTCAGTGCCCGGGGCAGGCCGGGGGCGCCGAACCGCCCCGCACGTCGGTCGACCTGAGGTAGGCCAGGCGGTGGTTGTAGCGGATCGGGTAGTAGGTGTCGCAGCCGACCACCAGGGTGCGGTCCTCGGGGGCGTCGCCGTCGATGTTCCGCGCGTAGTAGAAGTCGCCCCGGACCGGCTCGGCGTCCGCGGCGGGGTACGCCTGACCGGCCGGGACGGTCGCCGACAGCGGGACCACCTGCTGGACGGGGATCGAGGGGTGGCCCCGGTAGGCGGCGGCCTCCGGGTAGGCGCGGCCGTACACCGGGATCGAGGCGGAGCCGGGCCCGGGGGTGAGCACCGTGCGGCCGGGGCGGGCGTCGGGGGCGGCGGCGGTGCCGCCGGGGTTGGCGAACCACGCCTTCCGGCCGTCGTACCAGATCGCCGTCCAGTCGCCCGAGACGTCCGCGACCACGTAGCGGGCGCCGGTGACCGCCTTGTCGCGCCAGTCGGCGGCGTCCAGGGTGCCGTCGTTCAGCAGCGGGGCGTCGGGGGACGGGCCGGTGCGCAGGTAGACGAAGTTCTCCGGGCGGTCCGAAGTGCCGTTCACCGCAGGGCGGTTGGTGTCGAACGCGGGGGAGATCACCACGGTCGAGCCGACGGCGGGCGGACCGGCGGGGCCGGGCAGCGGGACGCCCAGCAGGTCCAGGTAGTGCGCCCAGTCCCAGAACGTGCCCGGGTCCCAGTGCATGCCGGCCGCGTTCGCCTGCACCGGTCCGGGGACGTCGTCGTGCCCGAGGACGTGCTCCCGGTCCAGCGGGATGCCGTAGCGCGCCGCCAGGTGGCGCACCAGCGCGGCGGAGGACTGGTACAGCTGCTCCGAGTACCAGGTCGGCCGGTCCTTCGGGAAGGCGTAGCCCTCGTGCTCGATGCCGATGGAGTGCATGTTGAAGGTCTTGTTCCCGGCGTGCCAGGCGACGTCCCGGTTGCTCACCAGCTGGGTGACGTGCCCGTCCGAGGAGCGCACCAGGTAGTGCGCGCTGGCCTGGCTCTTCGGGTTGCCGAAGGTGGCCAGCGAGCCGTCGTAGCCGCCCTCGGTGTCGTGCAGCACGACGTACTGGATCCGCTGGCCGTCGTCCGGGCGGTTCGCCTTCGTGTAGTTCCCGTACGAGGTCGGGTCGCCGGGGTCGGTCAGGGCGTACGCGGCCGGGCGGAAGTCGCAGTCCAGGTCGGCCGGGCAGTCGGCGTCGGCGTCGTCGGCGTCGGCGGAGCGGGGCGCCGGGCGGGCCGGGCGGTCGGGGTGCGGGACGGGGGCGGCGGCCAGGCGGACGTGCTGGCCGTCGGCGGTGGTGCGTTCGGCGCCGGTGCGCAGGGTGGCGAACACCCGGTCGGCGAACGGGTTCCGCTCGTCGTCGCCGCCGAACCTGGCCACCGTCCGGTACCAGTCGCCCGGGTCGGCGCTCGCGGCCCGGCCGGCCTCCCGCTGGTAGCGCGCGAGCAGCGCGGCGGCGGCGCGGAGGTTCTGCGCCGGGTCGGTCGCGACCTGCTCGGCGGGGCGGCCGATCAGCGCGGCGGCGGTGTCCAGGGTGTGCAGCCGGGGGCGGTCCGCCCCGGACGGGACGGCGGCCGGGTCGACCCGGGTCAGCCCGGTCACCCCGTGGTTGCCGGTGGTGCTCGGCGCGCCGCCGTGCGACTCCCACCTGGTCTGCTGGTAGGACAGCGCCAGCAGCAGGCCCGCCGGGACGCCGAACTCCGCTGCCGCGTCGGTGAACTGGCGTTGCAGTCGGCCGTCGGCGGGCGGCCGGCCGGTGGCGGTGGCCGGGGCCGCGCCCAGGACGGCGGCGACCAGGGCCGTTGCGGCGGCCGCGGCGGCGGCCCGGGGCATCCGGATCACCGGTGACCTCCCTGCTGGTGGGCGCGCCCGCGGACGTCCGCGCGGGCGGTCGCGACGCTACCGGCCGGGTCCGGCCGGACGGCGCTGCGACCCGCGCCCGGAAGGGTGGCCGTCCGCGGGGCCTCAGCGGCGCCGGCGCAGCAGGGCCGCCCGGGCCCGCAGCAGGGCGGGCACGAGCAGGTAGACCACGGTGGGGACGACCAGGCCGGTGATGACCAGCACCCGCAGCGGCACGGACAGGCCCGCCAGCGCGGGGCCGAGCAGGACCTGGGCCAGCGTGATCGCCGGGTAGACGGCCAGCCAGGTGAGCAGGGCGCGGACGTGCACGGAGGGGGCGGGGGTGGCGGGGACCGCGGGGGTGGCAGGGACCGCGGGGGCGGCAGGGGCGGTGGTGCCGGTCGGGAGGGTGGCGGTGGTGGTCGGCACGGGGCGCTTCCTGTTCGTCGGCAGGGAGGTGCGGTGGCTCCACGAAGGTAACCAACCAACCGGTTGGTCGTCAACTATCCAGTTGGTTGGCAGGTCGGGCCGCCCCGCCCTACGCTGACCGCATGACCCAGGACCCGACCTCCACCAAGCAACGGCTCCTCTCCGCCGCCCGGGAGGAGTTCGCCGCGCACGGGATCGCGGGCGCCCGCGTGGACCGCATCGCCGAACTGGCCGGCGTCAACAAGGAGCGCATCTACGGCTACTTCGGCAGCAAGCAGAAGCTCTTCGACCAGGTGGTCGCGCTGGCCCTGGACGAACTCGCCGAGGCCGTCCCGCTGCGCCCCGGCGACGACCCCGCCGAGTACGTGGGCCGGGTGTACGACTTCCACCGGGCCAACCCCGTCCTGGTGCGGCTCTCGCTCTGGGAGGGCCTGCACTACCGCGACGGGGCGCTGCCCGACGAGGAGCGCCGGGCCACCCACTACGAGCGGAAGGCCGCCGCGCTCGCCGAGACCTTCGGCACCGAGGTCTCCGCGCAGGTCACCGCCTGCCTGCTGAGCCTGATCGCGCTGGCCGCCTGGCCCAGTGCGGTGCCCCAGATGTCCCGGCTGATCCTCGGCGCCGGCCCCCGGCCCGAACCCGACCTGCGGACCCACCTGGTGGAGTTCGCCCGGCGCGCGGTCGCCGGCTCCCTCCCGACCGTCGCGGACGCCTGACCGGCGGCGTCCGCCCGGCACGCCGGTGCCCCCGGAGCGGGAACCCGCTCCGGGGGCACCGGCGTTCTCCCGCTACGCCTGCGGGGTCAGCCACTGGACGAACTGCACGACCACCCCGTTCGGGTCGGTGACCTGGAACAGCCGCTCGCCCCACGGCTCGTCCCGCAGCGGCATGGTGATCTCCACCCCGGCCTCCTTCAGCCGGGCCTCGGCGGCGGTCGCGTCGTCCACGGTGAACGCCAGGATCAGCCCGGCCGCGTGCTGGTCGCGGAAGCCCTCCGGCAGCACCTCCAGGCCCCGGCGCAGCAGCACCACGTTCATCCCGGCGTCCGGGTGGCCGAGCGAGACGAAGCCGTCGGCGGACATCTCCTCCTGGAAGCCGAGGTGCCCGGAGAAGAAGGCGGCGGAGGCCGCGACGTCGTCGACGGTGAGGGAGACGGCGGATCGGTTGATCTTCAAGGCGGGTCCTTCCGATCGTACGGATCGTGCTGTGCCAGAATCTCTGTACGCCGTACAGTATACACAGTACGGAGATTTTCGCATGGGAGAATCCCCCGCATGGCCAGCAACCGGAGCAGCGCCGGAGACCCGGCGCACACCCTCGCCCTGCTCTGGGGCGTCCCCGCCGCCCCCGCCGGCGGTCGGCGCGGACCGCGGCAGGCCCACTCACCGGCCGAGATCGCCGCCGCCGCGATCGGGATCGCCGACGCCGAGGGGCTGGACGCCGTCACCATGCGCCGCGTCGCCCAGGAGCTCGGCCTCTCCCCGATGGCGCTCTACACCTACGTCCCCGGCAAGGCCGAACTGCTCGACCTGATGCTCGACACCCTCTACGCCGCGATGCCCCGCACCGCCCCCGCCGACCCGGGCTGGCGCGCCCGCGCCGCCGCCGTCGCCGACGACAACCGCGCCCTGTACGCCGCCCACCCCTGGACCGCCGCCGTCCCCACCACCCGCCCGCCGCTCGGCCCCGGCCTGATGGCCAAGTACGAGTACGAGCTGCGCGCCCTCGAAGGCACCGGCCTCGACGACGTCCGTCTCGACGCCGCGCTCACCCACCTGCTCGGCTTCGTCCACACCTGCGCCCGGATGGCCGCCGACGAACGCGCCGCCCGGCAGGACAGCGCGATGAGCGACCAGCAGTGGTGGGAGGCCAACGCCGACCTGCTCGCCCGCGTCCTCGACCCGGCCCGCTACCCCGTCGCCACCCGCGTCGGCGCCGCCGCCGGCCAGGCCCAGGGCGGCGCCTACAACGCCGACCACGCCTACGAGTTCGGCCTCCCCCGGGTACTCGACGGCCTCGCCGCCCTGATCGAGCAGGTGCCCGACCGGTAGGGCGGCGGCCGGTCGGTGACCGCGCGGCGGGCGCGGGCGGTCAGGCGCGCAGGACGACCTTCCCCGCGACGGTGCCGGACTCGGCCAGGCGCATGGCCTCGGCGGCGCGGGCGAGGGGGAGTTCGGCGGCGACGGTCGCGGTGACCCGGCCGTCGCGCAGCGCCTGGAACACCGCGGTGAGGTCGGTGCGCAGCCGGGCGCGGAAGCGGGTGCGGTCGAGTGCCCGGCCGGCCCAGACGTTGTAGAAGTGGGCGTGGCGGCCGTTGGGCAGGGTGTTCCACAGCCACACCCGGCCGAGGAGCTTGAGGACGGGCCACTGCTTGGAGCCGTCGTCGTCGCGGGTGGAGGCGCTGCCGTAGGAGACGAGGGTGCCGCCGGGTGCGAGCAGGTGCCAGGAGTCGGTCAGGCCGCGGCCGCCGATGTGGTCGAAGACGGCGTCCACGCCGCGGGGGGCGAGTTCGCGGACGCGGGCGGGGACGTCCTCGGTGCGGTAGTCGACCGGCGTCACCCCCTGTGCGCGCAGCGCCGCGTGGTGGCGCGTGGAGGCGGTGCCGATCACGCGGGCGCCGGTGGCCAGGGCGAGTTGGACCAGGACCGAGCCGACACCGCCGTTGGCGCCGTGCACCAGGACGGTCTGCCCGGCGCGGACGCGGGCCTTGCGGTGGAGCATCTGCCAGGCGGTGACGCCGTTGACCACCACCGTCTCCGCCTCGGCCGCACCGATCCCGTCCGGGACCGGGACCAGGTCGGCGGCGTCCACGGCCACGTGGCTGGCCCAGCCGCCGACCTTGAGCAGGGCCGCGACCCGGGTGCCGACCAGGGCGGGATCGACGCCGTCGCCGACCGCGGCGACCGTTCCGACCAGGTCGTAGCCGGGGACGAAGGGGAAGGGCGGCTGGTCGTAGTAGCGGCCGCGGCGCATCTGCTGCTCGGCGAAGGAGACGCCGGTGGCCTCCATCCGGACCACGGCCCGGCCCGGACCGGGGACCGGGACGCGCGCGCGGCGCACCAGCAGCCCCTCCGGCTCGACCCTGCCCGGCAGCACGACCTCGATCGGTTCCCCGGTGTCCATCACAGCCTCCTCGACTCCCACCCGGCCTGTTAATGGGTGGCGCTCTCGTTAGAAGTTATAACTGGCAGGTCGAGTGACGGTCAAGCGCATTCGTAATACCCTCTAACCGGAAGGCGATCGGCACCGAAGGGAACGAGCACATGGCCACCGCCGGCAAGGACACCCCCCGCGAGCGCTACCGCGCCCAACTGCGCGCCGAGGTCAAGCAACACGCCTGGCAGCAGATCGCGGCCGCCGGCGCCGCCGGCCTCTCCCTCAACGCCATCGCCAAGCAGATGGGCGTCAGCGGCCCCGCCCTCTACCGGTACTTCGCCAACCGGGACGAACTGATCACCGAACTGATCCGCGACGCCTACCGCAGCCTCGCCGACGCGATCCGCACCACCGCCGCCTCAGGCGCCGACCTCGCCGACCTCGGCCGCACCCTGCGCACCTGGGCACTGGCCGACCCCCAGCGCTACTTCCTCCTCTACGGCACACCCGTCCCCGGCTACCACGCGCCCCACGACACCACCGCGATCGCCTCCGAGATCATGGACGCCCTCCTCGACGCCGCCCGGACCCCCACCGACACCACCGCCACCACCGGCGACCGCCCGCAGGCCCACCCCGCCGCCCTACGCCGCGCCCTGCACTTCTGGACCCGCCTCCACGGCGTCCTCTCCCTCGAACTCGCGGGCCACTTCACCGGCATGGACCTCGACCCCGCCGAGCTCTACGCCGACGAACTGCACCACCTCACCACCTGACCCGCCCCGGCGGCCGGCCCCGCACGCGCAGGAGCCCCGTGGCGCGCTGCGCTCGGGATCCTCCAGCAGGCGCGCGTTCTTCTCGACGGGCACGAGACGGCCGCCGGTGGCCCGAAGCAGCCGGGCCGCCTCGGCCCGCTCCACCAGCGGGTTCAGGTGGTACAACTCCTGGCTGGACTCGGTCTCGAAGGTCCTGTCGCCGGTGGACGGGTCGATGGTGCCGCCGGTCTCCGGAAGAGCGACCAGGACCCGGGCATCCGCGAGGGTGGTCCTCCCCGTCCGGGTGGGCTTCCGCCCCGCGCCGATCCAGTCGACGAGACCCCGGATCTGCTCGACGGCGCGTGGCCGCTCGGGTTCCATCAGGGCTTCCTGTCCGCCTCGGGCTCGGCGGATCCCATCATCGTGGGTCGGGGTTCCCACTAGGGTCGCAGCGATGAGCGAGTACCAGTACTACGAGTTCCTGGCGATCGACCGGCCGCTGACCAGCGAGGAGCAGGAGCAACTGCGGGCGCTGTCCACCCGAGCCCGGATCACCGCGACCAGCTTCACCAACGAGTACCACTGGGGCGACTTCCGCGGCGAACCCCGGCGGATGGTGGAGCAGTACTACGACGCTCACCTCTACCTGGCCGACTGGGGCACGCGCCGGGTGATCCTCCGCGTGCCCAAGGGGCAGCTCACGCTGCGGGCGCTGGAGCCGTACTGCTTCGACGAGTGCGTCGAGGCGTGGACGACCAAGACCCACCTCGTTCTGGACCTGCGCAGCGAGGACGAGGGCGGGGACTGGGAGGAGGGTGCGGAGGACTCGCTCGGCGCCATCGCCGGGGTACGGGCCGAGCTGGCTTCCGGGGATCACCGCGCCCTGTACCTCGCGTGGCTGTCCGCCATCGGCGCCTGGGCGCTGCAGGACGACAGCGAGGACGCCTACCAGGAAGCGGTCGAGCCCCCGGTCCCGGCCGGACTCGACCGGCTCACCGCGCCGCAGCGAGCGCTCGCGGACTTCCTGCGTGTCGACGCCGACCTGCTGGCGGTCGCCGCCCAAGCGAGCCCGCCCGCTCCAGAACCTCGGAGGAGGCCCGGGAAGAAGGAGCTGGCACCGCTGATCGCCGCGCTTCCTGAGAACGAGAAGGACGGCCTCCTACTGCGTCTCGCGCTGGGGGGTGAGCCTCAGCTGGGAGCCGAATTCTTGCGCCGCCTGCGCGGCGAGCCGCCCGTCGCGACAGTGCCCGGGCAACGCTCCGCCGCCGAGTTGCTGGACGCTGCGCACACGCTGGCTACCGAGCGCCAGCAGGATGCCGAGCGGGTTCGATTCGAGGCACGGACCAAGAAGCTGACCGCCCTGGCTACCAACGAGGAAGCGATCTGGCTCGAGGTCGAGAACCATGTCACGCGTAAGCAGACGGCCCGCTACGACGTCGCCGTGGCCCTCCTGGTCGAGCTCCGAGACGCCTGTGACCACGTCGGACGCGGCCTTGAGTTCCGGCAGCGGCTGGCCGTGCTCCGCGACCGGCACCGGCACCTGCCCGGCCTGCTGCGCCGGCTCGACGACCGGGCCCTGCGAGGCTGACGCCTGTCCTTCCCGCGCGTAGGGCTCGCCCACGGAGATCGGGTGGTCCCGGGCCGCGATCCAGCGGCCGGAATCAGTGCCCCTCGGTCCAGAACTGCTGGAGTCGCGCGATCGCCTGGGCCTTGTCCAGCTCGGCGACCTGGTCCTCGGTAAGTCCGACGCGGTTGATCAACATGTAAACCAGATCAACTGGAAGCGCCTCGCGTGGTGGCTCAGGCGCGCCTCGATCGGGAAGCGTGCCGTCCAGGACGCACGGCCAGAAGGCATCCTCCGTCACGTCCAGCTGATCGCGGAGGATGTGCGCCCACATGCTCGCGCCGTACACCGTGCGGTCGACCGGATGCGACACCCGCGTACGCAGGATCCGCCCATCGGGGAGCCCGAACTCATAGGTGACGTGGTGGGTCCCGGTGCGGCCGCGCGCGTCACGTACGCGTTCCCAGCCTTCGACCTTGCAGAACTGCTCGTGTCGTTCGCGTGTCGGCTGAGGCCAGGTCACTTCGCGACTCCGAGCAGCCAATCGCGGAGCTGCGCGTCGTCGCTGAGACCGATCAACTGGACCAGGCCCCAGTTGTCGCGGTGGTTCGGAGCGTTGAGGAGTCGGTCCTGCCAGTCCTCCGCGTACTCGCGGAGCGCGTCGACCATTTCGTCGATGGCCTCATCGAACGTGCCGCCGTCCGCGGCGACCGGGAGGCCGGGGAAGAACACCGACCAGCCGCCGCCCTCGGCGACCACCTCGGCCTTGGACGGACACAGCAGCTTGAGCGCGTGGCGCAGCCGCCCCGCGTCGACCACCGCCGCGTATCCGGTGTCCCGGCGAACGGTCGCGACCCGGCCTTGCCCGGCTGCGTCCAGCAGGTCCTTCAGGTGTGCGCGGGCTTCGGTGTAGCTCTCGTAGTGGACCGCTGTCATTGGGAGCCTCCTCGTCCGAGAACCAGAATTGCGCCCGCAAGGAAGTACGTCAAGTACGTCACGTACTTCGATGTCGGCGGGAGGATGGTGACCGTCCGCTGTGCCGTGGGCGTCAAACGGCACGAAAATGCCCCCGAAGCGAGCTGCTTCGAGGGCATCGTGCCTGGTCAAGCTATGTGGCCAGGGCCGGGGTCGAACCGGCGACCTTCCGCTTTTCAGGCGGACGCTCGTACCAACTGAGCTACCTGGCCGTACTGCACCGCCTCTTGCGAGACGAGCGATCCCGACGGGACTTGAACCCGCGACCTCCACCTTGACAGGGTGGCGAGCTAACCAACTGCTCCACGGGACCTCATGCGGATCGCTCCGCACAGGACCTTACTACGGTACTGCGTACCCCCAACGGGATTCGAACCCGTGCTACCGCCTTGAAAGGGCGGCGTCCTGGGCCACTAGACGATGAGGGCTTGCGGCCCTTCCGGCCGGATCATCCGGCGTTCGGGGACGTCGAGAAGCATATGGGATGCCGGGCGGGAACGCCAAAACGGTTTCCGGTGGTCGGCGCGGCGGGGTCGGTCGGAGGGGTGGGCGGTCAGGACCAGCCGAGTTCGTGGAGCTCGTCGTCGTCGAAGCCGAAGTGGTGGGCGACCTCGTGGATGACGGTGGTGCGCACCTCCTCGACGGCCTCCTCGCGAGAGCCGCAGTGGCGGAGGGTCGGGCCCATGTAGACCATGATCCGGTCGGGGAGGACGCCGGCGTACCACTCGCCGCGCTCGGTGAGCGGGATGCCCTCGTACAGGCCGAACAGGTCGGGGGTGGCGGGGTCGGGCTCGTCCTCGACGAAGACCGCGACGTTGTCCATCATCGCGGCCAGCCGTGGCGGAATCCGGTCCAGCGCGTCGGACACCAGCACCTCGAACTCGTCCCTGGTCATCTCCACGCGCCCCATTGTCGGAGTTCCGCTGACAGCGCGCCAGGTCATCCGCGCGGTGGAGCGGGAACCGGAGGGACGCGGAGGGACGCGGAGGGCGCGGTGGCGGCGCGCGGTCCGGGGCGAGCGCGGTGCTACCCGTGTCCCGGTGGGCGGCCGCGCGTTGGGCACCGGGAACGGTGGCGGCCCCCGGCGGGCCGTGCGGGAGGTGGCTCGATGGTGGCGGGTTGGTCGGCGCGTGGGCGGCGGGCGGCGGCGGGTTCGGTGGCGGCGGCGCTGGCCGTGCTCGGGCTGGGCGGGTGCATGTCGGTGGGCGCGGACGCCCCCGGCGGGGCGCTCCAGACGAAGCCGTCCGGGACGGGTGGTGGTGCGACGGCGAGCGCCAAGCCGGGCGCCGGCCCCGGTGCGCGGCAGGGCGCCCGGCCGGGGGAGCACGGCGGTTCGTTGAGCCTTGACGGCGCGTCACCCGGCGCGTCGCCCTCCACCGGGCCCCGGGCGCCCGGGGCCACCCCGCCGCCGGTACCGGAGGGGGTGCCGGGCGCGCCGGTGCAGGTGCCCGTCCCGTCGGCGAGCAGCGCGGCCCCGTCCGGGACGGCGAGCGGCCCGGCCTCGCCGCCGTCGCCCCCCGCGTCGCCCTCGGCGGACCCTTCGCCGAGCCCGCAGAGCAGTCCGCCGACGCCCTCGCACTCGGCGGTGCCGTCCGCGACGCCCAGCGGTCCGGGGTCGGAGGTGCCGAGCGGGTCGCCGTCGGCGCACTGAGCGGTTCGGGCCTTCGTTCGACCGCGTTGACCAGGCCATTTGCCTCTGATCCGCAGTCTCCCCTATGGTGGTAGATCGTTCGTTTGATCCTATTTGGCTGGCGCTCCTCATACACCTTTGAGCGCCCTTGGCGCGTTCCGGCGATCCGTGGCTGACCGCATAGAGGCGGTTTTTCAACAGACCCCCGGACTTTGGCGCGTGCCACTTCCGGAAGGTTTTGCATGTCTCTCGTTGACGACGCCCGCTTCGCCATGCCCGCGAACGGCTCCGACGCCGCCGACACCCACTCCCTCGACACCGACGCGCTGGACGCGGAGCTCGCCGAGCTCACCGTCGCCGACGCCGCCGCCGAGTTCGACACCGACATCGACGCCGATGCTGACGCCGAGGCCGACGACACCGCCGACGCCGCCGACGCCGAGCCCACCATCACCTTCGGTGACCTGGGCCTGCACGACGACGTGGTCCGGGCGCTCGCCAAGCGCGGCGTCACCACCCCGTTCCCGATCCAGGCCGCGACCATCCCGGACGCGCTGGCCGGCAAGGACGTCCTGGGCCGCGGCCGCACCGGCTCCGGCAAGACCCTGAGCTTCGGCCTCCCGCTGCTGACCCGCCTCGCCGGCGGCGAGCGCACCAAGGCCAAGCACCCGCGCGGCCTGATCCTGGTCCCGACCCGCGAGCTGGCCATGCAGGTCGCCGACGCGCTGGAGCCGTTCGGCTCGGTGCTCGGCCTGCGCCTCAAGGTGGTCTGCGGCGGCACCTCGATGTCGAACCAGATCTACGCGCTGGAGCGCGGCGTGGACGTCCTGGTGGCCACCCCCGGCCGCCTGCGCGACCTGATCAACCGCGGCTCCGCCAAGATGGACGAGGTCGAGGTCGCCGTCCTGGACGAGGCCGACCAGATGGCCGACATGGGCTTCCTGCCCGAGGTCACCGAGATCCTCGACCTGGTGCCGGCCGGCGGCCAGCGCCTGCTGTTCTCCGCCACGCTGGAGAACGAGATCGACACCCTGGTCAAGCGCTACCTGAAGAACCCGGTCACCCACGAGGTCGACCCGTCGGCCGGCGCGGTCACCACCATGACCCACCACATCCTGGTCGTGAAGCCCAAGGACAAGGCGCCGATCACCAACGCGATCGCCGCCCGCAAGGGCCGCACCATCATCTTCGTCCGCACCCAGATGGGCGCGGACCGGGTCGCCCAGCAGCTGATGGAAGCCGGGGTGAAGGCCGACGCGCTGCACGGCGGCATGACCCAGGGCGCCCGCACCCGCGTCCTCGGCGACTTCAAGGACGGCTACCTGAACGTGGTCGTCGCCACCGACGTCGCCGCCCGCGGCATCCACGTCGACGGCATCGACCTGGTGCTGAACGTCGACCCGGCCGGTGACCACAAGGACTACCTGCACCGCTCCGGCCGCACCGCCCGGGCCGGCCGCTCCGGCATCGTCGTCACCCTGGTGCTGCCGCACCAGCGCCGCGGCGTGTTCCGGCTGATGGAGGACGCGGGCGTGGACGCCTCGCGCCACATCCTCGACCACGCCTTCGACGCCGAGGTGGCCCGGATCACCGGTGCCCGCTCGCTGGTCGAGGTGCAGGCCGAGAGCGCGTCCGGCATCGCCGGCGCCGCCGAGCGCGAGGTCGCCGAGCTGACCCGCGAGCTGGAGCGCGCCCAGCGCCGCGCCACCGAGCTGCGCGAGGAGGCCGACCGCCTGGCCTCCCGGGCCGCCCGCGAGCGGGCCGAGCTGGGCATCGAGGACGAGGAGCCGGCCGCCGAGGCCGACGCCGAGGCCCCCGTCGCCGCCGTCGCCGTCCCGGCCGAGGCCGAGCCGGTGACCGAGGAGCGCACCCCGTCCTACCGCGAGGCCCGCAACGACCGCCCGGCGTACAACAACCGGGACCGCGGCGACCGTGAGCGCGGTGGCTTCAACCGTGACGACCGTCCGGCCCGTTCCTTCGGTGACCGGGACCGTGGCGAGCGCGGCGGTTTCAACCGTGACGCCGTGACGACCGTCCGGCCCGTTCCTTCGGTGACCGGGACCGTGGCGAGCGCGGCGGTTTCAACCGTGACGCGTGGCGGCCGTTCGTTCGGCGGCGACCGTGAGCGCGGCGGCTTCAACCGCGACGACCGTCCGGCCCGCTCCTTCGGCGACCGGGACCGCGGCCAGGCCGGTGGCGGCAGCCGTCCGTTCGTGCGGCGCGACGACCACCGCTCCGGTGGGCGCCCGCAGGGTGGCGGCTTCAACCGCGACGACCGTGGCGGCCGTTCGTTCGGCGGCGACCGTGAGCGCGGCGGCTTCAACCGCGACGACCGTGGCGGCTTCAACGGTGGCGGCGACCGCAAGCCGCGCTGGAAGAACTGACCTGCCGCAGGCAGGACGATCCGGGCCCGCTCCACTTCGGTGGGGCGGGCCCGCCCGCGTTCCCGGGGCCGAAAATCGTTGGTGGGGGCGGGAGTCGGGGGTTAGCGTGCCGGAGCATGAGCAGTAGGCAGCAGGCCCTGGCCGCGCAGAACGAGCAGATCGCCGACCGGGGCGAGTACCGGAGTCCGGGCGGGGCGGTGGTGCGGATCGCCGAGGAACTGGCCGAGGCCCGGGCCGGCACGGTCTCGTACCGGGCGGACGCGGAGTTCGGGCCCGGGCCGGGGCCGCTGGCGGCCGGGGCGGTGGTCGAGGTGACCGACGAGGGCAGCATGCAGGCGGCCCGGCGGCTGGTGGGGGACGGCGGGCGCGGCGTCGCGGTGCTGAACTTCGCGTCCGCGCGCAACCCCGGCGGCGGGTACCTGCGCGGTGCCAAGGCCCAGGAGGAGGACGTCTGCCGCTCCTCGCTGCTGTACCGCTGCCTGCTGGAGGCCCCGGACTACTACGCGGCGCACCGGGCCTCCACCGACCTGCACTACAGCCACCGGGTGATCTGGTCGCCCGGGGTGCCGGTGATCCGGGACGACCGGGGGGAGCTGCTGGAGCGCACCCACCGGGTCGGCTTCCTGACCTCGCCCGCGCCCAACGCGGGCCAGCTGGCGCTGCGTTCGCCCGACCGCCGGCTCGACCTCGGCCCGGTGCTGGCCGAGCGGGCCGGGCGGGTGCTGGCCGTCGCCGCCCGGCACGGCGTCCGGGAGCTGGTGCTGGGCGCGTGGGGCTGCGGGGTGTTCCGCAACGACCCGGCGGAGGTGGCGGACGCGTTCGGGCGGGCCCTGGACGGGTGGGGCGCGGCCTTCGACCGGGTGGTGTTCGCGGTCTGGGACCGCAACCGGCCCTCGGCGAACCGGGCGGCCTTCGAGAAGCGATTCGGCGGCTGAACGCCCTTGCCCGGCCGGGTCAGTCGCCGGTGGCCAGCGCGGAGGCGGCGGCCACCACGCCCGTCACCGACAGCACGGCCGGCCAGGCGCCGATCTTCTTCGCCAGCGGGTGCGAGCCGCCGAACGCCGCCAGGTACAGCGCGGTCAGCCCCGCCGCGGCCGGCGCCCCCGACCGCCGCCCCCAGCGCACCGCGGCGGTCGCCCCGGCCGCGGCCAGCACCGCGCCCCCCAACTCGCGCCGGCCGCTGAACCGCGCGGTCGCGTACCCGCCGATCAGCCCGGTGGCGGCGACGGCGGCGGTGGCGGGGAAACGGGCCATGGGACGTACTCCTTCACGACGGCGGACCGGGATCGGCCGGTGGACGCACCGGTGGACGGCACCGTCCACGGTAACGCTCCCAACGAGCCGCCCGCCGTGCGGGGAACGGGGATTGGGATACTCGGGCGGTGACCGCCACAGAGTCTGAACCGACGGGGGACGGGGAGCTGCGGGCGAGCCCGCTGGAGCTCTTCTTCGACCTGGTCTTCGTCTTCGTCATCACCCAGCTCACCGCGAGCCTGGCCCACCACCTCACCCCGGGCGGGCTCGCCCGGGTGCTGGTGATGCTGGCGGTGATCTGGTGGATGTACGACGCCTACATCTGGGTCGCCAACGCGGTCCCGCCGCGCACGGCCGGGCAGCGGGCGCTGATGCTGCTGGGGATGGGCTGCTTCCTGGTCATCGCGCTGAGCGTGCCGCGGGCCTTCGAGGGCGGCGGCGAGACCTTCGGCTGGGCGTACCTGCTAGTGATCGCCGTGCACACCGGGATGTTCGCCACCGCCGGGGTCCGGCTCGGGGCGGTGGCGCGGATGGGGGCGCTCAACCTGCTGGGGGCCGGGCTGGTGATCACCGGCGGCTACCTCCGCGGCGGGCCCGAACTGCTGCTCTGGACGGCCGCGTTCGCCCTCCAGCTGGCCATCCCGTACCTGGTCGACCTGCCGCGCTTCCAACTGCGCGCCGACCACTTCGTGGAGCGCCACGGGTTGGTGGTGATCGTGGCCTTCGGCGAGTCGGTGATCGCCATCGGGGTCGGCATCGGCGAGGCGGAGCTCACCCCGGCGCTGATCGGCGCCGCGCTGCTCGCGCTGACCGTCTGCGTCGGCCTGTGGTGGGCGTACTTCGGTGCGGACGACGAGGAGCACGCCGTCCGCGCGATGGCCGGGCTCGACGACGCGCGGCGCAACCTGGCTGCCATCAAGGTCTACAACCTGGGCCACTACGGGCTGCTGCTGGCGGTCATCCTGTTCGCCACCGGCGCCAAGAGCGCCACCGCGCACCCGGGTTCGACGATCCACCTGCCCGAGGCGCTCGCCCTGGCCGGCGGTGTCGCGCTCTTCCTGGGCGCCAACACCGCCGTCCGCCGGATCCTGGTGCTCGGCCCCGTCCGGCTGCGGCTGCTGGCCGCAGCGCTGGTCATGGCCGCCGTCCCGCTCGGCATCCGGGTCGGCGCGCTCGCCCAACTCGCCGCCACCGCAGCCGTCCTGGCCCTGGTCTTCCGGGCGGAGGGGCGTCCGGCGGGCGGGCCGCCGCCCTACCTGCCGGCGGCCCGGGCCGAGGAAGCCGCCGCCGTCACGCCGGGCCCAGCGAGCGGAGGGCGGTGAGTTCGGCGTCGGTGGCGCCGTGGTCGCGGAGGTAGGCGGCCAGGGAGCCGTGGCGGGCGGTGGCGCGGTCGAGGGCGGCGTGCAGGTGGGCGGCTTCGACGGGGCGGGACAGGCGTTCCACCCCGGCCGCGTCGTAGTAGGGCACGGGGCCGCGGTCGAGCCCCAGGCCGGGGTTGGAGAGCAGGAAGTCGGCGGTGGCGCCTTCGAGCGACAGGCCGGCCAGGGTCTGCAGGACGGCGATGGTCAGGCCGGTGCGGTCCTTGCCGACGGCGCAGTGCACCAGCAGCGGGGCGCCGGTGGCCAGGGCCCGGACGGCGGCGGCGACGGCGATGCCGCCGGTCTCGGCCATGAACGGGTAGAGCGCGGCCTGGTCCTCGGGCCAGGCCCGGTCGGTGGTGGCCGGATCCGGCAGCAGCGGCAGGTGCAGGTAGTCGACGCCGTCCGGCAGCCGGTCGGGGTACTGCTCGACCTCCGGGGTGCTGCGCAGGTCGAGGACGGTGCGGACGCCGAGCTCCGCGAAGCGCCGCCGGCCCTCGTCGGTGAGGCGGTTGAGGGTGGCCGAGCGGTAGAGCAGCCCGGGGCGGTAGACGCCGGCCCCGGCGTCGCGGAGGTTGGGGACGTCGGGGATGTCGAGGAACGGAGCGGCGGCGATCTCGGTCTCGGTCATGCGTTCCACGGTAGGGGCAGGGGCGGACGCCGGGCCGGGGCGTTCACCGAACCGGTACCGAGTCCCGGGCCGGGGCGTTCACCGAGCCGGAGCCGGAGCCGGAGCCGGAGCCGGAGCCGGAGCCGGAGCCGGAGCCGGAGCCGGAGCCGGAGCCGGAGCCGGAGCCGGAGCCGGAGCCGGGCCGGGCCGGTCAGCGTCCGCCGGCCGCGTCCAGGAAGGCGCCGGTGACGTACGAGGCGGCGGGGGAGAGCAGGTACAGGATCGCCTCGGCGATCTCCTCGGGCTGCCCGCCGCGCCCCATCGGCAGGTTCGGGCCGACCCGGTCGACCCGGCCGGGCTCGCCGCCGAGGGCGTGGATGCCGGTGTGGATCAGGCCCGGGCGGACGGCGTTGACCCGGATGCCCTCGGCGGCGACCTCCAGCGCCAGGCCGGTGGTCATCGAGTCCAGCGCGCCCTTGGACGCCGCGTAGTCGACGTACTCGTTGGGCGAGCCGAGCCGGGACGCCGCCGAGCCGACGTTGACGATCGCCCCGCCCCGGCCGCCGTACCGGGTGGACATCCGGCGCACCGCCGCGGCCGCGCACAGGAACGGGCCGGTGATGTTGGCGGCCCAGATCCGGTTCAGCCGGTCCTCGTCGAGCTCGTCCAGCCGGCACTGCTTCTCCAGCGTGCCCGCGTTGTTCACCAGCGCGGTGAGGGTGCCGAGTTCGCGGTCGACGGTGTCGAAGAGCTCGGCCACCCCGGCGGTGTGCGAGACGTCCGCGCGGACGGCGACCGCGGTGCCGCCGGCGGCCGTGATCCGCTCCACCACGGCGTCCGCCGAGGCCCGGTCGCTGCGGTAGTTGACGCACACCCGGTAGCCGCGCCCGGCGGCGAGCAGCGCGGTGGCCGCCCCGATGCCGCGGCCGCCGCCGGTGACCACCAGCACCTCGTCCTGCTGCGCCATGCCGCTGCTCCTCCGCCTGTCCGTCCGTCCACGATGTGTGCGGTTCCGACCGTAGCCCATCAGGTGAAATCCCTTTGCGGCCGGTGCGGTCTGCGGCCGAGCATCACTGCCATGGATCCCTCGCTCTCCCCCCACGGCCCGCTGCGGGCCGAACTGCCCGACGCGGCCGCCTACCTGGCCGCCGACGAGGTCGTCGACCACGACCACCCCGCGATCGTCGCGCTCGCCGCCGGGCTGCGGCGGGCGGACCCGGTGCGGACCGCCGAGGCGGCGTTCGAGTACGTCCGCGACCGGATCGACCACTCGGCGGACGTGGGCCGCTGGTCGGCCGCCTACCGGGCCTCCGACGTGCTCGCCGCCGGGAACGCGATCTGCCACGGCAAGTCGCACCTGCTGGCCGCGCTGCTGCGCGCCAACGGCATCCCGGCGGGCCTGTGCTACCAGAAGCTGGACGTCCTGCACGGCCTCAACGGCGTCCTGCTGCCCGGCAGTTCGTGGTGGGTCCGGCTGGACGGCCGGGGCAACCGGAACGGCGCCGACGGGCACTTCGCCACCACCCCCGCCGAGGAGCGGCCGGCCTGGGCCAACGACCCGGCGCTCGGCGAGCACCACTACACCACCGTGTACGCCACCACGCCGAAGGCGCTGCTGGACGGCCTGCGGACGGCCGTCCCGAACTCCACCGGGTACGGCTACCTGCCGCTCGAACTGCCGGATTCGGTGCGGTAGTCCGCCGTCGGCCGACCTCGGCACGTCCGCCCGCCCGGCCGGAAATCGTTCGCGCGGGCGGCCGGGCCCGGGAGACACTGCCGCTTCCACCCGTGTCCGCACCCGCCCGCGACCGCCGAGGAGGCGTCCGCCCGTGAACGTCCTGCTCTCCGGCATCGTCGGCTCCACCGCGTACGGCCTGGCGCACCCCGGCTCCGACCTCGACCGGCTGGGCCTGTTCGCCGCGCCCACCGTCTCCTTCCACGGCCTGCACCGCCCCGCCGAGTCGCACGTCACCACCAGCCCCGACCGCACCCTGCACGAGGCCGCCAAGTGGTGCCGGCTGGCCCTCAACGGCAACCCGACCGCCACCGAACTGGTGTGGCTGCCCGAGGAGTCGTACGAGGTGCGGACGCCGCTCGGCGAGGAGTTGATCGGCCTGCGGGAGACCTTCCTGTCCGGCCCGGCGGTCCGGCGCGCCTACCTGGGCTACGCCGACCAGCAGTTCCGCAAGCTCACCGCCCGCGACCGCACCGACCCGGCGGGCCGGGCCAGGGCCGCCAAGCACGCCAGGCACCTGGTCCGCCTGGTCCGCCAGGGCGTCACCCTGCACGAGACGGGCCGGCTGGAGATCCGGCTCCCCGATCCCGAGCACGTCCGCGCCCTCGGCGAGCGCTACGCCGACCGCCCCGAGGAGGCCGCCACCCTCCTCGCCGACGCCGCGACCCGCTTCGACCGCCCCGGCGTCCTCCCCGCCGCCGCCGACGAACGCCCCGCCGAAGCCTGGCTCCACCGCGTCCGAACCGCCCACCTCCCCCCGGCCTGACCCCCGC
>NZ_JNWZ01000101.1 GCF_000716545.1 Kitasatospora phosalacinea
ACAAGGGGTATCGTCGGCAGCGTCAGATGTGTATAAGAGACAGCCCCCGCCCCGTCCTCCACCGCCCTGATCACCGTCCTCGCCCCGGCCCTCGCCGCGGCGGCGGCAGCGGCCATCGCCTTCGTCGTCCGCCGCAAGCGCTCCTGACGCCCCGCCAGAGAGCCCCTGCCCTCCCTTCCGTCCCCACCACACCGATTCCCGGAGCCACACCCATGTCCCACACCCCCGCCCGCCACCGCAACCGCACCCGGCTGGCCGCTCTCGCCGCCGCGACCGCAGGGCTCGGTCTGACCGCCTTCGGCCTGCCCGCCCTCGCTTTCGGCGCCGGCGCGCCCACCACCGTCCACTACGACACCGGTTCGCTGGACTGGGGCGTCCTGGCGAAGTTCCGCAGCTACGTGACCGGCCCGATCGGCGGCGGCAGCATCACGCCGAGCGGCGGGGCCACCGTCAACCAGGACGGTTCGTACCACTTCGACCTGGCCTCCGCGGGCTACGACATGACGACCCACCGGCTGACCGCCGCGTTCGACGGCGGGGTGCGCTTCCTCGCCCACGACGGCGCGCTGGACATCGCGCTCAGCGACCTGCGGATCACCACCGAGGGCACCACCGGCACCCTCACCGCGGACACCGCCTCCAAGGAGACCATCGGCGCCACCGCCCCGACCCTGCGCGAGGACGTCCCGCTGGCCACCTTCACCGTCGCCCGCGACACCACCAACGGCGGGGCCACCGCCGCCGCCCTGACCGCCGAGGGCGCGAAGGCGTTCGCGGGGTTCTACCAGGCGGGCACCTCGCTGGACCCGCTGTCGATCGTCCTCAAGCAGACGCCCGCCCCGTCCCCGTCCGCCTCTGCCTCGGCCTCCGCTTCTGCTTCTGCCTCGCCGGAGCCCAGCACTCCCGCCGAGCCCTCCTCCTCGCCCGAACCCTCTTCCTCCCCCTCCGCGTCCGCGTCCGCGTCCGCCTCTGCCTCCGCCGCCCCTTCTCCCTCCCCCTCCGCGTCCGCCTCCACCCCGGCGGGCGACGAGCTGGCGATCGTCGACGGCCGCCTGGAGTGGGGCGTGCAGCCCGACTTCGTGGCCTACGTGACGGGGCCGATCGCGGCCGGCAAGGTCGAGTTCGGCGGCGGCGCGGCCGGTTTCGGGTTCGGTTCGGGCAGCGGCAGCTACCGGACGGACACCCACGCGCTGTCGGCGGACTTCGCCGGGTCGGTGCGCTTCCTGGGCCACCGGGGGGCCGACGGGCAGTACCAGTTGGACACCGCGCTGTCGAAGCTGGGCCTCCGGGTGGACGCCTCCGGCGCGTACCTGGTCGCGGACGTGACCGCCAAGTCCCTCTCCGGCGGGCAGCCGGTCGTGCTGTCCGGGGCCAGGATCGCCGAACTCGACCTGTCCGGGGCCGACTTCACCCCGGTCGACGGCGTGGTGACGCTGCGCGCGGTTCCGGCGACACTGACCGCCGCCGGCGTCCCGGTGTTCGGGCAGTACAAGGATGGCAAGGTGCTGGCGCCGGTCACCGCGGTCCTCTCCTTCGACCGCTCCGCTCCCCTGCCGTCCACCGCCCCCTCCACCGGCACGGGGACCGGCGGTACGGGCACCGGCACCTCCTCCACCGGTGGCGCCACCCTCACCGCCTCCGGCGGTGAACTCGCCTTCACCGGCGGCGGCACCGCCCCGATCCTGGCGACGGCCGCCGGGCTGCTGCTGGTCGGCGGGGCGACCGTCGTCCTGGCGCGCCGCCGCTCCTCCTCCACCGCCACCAGCGCCGAGTGACCTGGCCGAACGCGTCGGGCCCGTACGGGAGTCCTCCCGTACGGGCCCGTCCCCGCTGCGCGTACGGCCCAGGTCAGCGTTCGCCGGCCAGTTCGGCCAGTTCGCGCAGGCGGGTGAAGTAGTCGGCGGCCCCGGGGTCGTCGGCGAGTTCGGGCAGGATCCGGTGGACGGTCGCTATGCCGGTGCGCAGGGCTTCTCTGCGGCGTTGGTCGAGCGGCCCGGCCAACGCGGCGGACACGCAGCCGGCGAGGTGGCTGTCGAGCAGCACCAGGTCTTCACCGGCGGGGGACCGCAGGTAGCAGCTCTGCGGGAAGGGCAGGTGGAGGAAACCCTGCCAGAGGGTGGCCAACTGGTCATCGTGCGTGTCGCTCATGCGGACGATGATGCCCGAGCGCACGGCCGCCCCGTCACCCGCCCCGCTCCTCCCCCGCCCGGTCCTTTCACCCGACACGCACACCCGGCATGCACACCCGACACGCACGCACCTACGACGGAGCCCGGCGCGGGAACGGTTCCCGCGCCGGGCCGGCGGCGTCCGGTGCCCAATCGCTCGGGCGCTCAGGCGCTCAGCGGGTACCGCCCGCCGAGCTCGTCGAATATCGCGCCGTTGAGGACGAAGGCGCGCTTGCACTCCTCGGCGACCCGGCGGCGCTCGACCTCGTCCATCAGTTCGCCCGCGGCGTCCAGCTTGGCGCGGTAGTCGCGCTTGAACGCGGCGGGGTTGTCGATCTCCTCGAAGACGTAGAACCGGACACCGTCGCCCTTGCGCTCGAAGCCCCAGGTGCGCTCGGCGGCGCCGCGGATGATCTGACCGCCCGACAGGTCGCCGAGGTAGCGGGTGTAGTGGTGGGCGAGGTAGCCGGCCGGCCAGGTCCCGGCGAGTTCCCCGATCCGGGCGGCGAGCGCCTCGGTGGCGGGCAGCGGGGCGAGCGCGTCGCGCCAGTCGGGGCCGGCCAGGTGGTCGAGGTCGCGTTCGATCGCGGCGGTGCGGAGCAGGGCGCGGTCGATCAGCGGGCCGGCGACCGGGTCGGCGGCGAGGGCGCCCAGGCGGGATTCCAGGGCGCGGTAGACGTACCAGAGCTGGCCGGTGAGGTCGGTGTAGGCCTGGACGCCGAGCCTTCCGCCGAGCAGGTCGCCCATGAAGGACGACTGTTCGGCCGCCTGGTGCTCCTCGGCGCTGGCGGTGCGGAGCAGGGCGGAGAAGGCGGCGGACCGCTGGTCGGGGCTGGACATCGGGAAGGGCCTCCAAAGATCGAATCTTCCCGATTATTTAGGTGAGGCTACCCTAAGTCAAGCCCTTGCCGACGCCCTGTCGGGAAGATTCCACGGAGCGTTGAAACGCTTCGACGCACCGGCTCCGACGTGCTTGGATGCTCATCATGAACCGATCATTCGACGCCCTGGTGGACGAGGCCGCTGCCGCCCCCGTCGACGGGTGGGACTTCTCCTGGCTCGACGGCCGGGCCACCGAGCAGCGCCCGTCCTGGGGGTACCAGCGGCTGCTGGGCGAGCGGCTGGCGGCGGCCTCCGCGGCGCTGGACGTGCAGACCGGCGGCGGCGAGGTGCTCGCGGGCGCGGGCGCGGCGAACTTCCCGCGCACGCTGGTGGCGACCGAGGGCTGGGCGCCGAACGCGGCGCGGGCGACGCGGCTGCTGCACCCGCTGGGCGCCGTCCTGGTGGCCTCCCCGGAGGACGCGCCGCTGCCGTTCGCCGACGGCGCGTTCGACCTGGTGACCAGCCGTCATCCGGCGCGGGTGGACTTCCCGGAGATCGCCCGGGTGCTGGCCCCCGGCGGCACGTACTTCGCCCAGCACGTGGGCGGGCGCACCAACGTCGAGCTGAGCGAGTTCTTCCTCGGGCCGTTCCCGCTGCCCACCGACCGCGAGCACGAGGTGGAGGCGGCGCGGGCCCGGGCGGCGGGGCTGGAGGTGGTGGAGTGCCGCAACGAGCGGCTGCGGCTGGAGTTCTCCGACGTCGGAGCGGTGGTCTGGTTCCTGCGCAAGGTGATCTGGACGGTGCCCGGCTTCTCGGTCGACCGCTACCGCGAGCGGCTGCGCGAGCTGCACGAACTGATCGGGCGCGAGGGCGTGTTCGTCTCCACCATGTCCCGCACCCTCCTCGAGGCCCGCAGGCCCACCGCCTGAACCGCCCGGCCGCCGCCCGGCCGCTCGACCGCCCGGCGCAAACCGTCACCCGCACCGGCGACCCGCCGGGTCGGAAACCACCCGAACCGGCTATGCATCCGGCCGGGAACGCCGCAGGACGACTGCGGCACGACGGCGGGACGACGGCGGGAGGCGGCCGAAGATGGCGCACGGTACGGCGCACGGCACGGCGGAGGGGCGCACCGAGCTGGACCGCAAGGGCGGGCCGGGGCACACGGTGCTGCTGGCGCTGCTCGCGGCGGTGCCGCTGGTGAAGATCGCCTGGACGGTCGGCGGCGGCTCGCACACCCGCGAGGTGGTCACCACCATGGGCGTGCCGAACCTCGGCGAGGTGCTGGTCGGCATGGTGACGACGCGTCCGCTGCTGGGCTCCCTGGTGGCGGTGGTCACCTCCCGGGTGGTGTTCGCCCTGTTCGCGGCGCGCGGCGCCGTCCCGAGCGGGCGCTCGGCGGGCGCGGTGGCCCGGACGGTGGCGTTGACGCTGGTCAACCCGGTGGCGATGGGCGTGCTGTGCTGGGTCTTCTACGGGCCCTGGTGGGGGCTCGGGGTGACGCTGGCCGCGCTGGCGCTGCGCCAGGGGCTGGTCCAGGAGTACCGGGCGGGCCGCCGCCCCCGCCCGCACGGGCGGCCGGACGCCGTCCCCCTGGCGCCGTGGCGGCTGCGGCTGGTGGCGGCCGAGCAGTGGACGGCGCTGCTGCTGACCGTCGTGGTGCTGCCGGTGACGGCGTTCGCGGCCGCGCTGGACGGGCTGGCCTGGGACACCGTGCTGCGCTGCGAGGTCGCGGCGGGGGCGCACACCGAGCAGTCCCGGCTGATCGAGCTGGACCGCAAGGGCAACGGCGTGGTCGGCTGGGACCTGCACGCCCAGGAGATCGTCAACGGGCTGGGCTGCGTCAAGGAGGAGTCGCTGCGGGTCCGCCCGGCCTGGTGGAACTCCTGACCGCCCCTCGGCCCGGGCCGCGCTCCCGATCCGCCCCGGAACGGAGTGAGGCTGGTCTCATCGCCGCGGCCCCGGAGGGCGAAATGCGCCTTGTGCAGGGCTTTTCCCGACCGGAGCGATTTCCCGGGGCCCGGCCCGCCCCCTAGGCTCCGCCGTCATGAACGCCCTCCCCGCGAAGCGCCACTGGCGCACGTGGCTGTTCCTCTGGATCGGCCTGCCCTTCTTCGCCCTGGTCGGTCTCGCCAAGGCCGCGCCCGACCTCGTACCGGCCTGGAAGGCGCACGGCGGCAGCGGGGTCACCGGGACGTACACCGCCCTCCGGGAGTCCTGCGGCCGCAGGTCCTGCAGCTACTACGGCGACTGGAAGGCGGCGGACGGCTCCTCCAGCCGCACGGACGTCCTGCTCTACGACGACCCGGACTCCCTGCGGGTGGGCGGGACGGTCGAAGCCCTGGACTCCGGCTCCTCCGACGGGGTCTTCGCCACCGGCGGCGGCTACACCTACCTGATAGTGACGGGCTTCGCCCTCGGCGGCCTGGCGGCGGCCGTCGCCTGGCCGGTGTTCCTCTGGCGCACCTGGCGCTCCTCGCGCCTGCGCCGGGCCTCATCACTGGAGCCGGCCGGAGCGACCGAGGCGACCGACCGACTCCGCGCCGAGGAGGAACGCGCTCCCGCGGGCCTGCGGGCCGGGTCCGGGTGACGGTCCGTCAGACCTGTTCCGGCCGTCCCGTGCGGCGCACGGGACGGCCGGATCCGTCGGTGGTCAGCCAGCTGCCGTCGCCGAGCGGGTGGAGGTCGTAGCAGTCCCGGGCGCCGGAGTCGAACTCGCCGAGGATCCGGCCGGTGCGCGCGTCGACCCGGTGGCTGCGGAACCACTCCCCGTCGCCCGCCTCGTCCTCGTCCTCGTCCTCGCCGTACAGCACCACCACGAGGGTGTCCTGGTCGAGGTAGCCGCCGCTCCACTCGACCACGGCCTCGCACCCGTCGCCGTCGTGACCGAAGTCGTCGACGGTGACGGTGAACTCGGCCTCGCCGCCCGGGTACGCGTGCACGGTGAAGTCCCGCTGCCCGTGGTCGACCGTCAGGAAGTGCTTCCCGTCCGGGGAGAGGCCGATCAGACAGCGGTCGGTCCAGGGGTAGGCGGCCACTTCGAGGCCGCCGTCGGTGAGCGAGCCGCGGAAGACCACCGTGCCGTCCTGGCCCTCGCCGACGTCCAGCAGCACCGTCCCGTCGGGGTGCGCGAAGTGCGCGCCGGCGTGGCCGACGGTGCCCAGGTCGGCCCGGCCCAGTACGGCGCCGGTCGCGGCATCCAGCACCGTCCACCCGTCATGGCTGCCGCGGCCGGCCATCGCGTCGGGCCGGTAGAACCACAGCCGCCGGCCGTCCGCGGAGAGCCCGCACCCGGGCCGGTGCCCCCGCTCGCGCGTCCGCTCCCCCTCGACGGCCGAGCGCCACAGCTCGGCGCCGTCCGCCCCGACGCACACCGCGGCGTCCAGCGTGGTGTAGTACGCCCGCGTCAGGTCCGGGGCGACCGCGTGGTCGCGGACCTCGTCCCCCTCCCGCGGCCGGAACTCCGCGACCGGCAGCAGCGGCCCGGACCCCGGGGCGGCGGTGTCGTAGGCGCGGATCGCACCCCCTGCCAGGCGGGTGGTCGGCAGACGGCGGCCGTGGTCGTCACTCATGCCCCCGGACCCTAGCGCGGTGCACCGACAGCCCCCGGGCCGGGCTTCTCGGCGGTGGCCACGAACACGGTGACGGCGGCCAGGAACGGCCCGTGCGCCAAGTGGTCGAGCCACTCCCCGGCCTGTTCCCGGGTCAGGTACCCGGCGGCGACGGCCCGTTCGGTGTTGCGCCGCAGCCCGAGCACCCGGTCGGCGTCCCGGACGTCCCGGAAGAGCGCGGGGACGGGGGTGACGGCGCGCACGGCGAGGCCGCACCGCTCGGCCGGCCTGGGCAGTTGGCGGCCGATCAGCGGGTTGCGGACGACCCGGTCGGTGAGGTGCCGGGTGAAGGCGCGGGCGAGCGCGGGGTCGGGGTGGTCGACGGCGAGGGTGCCCCAGTCGGGTTCGGCGGCGACCAGCCGGCCGCCGGGGCGCAGCACCCGATGGGCCTCGGCGAGGGCGCTGGCCGAGGAGCTGTCGCCCGACCACATCGCCCGCCACCTCCACACCGCGGGCAGCTCCGACCCGGACCTGGTCATCCGCACCAGCGGCGAGCAGCGGATGTCCAACTTCCTGCTGTGGCAGAGCGCCTGCGCGGAACCGTACTTCTGCGACGCGTACTGGCCGGCCTTCCGCGAGGTCGACTTCCTGCGCGCGGTCGGGGCGTACGCCGACCGCCGGCGCCGCTACGGCGCCTGAGGTCCGGCCGGCGGCAGCGGGCGGCCCTCCCCGGGCCGGGGGGACGGGAGCCGGCCGGTGGTCACCCGCAGGAGGGCCTCCAGGATGCCAGTGCTCTCCGCGGCGGACATGGCGACGGGCTGCGGGAGCCCGGGCCGGGTGCAGGCGATCTCCAGCAGGACGCGCGCCGCGTCGGCCAGCGCGGCCGCGGCGCGTTCCGCGCGCTCGGCCGGGTCGGTGTCGGCGATCAGGCCGAGGGCGGCGGCGGTGCGGCGCCGCTCGCGGCGGGCCTCGTAGGCGCGCTGCCGGCAGGCCTGGCCGCAGTACTTGGGGCGGGCCCCCCGCTTGCCGCCCGTGGGGGCGGGCCTGCCGCACCAGACGCAGGGGTGCGCGTCCGTCCGGGCGTCGGGGGTGGTCGCGGCGTCGTCCATACCCTGATCCAACGCCCGCCGCCCGCCGCACGGGACGGGCCCGGAGCCGGTTCACCTGAACGGGGGCCCGGCCCTCCCGGCGGGGCTCAGCGGCGCAAGGCCGACGCGGTGTTCCGGTCAGCCGCCCCGGCCGCCGCACCGTCCTCCGCCCGGCCCGTCCCGCTCATCGGGCGATCATCCCGGCCAGCGCGAGGTCGAGCAGCCGGTCGGCCTGGGCGGGGGTGTCGTGCTCGCGGGCCCAGGCCGCGGCGTTCATCAGGGTGAACACGTCGGCGCCGGTGGTGTCGCCGCGCAGCGCTCCGGCGGCCCGGGCCCGGTCGACCAGGCGTTCGCCGATGGCCGTCAACCGGTGGCAGGAGTCCTGGAGTTCGCCGGAGCGGGCGGCCAGCGCGGCGGCCAGGCCCTGGTAGGCGGCGGCGTGCCGGACGACCGCGCGGATCCAGTCGGCCAGCGCCCGGGCCGGGTCGGGGTGCTCGGCGAGGCCGTCGCCGTACTCGAACAGCTCCCGGTTGCGGGCCTCCAGCAGGGCGGCGATCAGGGCGGCGCGGGTCGGGAAGTGGCCGTAGAGGGTGCCGGTCGCGACACCGGCCCGGCGGGCGACGCCCTCCAGCGAGGCGCCGGTGCCCTCCGCGCGGAACACCGCGTCGGCTTCGGCGAGCAGCCGTTCGCGGTTGCGCAGCGCGTCGGCGCGCGGTCGGCGGCGGGCGGTTTCGGCCACGTCAACTCCCTTTCCGGGGGCAGACCTTGCGCCCCACCTACAAATCGAGGCATCCTCGACTTACCTCGAAACCGAGGATGCCTCATTTTAACGGGGCGCCAGTCGCCCGAACAGGGGGAACCCGCCGTGATCCTGCTGACCGGAGCCACCGGCTCGATCGGCCGCCACCTGGTGCGCCGGCTCGCCGAACGGGGGGCCGGGTTCCGCGCCCTGGTGCGCGACGGGGCCAAGGGCCGCGCCCTGGGCTGCCCGTACGCCGTCGGCGACTTCGACGACCCGGCCTCGCTGGCCGCCGCGTTCGAGGGCGCGGACCGGGTGTTCCTGGGCGGGCCCGGCGCGCTGCCGGTGGACGGGGAGCAGCCGATGGTCCGGCAACTCACCGCCGCCATCGAGGCGGCCGCGGCCGCGAGCGTCGAGCACGTGGTGAAGGTCTCGGTGTGGCACGCCGAGCCGGGCGGTCTGCTCGCCCAGGGCGCGCACAGCGTGCTCGACCGCCGGCTGGCCGCCGCCGGACCGGCCTGGACGCTGCTCCAGCCCTCCGGTTTCCTGCAGAACCTGCTCGCCCCGGGGGCGTTCACCCCGGACGGGCGGCTGATCGCCCGCTACGGCGGCGCGCCCGTCTCGCACATCGACGCCCGGGACATCGCCGAGTGCGCGGAGGTGCTGCTGACGGGGGCGCCGCGCCCGGGCGAGTCCTTCGTGCTGACCGGCCCGCGGGCCCTGACCGACCGGGAGTTGGCCGAGCGGATCTCACTCGCGCTGGGCCGCCCGGTCGGCCTCGCGCCCCTCGCCCCGGACGAGGTCGCCGCCGCGCTGACCGCCCGGGGTGCCCCGTCCGGTTTCGCCGCCGATCTGGCCGGGCTGCTGCGCGAGGTCGCGGCGGGCTCCCTGGCCGAGGTCACCGCCGCCGTCCCCGACCTGCTCGGCCGGCCCGCCCGCACGGTCGACGCCTTCCTGGCCGACCACCTGCCCGCCCTCCGCGCGGCCGTCCAACTCCCGTGAGCGGCGCTGACCTTGACCCACCTTTGACCCGATCTTGCCCGGCGCCCGGCGGTGTCCGGGATCAGAGTACGAGTACTCTGGCCAACGGTCCGCCGCATACGGAATGATGATCACACTCGCGGGCCGCCCAGGGCCCGCCCCCCACCGACCGGAGCCCCCACCGTGAAACGTCCCGCCCTGGCCGCAGCCGCCGCCGTACTCGCCGCGGGCACCCTGCTCGTCGGCTGCGGCTCCACCCACAGCACCGGCTCGGGTTCGGGCTCCGGCTCCGGCTCCGGCTCGTCGAACGCCGCGCAGGAGAGCCAGCAGAAGTACGAGCAGCAGCAGGTCCAGGCGGCCGCCGACCACGACCGGGCGTTCCCGACCATCGCGAAGACCTGCAACGGCCGGCCCACCGCGGTGCCGCCGCCGGTGGCCCAGCCGTCGGCGAGCGGCCAGTCCTCGACGGCCGGCCAGCCCGAGAACCCCAAGTACGGTGAGAACCACGGCTACTTGAAGACCACCGCGCTGAGCCCCGCCCAGCAGTGCCGGGGCGACGCGCACGCCGCGCGCATCGTCACCGGACTGGCCGGGCACACCCCGGCCGGGACCGAGCAGGCGAAGGAACTGCTCGCCAGCCTCGGCTACCCGGACGCCACCGTCACCCAGGGCGCCAACGGCGTGCAGTTCTCCTTCTTCGTCCCGCAGGTCGGCCCCTGCCTGACGGGCACGCTGTCCGACCCGCCGCACATCGAGGTGCACGGCCCCTACGTCGAGGGCGGCTGCTCCCCCTCGAAGGGCGGCCACTGAGCTCCGCCCGGCCACCGGCCGGTCGCCGTCGGAAACCCCCTGGCCCGGCAGCCGACTCCGCCGCCAGGCCGGGGAGATGACGGGCGATCCGCTGTTCCGGAGAGCCGCCGACCGGTGGGCCGGGCGCCTTCCCCGGGCCGGGCGCCGCGACGGTCGCGGTCTCCCCGGAGTCCGGCCGGTGCCCGTCGGGCTGGTCCGGTCTGCCGACGTCGGAGGGCCCGGTACCGGCGACCGCGCCGGACGAGCGGCGGGCCGGGCTGCTGCGGGCCGCGCCGCGCTCCCGTCCCGGGGCCGCGCGGGACGCCGACCGGCTGCGGGCGGCGCTCCCGGTCGGCCGGGCGCTCGGACCGGCCACGCCCGCCCGCCCCGACCGGATCCGCCGCTCCAGCGCGTCGAACGCGTCGAGGACCTCCGGGCTGTCGGCCGCGCCGCTTCCCGAGCCGTCCACCGTGAGGTTCGCCGTCCGCCCCGGCCCTTCTCCGCCCCGGCCGGTTCGTTCGCGCACCGGGCGCCGCAGCCCGGCAAGGCCCGTTTCTGGCGGCCGCTCAGTCCTGCCCCGCTCCGCGCACCTTCGCCAGGAAGCCCGCCAGGTTGCCGCGCATCCGCTCGATCCGCTGCTCCAGCGTCAGCGACTCGTAGATCTTGGTGCCGGTCTCGCGCAGGCCCCGCACGTACAGCGAGCAGGCCAGGTCGCTGCACATGTACGCGCCGACCGAGTTGCCCTGCCGCCCGGCCGGGCCGGCCAGCGGGGCCACCAGCAGCGAGACGCCGCCGGTGTGCGTGGTGACGCACAGCGAGCAGATGCTCCGCCGGGCCTGCCAGGACGCGCCGGAGGAGGCGCGCAGGACGACGGCCTGCGGGCGGCCGTCCAGTTCGGTGACCAGGTAGGCGCGGTCGGGGGCCTGCGGGTCGCGCCAGCCGAGGAAGTCCAGCTCGGGCCAGGGCTGTTCGGCCAGCTCGCGGGGCAGGTTCAGTCGCTTCGCCTCGCCCTTGGAGCAGTTCAGGAACGCGGCGCGGATCTCGGGGTCGGTCAGCTCTCTCACGAAACACCACGCTAATTTGCCTAAGTCGTTTAGGCAAACGGATAATGTTTGAAGGAACCGGGAGAGGAACGGGTGAACACGGTGGCACGTGCAGGTCTGACCCCCGAGGTGCTGACCAGAGCGGGCGCGGAACTGGCCGACGAGGTGGGCTTCGAGCAGGTGACGGTCACCGAACTGGCCCGCCGCTTCGACGTCAAGGTCGCCAGCCTGTACTCGCACGTCAAGAGCTCGCACGACCTCAAGGTCCGGATCGCCCTGCTCGCCCTGGCCGAACTCGCCGACCGCGCCGCCGACGCGATCGCCGGCCGCTCCGGGCGCGACGCCCTCGCCGCCTTCGCCGAGGCGTACCGCGGCTACGCCCGCGAGCACCCGGGCCGCTACGAGGCCGCCCGGCTGCGCCTCGACCCGGAGACCGCCGCCGCCAGCGCCGCCCCCCGCCACTCCCAGCTGACCCGGGCCGTCCTGCGCGGCTACCACCTCTCCGAGCCCGGCCAGACCCACGCCGTCCGCCTGCTCGGCGGCGTCTTCCACGGTTACATCGAGCTGGAGTCCGCCGGGGGCTTCGCCCACACGCCGGTGGACCCGCAGGAGTCCTGGGACTGGATCGTCGACTCGCTGGACGCCCTGCTCCGCGCCCGCGCCGACGGCTGAACGGGCCGCGCCGGCCCTTCCCGGAGCGGGCCGACCACCCGGCAGCCCCCGGCCGACGACCCCCGGACGCGGCGACGGCGGCCACCGGAAGGACCGGTGGCCGCCGTCGACCCGTGCCTACCCGCCGCTCACGCGCCTTCGCGCACGGGGAGCTTCCAGCCCGGGCGCGGGTAGTGGCAGGTGTAGCCGTTGGGGTAGTGCTGCAGGTAGTCCTGGTGCTCGGGCTCGGCCTCCCAGAAGTCGCCCAGCGGGGTGACCTCGGTGACCACCTTGCCGGGCCACAGGCCGCTGGCGTCGACGTCCGCGATGGTGTCCAGGGCGGTGGCGCGCTGGGCCTCGTCCGCGTAGAAGACCGCCGAGCGGTAGCTGCTGCCGATGTCGTTGCCCTGCCGGTCGAGGGTGCTGGGGTCGTGGATCTGGAAGAAGTACTCCAGCAGCGTCCGGTAGCTGATCCGCTCCGGGTCGTAGACGATCTCCAGCGCCTCGGCGTGGCCGGGGTGGTTGCGGTAGGTGGCGTGCGCGTTCTGGCCGCCGGTGTAGCCGGTCCGGGTCGACTGGACGCCGGGGAGTTTGCGGATCAGCTCCTGCATTCCCCAGAAGCATCCGCCGGCCAGGACAGCGCGGTCCGTGGTCATCTCGTACTCACTCCTCGCATGGGACGTCGACTCGTCCGCCCGGGGCGCCACCCCGGGGGACCACCCGGTCCAACCGCCGGACCGCCCGCGATGTTCCCGCCCGCCGGGGGTCGCGCCCCGGTCAGCCGGCCAGCCCCTCGACGACCTGCGCGCCGGGCAGCGCGGCGGCCACCGCGCCGGGCAGGATCAGCTTCCCGCGCCGCCGCCCGCTGCCGACCAGCACGTACGGGGCGGCGGCGACGGCCGCGTCGACCAGCAGCGGCCAGTGCGCGGGCAGGCCGACGGGGGTGATGCCGCCGTACTCCATGCCGCTCTCGCCGACGGCGGTGTCCATCGGCGCGAACGACGCCTTGCGCGCTCCCAGGTGGCCGCGCACCGCCCTGTTGACGTCGAGCCGGGTGGTGGCCAGCACCAGTCCGGCGGCCAGCGTCGTCTCCCCGCCGCGCTTGGCGGCGACCACCACGCAGTTCGCGGAGGCCCCGGCCGGGACGTCGTACGCCTCGCAGAACACGGCGGTGTCGGCCAGTTCCGGGTCGGTGTCCACGTACAGCACCTGCCGGGCCGCTTCCGCGTCCCACCGGTCCAACAACCCGGCCACCGGGGCGGCCAGTTCCTCCATGACGTCCACCGCGCGCCGCACCTGCGGGAAGTTCCCGAACGGCGCCCGCACCGGCTGCTCCACCTGCTCGTTCATGCCCCGACTCTAGCGCCGGGCCGGACCTCCCCCCGCGGCCGTGGAGCGCCGCCCCGTCGACTAGGATGTGTACGGCGTTCACATGAGAAGGACGACGCGTGCGGCGCGGACACCGGAGAGGGCGACCCATGACACGAACCGACGCCCCGTACCACCACGGCGACCTGCGCGCCGCGTGCCTGCGCGCCGCCCGGGAGCTGCTGGAGGAGGACGGCGGCGCGGGCCTGTCCCTCCGGGCCGTGGCACGGCGGGCGGGCGTGTCGGCGACCGCCCCCTACCGCCACTACGCCGACCGCGACGCCCTCGTCTCCGCGGTCGCGGCGGAGGGCTACGCCGAACTCGCCGGGCACCTGGCGGCCGCGCACCCCTCTCCGCGCACGCCCGAGGACCTCGCCCGGGTCGCCGTCGCCTACGTCCGGTTCGCGCTGGAGCACCCGGCGATGTTCCGCGTGATGTTCGCCGAACCCTGCGATCCGACGGACGAGGAGCGGGTCGCGGCGACCGCCGCCGTCCGGGAGTACGTCCGGGACGTCGTCCACGGCGTCTTCCCCCGCTCCGACGCGGAGGCCCTGTCCGTCGCCGTGTGGGCGGTCGTGCACGGCCTGGCCTTCCTCCACCTGGACGGCAAGCTGGACGCCTCCACCCCCGAAGCGGTGTCGCGCCAGGTCCACGCCGCCGTCCACGCGCTGCTCGACGCGGGACCGGTGGCGCGTCCGGCGGACTAGCGGACTAGGGGCCGGCGGGCTCGGGGCCGGAACCCGCCGGAACCCGGTGACCCCGGTCGGGGTCCGGCGCCGACCGGGTGCGGACCGGCCCGGTCCGCGGCTCCCGCCGTCGCCGGGCACCGGCGCCCGCCCGGCTCACTCGGCGAGGGCCGCCCGCCGGCTCCAGGACCCGCGGCGCGGGCGGCCCGGCAGCTCGCCCCGGCCGGTGCACCGGAGCAGGACCGGGACGGGGTCGCCCGCCGGGGCGTCGGGGAAGAGCCGGGCCGGCACGGCGGCGCAGAGCGCGGGCGGCGGCGTCCAGTCCGGGGCGAGGCCGGTGGTGACGTCGTGGGTGTGCGGCAGCGTCTCGGCGACGCCCATCGCGGCGAAGCCCGCCCGGTCGGCCGGGCCCCGGTGCCAGGCCCGGACGTCCGGTCCGGCCGCGGCCGGCGCGAGGGCCGGCAGTTCGCCGCAGGCCGGCGCGGTGGCCAGCACCTCGGCCGGGTCGGCGTCCGGACGCACCGTCAGGTCGAAGGGCAGGTAGCGGGTCTCGGGGCGGGCCACGACCCGCCCGGCGTGGGCGAGCAGGTCGTGGCCGAGGTGGGCGAGCGTGTCCCGGCAGTTCCACTCCAGCGGGCCGGCCGGGACGCTCCAGTCCGAGCCGAGGTGCGGGGTGAGGACGCGTCGCGTCTCCGCCGGGGCGGCACGCAGTTCCGCGTGGTCCGTCGCGTCATCCTCGCACCCGGCTCCCGGGCCCGTCCTACAGGTAGGGACGGGTGATCAGCTCCAGGCCGTGGCCGGCCGGGTCGAGCAGGTAGACGCCGCGCCCGCCGTGCTCGGTGTTGGTCTCGCCGGGGCGCCTCATCTGCGGGTCGGCCCAGTGGTCGATGCCGCGCTCGCGCAGCATGGCGTGGGCGCGGTCGAACAGGCCGTCGTCGACCAGGAAGGCGTAGTGCTGCATCTGGATCTCCACCGGCGGTTCGGCGAACTGCAGCAAGACGCCGTCGGCGAGCAGCAGGTTGGTGAACGGGCCCCAGGAGGGCGCCTGTTCGGCCTCCAGCAGCTCGCGGTAGAAGCGGGCGGACGCGGGGGCGTCCTTGGCGGCGATGATGGTGTGGTTGAAGGCGGCTGGCACGGCGGGTGAACCTCGTTCCGGGTGTGGTCGGTCTGGGGGCGTGTGCGCACTGCTTCCAGGGCCCGGCGGCCCTCGGACGTGCGGACGCCCCTGCGGCACCCGGGGCGCGGTCAGTCGCCCACCGGGTCACCGATCCGTGCGTGGCCCATGGCCGTTCCGGTGTTCACCCGGCCACCGTACGCAACGGCCCGACTCCCTGACAAACCGTTTTCCGGGCCCGCAGCGTCGTCGTGACGGACGGGCCCGCCGCGGCCCTGGCGTCGAGGAGTCCGGCCGGGTCCTCGACCCATTCGGCCACGACATGCCGCACGTCTTCGAGATCGCCGACCGCATCCACGTCCACCGGATGGGACGGCGCGAGGCCCTGATCAAACCGTCCGACTACTCCATGTCCGAGGTCGTGGCGATCATGACCGGTGCGCTCACCGTCGACCGGGACGGCGGCGGTACTGTCGTGGCGGACGCCGCCGCC
>NZ_JNWZ01000102.1 GCF_000716545.1 Kitasatospora phosalacinea
GGGGAGGAGGGGGTCGTGCCGTCGGCGGGGGCCTCCGGCGGAGCCGGACGGTGCTCGGGGGCGGAGGTGCCGGGCGCGGGCGTCCGGGGAGCCGCCGGGCTGCTCGCGGAGGCTTCCGGCGGGGCGGTGGGACCGGGGGCGGTGGTGCCGGGCGGGTTCACAGGCTGTCTCCGGCGAGTCGGTGCGGGGCCTCCAGCAGGGCCTTCATGCCCGTCAGGAGGGACACCACCTGGCGGCCGTTCAGCAGCCGGTGGTCGAACGCCGCGCCCAGGTGCACCAGGCTGCGGGCCCGGAAGCCGGTGCCGTCCGGGTCGGGCAGCACGACGGTGCGCGGGGCCGCCAGCGACAGCGCGCAGGCCTGGCCGGGGAAGACCACCGGCAGCGCCAGGGCGACGCCCGGGTCGGTGTGCAGGGTCAGCGTGATGTTCGCGCCCTGGAGGTCGCGGTCACGGAAGGTGCCGCGCAGCGCGGTCATCCGGTGGCCCATCATCGTCCGGGACAGCTCGCCCAGCGAGGACCGGTCGGCGTCGTGCAGCACCGGTACGAACAGGCCCGCGCCCAGGTCGAAGGTCACCCCGATGTGCGCGCCGGGCACCAGCCGGGTGCCCGTCCCGTCGGCCGTCAGCGCCGCGAAGCAGGCCGGGTCGGCGGCCCGCCGGGCGGCCAGCGCGGCCGCCGTCAGCTCGGCCAGGCCCACCAGGGAGCCGGCCGCCGCCGCGAGTTCACGGCCGGCGGCGAGCGCGTCGGTGACGTCCACGTCCACGGCGGTGAACGCCGTCGGCACCTCGCGGTGCGAGGCGGTGACGGTCGCCGCGACGGCGCGCTGGTTGCGGGTCAGCGGGGTGAGCACCGTCCCCGGCGGGTCCTGCGGCGCGGGCGCCTCGGGCCGGGCCTGACCCACCACCGGCTCCGCCACCGGCTCCACCACCGGCTCCGCCACCGGCTCCACCACCGGCTCCGCCGCCTGCTCCGCCGCCGCGAGCCGCGCCGCCAGCAGGTCGACCTCCGCGCGCCGCACCACCGGCACGTCCAGCGCCAGCGCCGCCGACTCGGGGATGCCGAGTTCGGCCAGCCGGGCCCGGGCCGGGGCGGTCAGCACCGGGCCGCCGGCCGCCGGGGCGGGGGCGTCGGCGGCGGCCGCCGGGCTGCGCCGGGCCGCGTCCAGGGAGGCCGGGTCGGGGTGCAGCCGGGCCAGCAGCTCGCCCGGGGCGCACTCGCGGCCCGCCGGGACGAGCAGCTCCAGCAGCCCGTCGGCCGGCGCGGCCAGCTCCTCGACCGCCTTCGAGGTCTCCACCTCCAGCAGCGGTTCGCCCTCGGCGACCTTCCCGCCGTCCTCGACCAGCCACCCCAGCAGGGTGTAGGCCGCGTCGTTGGTGTTGACCTTCGGCATCCGGTACTCGGTCACCGTCACCGTCACCGCTCCTCTCCGCACTCCGGCGTCCCGCACTCCGCCGACACCCGCTCCGCCGACACCCGCTCCGCCAGCGCGCGGACCGCCCGCCGGATGTCCTCGTCCCGGACGAACACCTCGTCCTCCAGGTGCGGCGCCGCCGGCACCGGCCGGTCCGCCGCCGTCAGCACCCGCACCGGCGCCCGCAGCACCGACCAGAGCCGGGTGTGCAGCGCCTGCGCGACCTCCGTCCCCCAGCCCGCGCCGGGGGTGCCGTCCTCGACCACGACCACCGCCGGGGCCCGCCCGCACAGCTCGGCCAGCCGGTCCGCGTCCAGCGGGTACAGCCGGGCCGGGACCAGCAGGCGCACGCACAGCTCGTCCTCCAGCAGCAGCGAGCGCAGTGCGGAGACCGCCCGCCGGGCCAGGCCGCCCGGGGCGATCACCACCGCGTCCGGCCGCTCCACGCCCGCCGGGCCGACCACGGCCGTGCCCAGTGCCGAGCCGCCGTCCAGCCGCCAGCGCAGCACCTCGTCGACCGTGTCACCGGTGAACCGCCGCTCGGTGTACAGCACCTTGTCCTCGAACAGCACCGACGGGTTGCCGGTGGACAGCGCGTGCCGCACCAGCGGCACCGCGTCGTGGAACGGGCTCAGCTCGTACAGGTCCAGGTCGGGGACGCCCATCAGGTGCTTCTGCGGGCTCTGGCTGTGCGTCGCCCCGTACCCGCGCCGCCCGCCGACCGGGCAGCGCACCAGCAGCGGCACCGGCACCCGGCGGCCGTACATGGAGACCGACTTGGCGGCGAAGTTCACCAACTGGTCGAAGGCCAGCGTGACGAAGTCGCCGAACATCATCTCGACCACCGCGCGCTCCCCGGCCAGCGCCAGGCCCGCGCCCACCCCGGTGATCGCGCCCTCGCTCAACGGCGTCGACCGCACCCGCCCGCCGAACCGGGTGGACAGGCCCCGGGTCACCTTGAACGCCCCGCCGTACGGGTCCGACACGTCCTCGCCGAGCAGGTGCACGGACGGGTCGGCGGCCATCAGTTCGTGCAGCGCCCGGTTGAGGTTCTCGGCGACCCGCTCCGGCACGGCGGGAGCGGCCGGCGGCGCCACCGGCGTCAGGTGCGGCGCGGTGGACGCGGCGCGGGCCCGGCCGTCCGACGGCGGGCGGGAGACCAGCTCCGCCACCAGGGCGTCCACCAGCGCCGACTGCTTGGCGTCCCAGGCCGCGAACCGCTGCTCGGACGCGCCCGCCCGGACCCGGTACCAGTCGCGCGCGCCGAGCGCCGCCAACTCCTCGGCGCCCCGGGTGTCGTCGCCCTTGCTGTGCGGGCCCAGCCGGGGCACGTCCAGCTCCACCACCAACGGGCCCGCGCCGGACCGCACCTGCTCCAGCAGCGGTGCCAACTCGGCACGCAGCGCCCCCACTTCGGACGTCGACGAACGGTGGTGGGCGATGCCGAACGCCGCCGCCCGGGCCCCGATGTCGCCCGCCAACTGCCGTTCGGTCGGCGTGGACTGGGCGATTCCGTTGTGCTCCACCACCACGACCAGCGGGGCCCGCCACAGCGCCGCCAGGTTCAGCGCCTCGTACACCGCGCCCTCGCCCCAGGTGCCGTCCCCGACGAACGCCAGCGCCAGCGCGCCCGCCCCGTCCCGGGCCCGGCGCAGTGCCGCGCCGACCGCGACCGGCAGGCTCTCGCCCTGCACGCCGGTGGACAGGAACCCGCCCGTGTACAGGTGCTGGCTGCCGCCCGCGCCGCCGCACACCGCGCCCTGCCGGCCCAGCACCTCGGCCAGGAGCCCCTCCGCGTCGCCGGTCAGCGCCAGGTAGTGGCCGTGGCCGCGGTGGTTGCTGAACACCATGTCCGCCGCGTCCAGCAGCGGCGCCAGCGCCACCGGCACGTACTCCTGGCCCAGGCAGGTGTGCGTGGTGCCGCTCACCAGGCCCTCGCCGAACAGCCGCAGCAGCGCCAGTTCGACGTGCCGGATCAGCAGCAGCGAGGCCAGGTCCGCGTCGTCCGGCTCCGGGCCGGGCGGGGGGTTCAGCACGGCGGTCGCTCCTCGGTGGTGGTGGCGGCGGTGGTGGCGTTCTTCCGGCGGACGGCCAGCAGGCGCAGCGCGGCGGCGCGGTCGAACGGTGCCGCGGCCCCGGCAGACACCCCGGCGGACGGCCCGGCGGGGGGCGGCAGCGGTTCGGCGGGCGGCAGCGGCTCGGCCAGGCAGCGTTCGAAGGCGTCCGGGTCGAGCCCGGCGACGAACGCCAGCGCGGCGGAGCGGGACGCGGCGGACTGCCGCGCGTAGTGCGCCGGATCGCCGAGCAACGCGTCGAGCGCCGCCAGCCACGGGCCCAACTCCTGTGCCGGGACGACCGGTTCGGGGCGCGCCGCGCCCGGATCGCGGTGGTACTCGGTGACCGGGCGGACGGGCAGCGACCCCGGTACGCCCAACTTGGCCTCCAGTAGCCCCCCGACCGCCGAGGCCAGCACCGGGACGCCCCGCAGCATCGCCTCCACGCAGGTGTAGCCGAAGGTCTCGTCCCACAGCGAGGGCATCAGCAACACCCCCGTCCGGGCGAGGACTTCGTCGATGTCGTCCACCGGCGGGATCACCGTGACGTTCGGCCGGCGGGCCAGCTCGGCCCGGTCGGCGGCGTCCGCGCCCCAGGTCGGAACGGCCAGGAACGGCACCCCGGGCCGGGCGTCGGCCAGTCCGAGCAGCACCGAAATGCCCTTGTAGCCACAGGGGTTGACCATCGTCACCGCCCCCTGCCCGGGCCGCCCGAGGACGGGGAACGGCCCCGTCCCGTACACCTGCGGACGCACCACCTCCGCCGCCAGCCCGGCGTGCTCGCGCAGGTACGCCGCGGCCGCGTCGCTGACCGCGACCAGCCGGGCCGCCCGCCGCACCAGCCGCGTCCCGGCCTCGCTCGGGTGGAACGCCCCCGGACCGAACGGCAGTTGCTGGATCGTGTGGACCAGGTACACCACCCGGTCCGGGGTCGCGGCGAGCGCCGCGCCGAGCATCAGGTGGCCCGGGTCGTCGCCCGGGACGAGGGTCCGGTCCGGGCGCAGGCGGTCGGCCACCGCCCGGACGGTGCGGGGCAGCAGGGACGGCGAGCGCACCGCGTGCACCGTGACGCCGCGGTGGGTGTAGACGACGGTGCCCCCGTCGTCGGAGCGGACCGCCGCGCCGCGCTCGACCAGCGCCCGGACGGCCTGCTCGGGCTCGACGGTGGCCAGCGCGCCGGTCAGCGGGCCGACCACCTCGCAGGTGTGCCCGCGCGCGGCCAGCCGCTCCAGCAGCAGCCGGTTGGAGCGGTTGGCCCCGCCGTGCGACGGCAGGTGGATCAGGTTCTGGGCCAGCAGGATCCTCATCGGACCTCCCCCGGGACGGGCGCCCCCGCGGCGCGCCGTTCGCGCAGGCGTTCGCGCAGCCGGGCCCGTTCGGCGGGGGACAGGTCGTGCGCGCGGGGGCGGGGCGGCCCGGTGAGCAGCCCCGCCAGCCGGGCGGCCGCCGCGTCCAGGGCCTCCTGCGGGCGCTGCGGGCCGGTGACGGCCGCCGCGCGCAGCGGCAGGTCGTGGTCGGCGGCCGCCGCGCCGATCGCCGCGGCGAGCTCCGGCGTCCGCCAGCGGTCCGCCGGCACCGCGCGGGCCAGGCCGAGGCGGGACAGCCGGGCCGCGTTGTCCGGGCGGTCCACCCCGTCCGCCATCAGCACCTGCGGGGTGCCGGCCGCGAGCGCCCGGGCCAGCGTGCCGATGCCGCCGTGGTGCACCACCGCCGCCGCGTGCGGCACCGCCCGGGCGAAGTCCAGCCCCGGCGACCAGCGGACGTTGTCCGGCAGCACGTCCGGCAGCAGGTCGCGGTGCCGGACCACCAGCAGGGTCGGCAGGCCCGTCCGCCCGGCGGCGGCCAGCAGCGCCGGGTAGTAGTCGGCGGCCAGCATCCGCCCCGTCCCGCCGGTGGCCAGCACGGGACGGGCACCGGCCGGGAACAGGCCGTCGAACGGGTCGCCGGACGGGTCGGCTGATGGGTCGCCGGGCGGGTCGGACGGTCCGGAGGGCCGGGCCCCCAGCGCGCGGGCGGAGGCGTCGGCGAGCGGGAAGCCGGTGAGCGCGACCCGGGCCGGGGCGCGCGGTCCGGCGGCGTCGAACCAACCCGGCCACAGGCCGAGTTCGGCGTCCGCGCCGGCGAACCAGGCGCGCCAGTCCGGCACTTCGGGCAGGCCGAGGCCGGCCCGGACCTCCTGCATCCCGGCGGCCAGCTCGGCACCGTACAGGTACGCGGCGACCGGCACCGCGAGCAGCTGGGTCGGCGCGAGGGCCACCCAGGCGACGGGGGCGCGCAGCAGTTCGGCGGCGAACCGCACCGAGACGGCGGAGGTGTGCCGCCCGACCAGCACCGTCCCGCCGGGGACGTGCAGTTCGGCGAGCGTGCGGCACTCGGCCGCGATCTGCTCGAACAGGGCGTTGCGGCGGTAGAACCCGGCCCAGCCCGCCAGGTGCGGCGCGCTCCCCAGCAGCCCCGGGGTGTCCGCGAGCACGCTCTCGAACTCGGCCTCGCCGTCGATCGCCGCGAAGCCCAGGCCGGCCCCCTCCGCGACCGCCCGGTACGGCCCGTGGGTCAGCAGCACCGCCCGGTGTCCGGCCTGGGCCAGCGCCGCGCCGAGACCGACGAACGGCAGTACGTCGCCGTCGCTGCCATGAGTCACCATCAGGAACAGGGCCATCGGGGCGCTACGACCCCTCGGCCAGCAGGGCGCGGATCTCCTCGTCGCTCAGGCCGTCCAATTCGGCCTGCAGCGCTTCGAGTTCGGCGGCATCGGCGGATCCCAGCAGGGACTGCTCGACGGCCGAGGCGGCCCCGGCGGGGGTGAACCCCCCGGTGAACAGGCGGTCCAGCGGCAGCTCCACCCCGTAGACCTCCTGTACCCCCGCCAGGAACCGCACCAGGGCGAGCGACGTCCCGCCCGCCTCGAAGAAGTCCACCTCCGGCCCGGCGGGCGCCGCCCCCACCGCCTCCGTCCACAGCCGCGCCACGGTCTCCGCGATCTCGCTCACCGGGCCACCCCCGCCCGCACGGGAACGGCTGCGGCGCTGCGAGCAGGCAAGACGTGCATGGCGGATCTCCCGAACGAGGGCATCCGGCGGTGGGGCCGGGCCGAAAAGGGAAGCGGAGCCAGCGATGTGGGAGCGCTCCCACATCGGGCGCCGCCATTCCAGCAGCGGTTTCGAGCCTGTGTCAATGGATCGTGCGGCAAGAAACCGCGCCGTGACCTGCGTATTTCGCCATGCCCATGACGTGTCGGTGGCGTGGCGGCGGCCGAAAAGCGACCGCCCGCCACGGGGGCGGGCGGAACGGGAGGGGCGGGGCGGGGGCGGGACGGGGTGCGGTGCGCGGCGGCCGGGCGACCCGTCGGGTCGCCGGTCGGGTCACTCGGGGGAGGGCTCGCCCCGGTCGAAGGGCTCGGTCTCCTTGAGGAAGCCGCGGACCGCGAGGAACTGGCTGAGCGAGTCGCGGTGGGTGTCGCAGGCGAGCCAGGTCTTGCGGCGGTCGGGGGTGTGGAGCTTGGGGTTGTTCCACAGCAGGGACCAGGCGGCGAGGTCGCGGCAGCCCTTGGCGGAGCACTTCGGGGGTCCGTCGGGGCCGGGGTGGCCGGTGGGGGTGCCGAAGAGGGGGTGCGCGGTGTCCATGGGACCGATCCTATGCCCGGGCATGACGACGCCGGGCAGCCACGGGGGGAGCTGCCCGGCGTCGGTCTGTCGCTCCGACGGGGGATGCGGAGCGCTAAGGAAGTATGGCACGCCCGGGGGGCGGTAGGTGGGGCAGTCCGGTGATTAATTTGAGGATCGTCTGAGCTTTCGGACGGTCATACCGTCACATCAACGGACATGTCGGGCGCGAGGATTGAGGGATCCTCAACCCTGTGGCCGGTTCTCGCCGCTCGCGCCGCCCCCGCCCGTACCGCCGGGGCCCAGCATCAGCGGGGTGTCCGGGGCGAAGGTGAACGTCGACGGCAGGCCCGGGGCGCGCTCGCGGCCCGCGTTGGCGATCAGCACCGCGAAGTAGGGCAGCAGGATGCCGCCGGCCAGCGCGACGAAGGCGAGCCAGCGCTGGACGTCCCAGAGGATCACGGCGAGCAGGACGCACGCGGTGCGGATCAGCATCGAGATCACGTAGCGGCGCTGCCGCCCCCGGACGTCCTCGGTCAGGCTGCTGCGCGCCCCGGTGATCCGGAAGACCTGGCCGTCGTCCGCGTTCTTGGGCATGTCGTCCCATCCAATCCTCTGGTCGGTTCGGCCCCTACCGCCGACCACCGTAACCCCGCTGACGCCGATCGGGCCCACCCGGGTCCGGTCGACGCGCGGCGGGGGCTCAGGGCGTGCGGCGCAGGTACCGGACGGGGACGGCGTCGGTGAGCCAGACGCCGTTCGCGGACACCCGGAACTCGTACCCGTCCCGGGCCATCCCCGCCGCGTCGACCTCCAGGACGACCGGCCGGCCGTGCCGGGAGCCGACCCTGACGGCCGTCCCGGTGTCGGCGGAGAGGTGGACGTCCCGCCGGTTCATCGGGCGCAGGCCCTCGGCCAGGATGTGCCGCAGCGCCGGCTCGGCGGTGCCGTGGAAGAGCACGTCGGGCGGGGCGGTGGCGGGCAGGCCGAGGTCGACCTCGACGGTGTGGCCCTGGCTGGCCCGGATCGAGCGGCCGTCCTCCGAGTAGGCGAAGCGGCGCTTGTTGTTGGTGGCGACGACGTGGTCCAGCTCGGCGCGGGTCAGCGGGCGGTCGTGCCGGGCCAGCGCGGCGAGCAGGGCGTCGACGCCCACCCAGCCCGCCGCGTCCAGGGTGACCCCGACGGCGCCCGGGTCGTGCCGCAGGATGCGGGAGAGCATCTTCGACGCCTTCACGGTGCGTTTCTCGTCCATCGGGGTCCCCCGGGGGTTCGGGTCGGCCGGGCTCAGGAGGCCTGGCTGACCGAGCTCATGTTGAAGTCGGACACCCGGACCGGCGGCATCGCCGCCCGGGTGAACCAGTCGCCCCACTCGCGGGGCAGGCAGCGTTCGGTGCGGCCCACCTCGGTGATCCGGCCGAGCAGGTCGACCGGGGACTCGTTGAAGCGGAAGTTGTTGACGGCGCCGACCACCTCGCCGTCCTCGACCAGGTAGACGCCGTCCCGGGTGAGGCCGGTGAGCAGCAGCGTGGCCGGGTCGACCTCGCGGATGTACCACAGGCAGGTGAGCAGCAGGCCGCGCTCGGTGCGGGCGACCATCTCGTCCAGCGTCGGCGCGCCGGGGGCGGAGGTCTCCAGCACCAGGTTGTCGATCGGCGGGGTGAGCGGGAGGCCGGCCAGGCCCGCGGAGTGCCGGGTGGTCAGCAGGTTGGTCAGCCGGCCCTCGCGCAGCCAGTCGGTGGCGGCCAGCGGGGAGCCGTTGTCGAACACCGAGTCGTTCTCGCCGGAGGAGTGCGCGAGGACGAACGGCGCGGCCTGCAGGCCGGGCTCCGCCGGGTCCGAGCGCAGGGTCAGCGGCAGCGGGCTGAGCCGCTCGCCGATCCGGGTGCCGCCCCCCGTCCTCGAGAACACCGAGCGGCCCTCCACCGCGTCCCGCGCGCCGGACGACCAGGACAGGTAGACCATCAGGTCGGCGACGGCCGAGGGCGGCAGCAGCGCCTCGTAGCGCCCGGCGGGCAGGTCGATCCGCTTGCGGCCCCAGCCGAGGCGGCGGGTCAGGTCGGTGTGCAGGGCGGTGACGTCGATGTCGGTGAAGTCCCGCGTCGCGGCGCCGGCCCAGGCGGAGCCGGACAGGTCGGCGGTCTTGGCGTTCAGCTCGACGGTGCCGGTGGGCTGGTCGTGGCGCAGCCGCAGGCCGGTGGAGCTGCCCAGGTAGGAGGTGGTGCGCTCGTGCCGGGCGAAGCCGTACAGCAGCTCGCCGCCCGCGCGGGCCCGGGCGAAGGCTTCGCCGAGGGCGGGCGCGAAGGAGGCGAACACGCCGATGTCGGTGGTCTCCGGGGCCTCGGTGAAGCGCGGGTCGGCCGCCCGGCCCCCGATCAGCGGCTGGGCGTCCTCGGCGGGCTCGGCGGCCCGGGCGGCGCCCTCGGCGGCGCGCACCAGCCGCTCGACCTCGTCGAGCGTGACGGCCTCCTGGGCGACCACGCCGGAGGCGGTGCCGGTGGCGCCGCGCACGGTGGAGACCACGGTGAGCCGGCGGCCGCGGGTGACGCCGTTGGTGGTCAGGCCGTTGCCGGCCCAGCGCAGGTTGGCGCTGGACTCCTCGTCGGCGATCACCACGCAGCCGTCGGCGCGGGAGAGTTCGAGGGCGCGTTCCACCAGCTCGTGGGGGTGCGTGTGGGACATCAGTGACCCGCCTCCTGCTGGGTGTTGAGGACGTTGACCTGGCGGAACAGCGCGGACGGGCAGCCGTGGCTGACCGCGGCGACCTGGCCGGGCTGGGCCTTGCCGCAGTTGAAGGCCCCGCCGAGCACGTACGTCTGCGGGCCGCCGACGGCACTCATCGAGCCCCAGAAGTCGGTGGTGGTGGCCTGGTAGGCGAAGTCCTTGACCTGGCCCGCGAGTTCGCCGTTGCGGATGGCGTAGGCGCGCTGGCCGGTGAACTGGAAGTTGTAGCGCTGCATGTCGATCGACCAGGAGCGGTCGCCGACGATGTACAGCCCGTTCTCCACCTGGGAGACCAGGCCGGAGGTGTCCGGCCCGCCGGCGGCCGGCTGGAGCGAGACGTTGGCCATCCGCTGCACCGGCACGTGCGCCGGGGAGTCGGCGTAGGCGCAGCCGTTGGAGCGGCCGAAGCCCTTCAACCGGGCCATCGGGCGGTCGAGTTGGTACCCGACCAGGACGCCGTCGCGGATCAGGTCCCAGGACTGGGTGGCCACGCCTTCGTCGTCGTAGCCGATGGTGGCCAGGCCGTGCTCGGCCGTCCGGTCGCCCGTGACGTGCATCAGCTCGGAGCCGTACTTCAGGCTGCCCAGCCGGTCGAAGGTGGCGAACGAGGTGCCCGCGTAGGCGGCCTCGTAGCCCAGCGCGCGGTCCAGTTCGGTGGCGTGGCCGATCGACTCGTGGATGGTCAGCCACAGGTTGGACGGGTCGATCACCAGGTCGTAGCGGCCCGCGGCGACGCTCGGCGCCCGCATCTTCTGCGCCAGCAGCTCGGGCAGCTCGGCCAGTTCGGCGTCCCAGTCCCACCCCGTGCCGCGCGGGCTGCGGTCTTCGGGGGACGACCCCCGGGACCCCACGAGATACTCCCACCCCCGCCCGGCCGGCGGCGCGATGGTGCGCATCGAGTCGAACGCGCCGGTGCGCTCGTCCACGCTGGTGGCCTCCAGCCACGGGTGCAGCCGCACCCGCTGCTGGGTGGTGACCGTGCCCGCGGTGTCCGCGTAGAACTTGTTCTCCTGCACCGTCAGCACCGCCGCCGTCACGTGCGACACGCCGTCGGCGGCCAGCAGCCGGGACGACCACTCGGCCAGCAGGCCGGTCTTCTCCGCGTCCGGCACGTCGAACGGGTTCACCTCGTACGCGGAGACCCACTCGGCGTCCGGGTACACCGGCTCGGGGGCCAGCTCCACCCGCTCGCCCGAGCCCGCCGCCCGGCTGATCCCGCCCGACAGCCGGGCCACCGCCACCGCCTGCTCGGCGACCGCGGCCGCCGCCTCCGGCGTCAGGTCGACCCCGGCCGCGAAACCCCAGGCGCCGTCCAGCAGGACCCGGACGGCGAAGCCCAGCTGCACCGTGTCCGAGGAGCCGGCCGGCCGGGCGTCCCGCAGCCGCCAGGACGCCGAACGGACCCGCTCCAGGCGGAAGTCGGCGTGCGACACCCCCAGCTGCCGGGCCCTGGACAGGGCCGCGTCCGCCAGCGGGCGCAACGGGTAGGAGAGGAACTGAGGATCCAGCGCGGAGGGGGGCATCGGGCTCCCTGGGTCGAGGGTCGGACGCGACGGGCCGCCCCCGGCCGAGGGCACACCCGCTCGCATCATCCCCGCCCGCAGGGCGTACGGCCAGCCAATATCCACCGCGCCGCCCTGACGGCCCGTCAGCCCCAGGTCAGGACAGCGCCTCCCACCAGCCGTCCAGCTCCGGCGGGTTGGCCACCTCCACCCGCTGCCCCGGGCGCGGCACCGCCAGCGGCACGCCCTGCGCCTTCGCCTCCGCCAGCAGCCGCTCCACCGGCTCCGCCCACGGGTGCGGCGCCAGGTTGAAGGTGCACCAGTGGATCGGCAGCAGCAGCCCGCCGCGCAGCTCCAGGTGCGCCCGCACCGCCTCCTCCGGGTTCAGGTGGATGTCCGCCCAGGCCGCGTCGTACGCGCCGATCGCCATCAGCGACGCGTCGAACGGGCCGTGCCGCTCGCCGATCCGGGCGAAGCCCTCGAAGTAGCCGGAGTCGCCGGTGAAGAACACCTTCCGCTCCGGGCCCGCCACCACCCAGGAGCCCCACAGCGTGGTGTTCCGGGCCAGGCTGCGGCCGGAGAAGTGGTGCGCGGCGGTCAGCGTCAGCGTCAACTCGCCGAGCGTGCAGGTCTCGTCCCAGTCCAGCTCGATGATCCGGTGCTCCGGCACGCCCCAGCGGCGCAGGTGGCCGCCGATGCCCAGCGGCACCGCGAACGGCGCCGACTGCAACTCGACCAGGCGGCGCACCGTCGCCATGTCCAGGTGGTCGTAGTGGTCGTGCGAGACCAGCACCGCGTCCACCTGCGGCAGCTCCGCCAGGTCCACCGGCACCGGGTGCAGCCGCCTGGGGCCGGTCAGCTGCGAGGGCGAGCAGCGCTCCGACCAGACCGGGTCCACCAGCACCCGGCAGCCGTCCAGCTCCAGCAGCGCCGAGGCGTGCCCGAACCACGTCACCGCGACGCCCTCGGACGCCCCGCCCGACACCTCCGGCACCGCCAGCGGCACCGGGCCGGTCGGCACCCGGCCCTCCTTCTCGAACAGCATCCGGCGCAGCGTCGCCCCGTCCGGCCGGCCCGGCGCCCCGGCCGACACCTCGGACGGCGCGTTGTGGAACACCCCGTCGCGGTACTGCGGGGACGCCCGCAGCCGCAGGTCCGACGCGTCCGGCCGGCGCCCGAACTGGGCCGGCACCTCGCGCAGCGCCCACGCCGCCGCACCCGCCAGGGCCAGCGCCGCCAGCACCGCCAGCCTGCGGCGCCCCGTCCGGTCAGGGTCTGCACCACTCATCTCGCGTCCGCTCCGATCGGCTCGCATCGCACCGGCGCCCCGGACTCTCCGGAACACCCTCGGGGCAACGCCCGCCACCGGCCCGGCGTTCCCCCACCCGTCGATGCCCACGTTGTGGAGATACGACAGTTCTCGCCGGACGCCCCTGTCGGAGGCCGCTTCGCCCGAGCTCGCACCCTACCGATAGCGTCGCTGGTGGCTGCCCGCGCAGCCGCGCACCCACATCGGACGCACGTCGAGAGAATGAGGTGGACCTTTGAGCCGCTCGGTACTGGTCACCGGAGGGAACCGGGGCATCGGCCTGGCGATCGCCCAGAGCTTCGCCGAGGCGGGCGACAAGGTCGCGATCACCAGCCGAAACGGCGAGGTCCCCGCGGAACTCGCCAAGTACGACGTCCTCGCCGTCCGGGCCGACATCACCGACGCCGCGCAGGTCGACGCCGCCTTCACCGAGATCGAGGCCGCCCACGGCCCGGTCGAGGTCCTGGTCGCCAACGCGGGCATCACCAAGGACACCCTGCTGCTGCGCATGTCCGAGGAGGAGTTCACCTCCGTCCTGGACACCAACCTCACCGGCACCTTCCGGGTCGTCAAGCGCGCCGCCGCGAAGATGCTGCGCGCCCGCAAGGGCCGGGTCGTGCTGATCTCCTCCGTCGTCGGCCTCAGCGGCTCCGCCGGGCAGGTCAACTACGCCGCGTCCAAGGCGGGCCTGGTCGGCTTCGCCCGCTCCCTCGCCCGTGAACTCGGCTCGCGCAGCATCACCGTCAACGTGGTCGCGCCGGGCTTCGTCGACACCGACATGACCGCCGTGCTCAGCGAGGAGCGCCGCAAGGAGATCGTCTCCGGCGTCCCGCTGGGCCGCTACGCCGCCCCCGCCGAGATCGCCTCGGCCGTGCGGTTCCTGGCCTCCGACGAGGCCGCGTACATCACCGGAGCCGTCATTCCCGTCGACGGCGGATTGGGCATGGGTCACTGACCATGACTGGAATTCTCGAAGGCAAGCGCATCCTGATCACCGGCGTGCTGATGGAGTCCTCCATCGCCTTCCACACCGCGAAGCTCGCCCAGGAGCAGGGCGCCGAGATCATCCTCACCGCCTTCCCCCGGCCCAGCCTCACCGAGCGCATCGCCAAGAAGCTCCCCAAGCCCGTCAAGGTCCTGGAGCTCGACGTCTCCAACGCCGAGCAGCTGGCCGGCATCGCCGACCGGGTCCGCGAGCACCTGCCCACCCTCGACGGCATCGTCCACTCCATCGGCTTCGCGCCGCAGGACGCCCTCGGCGGCAACTTCCTCGACACCCCGTGGGAGTCCGTCGCCACCGCGATGCACGTGTCCGCGTACTCCTTCAAGTCGCTCACCACGGCGCTGCTCCCGCTCATGCAGGACGGCGGCTCGGTGGTCGGCCTGACCTTCGACGCGCAGTTCGCCTGGCCGCAGTACGACTGGATGGGCCCGGCGAAGGCCGCCCTGGAGTCCACCAACCGGTACCTGGCCCGCTACCTGGGCTCGCGCGACATCCGCTGCAACCTGGTCTCGGCCGGCCCGATCGGCTCGATGGCCGCGAAGTCCATCCCCGGCTTCCCGGACCTCGCCGCGACCTGGGACACCCGCTCCCCGCTCAAGTGGGACCTCTCCGACCCGGAGCCGGCCGGCCGCGGCGTCGTCGCGCTGCTCAGCGACTGGTTCCCGAAGACCACCGGCGAGATCGTCCACGTCGACGGCGGGCTGCACGCGATCGGTGCGTGAGCACTCCGCCCCGGGCGCGGCCGTCCCCTCCGGGGGGCGGCCGCGCCCGCGTTTTCCGCCTCCCGCCGTTCCCCGGCCCTGGACGCGGACCCTAGGGGTTCTTCTTGCAGAAGCCGATGGCCCGGCCCGCCTCGTCGGCGGCCTTCTCCGGGTCGCCGGCCCGGATCGCGTCGAGGATCGCGGCGTGCGGGACCCAGCGGTGGGGGAGCAGGTCGGGGCCGACGTCGTGGCGCAGGTGGGCGCGCAGGACTTCGCCGAGGTCGGCGTAGACGGCGGCGAGGACGTCGTTGTGGGCGGCGGCGACCACCGCCTGGTGGAACGCGGCGTCGGCCTGGATGAAGTCCTCGGGGACGCCGGAGTGCCAGGCGGCGTCCCGGCGGGCGAGCGCGGCGTCGAGGAGTTCGAGGTCGCGCGGGGTGCGGCGGAGGGCCGCGAAGCCGGCCGCGGAGGTCTCCAGGGCGGAGCGCAGCTCGGCCACCTGGTCCTGGTCGGCGTCGGCGAAGCGGCGGTGCATGACGCCCGCGAGCTCGCTGGTGGCCAGGACGTAGGTGCCCGAGCCCTGGCGGATGTCGAGCAGCCCGTTGTGGGCGAGGGCGCGGACGGCCTCGCGGACGGTGTTGCGGGCGACGCCGAGCTGGTCGACGAGCTCCGCTTCGGTGGGGATGCGTGATCCCACCGGCCACTCGCCGGAGGTGATCTGGGCCCGGAGCTGGGCGATCACCTGGTCGGAGAGCGGGGTGCGGCGAGTGGTCGACAGCGCCAAGGCGGGTGCTCCTTCTGTGGTCTACCTCATCAGGATACCGGGGTGCGGTAAGTCATCCCATGATTCTATGATTACGCCATGTCTACCGCAGCAGACCCCTCCGCCACCGAGACCGAGAGCCACCCGCCAGCCGATCCGTCCCCCACCGCCCCGCTCTCCGACCA
>NZ_JNWZ01000103.1 GCF_000716545.1 Kitasatospora phosalacinea
ACCGCGCCGCCTCCTCCATCTCCCGGCGCACCGGGGCGAGTTCGGCGGCCCAGTCGACCCCGGCCCGGCCGAGCGCGACGAGCTGCTCGAAGGTGAGCTTCGCCCGGCGGGAGCGCTGGTTGGACAGCCAGGCCCCCAGGCCCAGCAGCACCGTCTCCCCGGAGCCCTCGGCAGCCTCCAGCGGTTCCTTGTGCTGCCTGGGCACCCGCACGTGCCCCTCACGCCGCGCGAAGGCGTGCAGGGCCTCCAGGTGCTGCGCGAAGCGATCCACCCGCCCCTTCACCGGCCGGGTCGCCTTCTCCACCTTCGCCGCCGCCTCGGCCGCGAGCTCGGGGTCCTCCTCCATCCCGAGCGCCAAGAGCAACTCCTGCTGCTCCTCGGCCAGGCCCGCCCAGGCGCCGCGCTGCACCCGCACCCAGCGCCCGATCGCCTCCCCCTCGAAAGCCGTCTCAACCGGCAGGCCGGGCCAATCGACCCGGCCCTCGCACGCCAGCCACCACGCCCTGCAGGCCGCGTACGAGCGCTGCCAGGTGATCGGCCAAGCCGGGCACCACCACGGATCGATTGACTCCAACGCGACCCTGCGCGCCTGCGGCAGCGCCCCCGGTTGCCCGCCCGGCACCTCCGCCTGCGCCCGCAGCTCCACCAGCCAGGTGCCGATCGCATACCCCCCGATGGACGCCCGCGACGGCGCGGCCAGCGACCCGTGGTGCTCGGCGGCCCACTGCCGCGCCCAGGCGAGGCCGGCCTCGAACCGGGCGTCGGAGACCGACCAGATCATGCCCAGAGAATCCAGCAGCACGACACGGTAGGCAGCCATGTCGCCCGTGGAGCGCTCGTGACGCCGGTCGGAGAGCCACTTGCCGAGCGGAAAGTTACCGTTCTTGCCCACCATCGCGTTATACGGGACATCGAGCGAGCCGTGTTCCTCCACCCACTGCGCGCAGTGCTGCATGCCCTCCTTCCAATACACGCTCTCCGACCGGAAAACCTGCGTCGAGACGAACAGCGCCAACGCGGCCTGACTCACCTTGGACTGGAAGCGCACCGGCAGCGTGAACGCCCCCGCCGCCGCCTCGCCGCCCTCACCAGGTGCCCCAACGAGTTCCGCCCGCGCGCCGGTGGTCCGCCGCCCGCTGCGCTGCGGCACCGCCAACGCCTCCAGAAGCCGGGCATCATGGCTGCGAATAGCGGTCAATACTCGAATGAGCGGACCATAGGAATCCGACTCCATAATGTCCCCAGGCTCCTCACCCTTGCGAAGAAAAACCGGCACGACAATACGCGCCACCTTCCCCTCACCCGGCTTCATCCGAAGGGCACGCCCTATGGCCTGGACGATATCCACCATGCTTCCCCGCCCCTGGAGCAGAATAGAATCCACCCCCGGCATCGACATTATCTGGAGGTGGTGTCGGGGTGAGGGACGTTTGGTGTGGGGCTGAACTGGGGTGATGTGGGCCTGTAGTCCCTCGGGGTTGTGTGTGGGTGACGTTTGGTGTGGATGTCACCTTGAGGGATGAAGGACCGGGTCAACGCTCTTTCTGCGCGGGGGAGTTCTGGCAGGGTCCGGGGCATGGGTCCAGGGTTCATGGCCGAGCGGGCGGTCGATCCGGCTTCCGGTGAGGTGCGCTGGGTGGTCGCCGACAGCCGCACGCTGGAGTTGCAGGTGGAGGCGACGGCGTTCATCGCCTCGCTGCGCTCCCGCGGGCTGTCGCCGAACACCGAGCGTGCCTACGCGGGCCGTATCGCGCTTTACCTGAATCACTGCGTGCGGGGCGGGTTGGACTGGCAGGCGCCGACGTTCTTGTCGCTGTCGGGTTTCCAGCGGTGGCTGGTGACCGAGCCGCTGCCGGCCCGCGGCCACGTTCTGCGGCAGGGCAAGCCGGTGTTCCGGTCGCACAACACCGCGAACGCGGTGATGACGGCCGTCGCCGCGTTCCTGCGGTTCTGTGTGGCGAACGGCTGGATAGCCTCCCACGTGGCGGGCTTGCTCGCGCAGCCCAAGTACCTGGTCCACGTCCCGGCTGGCTACGACACGGGGGAGCGGGACCAGTTCCGCACCGTGGACGCGGCGGCGTTCCGGTTTCGGGTCACCGAGCCCGGCTACGAGGACCTGACCCCTGATCAGATCGCCCGCATGATCGCCCTCGCACCGCGGGCCAGGGACCGGTTCCTTGTCGCGCTGCTCGCCTGTACCGGGGTGCGGATCGGCGAAGCACTGGGCCTGCGGCGCCAGGACATGCACCTGCTCGCCTCTTCACGGGCGCTGGGCTGCAACACCGAAGGCCCCCACATCCACGTTCACCGCCGCACCGACAACCCGAACCGAGCCCTGGCCAAGGCCCGCAAGTCACGCACCATCCCCGTCACCCCCGACCTGGTCGCCCTCTACACCGACTACCGCCACGAGCGCGACGCCGTCCCCGAAGCCACGGGCGGCGACATGGTGTTCGTGAACCTGTTCCGCCCGCCCCTGGGCCGCGCGATGTCCTACCCGAACACCAAGGACATGTTCGACCGCCTCGCCCGCGCCGCCCGCCACCCCGCGCGCCCGCACATGCTGCGCCACTCGGCCGCGACGGCCTGGCTGCGCGAGGGGACGGACCGCGATGTCGTGCAGTACCTCCTCGGCCACGTCTCACCGCTGTCGATGGACCGCTACCGGCACGTCGACGACACCGAGACCCGCGCCGCAGTCGACCGCCTCGAAGCCCTCCGGAGGACTCGATGACCGCCCGTCCCGCCGCCGAGCAACTGTTCCTGCTGCCCGCCCAGCCCGACACGCCACCGCAACCGGAGCCCGGCTCCGGCCGCATCCTGCTGCCGGGCGGCGCCGACCCGCAGGCCTGGAGCCACTGGCTCACCGAGCACACCGACCCGGCCTGGCGGACGGGGGAGTGGGACCCGGAACACTGGCTGTTCACGGGACGCCTCGACGATCCCCGCACCAGCGCCTCCACCTGCCGTACGGCCGCCTGCGACATGATCGTCAACGCGCGCAACATCTTCTGCGCGATGTGCACCGACCGCCTCAAGGCATCCGGCCTCACCGCCGAGGAATTCGCCACCACCTACGTGCCCCAGCGCGGCAAAGCCCCCCGCGGTCTGGCGACCGCCCGCTGCGCGGTCACCCGCGACGGCATCCGGTGCGTGCGCCCCAAGCACTGCCGCGACCTGTGCTCCAACCACTACGCCACCTGGCACTACCACCAGCGCCGCGGCAACGAGGAACGCTGGCGGAGCCACATCGCCATCCCCTTCACCGACGAGCTCCCCTGCCTGGTCCCCGCCTGCCCCAGCCCGGCCTTCACCACCGCCGGGCTGTGCGGCTTCCACTCCCGGCTGTGGAACCGCGACAACCGCACCACCCCCACACCGGCCACCCAATGGGCCCGCCACCAAGCCCCCTACACCGCCGCCCACCAGTTCAGCCTGGTACCGCTGGCCGACCTGGTGCGCCGAGAAGTCCTCTACGCCCTGCAGCAGCACGACCAGTGGGCCCGCGCCCTGAACCCGAGCAGTGTCCGCAGCCTGGTCCGCGACCACACCGACGCTCCCACCCTGCTCTCCGACGAACCCCGCACCCTCTCCGCGCCCAAGGACGCCGCCTACCGCCGCACCCTCAAGGCAGTCCACGAAGCCCTGCGCTCCGCCTTCGAAGAGTTCACCGGCACCCCCAACGAGGACATCCTCGACCTGCGCCGCATCGGCCTGCGCGCCGTCAGCGGCCAAGCACCCCGCCAACTCGGCTCCACCCTCGACCTCACCGAACACATCCACCAGCCCTGGCTGCGCCGCCTCCTGAGGTTCTGGGCAACCACCGAACGCCCCCGCACCGACGACTTCACCCGCACCCTGCGCGCCACCACCCTCGCCTCCCGCGCACTGGCCCAGCGGCCAGGCACCGGAAACGACCCCACCACCCTGCGCTTCGCCGACGTCAGCGCCGTCGTCGACGCCTTCCGCACCGCCCTCAAACTCGACGGAAACCCCTACAGCACCGCCCACCGCAACGCCCTCACCGGCCGCTTCTTCCAACTCATCGACTACGGGCGCCGCGCCGACGTGCTCGACGACCTCGCCGGCACCTTCAGCCGCGACGCGGTCCACCACACCGTCGGACGCGACGACGACAACGAGGAAGAGATCGGCAAGGCCATCCCCGAGTCGGTCATCAGCCAGCTCGACGCCCACCTCGACACCCTCGGCCACGGCGACGTCAGAGGCCGCCGCGACATCCCCGAAGCCGACCTCCACCTCCTCTACCGCACCGTCTACACCGTCCTGCGCGACACCGGACGCAGGCCCCTGGAAATCGCCTCACTCGCGCGCGACTGCCTGGAGACCGACCGCGGCCAGACCTCCCTAATCTGGGACAACCACAAACGCCGCCGCCACCGCCGACGCCTGCCCATCACCGCCGCCACCGCCCAGGCCATCCGCGAATGGCAAGAACGCCGCCACCACCTCGACCTGCCCGCCTCCGGCGACCGCTTCCTCTTCCCCGCCCTCACCGACCAGAGCGCGGCCGGCCACCTCTCCTCCAGCTACATCAGCGAGACCCTGCGCCTATGGATCGCCTCCATCCCCCGACTCGACGCCGAAGGCGTCGACGCCCACGGCAACCCCCTGCCCTTCGACCGCACCCTCATCTACCCCTACGCCTTCCGCCACTCCTACGCCCAACGCCACGCAGACGCAGGCACCCCCGTCGACGTCCTGCGCGAACTCATGGACCACAAATCCATCGCCATGACCCAGCGCTACTACCAGGTCTCCCTCAAACGAAAGCAAGCCGCCGTCACCACCCTCAGCGCCCACGTCATCGACCGCAACGGACACCCAGCCCCCACCTCCACCACCGCCTACGAACTGCGCCAGGTCGCCGTCCCCTACGGCGGCTGCACCGAACCCAGCAACGTCAAAGCCGGCGGCAGCTCCTGCCCCATCCGCTTCCAGTGCGCCGGCTGCGGCTTCTACCGCCCCGACCCCTCCTACCTGCCCGCCATCGAACAGCACATCAACGAACTGCGCGCCGACCGCGAAACCGCCCAGGCGATGGACGCCGCCGACTTCGTCATCACCGCCATCACCGCCCAGATCACCGCTTTCGAACAAGTCGTCACCCGCATGAACCGCTACCTCGCCGCCATGCCCGCCCACGAACGCGCCGAACTCGAAGAAGCCAGCACCGTCCTACGCCGCGCCCGCGCAGGCACCCCCCACCAACTCCTGCCCCTCACCGTCGTCAACCGCACCCCCACCGGACCCCAGTGAACCCCCACGGCAACCCCGCCCCCCTCGCCCAAGCCCGCGCCCGCATCAGCGCCGACAAACGCCAACGCGCCCTCGACGCCATCACCACCCTCGAACGCGACAACCACCCCGTCACCCACACCACCGTCGCCCGCACCGCCGGCGTCTCCACCTGGCTCACCTACACCGACCCCATCCGCCCCCACATCCAAGCCGCCCAACAACGCCAAGCCACCACCTCGACCCCCACCCGGTCAGCAGCCACCCCCACCCCCTCCAACGACGCCACCCTGCGTACCGAACTCGAACTCGCCCGCCAGGAGATCAAGCACCTACGCCAAGAACGCGACCAGGCCCAAACCGCCGTACGCCACCAACTCGGACGCCAACTCGACGCCCTCGGCACCCACGACCTCATCGCCCGCGTCGACGAACTCACCCACCACAACCACCAACTCGCCGACCAACTCCAGCAAGCAACCACTCACAACACCGCCCTCCAAGAACGCATCACCACCCTCGAAGACGACCTGATCGCCGCCCGCACCAGCCTCCGACGCATGATCCGCAACGAGAACCTGAGTAACTGACCCCGTCTCCGGCAAGAACAGCGAGCCGGCCTGCGCCCAACTCGGCGCGTAGGCAGCTTGATTGTCGGTTCCAGCGCGTACCCTCCTGAGAACCCCGGTACGGAGGAACGCCCGTGAACAGCAGCCTCAGAGCCCTTCAAGACCAGTTCATAGAGTGGGTCTACGACCACTCCGACGACAATCCGCTGGGCGACGTCAACCTCGAACCGTTCGCCGAACAGCACGGCCTGGACCTGACGGAGTCCTTCCAACTTCTCCGGCACTGCAAAGACGTCGGCCTGCTGGACGATCGCTTCACGACCATGGGGCAAGCAACGGCCAACATCACGCAGACCGGGACCGCGTGGGTTGAGGAGCGCCGACGTCGACGGGACGACCCAGCTGCACGTGCTGCAGCAGCACGCCGCGGACTGCTGACCTGGCTCTGGCACCGTAAACACGAGGGCACTCACATGCCGACCGTGGCGGGTGTTCTGGAGGCACCGCAGTCGCTCTTCGAAGGCATCCAGCTCGCGGACACCGAAATCGACCGGGCCGCCGGCCACCTCCAGGCCAAAGGCCTGATCAAGGGAACATCCCGAGCCATGGGGATGGCGGGACCCCTGCGCGCCGAGATCACCGTCGAAGGAGAAGATTGCGTGGAGAACTACGAAGCCGACCTCGCCGCCTACGAGCGCCGAAACAACGGTGCCAGCAACACCAACTTCCACATCGGCACCAACACAGGCAACATCGCGGCCAACAGTCGCGAAGTCACCCAAACCGCCACCACCAACCAGGGCATCAACCCCAGCGAGCTGGTCCTCCTCGCCAGGTCCCTACGCCAGGCGGCTCCCGTTCTCGGCCTGCCGGAAGGCGATGCCGAAGAGTTCACCGACATCGCAACCCGGATCGAGAACGAAGCGTCCGCAGACAATCCCGACCCGGGACGACTCCGGCGCTGGGGAGCCGCAATCCTGGACATCCTCAACTCCCCGGCGGTCAGCGGCGCCCTCGCCCAGACCCTCTCCACCACCGTCCAGGCCGCCATCACCCCGGGCGGCTGACGACCCAGGACAACCAATTGCCACGAGAGCTGACCACACTCCTGACCAACTCCGCTGCTCGGTGACCCATCCGCCAGCATCCCTGCCAGGAACGACGAAGGCCGCCACCCACCAAGGTGTCGGCCTTCCGAACTCTCTCGCCGCGTCTCGGAGCTGATGGGGCTCCCCGGATTTCCCCACCCCGCGCTTGGGTGTTCCTCGGACCTGCTCGCGCGATTCCCCACCCTGTAGCGTCGGCCTGCGGACGGAAGTCGTTAGGGAGAGGGCCTCGCATCCGCTGGAGTCACCGGCACCGTCATGCGGAAGCCGCAGGAGTGCGCGAGGCGAGCAGGGCTCGCAGGGGTGCGGTGTCGGGCGTGTCGGCGGTGGCGGCGTCGAGGGCGTCGTCCATGCCTTCCTCCCACATCTTGGGAAGCGCGAGCCCGGGCCGTCCCGCCCACGCGATGTCCGCCCTGGCCTGTCCGAGGGCGACGAGGCGGAGGTGGACCAGGCCCGCGAGCGCGTCGAAGATCCTGGGCCGGAGGAAGTTGCGGGCCGATTGCCCGGTCAGCCGCGCCGCTTGGGGCGGCTTGGGCATCCGGTCGGCCACCTCCGGCCACAGCAGACCACGGTCGAAGGCGTCGAGTACCTCCTCTAGCCCGGGCAGTTCGCCATCCGGCTCCGAGGAGCGCAGCGTCCTGGCCATCGCGAGGCGCAGGGGGCGGGACCAGCCCTCGGCGTCGGCGACCGCTCGGGCCAGGACCAGATCGTCCCAGCTGATTCGCCGCATCGACGAGGCCTGCGGTGGCAGGGTGCGCGCCTCCAGGGCTACGAACAGCTGGTCCGGCTCGCGCAGCAGGCTCAGCGCCCCTGGCCCGTCCGGCCGGTCGCCGCCGCCAGGTGGCAGCGCTTCGATCAGGGCGATCCGCTGCGCGGTCGGCGGGTGGGAGTCGTACGGGTGCGGGCGCGGTGGGCGGCTTTCGGTGGCGAGCTGGGCGAGTTGTTCCGCGGTCCGGGCGGCGAGCAGGCGGCGGAAGCCGCCGTCCACCTCGCCCACCGGCGGCAACGCCCCCAGCGGCTCGCCCAGGGCGGCGTACATTGCCAGGTAGTGGCGGTGTGCGGCTTCGAGCACCGAGGTGGCGCGCAGCGCGGCGGCCGTCGCCTCGCGGCCGGCGTGCCGGACGGCCACCTGGTCGGCCACGAGCTCCTGCTGACGGGCGATGGACTGCGAAGCCCGCAGGAACATCCGGGCGTACGCCGCATACAGGCGGCCCACCGGGTGGTGCAGCCAGGTGCCGCCGGCCTCGAACGCCCGGACGGTGTGCACGACCGCCGCCCGGCCGCGCATCGTGAGGCCGCCGAGCCGGGTGTCCCCCTGGCTGAAGTGGCCGAACTCGTGCGCGAGGACAGCGCGCAGTTGCGGGACGCTCAGCCCGGCCAGCAGCGGCAGCCCCAGGGACATCCGGCGCCGTCCGGGCAGCAGCCCCAACAGGCGGCTCTGCTCGGCGACGCCCGCATTGACCTCCGCGACCAGGAACAGCTCCTCCGGCGCACGTTCCCCCGCTGCCCGGGCGGCAGCACGGACCTCCTCCCACAGCTGCGGCTGCTCCTGCGACGTGATCGCCACGGCCCCCGTCGCCGGGCCGAGCCGTCCGGCGCGCAACGAGGCGAGCATGCCCCGGACGATCGCCACCGCCAGGAAAACGGTGACGGCCAGCACGGTCCCCTCGAACCAGGCCGCCTGCTCGGTGAGCAGCCGCGTCACCAGCAGCCAGTCGAGTACGGCCATCGCCGCCAGCAGACCCGCACCCATCAGGTGGAAGCCGGCCAGCAGCACCACCGCCCGCAGGGCACGCCATCGGAACGTCATCGAACAACCCCCGCACAACTCGGTCGGTCCGCGCGGGCCGACGATGATCGCGCGGAGCCTACCGCCCAGCTCAGGAGCCCTCCCAAGCACCCCCTGCCCCACTCCATGGCGGGCCGCTACGATCCGCGCCAGCTCCAGCCCGGGCGGAACGCCGCGTCGAGAAGGAGCCAAGGGCCGGTACTTCGATGCTCACCCAAACTCCCCACTCAGTTGAACACCAGAGCATGTGAGGAGACGCGAGCAGGCCTGGCCGTTTTCCAGGCTCTGACCGGAGTTCCGTGAAAGACCAGGTCATCGGCGTGAATGCAGGATCGTTTCGCTGCGGGATGACCTTCAGGTGGCTCTCGATTCGATCGAAGACGTGCTGTTCCCCGGAGTCGATGTTGAACTGGAGCGGGTGACCGCCGGGTTGGACCTGGTACTGGTCGAGGTCGCCGCGTGCGGGCCGGCCGTCCGCTGCCCGGACTGCGGGATACGAGGGCGGCGGGTCCACTCCACGTACCGGCGCACGGTGGCCGAACGCCCGCTGGCCGGGCGGAAGTTGCTGATACGGCTACGCGTGCGCCGGTACTTCTGCGACCGCCTCCGGTGCGGCCGGCGAACGTTCGTCGAGCAGGTCCGGGGACTGAGCGAGCGTCACCTGCGCTCCAGCACCGGGCTGAAGGACTGGCTGCGGGCCGTCGCCGTCGAACTCGGAGGCCGCGCGGGCGAACGGCTGTGCCGCAAGCTCAGCGTCACGGCCGGCCGCACCCGGCTCCTCGGACTGCTCGAAGCACCCGAAGTACCCGAGCGGGCGCCGCGGGTGCTCGGCGTCGACGAGTTCGCCTTCCGCAGGGGCCGCACCTACGGCACCCTGCTGGTCGACGTCGAGACCGGCCGCGTCGTCGACGTCCTGCCCGACCGCACCTCGGAAACCTTCGCCGCCTGGCTGCGCGAGCACCCTGGCGCCGAGATCGTCTGCCGCGACCGTGCCAGCGCCTACAGCCGGGCGATCAAGGAAGCCGCACCGGAGGCGACCGAGGTCGCCGACCGCTGGCACCTGCTGCAGAACCTGTCCGCCGCGGTCGAGAAGACCTGCCACCAACACCGCGCCTGCCTGCGCAAGCACGCCGAGCAGGAGGTGCCGCCCGAGCCGCCCGCGATCGACCTGCCGGTCCTCCAGGAGCCCCGCACTCCGATCGTCGAGCGCACCCGCAACCGCCACGCGGACGTCCACCGGCTGTTGGAGCAGAAGTGGATGATCAGTGCGATCGCCCGCTACCTGGGGCTCGACCGCAAGACCGTCCGCCGCTTCAAGACCACCCCGCTCGATGAACTCATCGCCTCAGCAAGGGAGTTCGGCGCGAGCAAGCAGGGGCTGCTCGACCCGTTCAAGCCCTACGTGAACAGCCGGTTCACCGCCGGGTGTACCACCGCCCAGCAACTGTTCCGCGAGATCACCGAACGCGGCTACCGGGGCAGCGTCCTGGCCGTGCGCCGCTACGTCGCCTCCCTGCGCGAGGGCACCGCCGAACCCGTCCGCGCCGACATCCCCAGCCCGCGCCGGATCACCTCCTGGATCATGCGGCCGACCGGCACCCTCGCCGACCGCGAGCAGGACAGGCTGCTGGACGTCAGGATCGCCTGCCCGGACATCGCCCGCGCCTACGACCTGTCCCGATGCTTCCACGACCTCATGACCAACCGCCTCGGCGCCCTCTTGCCGGACTGGATCGACCAGGCCGAGCAGGACGCCCCCGCGCCGGTGCGCTCGTTCGCCGGCTTCCTCCGCCAGGACCTCGCCGCCGTCACCGCCGGCCTCACCCTCGAATGGAGTTCCGGCAAGGTCGAAGGCAACGTGAACCGGGTCAAAACACTCAAAAGAGCCATGTATGGCCGGGCCTCGTTCCGACTCCTCCGGACCCGGATCCTCACCCGACCATGAAGATCACGTGATCAGTCATCAGCCGCAACGAGGAGAGTCAGGGCCTGTCGATCGTCGTCGATGGCAACGAACTCATGGAACTCGCCGTGCACGCCGCCCCAGTCGTGGAAGGCATCGCTGCCCAGGTCTCGGAGGCAGTAGAGACGGCTGGCGGAGTTCACCGTCGCACGGAGCGTCGCATCGAGTGCGCGCTCCAGCGAGTTCGGAAGACCGCCGTACTGCTTCACCCACTCCTCCAACACTAGCGCGGTCCTGTCGCGGCTGACCGGCTGGTACTCGTCGGGGCTGATCACGTTGAGCCAGTACGGTCCGTGTCGGAGGCCATCGGGGTCGACACCGCCTCCGGCGTAGTCGTCACGGAACTGCTCATGCGCGACAACAGCGGTGAGCAAGTCCGGGTCCTGGCAGTCTCGCGCGAACCGGAAGGACTTCAGATCGACCCAGCGGAAGCCGTGACCTCTGCCATCGGGGAAGGGGTGGTCGCGAAAGTTCACGAAGGTTCGTTCGATGAAGTCGAGCTTTGCCACCCGGCCACGCTACCCCGATGTAGCTCGCCAGGGCGGCTTCACGAAACTTCGGCCAGAGCCGTTTTCCAAGATCCTCATCAGAGCCAGCGACTTCAGTGCGCAACTCACTCCAGCCGCCCCTCCCACCCCTGTATGGGCCGCTGACGGCCGTTCAGCGCCCTGCCGGGCCAGAGACCGTACGGCAAGGCGGCGGGGCCGCCACCAGCCGGTGACGACCCCGCCGCTGCACTCCCCGCGCCGCTACCAGTCCAGCGCCGGGCCCCCGTACTCGTCGCGGTAGGCGTCCCTGGCCCGCTTGTCCGCGTCCCGCCGGCCGAAGAGGCGTGGCCGCTCCTCGGCGGCCAGGCCGTCGTCCTTGTCGGTGCACCGGCCGCCCGAGCGCACCCGCCGCTGCCACTCCGGCCACGGCGGGGGCAGCCGGTGCCCGCCCTCGCAGTCCACCCCGCCGCAGTGCGACCCCGACCCGAACCCGCCGCTCACGCCCGCACCCCCGCGTCCTCGGTCTCCCGCCGCACCGGGGCCAGCTCGGCCGCCCACTCGACCCCGGCCCGGCCGAGCGCGACGAGCTGCTCGAAGGTGAGCTTCGCTCTGCGCGAGCGCTGGTTGGACAGCCACGCCCCCAGGCCCAGCAGCACGACCTCCACGGCACCATCCTCGGCCCCGGCCTCCTCCGCCCCCTCTGCGGCCATGGCGGGTACCTCCAGCGGCTCCTTGTGCTGCCTGGGCACTCGCACGTGCCCCTCCCGCTCCGCGAAGGCGCGCAGGGCCTCCAGGTGCTGCGCGAAGCGGTCGGAGCGGGCCCGCACCGGCCGGGTCGCCCGCTCCGCCTTCGCGGCGGTCTCGGCGGCCAGCTCGGGGTCCTCCTCGATACCGAGCGCCAGGAGCAAGTCGCGCTGCTCCTCGGCGAGCTGCGCCCAGGCGCCGCGCTGTGCCCGCACCCATCGTCCGATCGCCTCGCCCTCGAAGCTGGTGTCGACCGGCAGGCCAGGCCAGTCGACGCGGCCGTCGCAGGCCAGCCACCACGCCCTGCAGGCGGCGTAGGTGCGCTGCCAGGTGATCGGCCAGGCCGGGCACCACCAGGGGTCGATGGCCTCCAGTGCCCGCCTGCGCGCCTCCGGCAGCGCTCCCGGCTCGCCCTCGGGCACCTCGGCCTGTGCCCGCAGCTCCACCAGCCAGGTGCCGATCGCGTACCCGCCGATGGAGGCCCGCGCCGGTGCGGCCAGCGACCCGTGGTGCTCCGCGGCCCACTGCCGCGCCCAGGCCAGCCCGGCCTCGAAACGGGCGTCCGACACGGACCAGATCATGCCCAGAGAATCCAGCAGGATGACACGGTAGGCGGGCATGTCGCCCGTCGAGCGCTCGTGACGCCGGTCTGACAGCCACTTGCCGAGCGGGAAATTCCCGTTCACGCCCACCATCGCGTTGTACGGAACGTCAAGCGAACCGTGCTCCTCGACCCACTTCCGGCAGTGCTCCATTCCCTCCTTCCAATACACACTCTCGGACCGGAAAACCTGCGTCGCAACGAACAGCGCCAGCGCGGTCTGACTCACCTTGGACTGGAACCGCACCGGCAGCACGAACGCCCCCGACGGCTCCTCCTCACCTCCGCCTTCACCAGGCGCCCCAACGAGTTCCGCCCGCGCGCCGGTGGTCCTCCGCCCGCTACGCTGCGGCACCGCCAACGCCTCCACAAGCCGGGCATCATGCGAACGGATAGCAGTCAACACCTTGATCAACGGACCATACGAATCCGACTCCATAATGTCACCGGGCTGCTCCCCGGCGCGGAGAAAAACCGGCACGACAATGCGCGCCACTTTCCCCTCACCGGGCTTCATCCGGAGGGCACGCCCTATGGCCTGGACGATATCGACCATGCTTCCACGACCCTGAAGAAGAATGGAGTCAGCTCCCGGGCAGTCCACACCCTCCCCTAGAACACGGCAATTCGCGAGCACGCGATAGGCCAGACCGTCGTCCTCCTCGGTGCGCCCGAAGTCCCCGAGGATGTAGCGGCGGTAATCCGCCGGGTGCTCACCGGACAGCCACTGCGACCACACCTCATCCGGAAATTCGGACGGGTCCTCGACGTGCAACTTCTCCACCGTCTGGTTCAGCGTCTCGGCGAAGTAGCGGGCCTCCAGGGTCCGCGGGTGGAAGGTGATGGTCCGCCGGAGCTGGTGCTCGGCAGCGACCTTGAGCAGCCCGGCCTGCATCGCCGCGACCCGCGCCACCGGCACCCGGTCCTCGGACCCGTCCTCCGCCTCCCCGGCCCCGGCACCCCACGGCACCGGCTGCGCGGCCGCAACCTCCGTGTCCGTCTCCGGGTCCCGCAGCTCCAGCACCACAATCTCAAACGGCGCCAGCAGCCCCCGATCCACACTTTCTGCCAGCCCTAGCGTGTACACCTGCGGCCCGTAAATCGCCTGGTCATCCATGGAAACAGCCAGCTCCTCCGGCAGCGGCTGCCACACCCCGCGACGGCCCTGACCGCCCACCTGGCCGCCGTCCCGACCAACCTCCTGGCCCTCCTCCTCATCCCGCCGACGGCGCTTCGGCGGCATCCAAATCCGCGGCGTCGCCGTCATGTAGAGCCGCCGCGCCGAGGGAATCGCGCTCTGGTCGTGAACCACGGTCCACGCCTTCTCGGCGCTGCCTGAGGACCGGTGCGCCTCGTCACAGACCATCAGGTCCAGCGAGGCCAGCTCCCGCCCCTCCTCCTGCCTCCAAGCCGCGTAGGCACCCTCCACGGACCCAGCCGCCGCGTACGTCGAGTACAGCGTCAGCGGCTTCCCGGAGACCGCCGCCCGATCGATCCACGACGCGATGACCAGCGGATGCGTCGTCCCCGGCATCCCCTCCGGCAACTCGTCCTGAACCAGCGAGCACACCGCCAACGCCTCACCCGCCCGGCCGGCCTCCACCCACGACGCCCGCATCTGCGTCAGCAGATCCAGCGTCGGCACCACCACCATCACCACACCCCGCGGCGCCAACCGCTGCGCCGCCACCGCCCCCACGAAGGACTTGCCGGTGCCGGTGGCGAGCTGCACCGTGGCCCGCAGACCCGCCGGGACCACCCGGTTCGGACGGGGTGTCAGCGCCCGCACGATGGCCTCCACCGCTTCCTCCTGGTGCGGCCTCAGCCGGATACCCCGGACCCGCCCCTGACGCCCCGCCACCGTCGCGGAAGTTCCCACGTCCCGATCCCTGCCCTTTCTCGAAACGGCATCCACGCTCACGCGGGGAAACCTCGCAGTCAGTTTTGATGCACGCGGCCGGGCGAAACTCGAAGAGAAATTCGGCCGACAACAAGGTCCATTCAAAGCGACCGAACAGCACAATAGTAGAGCTCCGGACGGGCCCGCAGGAAAATGCGAAAACTCGGGGGAGGACAGACATGCAGGCGGGATATGGTGACATCTACAAGTGAAGCACATGCGAGGCTGCCTGATCGTCCGACGGGGCGGCATGATCTACCGGAGTCGGGGCAGACGAGCGGTAGGTGCCCGCCGACACCAGTCGACCCCGGCCGGTCCGACATGCAGTCGGCGGGCACCCCTCACCCCTAGTCGGCTTGGCCGCAGGCCACCCCTCCGTCAGCCAAAAACCCAGACCAGCGAGTTGAACAAGCCTCAGCCATCCGGGCCGCCGGAGCGAAGCGGAGGCGCGCCCAGGCCCAGAGCGAAGCGGCGGGCCGCACCGCGGCGAAGCCGCGGTGCCGGACACGCGGAGCGGGTCCAGGCCGCCCGAAGGGCGGCCCCCTCGCGCGGAGCGCGAGGCGAACCGAAGGGCCGAAGGCCCGTAGGGACC
>NZ_JNWZ01000104.1 GCF_000716545.1 Kitasatospora phosalacinea
CCGCGGCATCCCGATCACCGACGTCGCGGAGTGGATGGGCCACCGCAGCATCGAGATCACCTTCAAGACCTACCGGCACCTCATGCCCGGCTCGATCGGTCGGGCTGCCGAGATCCTCGACCTCGGCCTCGCGGCCTGAAACGGCGGGGGTCCTGGCCGCCCTGCGTGAGTGGCGGTCAGGACCCCCGCCGGTCACCCGGAGAGGCGCTGCTGCTTGATCCAGGCATTCACCTCGGACACCTTGAACTGGATCTTGGCGTTCCGGCCTCGCCCGAACCTGTAGGGGACCAGGCCCACGTCTGTCGCTTCCCGGTACAGCCAGGACAGCGAGACGTTCAGCCCGAATCCACCGGCGTGATTGCGGAGTGATCGTTTCGGGCGCGCGGGGCTGATGCCCGACTGGAGGGTGTGGGGTGCCGGCTGGTCTGCCCAGCTTTTCCACGTCTGTCCTGGTCGGGCCCTCGCGGGCGGTGGTCGGGTGGTCAGCGTGTCGGCGGTGGGTGGGCGGCGTCGAAGAGGTCGGTGAAGTTGTGCCGCCAGGGCCAGCGTGTGGGCAGGTGGAGCGTCAACCGCCGTGCAGTGCGGGCGATTCGGGCCGGGACGTGGACGAGGTGGGCGCGGATCGTGGCGGTGGTGGCCTTCGTGTGGAAGGTCCCGGCGAGTACTCCGGCGGCCCGCAGCAGGTTGTGGGTGATCGCCCACAGGGTCAGCCAGGCGGCGTTGGCCTGGAACGATCCCGAGGGAAGGTGAGCCGGCGCGGAGCCTTTGCCGTCGGCGATGACCTGCTCGATCGTGGCGTGCTGCCAGTGCTGGTGCTCGGCCTGGAGCATCTGGAAGGGGCTGTCGGTGAAGACCGGCTGGTAGCGCCAGGCGGTGAACAACTCGCCCTGCTCGGCGGCGACTTCGGCATTCAGGCGGCGTACTCGGCGCACGATCAGGCGGGCGGTGACGTGCTCGGCTTTCTTCCGGCTGGTGAACGCGGTGTACTCGATCTCGGCGACCTCGGCGTCGGAGACCAGCTCGCCGGTGTCGGGGTCCACGAACGCGTCCGGGTAGCGGATCGCCTGCCACGCTGTCTCGGGTATGCGGCTGATCGCTGCGGCGACGTGCGGGTTCATCCGGACGGTCAGCGAGAAGCGGGCCCCGGCTCTGCGGCAGGCCGCCACGACGTCGGCGTTGTAGAACTGGCTGTCCGCGCGGACCACGACGGTGCCGGTCGCGCCGGCCTGCCGGGCGGCGGCCAGGGCCTCACCGGTGAACGGGCCGGCGCCCCGGGCGTCGGCGGCCTTGCCCCGCCGCAGCCGCACCGCCGCGATCACCGGCCGGGCCAGCGGTGTCGACAGCGTGGCCAGGATCGGGTGCAGCGTCCGTTGGCCCTTGAGGCGCCCGACCTCGGCGCCCTGCTTGGCGTGGCCGTAGACGCGGCGGTGGGTCGGGTCCACGTCGACGAACGCCACCTGGTCCGCGCCGGGCAGCAGCGGCGTGGATGCCGCGAGCCGGGCGCGGAACTCCCGATGCACGGCGTGAAGTTGGCGGTTGTGTCCGTGCGTGAACGCGCGCAGGAACGTCCCCAGGGTCGAAGGGGCCCGCACGCCGCCGAACAGCCTGTTCATCGCGCCGTGCCGGAGACGGTCGGTGTCGTCGATCGAGTCCGCCCCGGCGCACATCGCCGCGGCCAGGCTCATCGCCTTGGCGGCCGGGTTCGCCCCGGAACTGTTGGCCGGGCCGTCGATCCGGACCCGGTCGGCGACCAAGCCGGGCAGGCCGAGCCGCTCGGCCAGGTGGACCAGCGGGACGAGCCCGGCATCAGCGACCAGGTTCGGCTCGTCGAACACGGCGGAGACGGCCGCGGGGCCGTGAGAGGATTGCACTTAAGAGATGCCTTGCTGATCGTGCGTGATGGAGCGTAGAGAACTCACATCATCGCAGGTCACAAGGCATCTCTTCGTTCGGGCGTCGCTCCACCGTGCAGATCACCCGGTGGATCCGGGCTCAGTGAGACTGCGGTCAGAATCGGCAGATATTCCGTGGTGAGCAGGCTCAAGGTGGGCGGTGAGTGTCCGGAACGTGTGGGCGTAGGGCTGTCTCTGCCTGTCGAACTGCCTTTCAACTGCCTGGTCTGTGAACGGTCCGGCTGGGAGGTTGGTGTCGCGAAGAGCGACAGCCGGCGGCATCGACCGCTGATGGCTTCCTCGTCCGGCCTCACAGGGGATCCCTCGGGATCTGCGGGGCAGCATAGGTCCTAGACGCCCGGTCGCGAAGCGGAGCGCCGGGAGTGGGCCGACACACTACAGCGCCGGTTCGAGCCGGTTCGTCCGGGAAGGAAGCGTCAGCGCCGTGGAGTCTTTCGCGCCGTCCATCGTGGGCCGCGAACTGGAACAGTCGGTCCTCTCTTCGTTCGTCGCCTCGGCTGAGGGCAGGGTCCTCGTGCTCAGCGGCGAGACGGGAGTGGGCAAAAGCGCCCTGCTCGAATCCGCTGCTGGGCAGGCGGGGAGCGCGGGGTACCGGGTCGTCAGAGCGGTCGGTGTCGAAGCGGAGTCGCAGCTGCCTTTCGCCGGGCTGCACCAACTGCTCTACCCGCTGCTCCCATACGCCGAGCGCCTGGAGGGGGCGCACCGGACCGCCTTCGACGTGGTCTTCGGGCAGAGCGGGGAGGAGGCTCCGTCCGTCATGGCGCTGGGGACCGCGGTCCTCGACCTGATCGTTGTTGCGGCCTCGTCGGCACGCCTGTTGCTGATACTCGACGACGGTCAGTGGTTCGACCCGGACAGTGCCGAGATCTGCGGGTTCGTTGGCCGCCGCCTTGCCAGCACCGCAGTGAAGCTCCTCGTCGCGTTGCGTCCCGAGAGGGTCTCTGGCTTCGACCCAGCGGACCTTCCCGAACTGCCGGTGCTGCCTCTGTCAGGGCACGCTGCGGAGCAGCTGATCGACGCGCACCACCCCCACCTGGGCCCGGTGATGCGCCGACGGGTCCTCGGCGAGGCCCAAGGCAATCCGCTTGCTCTCCTGGAGCTGCCCTCCTACCTCGTCGGAGGTGCCGGCAGTTGGGCTGAGGGGGCCCCCGGCTGTGACGTCGTTCCCCTCCCTGACCGTTTCCGGCAGGTCTACGGGGCGCGTCTGGCATTCCTGACGCCGATGCTGCGGGCGGAACTGCTGCGCGGGGCGTTGGACGGTGTCGAGGCTGGAGCCGGGCCCGGCCGTGTCCGCGCCGCGCGCTACCGCATGAGGGATGTCGGTGTGGCCGTGGCGGCAGGCTTGTTGGATCTGGACCCGCTTACGGGCGAGCCCGTCTTCCGGCATCCGCTCGTACGGTCGGCGGTCGTGTGGGCGGCAAGTCCCGACGAACGGCGCTCTGCCCACGCGGCCTTGGCACGGGTGCACCAGGACGACGTCGAGCGGCGAGCCGTTCACTTGGCCGCCGCTGCCGTGGGGCCGGACGAAGAAACCGCCGCCGCGCTGGAGCGGGCCGCCGCTTCGGCGACCCGGCGCGGCGGCGCGGGGGCGGCGGTGACCTGGCTGACCCGTGCGGCAGAACTGAGCGGGGCCGTCGAAGACCGCTCCCGCAGGCTTGGGGATGCGGCGTTCGTCGCCGGACACGCCGGTCTGCTCGGTCAGGCACAACGTCTTATCGACATCGACCGGGTGCCGAGCGGAGCCGGGTCGACGGCCGCTGTCTTGGTGGCTGCCTACACCGCGCTGTACGAGGACGGCGATGTGCACTCGTCCCACCGCCAAGTGGCGGCGGCCATTGAACGGCTTCGTGACAGCGGTACCGCGTGGCCGGGCGAGGAACTGATTCGGCTGGTCAACCTCCTGTTGGCCATCAGCCAGTACGCCGGCGGCGAAGCGTGGGGGCGCACCCACCCATTGCTGGACTCCCTGGGCTCCCTGCTGCCCGTGAAGTCGCGGATCTACCAGGACGCCTGGAGCGACGTAGTGCGCCGAGGAACCGGGGTCCACGAGCGCATCGCACGGGCAAGCGCCGCGCACTCGGACCTGGATCCGTGGGACATCACCCGGCTCGGCGTCGCCGCCTACCACGTCGACGCGCTCAACCAGTACCGCTCCCAACTTCCGCGCAGAGCGGAGCGGGAGCTGCGCTCAGGGGCCGCCGCAAACGGCATGACCATGCTGCACCTGGTCATGCTCGATCAGACGGCTTCGGGGCAGTGGGAGGCGGCCGAGGGAACCGGCCAGCGCGTGCTGGACCTCGCGACGGCTCACGGACACCATCTCTTCGCCTACCAGAGCCGCGCCTACCTAGCTCTCCTTGCGGCACTGCGCGGCGACCTGGGCCGTGCCCGCGAACTGCAGGCGGTCGTCGACCAGTGGGCCCGTACCCGCGGGATCGGCTTCCTCACCCAGATCACCGGCACGGTGGGAACCACCGCCGCTCTGAGCGAGGGGGACTACGAGGCCGCCTACCGCTGCGCGGTCGGTATCACCCGGCCCGGCACATTCGAACCCGGCGCGCACCAAGCCTCCCGAACGCTGCTCGACCTCGTCGAAGCCGCCCTGCACACCGGCCGGGCCCGGCAGGCCCGTGAACACGCCCTGGCTGCGCAGACGGCAGGCCTGCCGGACGTCTCACCCCGCCTGGCCCTGACCACCTTCGGCGTGCTGGCCATGACGGCCGAGGACGACGACGAGGCTGCCAAGATGTTCCATCGTGCCGAGGCCCATCCCGGTGCCGCCGACTTCCCCTTCGAACTGGCGCGCATCCGTCTCGCCCACGGTGCCAGGCTGCGCCGCAGTCGCAGGCCCAAGGCGGCACGACCGCTTCTGGGGCAGGCCGTCGAAGCCTTCGAACGGCTCGGCGCCGCGGCATGGGTCGAACGGGCGCTCTCTGAACTGCGTGCCTGCGGAGTGCCCGCTCAGCAATCCGCCATAGACCTGGGGGCGCTGACCTGGCAGGAACACCGGATCGCCGACCTCGCCGCCAGCGGTCTGACCAACAAGGAGATCGGGGAACGGGTGAAGCTTTCCCCCCGTACCGTCAGTTCCCATCTCTACAGGGCGTTCCCCAAGCTGGGGGTCTCCTCCCGCGCGGCGCTGCGTGACGCGCTCAGTGGGATCTCGGCAGGCGCCGAGGCTTAGCCGGCCTGTTGTCGTGCTGGTGGCGCGGGGCATCAGGCAGGGAGCAGGTCCTCGTGCTCCGGGGCCCTGGACACCGGACTGATCCGGAGCGTTGCCGCGTGCGCGCCCGTGCCGGTGAGGAGCGCGGCTACGGCTCCGTACTTGGCACGGTAGGCGGCGTCGATCGCCACGGTCCGCCGATGGTGCCCGCTCTCCAAGAGAACCTCGCGGTCCATGGCTCCCACCCGCACCCGGCCGCAGCCGAACTCCCGGGCCGCCCGGTACCACTGGGACGTTGTGCCCCGCCAGGCACGGACGAGGAGAGCCCCTTGCACGACGACCATGCCGACCTCGACACCGGGGTAGCCGTCGCTCCCGGCGCTCAGGACGAGCGAGCGGGCGTCTTCGAACAGGGACAGTTCTGCGGGTGTCCAGTCAGCGTTCACGGGCAGACCTCCGGAACTCGGTTGGGGTGGGAACTGGTTGCCGTTCACGAGGAGAGGACGCGCAGGGCCTCGTTCGAGGAGCAACCGGACTCCGGGGCAGGGACCGTACAGACGCAGGACGCGGTGCTGCCGCTTCCCGTGGGCCGCCGCGCGCCTGGACGGCATCGACTACGGATCGGACGGGTGGGCCCCTCCCGCCGTGAGGACGGGGCCGTGCCGGAGGGGCGCCCGTGACCGCCCCTCCGCGGTCCTGTTCAGAAGCGGTCGACGTCCACCACTGCCTGGGCGAACGCCGTGGGCGCCTCCTGCGGCAGGTTGTGGCCGATGCCGGGCAGCGACCGGTGTTCGTACGCGCCGGTGAACATGGCGCGGTAGGCGGAGCCATCGCCGGGAGCGGTGAACGGGTCCAGCAGGGGGTCGAGGGTGATGGTCGGTACGCCGATGGCCGGCTTCAGGGCCAGCCGGTCCTCGTAGCGGTCGTAGCGGCGCTCCCCCTCGGCCAGGCTGAGCCGCCAGCGGTAGTTGTGGATCACGACCGCGGCGTAGTCGGGGTTGTCGAAGGCGGCCTCGGTGCGCGCGAAGGTGGCCTCGTCGAAGTTCCAGGTCGGGGAGACCGTCTGCCAGACGAACCGGGTCAGGTCGCGCCGGAGGTCCTCGCGCTCCATGGCCTTCCTGCCGCGCTCGGTGGCGAAGTAGTACTGGTACCACCAGGTGTGCTCGCTCGCCGGTGCGATCGGTTCCAGCTGTGCCTGGCGGTTGGTGATGAGGTAACCGCTCACCGACACCAGGGCCTTGACCCGCTCGGGCCACAGGGCGGCCAGGATGTCCCCGGTCCGCGAGCCCCAGTCGAAGCCGGCCACGACCGCCCGGTCGATCCGGAGTGTGTCCATCAGCGCGATGATGTCCAGCGCGATAGCCGACTGCTGGCCGTTGCGGAAGGTCCGGGGCGACAGGAAACGCGTGGTTCCGTGTCCGCGCAGGTAGGGAACGATCACGCGGTAGCCCAGGTCGGCGAGGAGCGGGGCCACGTCGACGTAGCTGTGGATGTCGTAGGGCCAGCCGTGCAGGCAGAGGACCACCGGTCCGTGGGCGGGCCCCAGTTCGGCGTAGCCGACGTCGAGCAGCCCGGCCTGGACCTGCTTCAGGAGCGGGAAGACGGTGTGGGTACCGGGGGTGAGGGTGGGCACGACCGGGGCGTTGCCGGTCCGGCCCGAGGTGGGCGCGGCGGCGGAAGTGCCCTGCAGACCGGTCAGTGAGACGGCGGCCGCTCCGGCGCCCAGCCCCAGGGCCTTGGTGAAACCACGCCTGTCGATCATGTGATGCCTTTCGAGAGAAGCGAATGCGCCCCGCTCGGGGCGGGGAGCGCCGGAACGTGCTCAGGTGCGCGGAGCGGTGGCGGCCGACGGCTCGCCCCGTGTGCCCGGGTACCGACGGCGAGATCGGTGCACCTGCCCGGCACCTGCACTCTGCCGCGTCCTGCGGCTTGGGAACATCAGTCACATGACGGTCAGCACGGGACGACGGGCAGGCTTTCGGGATCTTCCGCATGCTGTTCGGCACAGCTGCCAGGGCCGCGTCGCAGCAGCCCGCAGTGGGGCCGAAGGTCGTTCGGCCGGCTTCCGATCTGCCCGTGCGATGCGCCGGTGTCCCGGTCCAGATCGCGGAGATCCTCGGCCCGGGGAGCGGAGCAGTGATCGATTGCTAGCTTTTCGGTCGTGACCAACGACAGGAACAGGTTCGGTAGGCTGCTGCGCGAGGCCCGCCAGCGGCGGCAGTTCACTCTGGAGGGCCTCGCGCAGGCATCCGGGGTGAGCGTGCGGGCGATCAGCGACATGGAGCGGGGCAGGAGCCTGCCGCGCCCCGCCACGCTCAGCGAGCTGATGGACGTCCTGGAACTGGAGGAGGACGCCCGCGGCCACCTCGTGCAGGCCTCGCTGCGGCACACCGTGCAGGTCCCGCAGCAGCTCCCGCCCGACCTGGCGGCCTTCCGCGGTCGCGAGGCCGAACTCGCCGTCGTCCTCGACCACACCGACCGCGCCTTCGCCCGGGGCGGCCATGTGGTGATCTCGGCGATCGGCGGCATGGCCGGGGTCGGCAAGACCGCTCTGGCCGTGCACTGGGCGCACCGGGTGGCCGACCGCTTCCCGGACGGCCAGCTGTACGTGAATCTGCGCGGTTTCGAGGACTCGCGCGACCCCTTGGATCCCGCGGACGCGCTGGGAGGCTTCCTGCGCGCACTCGGTGTGGCCGGCAAGGAGATCCCGCCGGGCGCCGAGGAGCGCGGGGCGCTGTTCCGGGAGCGGGCCTCGGGCCGGAAGATGATCGTCGTCCTCGACAACGCCAGGAGCTCGGAACAGGTACGGCCCCTCCTGCCGGCGTCCCCGGGGTGTCTGACGATCGTCACCTCGCGCAACCGGCTCGCCGCCCTGGCGGCCACCGAGGGGGCGGCCCTCGTCGGTCTGGACGTGTGGACGCAGGCCGAGGCGCTGGCCGCGCTGGCCGCCAGGCTCGGGGACGGACGGTGTGGGGCCGAGCCGTCGGCCGCGGCCGAACTGGTCCAGTTGTGCGGCTGCCTGCCGCTGGCGGTCGCCGTCATGGCCGCCCGGCTCAGCGCGAGCCCTGGCATGACGCTGAGTTCGGCGGTACGCGAGTTGCGCCGCACCTACCCGCGCCTGGATGCGTTCTGCGCCGACGACCGGCGAGCCGATGTCCGCGGCATCTTCGCCCTCTCCTACCGGGCGCTCCAGCCGGACACGGCACGCTTCTTCCGCCACCTGGCCGTCCACCCAGGACCGGCGGTCTCCGCCGAAGCCGCGGCCTCCGTGGCAGGCGTGCGGATGCCCGCAGCCCGGCGCCACCTGCGTGACCTCACCGGGGCGGGCCTCCTCTCCCAGGACTCCCGGGGGTGCTACATCCTGCACGACCTCCTGCGTGCCTACGGGTCCGAACTCCTCGACGAGGAGAACGACGACCGCCTCTCCGCTCAGACCCGACTGCTCGACTACCTCTGCCACAACGCCCGCGCAGCCAAGCGGCTCCTGCCCCACTCCACGGACATACCGATCGGTGATCCGGTTCCGGGAGCCGTGCACGTGGCCCTCGACAGCCACGAGGAGGCGCTCGACTGGTACGAGCAGGAAGAACCCACCTTGGCGCTCGTCCAGCGTTCCTGTACGGGACCTGCCTTGCTGCGCCGCCGCCTGGACCTCGCGCTGCAATGGGCGGCCTACAACGAGGTGGAGGGGCGCTGGAGCCAGGAGATCGAAGCCTCACGCGCCGCCCTTGCGGCCGCCCTCGAACTCGACGACCCCCTCGCCGTCAACAGAAGCGGTCACCATCTCGTGCGTGCCCTCATCGAGACCGGACGCCTGGAGGAGGTCGAAGAACCCTTTGCTCATATCCTTCGGTACCTGGACCGGCTGCCTGCCGAATACCGGGCGCGTGCCGAACGGGATGTCAGCTGGGTGTACCTCTACCTCGAACGCCCAGACCAGGGCCTGCGGCACGCGATGAACGCCCTGGCGACCGCCCGTAGCCTCGGCCAGCACGGCGAGGCCGCACGCGCCCTCGCCGACGCGGGCTGGCGCCTCGTTCAACTCGGTCGGCACCAAGAAGCAGTCGCCCGGTGCGAGGAGGCGCTCCTCCTCCTGCGCAAGGTCGGGGACCGACGCTACGAAGCCGCGACCCACAGCACCGTCGCCTACGCCCAGCAGTCCCTGGGCCACCTCGAGGAGGCCATCGCCGGCCACCGTCAGGCGGTGCGCATCTTCGAAGAACTGCACGACCGCTACAACCAGGCGGAAGCCCTGGACAACCTTGCCGCCGTCCAGTTGGAACTTGGTGCCAGCGAGGACGCCCGAACGAGCTGGGACCGGGCTGCAGAACTGTTCACCCAGCTCCGCGTCGCACGTGCCGCAGACTTCCGCGCCAAGGCGGATGCCGTCCCGGATAGCCGCTGATCACACGAGAACGGCATTCGACAAGGCCCGCTGGTGCCGAAAGGGAAAGCCGCGGGCGGCGAGGTCGCGGCCGGGCGGGTGCGGAGACTGTGGTCTCCGGGCCCGCCCGGCCTTGTCATGGTGGCGCGTTCACTTCACCGGATGTCAGAACTGCCGGGACTGCTTCCACCAGACTCCGCCGTTCCCACTGGTGGCGAGGAGGTAGACCGTCGCGGCGTACGCCACCAGGACGGGGCCGTACCGGCCGATGAACCCGTTGACCTCGGCGCTCCAGTACCCGTACCAGCCCCCGTTGGCGTAGATCGAGGCCAGTTGGATTCGCTGGCTCCCCTGCTGGCGAATAGCCACCTGCCCCCTGCCGTTGTTCGTCATCGCGACGGCCGGCTGGGTATCCGTCAGCACTCCCGACAGAAGATCCCAGCCCCACCAGCTCCCGGAACCGTAGGTCTGGCGGATGATGTTCACCTGGTTGTCCGTGCCTCGCCACGCCAGCACGATGATCTGGGCTTCTGGCTCGTAGGAAAGGGCAGGCGAGGAGTCGCTCGTCGCGTTGGGAATCGCCACCGGCAGATCCCAGAAGTCGTTTCCGGCGCTGTAGAAGACACCGTAGATGTTGTCGCTGTCCTGCCCGCGGTAGGCCAGGAGCATCCCACGGCTGGGCAGGGAAGTCACCGAGACCGACCTGTTGTTGGGCGTGCGCACGTCTCTGGGCACCTGGTACCAGAGGCTAGGCGCGACCAGGTTGCTGCTGACGGTGACGTTCGAGTAGAAGACGTACCCGTTCGTCCCGGTGTGGAACACGCGGAACACCGAGGAACTGCCGCTTGTGCGGTCGAATGCCACCACCGGGGTGACGTACGTCGAGGCGTTGGGCAGTTGGACGGGCCTGCCGTGGTTGACGGCCATGTAGACGTTGTTGTCGGTCCAGCCGTGCCAGACCTGTACCAGAGTGTTGAGGTTGGGGTCGCGGGCCTCGGACATGTCGCCGTCCGAGTAGACCTGCACGTTGTTCTCGATCTCCTGGGTCCAGCCGTTGCTTTCGCCGGGCTCCGCAGCGAAAGCCGCGTTGTTCGAGAAGAAGAGGACGGACACAGCCGCGATGAACGCGACCGTGAGCAGCCGCCACCGCTGCGCGAGGAGATGCACGGTCCTGCCTTTCGTCAAGTAGTGGTCAAAGTTCGTTGTGCAGTGGAGACGGCGGCCCGGAATATCCCGAGCACCGCTGGGGGAAGGGCCACTCGTGTCGGCGAGTGCGGATTGACTGCCGCGGGACGGCAGCCGCACCGGACTTCATGCGGCGCTGCCCACGAGGTGGTCGGTGAAGTAGTCAGTGAGCTTGTCGACGGCGGGGTCGATGTACTCGCGCTTGTCGTAGAGGTCGACGTGGCTGGCGCCCTCGATCCAGTGGATTTCCTTGGGGCCGGTTGCTCGCTGGTGGGCCTCGACGGCCATCCAGGCCGTGACGGCACGCTCGCCGATGATCTGGAGGATGGGGCGGGGACCGATCAGGGGAACCGCGAAGAAGGCGTCGTGGAAGGCCATCCGGTCGATGCTCTCCCAGGCGAGGAACTTCGCCGACCGCTCGTGCTCGCCGCGCGGGGTGCAGTAGTACTCGAAGCCCTCGATGCCGTGCTGCCCTCCCAGCGCACCGGCCTGTTCGGCGGTCTCGGGGAACATCGTCATGGCCCCCGGGTCTTCACCGCGGGCCGCGGCCGAGCGGGCCCGGGCAGCGGCCGCCAGCAAGGACCGGAAGACCGCCGGATCCTGGGTCCCGTCGGCGCCGAGGCGGAACTGGCGGGCGGGTTCGGCGGTGCTCACGGTGGCGACGGCCCTGACCCGGTGGTCGCCGCCCGCAGCGGCCAGGCTGTAGCCGCCGGACGCGCAGATGCCCAGCAGGCCGACGCGCCCGGGATCGACCTCCGCACGGGTGGTGAGGTAGGAAACGGCGGCCTTGAAGTCCTCCACCCGCTGGGAAGGGTCCTCCAGCCCGCGCGGCAGACCGCCCGACTCCCCCTGATAGGCGGCGTCGAAGGCCAGGGCGACGAATCCGCGGTCGGCCATCAGCTGTGCGTAAGTACCCGAGGTCTGCTCCTTCACCCCGGTGCCCGGATGACCGACCACCAATGCCGGGTACCCGCCGTGGGCTGGGGCATCAGGGACATACAGATGTCCCGCGATTGTGATGCCGGCACTGTCGAATGTGACTTCGGTCCTTGCCATGAGCAGAATCTCCTCGCATTTTCCCGGCCGTTCCACGGTGCGGGCGTTTCTTTCAGGGGCGACAAAGGGGCCCGACCAATCGCTTGACCGGCACCTTCGGCTCAACTGTTGTTCACGACTGCGGCGCAGGGCTTCAGTCATCCGACTGCAGGCCTGCCACGGACCAAGTCGGCGAACGCGCGGATGATCGCGGGCCGCTCCAACGCCCGGGTGCCGCGCAGGCCCAGGGCCATGGAGACGAGTCGGCGCTGGCCGCCTCCGAACATGGTCGGGTCTCCTACCCATGTGGGTGCGAACCCGATCGCGTAGTAGGCCCCGGGGAGGCAATGCGATCATGGGGGGTGGCGCGGGGGCGCATTCCTGGAGGACCAGCGTCCATGCCCCGCCCCACCCGGGCTCAGCGCGCCGCCATCGCCCAGCGGCGGGCGGACGCCGTCGAACTGCGCCTGGCCGGCGCCGACCCGCTGACCGTCGGCCGGAAGCTCGCCGCCGAATCCTCTCGAAGGAGGGCGGCTTGTTCGCGGCCGGTGTCGGCGGCGGCCTCACGGGCAAGGGCGCGAACCTGGCCGTGGTGGACGACCCGATCAAGGACGACGCCGACGCCCAATCGCCCACGATGCGACGCAGATTGTGGGAGTGGTGGCAGGCCGTCCTCCTCACCCGCGTCGAGCCGGGCGGGTCCGTGGTCGTCATCCAGACCCGCTGGCACGAAGACGACCTCGCCGGGCGGATTCTCGCCGGCGAGACCGCCTCCGACTGGACGATCATCGACCTGCCCGCCATCGCGGACAGCGAGGATGACGCGCTCGGCCGGAAGGTCGGCGAACCGCTGTGGCCCGCCCGGTACGGGCGCAAGGCCCTGGCGGCGATCCGGCGCGCCGTCGGCGAGCGGGTGTGGTGGAGCCTGTTCCAGCAGAAGCCCCGCCCCGTCGAGGGCGGGGTGTGGCAGCGGGCCTGGATCGACAAGCACCGGCTCACCCCGGTCGAGTTCGCCTCCATCGAGCTGGCCCGGGTCGTCGTCGCCGTCGACCCGTCCGGCGGCGACTCCACCGTCAACGACGAGACCGGCATCGTCGGCCTCGGCGCCGACTACGACGACCACCTGTACGTGCTCGCCGACAAGTCCGGCACCCTCGGCGCGAACGACTGGGGCCTCACCGCGTGCCGGCTCGCCCTGTCACTGCGCGCGGACGCCATGGTGGTCGAGGCCAACTACGGCGGCAACATGGCCAAGTCCGTCGTCTCCCAGGCATGGGACCAGCTCGCCCGCGACGGGCAGACCCGCGGCCAGCTGATGCCGATGATCGTCGAAGTCAACGCGAAGGTCGGCAAGCGGCTGCGGGCCGAGCCCGTGGCACAGCTCTACGACCAGGGCCGCGTCCACCACGTCGGCCACTTCGCCGAGCTGGAAGGGCAGATGGTGACCTGGGTGGCCGGCATGAACAGCCCCGACCGGATGGACGCCGCAGTCCACGGCCTCACCGAACTAGCGGGCGGCGGCCAGGCCGACACCCTCGGGCAGGGCATGGACGACGGCCGCCTACGAGGCCGCCGGTAGGAGGAGCTCCTGTTCGGTGCTGCCTCCTCGCCGTCCTACTAAGAAGCCATCTCATTTGGTGATTCTGCGATGGCAGATGAGGGTGGCGGCGATGGTGGCGAAGGCTGCGAAGTGGGTGCCCTTGCGTTCGTAGCGGCGGT
>NZ_JNWZ01000105.1 GCF_000716545.1 Kitasatospora phosalacinea
AAGACGTACGCCGGCCCTGGGAGCGACCGGCGACCGAACCCCGCCGTCTCACCCCCGCCCGCGTCCGCCGGGGTTTCGCAACATCCGCGCGACAGCGGCGAGGCTGTCGCACGACTTCGCCCGTCCGGGAGTCAAGAGCGATTCGATGTTCGGTTCCGGTCGCTGTGGGGACGGTGGAGTCTGGGTCGGTGGGGCGAAACTTCCTGTTGTGCGACCGCGAGCGTGATCTTGAGATGCCGAGGAGTGCTCGGGAGTGGCTGCCGCCGGGGCACTTGTGTTGGAAGGTGCTCGAGGTGGTCGAGGAGCTCGATCTCTCGGCCTTCGAGAACGGCTATCGTGCCGACGGCCAGGGCGGTGTCGCCTACCCGCCGGCCGCCTTGGTGGCACTGCTCTTCTACTGCTACAGCAAGGGCATACGCTCCTCCCGCGGCATCGAACGGGCATGCTGGGACGATCTGGGCTGCCGGATCATCACCGCGAACCACGCCATGGACCATTCCACCGTCGCGCGATTCGTCCAGCGTCACCGCGACGCACTGACCCAGCTGTTCGTGCAGGTACTGGCCCTGTGCGGCAGTCGCGGGCTGGTCGATCTGTCGGCGGTCGCGGTGGACGGCTCGCCGATGGACGCGAACGCCTCCCGCGACTCCAACAAGCAACTGCACCGCCTCGAAGCCATCATCGCCCGGTGCGAGGACGGGATCAGTGCACTCATGGACGACGCGCACGACCATGCCCGGCACGTCGAGACTGACGACACCACGGACGCCGCCGACGAGCCGCAGCGTGACGACTGGCCAAGGTTGTCACGCCTGTGCGACCTGCTCGCCAGAGCCCGCACCGCCCGGGACCGGCTCTATCAGCGGGCCCTGCCGTCCGCCGGCGAGATCAGGACCAAGGTCGAGGCCGCCGAACGCATCGTGGCCCGCGCGGAGAAGCGGTTGGCCGCGGAGACGACGGCCCATCAGGAAAAACTGAGGAAGTACCAAACACGGACCGAGGCTGACCGAAAGGCCGGGCGCCGGGCCGCCAACGGCCGCCCGCCCGTGCCCATGGAGAACAAGACGGTCCTGGTCCGACAGCGGGACCGACTGGCGAAGGCACTCGCTCACCTGGAACGGGCACGCAGCCCCAAACCGGTGCCCACCCCAACCGCCTTCGCCAGCCTGAGCGATCCGGACTCACGGCTCCAACTGGGCAAACACGGCGGCTACCTGCAGGGATACAACCTGCAGATCGTATGCGCGCGCCGCCAGATCCTGCTGGCCATCGACCTCCACGACAACCCGTCGGACCGCGCGGCACTGATTCCGATGGCCAGGAAGACCCAGGAAAATCAGCGCGCCGCCGGTCTGGCGGGCGACATCCTGCTCTGGCTCGCGGACAGCGGATACGCCAGCGCCGCCTCCTTCGAGGAGCTCGCTGACCTGCCGCTGCTGGTCTCGGTCACCAGCGAGGCCGACCAGGCGGGATTCCCCGCGAAGCGCCAGACCGCCCCCGCCGGCCAACAGGCCATGGCCGACCGCCTCGCGACCCCGACCGGCCGGGCCCAGTACCGCCAGCGCAGCGCTCTCGTCGAGCCGGGCTTCGCCCAGCTCTTCCAGCGATTCGGTAGGCACCTCAACTACCGCGGACGCCGAGCCGTCGACACCGAGATCAAGCTCCTCGGCACCGTTCACAACCTCAGCAAACTCCTCGCCGACACCGTGAAATCGCGCTCTTGACTCCCGGACGGGCGAAGTCGTGCGACAGCCTCCGGCCCGTCCGGCAGCCGCACCGAAACCGCCCCGGCCAGGCCCGGGACGGCCTCCCGGCTCGAAGAACAAGCAACGGGCCCCACGCCACAACGTCGGCAAGACGGCCAAACGAGCCGACTCGATCAAGGAACATCAAGGCCGACGAGGATAAACGCCAAGCTTAGCGCCAGTTTCCGTTTCGATGTTCCTCAACCCCCGAGAAGTGGCCGAACCTGGCGCCGGTGTCATCGACCAAGACGATCGACTGGGACCTGATCCGCCGGCAGTACGACCAGATCGTGGAGTACACCACCGCCCTGCGCCTGGGCACCGCCGAGGCCGAGCAGGTCCTGCGCCGCTTCACCCGCGGCGGGCCCAAGCACCCCACCTACCGCGCGATCGAGGAACCGGGCCGCGCGGTGCGTACGGCGTTCGTCTGCGACCACCTCGCCGACGCGGACCTGCGGCGCGAGATCAACGACGGGCTCCAGGTCGTGGAGGACTGGAACAGCGCCAACCACGACCCGTTCCACGGGAAGGACGGCGACCTGACCGGCTCCGACCAGGAGTCCCAGGAGGTGTCCATGCTCGCCCTGCACCTGCTCCAGTCCGCGCTGGTGCACGTCAACATCCTGCTCCTCCAGGACGTCCTGAGCGAGGAGAAGTGGCACAAGCGGCTCACCGACGCCGACCGACGGGCCCTGTCCCCGCTGTTCCGGACCCACGCGAACCCCTACGGCCGGTTCGAGCTGGGCGTGAAATCCCATCTCGAGCTCGCCGCCGCCACAGCCGCGGGGCCCGGCCCCCGCGCCGTGCCCGAGGCGGAAACCGCACGGTCGGCTGCGGACGGTGCGGCCGGGTCGGCATCCTGAAGACCTGTCCGCCTGGCGTCGCTCCCGGGGTGAAATGCCGGGCCGGGGAGGGCTTGGCCGTGGTTTGAGGAGGGATGGGCATGGAGCGTTCGTCAGGAGTGTCGCCGGCCGAGCGAGTGGCGAGGGTGCCGTGCAGGGCGGGGTCGCTAACGAGCACCGTGACGCTTCCACAGCTCCGGTGCCATACGTCGACCCGTTCGAAGATGTGCGGGCACGACACGACGTCGTCGGGGAACGTGGCAGCCGTGCGCTGGAACTCCGGGCTGCCGAACGTCGCGGCAAGAGCCTCGATCGGCTCCCGGACCGCGACGTTCATCAGAAGTCGACTGCCCGCCGTTCCCTTGTGCGTCTGCAGGAAGACGGATCCCGGCTGAGCCGTCATGAACTCCGCCTGCCTCCGAAAGAGGATCAGGAACTCCTCGGTCCTCTCCTTCGGAACCGAGAAGGTGTTGGCCAGGCGATGGGCCCGGTCTCCTCCTTGAACTGTGCGAACACCGGCGTGTTCGAGTCCAGGCTCTACAGCTTGGCCGTCTTCGGTACTTCCTGCCGCAATCGGTTGTTCCATGGCACCGAGGCCGGCCCCACCGTACTGGCAGATCAGAGATCAACGATGGTGGGACGGGGGCCGGGACGGCGTCACACGGTGAAGACGCGTTCGACTCCGTCGCGCTGCGTGTGCAGGTCCCAGTAGAGGGGTGCGACCTCCTCGGCCGAGGCCGCCGGCACTCCGGGCGGGCCGCCCGCGCCGATCCACACGCCGATGGCGACGTGCGCGGCCTGGACGCCGGTGCCGGCCAGTTCCTTGTGCAGGCTGAGTACCCAGTTGCGCAGCGCGGCCTGGGCGGCGTTGAGGTTGCCGAGCATCGGAGTGGGGTCGACCGAGCCGGCGCCGTTGGTGTAGAGCAGGGTGCCGGCGCCGGCCTCGCGCATCACGGGCAGCACGGCCCGTGTGGCGGCAATGGCCCCGTAGAGCAGGATGTCCATCGCCCACTGCACATCGGACGGGTTGGTCTCGGACGGAGCGGTGAGCGGCGTGGATTCGAGGCTCCCGCCTGGGGAGTACTCCAGGACGTCGATGCCGCCGAAGCGGGTGGCGGCGTCCTTGAGCGCCTGGGTGAGTGCGTCATGGTCGAGTACGTCCGCGGGGAACGCGGCGGCGGTGATGCCTTCGGCTTCGAGCCGGCCGGCCAGGTCGTCGAGCTTGTCGCGGTTGCGGGCGATGAGAGCGACGTCGAAGCCGTGGGAGCCGAAGGTACGGGCGATGGCCAGGCCCATACCTGGGCCGGCTCCGACGATGGCGATGCTGGGCACAGTGAATTCCTTTGCTGGGAAGCCGTTGGGAAAGGGGTGGATCAGGCGACGGTGGGCGCGATCTTGCCGAGGGTGCCGGCGCCGAACGCGGTGAACGCCTCGCCAGCCTGCACCAGGTCGTAGGCAGAGATCACCAACGCCTTGAGGACCGCTGCGGACGAAGTCGGCCTCCGGACCCGGCTCGGCGGTGGCGCTCACGCGCGGGAGCAGTTGCTCACGCGCGGGAGCAGTTCTACGACTGCATTACAGGTAGTGGGGTGGGGCGGGGGCGGGGCACATGCCGTTGCCGGCGCCCTCACCGTCCGCAGTCGTCGACGAAATGGTTGTCGTGGGCTTCGTGAAGCCGGTTCAGGTCACGCTCGTTCACAGTGGCGAGCTGTGCGAAGTACTCCTCCCGCGGTACACCTGGCGAGAGTGCCATCAGGAGGGTGGCAGGTCCGGCGCGCTCCTTCCGGAGGGCGTGGACGTCACCCACCGCGGCATGCGCGGTGTCGCCGGGCAGCAGTGTTCGCCAGACCTGCCCGTCGAAGTAGTCGACTTCACCTTCTTCAACGATGAAGGTCTCGCTGAAGGTCGCGTGGAAGTGCGGGGCAGGTCCCCGGCTGGAGGGCGACATGCGCCACCGGTAGATGCTCACGATCCCGCTGGTCTCCGCCGGACCCGCGAGGACTTCGATGGTCGACCCGCTGGCGCCCAGCCGGATCGTCCGCGTCTGTTGGGCTCGCTCGGGCTCCTTGGAACACCGGGCGGTCGACTCCGTGTCGGTCATGCCCCGAGTCTCGGCGCTTCGCCGTTCTACTCGCGCTCACTTCGGCGGTGGCCTAACAATGGTGGAGTGATCCGCTACCGATTGGGCGTTGGTGCTGCGAGCGTGCGGTGGGCGATGTCGCCGATACACGAAGTGGTCAGTCTTGCCCAGCTCTTGACCGAACCGCAGCGTCACCCGATGTTCCACCCGTGGCTTCGCCGTCGCCGCCACCGTCTCTCGCTCCCGGACCTGGGGGCGCTCACGGTCTTCATGGCCGACGGCGCGTACCGGCCCGACTTCCTCGACCCATCGCCGATGTCCAGTGAGCCAACCTTCGAGGAAGGCGTGGATGCCCTCCTCGCCGCGCCGGCGGACCAGACGTACGCCGAACTGGTCGACGCCACGAGGGGACGCGGGGCGGAAACAGGCCGCCGATTGCTCGATGACCCCGACCGGGCCAGGTCCGAGGCCGCCGATGCGCTGCACCGCCTCTGGAAGGCAGTCGTCGAACCGGAATGGCCGTCCATGCGGGAGGCGCTGCGTGCCGAGATGCTGGACCGGGCCATCCAGGTCAACCGCGAGGGATTGCGCGCGGTCCTTCCGCGCCTGCACCCTTCCGCTGCGTGCGAGGGCGACACCATCACCGTCGAAAAGACCGTCGACATCGACGTCGACTGCCCTGAGGGACTCATCCTCGTTCCGTCGCTGTTCATCACCGACCGGATGCAGTGCACCACCTCGGACCACTGGACACCGGCGATCTACTACCCGGCATCCGGGCGGTACCTGTGGGCGGCACCTCCCACTCCGAGGTCGCTTGACCGTCTTCTGGGGACGACCCGATCGAGGATCCTGGCCGCGCTCGCCACTCCGCTGCAGACGACCGTTGTGGCCAGGCTGGTGAGCGTCACTCCCCCGACGGCCAGCGAACACCTGGCAATCCTGCGGGACGCCGGGTTGATCGACAGCAGCCGGGCCGGTCGCACGGCCACGCACGAGCTCACCAAGGCTGGACGTGCTCTCCTTGACGCGGCCTCGCCACGGTCATGACAGGTCGGAGAGCTGCTGATGGGCAGTCAAGCGCGGCGCCTGCCGCAACCAACCCTCCGGGCGGCCCGCACGACGCCGTCGCCGACTGCAAGCCGCTGCCCTCGAAGCCCGAACAGATGACCCCAGCCGTCCCCGCCGACCCCGTATTCGTTCGCAGAACCCGTTCTCGGTCAACAGCGGGACTGGCCCTCTGCTGAGACTTGCATTGCGCGAAGATCCGGGCCCATGGCGGGCCATCAGCTGTCCTCCCCGGCCGATCGGTCGGACGCGGACGACGTCGAACGGCACGCCCGCCCGAAGTGCGACGCACAGCCCGGCTCGCCGTGCCGCTCGCGCGGCGGGGCGGTCGCCTCCGCCTGCCGCACCCGCCGCTTCACCATGGTGCCCCGGCCGAAGAAGGCACTGCGGGTGCCGACCCCCGCCGACCGAGGCCCGGGGCGGCCGTGGCGGCCGGGCACCCCGCCGCCGACACCGATCGACCCGGACCTGCCGAGCGCGGACATCCGCATCGGTTACGCGAGGTGCTCGACGCCCGGGCAGGAACTCGACTCCCAGCTCGATGCGCTCAGCAAGCACGGCATCCCGAGGGAGAAGATCTTCAGTGAGAAGACCAGCACCCGGGTGCGGGTCCGACCGAAGTTCGAGGAGGCGCTGCGGACCGCGCGGGAGGTCAAGGCGCACGCCCCGCGCTGCCGGGTCATCTTCACCGTGCGCGAGATGAAGCGCCTCGGCCGCGACGCCGCCGAACTCACCGCGCTCGCCGACCACCTCACCGCCCACGGCCTGGTCCTGGAGATGCTCGCCGGGCCCCTGCCCGGCATCCACGACCCCACGGGCCCCGGAAAGCCGCTGTTCGCGTTCTTCGCCGCGACGGCGGAGACCGAGCGGGAGAACATCCGCGCGTCCACGCTGGAAGGGCTCGACCTCCCCCGCCCCGTACGTGGTCGGCGGCGCGGCCGTCCTCGCCACCGGCGGAGCCGGGGACCACGCGGTGGCCCGGCATCGCCGGTACCGGCCCTGGCGACGGCCGACTCCCTCACCTCACAGGCGAGTTCACCCCGCCAAACCCGCCCTCCAGCCGTCCGGGCACCGACGACGGCCGCCCCGACGTGGGAAACGCCACTCTCTTGGGAATGTCTTTACCTTTGATTGACCTTACGGTCGCGGGCCCGTCTCTGAAAAGGTGGTACGACCCAACCACGCCATCCGCCGCCCGCACCCGAAGGGATCCCTCCCGTGCCCGTACCACGCATGCAATCGACCCCGCTGCCCGGCATCGGCGTGCAGTACGACCTGACCACCCGGGAGCGCCGGCACGTCTCGGTGATCGCCCACCGGGACGGCACCCGCACCCTGAACACCTACCGCCGCGAGGACCCGGACGCCTGCGCGCACTCGCTGCACCTGACGGAGAGCGAGTCGGCCGCGCTGGTCGACGCCCTGGCCCCGTCCCACCACAGCCCGAACGTGCTGCACACCTCCGGCCTCGGCCTGGTCGCCGAACGGGTCGAACTGTCCGGCGCCTCGCACTGGAACGGGCGCGCGCTGGGCGAGACCCGGATGCGCACCGACACCGGCGTGTCCATCGTCGCCGTGCTGCGCCGCACCGGCGCCGTCCCCTCCCCCGCACCGGACTTCCGGCTGGCCGGCGGCGACACCCTCATCCTGATCGGCACCCGCGAAGGCGTGGACGCCGCCGCCGCGATCCTCGGCAGGGAGTGACGTCCTCCCCCGCGCCACGGCGCGGGGATCCCGGCCGCCCCGGCGACGCGGAGCCTCCGCCCCGTTCCACCGGGGCCCACCGGCCTGCCGGCCTGCCGGGCCCGACTCCGCGCCGCCGACGCGCCGTTGTACGCCCACGCATACCCACGAACACCGACAGATACAGACAGACACCGACAGGCACCGACGGACACCCACGGGAGGAGCAGCGGAGATGCACGCGCCGAACCCGCCGAGAGCCACCGGCCACGACCCGCGCCGCAACCGCCGAAAACCGCTCCGCCGCCTCGCGGCCACGAGCCAGGAACCCACTCCCCCTCGCCACAAGGGCCGGAGCATCCCGAGAGAACGAAGGTGAACGCTTGCACACCGCCACCGTCTTCATCGAACTGGGCGCGATCATCCTCACCCTGGGGCTGCTCGGCCGAATAGGCTCCCGCTACGGTCTCTCCCCCATCCCGCTCTACCTGCTCGGCGGCCTGGCGTTCGGCCAGGGCGGCCTGCTGCCGCTCAGCGCCAGCGGGGAGTTCGTCGCCACCGGCGCCGAGATCGGCGTGATCCTGCTGCTGCTGATGCTCGGACTCGAGTACACCGCCGCCGACCTGGTCACCAACCTCAAGAGCCAGTACCCCGCCGGGATCGTCGACTTCGTCTTCAACGCGCTGCCCGGTGCGGTGATGGCGCTGCTGCTCGGCTGGGGCTCGGTCGCCGCCGTCGTGCTGGCCGGCGTCACCTGGATCTCCTCCTCCGGCGTGATCGCCAAGGTGCTCGGCGACCTGGGACGGCTGGGCAACCGGGAGACCCCGGTGATCCTGAGCATCCTGGTGCTGGAAGACCTGGCGATGGCCGTCTACCTGCCGATCCTCACCGCCCTGCTGGCCGGGGCCGGCCTGCTGGTCGGCAGCATCACGCTGGCCGTCGCCCTGGCCACCGCCGGCGCGGTGCTCTTCGTCGCGCTCAGGTACGGGCGGCTGATCTCGCGCTTCGTCTCGCACGACGACCCGGAGAAGCTGCTGCTGGTGGTGCTCGGCCTGACCCTGCTGGTCGCGGGCATCGCGCAGAAGTTGCAGGTCTCGGCGGCCGTCGGCGCGTTCCTGGTCGGCATCGCGCTGTCCGGTGAGGCCGCGGAGGGCGCGCACACCCTGCTCAGCCCGCTGCGCGACCTGTTCGCCGCCGTCTTCTTCGTCTTCTTCGGCCTGAACACCAACCCCGCCAGCATCCCGCCGGTGCTGCTGCCCGCGCTGGCGCTGGCCGTCGTCACCGCGCTCACCAAGATCGCCACCGGCTACTGGGCCGCCCGCCGGGCCGGCATCGCCGCCAAGGGCCGCTGGCGGGCGGGCGGCGCGCTGGTCGCCCGCGGCGAGTTCTCCATCGTCATCGCCGGGCTGGCCGTGACCGCGGGCATCGAACCCTCCCTCGGCCCGCTCGCCACCGCGTACGTCCTGCTGCTCGTCATCATCGGCCCGCTGGCCGCCCGTTGGACCGAGCCGCTCGCCGCCCGCCTCGTCCGCCGCGGCGACGACGCCCCGGCCGAGCCCCAACCCCTCCCCGAGGAACCCGGCGTCCGCGTCTGACACCCGCCCCTCTTCCCCGGCCGCCCGTCGGCCTCGCGCCGGCGGGCGGTCCGGCCTGACACGGGCCGGGGGCGGCGGCGGGCGGCGCCACGTGCCGCCGGAGGGATCGACGTGCGGAAGCTCCGGAACGCCGTCACCGCACTGCTGCCCGCCGTGGTGGCGGCACGGATCGAACCCGAGACCTGCCCGGCCCGGCTGCGGCGGCCGGGTCGGGCCGAGTGCGCGGGCAGTTGGGAGCCGGTACCGACGCGGGCGAACCCGGCAGGCGGCGATCACCGCCGTCAGCCCGTCAGCCCGCCACCGCCGCCGACCGGATCCCGCTCCCCGGCCCCGAATTCCGGGGCGGGCGCGGCGAGTCGGGCCCCGGGCTCAGCCGTCGGTGGGAGGGGCCGTCCGCGCCGGCTCCTTGGGGGCGGGCACGTACGGGTGCAGGTGGCCGGCGACGGCGGCGACCAGGATGCCGAGGAAGCTGACGAGGAACCCGAGCACGAGGCTGCCCGCCACCAGCCGGATGCCCAGGGTGTCCAGGCGGATCCGCCCGTCGGTGACCAGGTGGTAGTGGATCCCCGTCGTGACGGCGAAGACGGCGACGCACGTCGCGATCCCGGGGACGGCGGCGAACCAGGGACGGGCCCGGAGCACGAGCAGCCCGAGGACGATGACGGCGAGCCCCGGCACCACGGGGGGCACCCCCAGGATCCGCGAGTCGATGTCCAGGTCCAGTCCCTTCACGCCGATCAGGACTGCCACGGCGCCACCGCCGAAGTACACGAGCAGCACCACCAGCGTGCGCCACACCGTCCCCAGGACGCTCCGGGGCACGGGGACGGGCGCCGTCGGCGCCGGTCCAGCAGAATGACCAACACTCGTCACAGCCCTGAGTATGCCTCAGCCGCAGGGGCGCCCGGGGCGGAATTCCGTACCGGCACGGCCGGGAACCACCAACGGCCCCGGCCACCCGCCCGCACCGGTCGCGCCGGTGGCGAGGTCCGTGTCCTGTCGGCCGCCCGCGCCGAGCCGAACGCCGACGCGGCGGCCTACGCCGCGACGCTGTGAGTCGGGCGTCGCGCGTCGCGTGTCGCGCGGAACCACCCCCGGACGGCCGTTCGAGGAACGGCGCTGGCATCGTGAGGGCCGTGGAGACAGCGGGCACGAGAGCGGGAACGACACCGGAGCCGGCGCCGGCGGCCTCGTCGCGGCGCGGCCTCGCGACGCTGGGCGAGGTGGCGTGCCGCTACCGGGCGGGTGAGGTCGACCCGGCGGACCTGCCGATGATCGCCGCCGAGGCGCTCGCGGCCGGGCTGGACGCCCCGGCCCTGTGCGAGCTGGCGGGTCGGCCGCGCAACGCCGTCACCCACGAGATCCGCGACGCGTTCGAGCAGGCGCTCGCCGAGTGCGGGATCGAGCTGCCCGACCCCGAGACGGCGCGGCGCCACGCCCTGCGCCGGCTGGCGGCGAGGCTCGGCGACGGGGAGATCACCGCTGCCGCCCTCGCGACGGACGACTGGTGGGAGATGGAGGGCGAGACCGCGGAGGAGCGGTCGTTCGTGCGGCTGATCCCGCAGTGCACCTGCTGCCTGGGCTACATGTCCGAGCACGACCGGCGGGTCTGGGAAGCCGAACTGCGGGCCGCCGCGCGCGCCCTGGCCGCGTCCATGCCGGTCGGCTCCGGCTGCTGATGCCGCCGTGGGCGGGCGTGCCGGCCCGGTGGTCAGCGGTGTTCGGCGACGGCGACCCGGCCGGTGCGCAGGGAGGAGCGGCTGCGGGCGGTGGTGTCGAGGGCGCGGGCGAGGGTGAGCAGGTCGTGGTCGGAGGTGACGTGCAGGCCGTGTTCGGCGAGCAGGGCGGCCATCCGCTCGGGCGTCCACAGGGAGCGCCAGGGTTCGCCGGCGGTGACGGAGTTGCCGAGCAGGCGGGTGAGCAGCCGTCCGGCGGACGCCTTCGCCGAGGGTGACTGGTAGTTGAGGACGAGCGAGCTGCCGGGGGCGGTGCGCGCGGCGAGTGCGGCGAGGGTGGTGCGGACCTGGTCGCGGGTGAGGTAGGGGACGACGCCCTCCCACAGCCAGGTGGTGGGGGCGGCGGGGTCGTGCCCGGCGGCGTCCAGCGCGGTCGCGAGGTCGTCGACGGCGAAGTCGACCGGGGTGAAGCGGACGGCGCGGGCGGCGGGCCGGACGTCGGCGGCGGCGAGGCGGGCGCGCTTGTCCTGCTGGGAGGCGGGGTGGTCGACCTCCCACACGTCGGTCTCCGCGAGTTCGGCCAGCCGCCAGGCGCGGGTGTCCAGCCCGGCGCCCAGGACGACGAGTTGGCCGTTCGGCCGGGCCCCCAGCGCCTCGTCGATGGCGACCGTGCGCGGCACCGCGATCTCGGCGCAGGCCCGGACGCTCTCGTAGCCGGTGCGGGCCCGCAAGCCCTCGGGCGGGGTGCCCGCGCGGACCTGCTCGACCACCGTCCGCTCCTCGGGGCGCAGCAGCCGTACCGCGACCGGGTCGGCGAACCGCCGGGCCGCGGCCCGGCCGTCGGCGGCCGCCCGGCCCTGGCAGACCAGTACCGCCGTCCGGCTCGCCGCGCGTCCGCTCTCGCTCATGCGCCCCATTCAACACCCCGCAACGACCCGCCCGGCCGGCGCCCGCTGCGGGTGCGGGCGCCGGCCGGGCGGGGAGGGGCGGGGCCGGTCAGGTGTCGGAGTAGCTGAGGTCACCTACCGACCAGGCGCTGATGTCGGCGATGGCGATCCGGTACATGCCGCCGGTGTGCGGCAGGCCGAAGTCGCCCTGCAGGATGCGGGCCCGGTGGAGGTGGAGGTGGGTGGGCGGTTCCGGCTCGTTACCGGGGGGTGGCGGGGCGAAGAGGGCGGCGAAGGGTTTGAGGTGGTCGGAGGTCTGTAGGACGTCCGCCACCCGTTCCCACCACAGGGCCACCGGGGCGAGCCTGCCGGTGATCACCGCACCGGGTACCACCACTGTCACGGACATCTGGTTGCTGTGCTCGGACTCCACCATCGAGGCGATGTCGACGAGCAGCCCGTCAGGGTTCGACATGCTCCGAGCCTAGGCCACTCCCGGGCCCGCGCACCGCGATTCCGCGAGCCAGATCCGTCACGCGCCTGTCGAGAACCCGTCGAAAACGTACCGAAAACACACCGCGAACCTGCCGCGAACCTGCCGCGAACCCGGTGCGGGACGGCCGCCGGGCCACCGGCCCCGCTCGCCGAGGACCCTGGGAGCGGTCAGGACGACGATCTCCACCACCAGCGGGCCGCAGAGGACCCGCAGGTGGCGGGGGCCGGTCCGAGGCCCGGCCCGGGCGGGCGTCAAGGGTGCGTCGCGGCGGCCCGTTCTCGGGCCGCCGTCCGGCTCAAATGGGAGAGCGCTCTCCCGCTTGACATGAATTCTTCCAGGTCATCACACTGCTGGGGCGAGAGAGCGCTCTCAGACATCGGCGCTCACCCTCTCTCGCTGCGCGCCCGCACGTCCCCCACCCCCACCTGCACGCGCACCCGAGGAGCCGACAGATGCTCGCACCGCGCACGCCCCGAACGCACCGGACGCACCGACCCCCCACCCGCTGGAGCGCACCCCTGTGCGCCCTCCTCGCGGTCACCGCCCTGCTGGCGGGCCTGGTGCTCGCCCTCGTCCCCGCACCGCCCGCCCGCGCCGCGGTCACCCTGCTGTCGCAGGGCCGCCCGGTCACCGCCTCGTCCACCGAGAACGCCGGGACGCCCGCGTCCGCCGCCGTCGACGGCGACCCCGGCACCCGGTGGTCCAGCGCCGCCGCCGACCCGCAGTGGATCCAGGTCGACCTCGGCTCCAGCCAGGCCGTCAGCCAGGTCGTGCTGCGCTGGGAGACGGCGGCCGCCAAGTCCTACCGGCTCCAGACCTCGAACGACGGCGCCACCTGGACGTCCCTCTACTCCACCACCACCGGCACCGGCGGCACCCAGACCCTCGACGTCACCGGCACCGGCCG
>NZ_JNWZ01000106.1 GCF_000716545.1 Kitasatospora phosalacinea
GCCCCGCCCCGCCCCGCCCCGCCCCGCCCCGCCGCCCCGGCCTCCGGCCGGGGTGATGGGCTAGGGTCCTCGGATGCTCGAGTCCGTGTCCCCGTCCTCTCGCGTGCGTGCCTCGTGAGTCTCGCCCGAGTCCTGATCGACGTCCGGCCGCTGCGGACCTCCCGCCCGTTCCGGCGGCTGCTGGTCGGGCGGACGGTGTCCGCCCTGGGCAGCTTCATGACCGTGGTCACCGTGATGTTCCAGGTGTGGGACCGCACCCGCAGCCCGGTGTGGAGCGGGGCGGTCGGCCTGGCGCAGGCGCTGCCGATGGTCGGGTTCGGCCTGTTCGCGGGGGCCTGGGTCGACCGGGCCGACCGGCGCCGGATCTACCTGTCGGGCAACGCGGGGCAGGCGGCCTGCTCGCTGCTGCTGGCGGTGCAGGGGTTCACCGGGCACGTGCCGGTGGCCGCGGTGCTGGGGCTGGTCGCCGCGCAGGCGTCCTTCGGCGCGCTGGGCGCTCCGGCGGCGGGGGTGTTCGTGCCGCGTCTGCTGCCGAAGGACCAGGTCGCGGCGGGGCTGGCGCTCAACCAGGCCACGGGGCAGGCGATGATGCTGCTCGGCCCGGCGGTGGCGGGCGTGGTGCTCGGCCGGTGGGGCGTCGGGGTGTGCTACCTGCTGGACGCGGCGAGTTTCGGCGTCTCCTTCGCCTGCGCGTTCGGGCTGCCGCCGCTGCCTCCGGTGGGCGGGGCGTCCCGGGCGGGCCTGGGCGGGGTGGCGGACGGGCTGCGGTTCCTGACGGGCCACCGGGTGGTGCGGGGCGCGCTGCTGACGGACCTGGCGGCGACGGTGCTGGCCATGCCGGTGTCGCTGTTCCCGCTGGTGAACACCGAGCGCTTCGGCGGGAACCCGCGCACCCTCGGACTGTTCCTGTCCGCACTGGCGGTGGGCGGGGTGGTCGCCACGGCGTTCTCCGGCCCGGTGACCAGGCTCGGCCGGCCGGGCCCGGTGATGCTGGCCGCCTCGGCGACCTGGGGCGGCGCGCTGGCCGCGTTCGGCCTGACGGACCGGGCCTGGACGGGGCTGCTCCTGCTGGCGGTGGCCGGCGGCGCGGACGCGCTGGCGGTGCTCGCCCGGACCACGATCGTGCAGACCTGCACCCCGGACGCGGTGCTCGGCCGGGTGACGGCGGCGGAGGCCGTCGTGGGGCAGGCCGGGCCGCAGCTCGGCAACCTGCGCGCGGGCCTCGTCGCGGCCTGGGGCGGGGCGGCGGCGGCGCTGGTCGGCGGCGGCCTGCTCTGCCTGGCGGCGGTGGGCGCGGTGGCCGCCTCGACGCCGCAGCTGCGCCGCGACGCGACGGGCACCGCGACCGCCGGTGGCGGTGGGGACGGCGGGGGCGGTGGGGACGACGGACGGGCGGCGGCCGGAGCCGGCTGAGTCCGGGGCCCGGAGCCGGTGCGTCGCCACCGGCTCAGGTGAACTCCTGCTGGCAGCGCTCCAGCCAGTCGAGCTCGGCCTGCAGGTGGAGGACTTCGCCCTCGATCAGCAGGCGGGAGACGTCGTGGTCGCGGGCCTGGTCCGCGGTGGCGTGCAGGCCGCGGATGGTGGCGAGGCAGTGCGAGCGCTGGAGGTCGATCAGGGTGCGCGGGTCGGCGAGGCGGGTGCGCGGGGCGAGGACGAGCTTGAGGAAGAACTCCTCGCGGACCTTGCCGCCCTCGGCGGGGCGGGCGAACCAGTCGGCGAGCGCGCGCCGGCCGTCGTCGGTGAGGGCGAAGACGCGTTTGGCCGGGCGCCCGTCCTGGGCGACGTCCTGGCCCTCGATCAGGCCGGACTTCTCCAGCCGGCCGAGCGTGACGTACACCTGGCCGTCGTTGGTGCGCGAGTAGGCCGGGCCGAACGTGGACTCCAGGGCGCGGCGGAGCTGGTAGCCGTGCGCGGGGCCGGCGGCAAGCAGCGCGAGGAGCGGAAGCCGCACTCGGGTGCTCCCTTCGAGGTGGGTGGGGGGAGTGCGCCGTGCGGCCGAACTTCGTCGGTCGTACGCCGGGCGGCTCTCCTTGGCTTTGCCCTACCCCGTTGTGCGCCCCCTTATTCGCCCTGATTCGCCCCGACTGTTGGCACTCGCCGTCCCAAGAGGTGACATCTTCATCCGCCGTCTCCTGGACATGCTCTTTGGCCTATACCTAACATCTAGGTATCCCCGAGGAACTGACGGTAGGTCAGGCGGGGTCCCGTGCCTGTCAGCGCGACCTCCCTCGCGCGCTCCCGTGAAGGTGACGCATGATCACTTCCGTCGTCCCGGCCGACCTGCCGCGCCCCACCGGCCCCCTCGGTGCCCTGGATGCCTCCACCGCCCTCACCGCGGACGGCACCCTCGCGGAGGAACGGGAGGCCCCGGCCGCCCCCGACACCCTGTGGTGGCGGGACGCGGTGATCTACCAGGTGTACGTGCGCAGCTTCCAGGACTCCGACGGCGACGGCATCGGTGACCTGCCGGGCGTGCGGGCCCGGCTGCCGTACCTGAAGCGCCTCGGCGTGGACGGGGTCTGGCTGAACCCGTTCTACCCGTCGCCGCAGCACGACCACGGCTACGACGTGGCCGACTACAAGGGCGTGGACCCGATGTTCGGCACCCTGGAGGACTTCGACCTGCTGGTCGAGGACTGCCGGAAGCTGGGCCTGCGCCTGGTGCTGGACACCGTGCCCAACCACTGCTCGGCTGAGCACCCGTGGTTCCTGGAGGCGCTGGCCGCCGCCCCCGGTTCGACCGCCCGGGCCAGGTTCCACTTCGCGGACGGCCGGGGCGAGGACGGCGAGCTGCCGCCGAACAACTGGCGGGCGATGTTCGGCGGCCCCGCGTGGTCCCGGATCACCGAGCCGGACGGCACCCCGGGCCAGTGGTACCTGCACATGTTCACCCCGGAGCAGCCGGACCTGAACTGGCGCAACCCCGAGGTGCCGGTCGAGTTCGAGAAGGTGCTGCGGTTCTGGCTGGACCGGGGCGTGGACGGCTTCCGGATCGACGTCGCGGCGGGCCTGTTCAAGCACCCGGAGCTGCCGGACTCCCCGGACCCGGACGTGGACGAGCGCACCCGCGACTCGGTCAACCCGCTGGCCTGGAACCAGCCCGAGGTGCACGAGGTGTGGCGCTCCTGGCGGGCGATCTGCGAGGAGTACACGGCGCTGGACGGCCGGCAGCGGCTGCTGGTGGGCGAGGCCTCGGTGCCGACCCCGGCCGAACAGGCCAAGTACGTCCGCGGCGACGAGCTGCACCAAGCGTTCTTCTTCCACCTGCTGCACGCGCCGTGGGACGCCGAGCACTTCCACCAGGTGATCGACGCGGCGGTGCGGGACATCACGGCGACCGGCTCGACCGTGACCTGGGTGCTGAACAACCACGACCAGGTCCGCACCACCACCCGCTTCGGCAGCCCCGAGCGGGCCCGGGCGGCGGCGCTGCTGATGCTGTCGCTGCCGGGCGCGGCGTACCTGTACCAGGGCGAGGAGCTGGGCCTGCCGGAGGTGGACGACCTGCCGGACGAGGTGATCACCGACCCGATCTTCCACCGCACCGGCAACCGCAAGGGCATCCGGGACGGCTGCCGCGTCCCGCTGCCGTGGGCCGGGGCCGAGGCCCCGTACGGGTTCGGCCCGGAGGGCTCGGCGCCGACCTGGCTGCCGCAGCCGGTCTCGTTCGCCCGGTACACCGCCGAGCGGGCGCTGGTCGACCACACCTCGGCGTACCACCTGTACCGGGAGGCGCTGCACCTGCGCCGGCTGCTGCCGCAGCTGGGCGAGGGGACGCTGCGCTGGATCGAGACGCCGCCGAACGTGCTGGCCTTCGTCCGGGGCGACGGTCTGCTGGTGGCGATCAACTTCGGCACCGTCCCGGCGCCCGCTCCGGTCACCGGGCAGCCGCTGCTCTCCTCGGGCCCGTGCCCGGCCGGGGTGCTGCCGCCGGCCACCACCGCCTGGTGGATCCAGCCGCGGCACTGACGCCCCGCCCTGGCCCTCTCCTCTTCTCCCCGTCCCTCCCCTCCCTCCCCTTCCCGACCGGGAAGGGGAGGGCCCCCAGGACACGCCCGGAACTCGCAGCAAACTCACACCATTCACCGAGTTTGACCGTCTGTTCCCGAGATATGGGGCATCGGTGACCCAAGCTTTACCTTTCGGTTGACCGAAATAACCCATTCAGGCGTTCACATCGTGGACATACCGTCGATGCGCGCAGGTCAGCCCTGGGACAATGGTGCAGACCACAGGTCCCACCCCGTCGGCCGGTGCGTGTCAGGCGCGCCGCCGGCGGTCCTCAACGGCGAGGAGGACCAGGGCGCTCCCGGGACGGGGGCGCCCGCGTGCACCATCCGCTCACGGAAGGTTGTGCCCGAATGCCGGCCACCCCCAGCTCTGCCGCGTCCACCGACGCCGGCGCCCGCCTGATCGAGCCGCTGTACCAGGAAGTCCTGCGCCGCAACCAGGGCGAGAACGAGTTCCACCAGGCGGTCCGCGAGGTCCTCGAAACCCTCGGCCCGGTGCTGGTGCAGCGCCCCGAACTCGTCGACGCCCGGATCGTCGAGCGGGTCTGCGAGCCCGAGCGCCAGCTGATCTTCCGGGTGCCGTGGTCCGACGACGAGGGCGGCATCCACGTCAACCGCGGCTTCCGAGTGGAGTTCTCCAGCGCGCTCGGCCCGTACAAGGGCGGCCTGCGCTTCCACCCCTCGGTCAACCTGGGCATCGTCAAGTTCCTCGGCTTCGAACAGATCTTCAAGAACGCCCTCACCGGCATGCCGATCGGCGGCGGCAAGGGCGGTTCCGACTTCGACCCCAAGGGCCGCTCGGACGCCGAGATCATGCGCTTCTGCCAGTCCTTCATGACCGAACTGCACCGCCACCTCGGCGAGTACACCGACGTCCCGGCCGGTGACATCGGCGTCGGCGGCCGCGAGATCGGCTACCTGTTCGGCCAGTACAAGCGGATCACCAACCGCTACGAGTCGGGCGTGCTCACCGGCAAGGGCCTGGGCTGGGGCGGCGCGCAGGCCCGCACCGAGGCCACCGGCTACGGCTGCGTGATGTTCACCGAGGAGATGCTGCGCACCCGCGGCGAGAGCCTGGCCGGCCAGCGCGTGGTGGTCTCCGGCTCCGGCAACGTGGCGATCTACGCGATCGAGAAGGCCCAGCAGCTCGGCGCGACCGTGCTCACCTGCTCCGACTCCACCGGCTACGTGGTCGACGAGAAGGGCATCGACCTGGCCCTGCTCAAGGAGGTCAAGGAGACCCGTCGCGGCCGCGTCTCCGACTACGCCGAGGCGCGCGGCCCGCACGTGAAGTACGTGCCCGGCACCGGCGTGTGGCACGTCCCCTGCGACGTGGCACTGCCCTGCGCCACCCAGAACGAGCTGCACGAGGCGGACGCCCTCGCCCTGGTCCGGGGCGGTGTCAAGGCCGTCGCCGAGGGCGCCAACATGCCCACCACCCCCGAGGCCGTGCGGGTCCTCCAGGAGGCCGGCGTGGCCTTCGCCCCCGGCAAGGCCGCCAACGCCGGCGGCGTGGCCACCTCGGCGCTGGAGATGCAGCAGAACGCCTCCCGCGACTCGTGGACCTTCGAGCACACCGAGGCCCGCCTCGGCGAGATCATGAAGCACATCCACGACTCCTGCTACACCACGGCGGAGAAGTACGGCAGCCCCGGCAACTACGTGGTCGGCGCGAACATCGCCGGCTTCGAGCTGGTCGCCGACGCGATGCTCGCCCAGGGCCTGATCTGACGGTCCCCCACGGAAGGTCCGGACCGCGCCCGTGGTCCGGACCTTCCGCGCGAACGGCCTTTCGCCATCAGGCCGCCCGCTCCCTCCCCCCGCACCGGACGCCTCGGGGGGGGGGGCGCTCCCGCCGCCGGTACGCCTGACACCCCGTCCGCCCCACGCCCCGGGCGGGCTGTTCGCGCAGGTTCCGGGGCGGTAGGTTGTGCCGTCACACCGCCGGCGGCGGGTACGCGCGGGGGAAAGGGCGGGCCGTCATGCCCGGGAAGCCCGGCAGGCCGGGGGCACGGCGCACGGGAGGACCGGACCGGACCAAGCACGGTGCGACACCCGCGCGCCGCGAGGGCCGCCGCCCGGCCGCGCGGCGACTGCCCCCGGCGCTGTCCGCGCTGCTGGGCGCCCTGCTCGCACTGGCCGGCCTCGCCCTCGGGGCGGGCGTGGTGGTCGGCAGCGCCTCCGCGATGGCCGGGATCCGGGCGGAGCACCGGCAGCCCGAGTTGCGGATGACCGTCACCGACTGCCACACCACCGGACGGTCCCGCAGCCTGACCAACCACTGCCGGGGCACCGGCGGCAGCGGCGGCCCCGCCCGGGAGCTGAGGTACGACGGCGCACCGCCGGACTACCGGGCGGGCACCGTCACGGAGGTCCGCTGCGCCGGGGACGGCTCCTGCACCCGGCTCGGCGTCGGTGACCACGTCCTGGCCCTCGCCTTCGCCCTGGGCGGCCTGCTGCCGGCCGGCGCCGCCCTGACCGGCCTGACCACCACCCTGCTGGGCGCCTTCGCCCCGGCCCGCGCCGCCGCCCTGCGCCGCCCCCGGACCGTCCGGACCGCCGCGCTCACGGCCGCCGCGGTGCTCGTCCTGGCAGCCGCCGCGTCCCTGCTGTACATGCTGACCTGACGCCTCGTCACCCGCCTGAGCCGACCAGCCGACCGCCTCGGGCGGGGCACCGGCAGCCGGGCGGGGTGGTGGCGGTGCGCTGCACGGACGGCGGCGACTGCCGGACGGGCCCGGCGGCCCGGTTCGGCCCGGGGGTGTCCGTCGGCGGGCACCGCAGCGGCCGGTCGCCCGCCACGCGCCCCGCTCCGGGGCCGTCCGGTCGGCCTCGGTCGGCGGGTCGCAACGGTCCGGGCCGCCGACCGCGGCCGACACTGGCCGGGTGAGCCCACCGCTTCCGCCGCCCGGCCGCCGCGCCGTCCTGCTCGCCGGTCTGGGCTGCGCCCTGACGGCCTGCTCCTCCCCCCGCCCGAACAGCTCCGCCACCCCGTCCGCCCCGTCCGCCCCGTCCAGTCCTGGCGCTCCGTCCGCCGCGCTCCCCTCGCCCGCCGCCTGGCAGCCGGGGCCGGGCGAGTTGCGGCCGGACGTCAAGCTGCGGGCCGTGCGGGTGGTGGAGGCGATCGGCGGGTGGCCGCCGGGCGGGCAGGGGGTGGCGGCGGCCCGGCAGCGGGTGGCGGCGCTCGGGGCGGATCCGGCGCTGGCCGAGCAGGCCGGCCCGCTGCTGGCGGACGCGCCGCAGGCCGCGCTGGAGGTGGTGTACGCCCAGTACGGCGGCCTGCTGACGGATTCGGCGAGCGTGCTGGTGGTGTGCCGGCAGTGGCTGGCCGGGCCGGACGGCGCGCCGGTGTCCGCCGGCAGCACGGTCGACGTCCGGCTGGGCGGCGCCGCGTCGCGCTGGGAGGTCACCGCGCTGCACCCGGCCGACCCGGGCCCGGCGGCCGCCGCCCCGGCCGATCCGGCGGTGCGGGTGCTGGCGCAGCCGCGGATCGTGCTGCCGCCGGCCGCGGTGGCGGACGTGCGCGCCGGGCAGGTGCACGGCCCGGTGCTGGAGGCGATGCTGACGCTGGCGGGGGCGTACGCCTTCGAGGTGAGCGTGCTGCGCTCGGGGCACCCGCTGCTGGTGTTCGGCACCGACCGGCCGAGCGACCACCCGCGCGGGCTGGCGTTCGACACCTGGCGGATCGAGGGGCACCCGGTGGTGGACCCGGCGACCCCAGCTGAGTTGGTGGAGTCCTTCATGCGGGCGGCCGCGGCGGCGGGCTCGTACAACGTGGGCGGCCCCCGGCCGCTGTCCGGCGGGCGGACGGCGAACCAGTTCTTCAGTGACGACACCCACCACGACCACGTGCACACGGGGTTCCGCGACTGACCCGGGCGGTCCGCCCCGACGTCGGCCGGGACGTTCCGGTTCGTCCGCGAAGTGGCTTGCGCTCCACTGCCGTACGGGGAGGACGTGCGCGCTCCCGTTCCGCCCGTGGGTTTTCCGTGCAGGTGTGTTCGTGTGGGTGGAGACGCGTGTGCAGGGAGTCACCGCGGTGGCGGGCGCGCTGCCGGTCGCGGAGGTCCCGGCACCCGCTCGGGGCGCCGGGACCTTCCGGGGCTCGCGCCCCGGGCGTCAGCAGGTGATGCTGCCCTTGCGCAGGGCGTGGCCGCTGGTGTTGCTGTCGTCCGACCAGTAGACGGGCTTGCTGCCGCCCGTGCACTCGTCGGCACCGGCCAGGGTGAAGCCCTCGTTGTTGATGTTCGACATGCCGGAGGGCCGGTCGTAGACCGCGGTGGGGGCGAACGCGCCGCTGCCGTTCACCCGGAAGGTGCGCAGCTGGCCGGAGCAGGTGTCGTCGCAGACCACCCACATCCGGTTGGCCTGCGGCTCCCAGGACAGCTCCATCACGCCGGCCATGCCGCTGCTGACGGTGGCGACCTTGGTGAAGCCACCGGCCTCCAGCAGGACGTAGCCGTAGACCGTGCCGCTGCCCTCGACGCCGACGAAGAACACGCCGCCGGTGTGCGCCCCGTAGCGGCTCGGGTCGTAGGCGGCGCCGGTGGAGGCGTCCTTGAAGCCCGCGCCGGTCAGGTAGCCGTCGGGCACCCAGGTGACGCCCTCCAGGCCGAGGTTGGAGCCGGTGGCGGGCAGGTCGGAGGTGAGGTTCCACTCCCGGGTGGCGGTCAGCGTGGTGCCGGTGCCGGAGACGTCGTAGCGCAGCACCGAGAGGCGGCTGGTGGAGGAGGAGTCGGCGTTGCGCTCGCTGGAGACGTACACGCCGCCGGCCGAGCCCGCGCCGGTCAGGGTGACGCCCTCGTCGTCGGGGGTGCCGGTGCCGCCGGTGAAGCGCAGCGACTTGCCTGAGCCCCAGCCGTTGGCGGTGTCGGGCTTCCAGCCGCCGGAGCCGTTCGGGACGAGCCGCCACAGCTTGCCGGAGTTCTGCGCGCCCCACATCACGCCGCCCTCCTGGTAGAGGCCGGACAGGTCGGAGCCGAACACGTTGGAGCCGTCGGCGGTGGTGACGCCGGAGCTGCCGGGCCAGGCCACCGGGCTGGTGGAGCCGCCCGAACCGCCGGAGCCGGCGCAGTCGTTGGCGGCGCCGAGGGTCAGCGTGGCGGTCTGGCCCCAGGCGCCGGTGCCGTCGGGGCAGCGCGACCAGGACGGGGCGGAGTGCGAGGTCCAGCTGAACGAGTCCACCAGGGTGGTGCCGTCGGCCAGGTAGAGCCGGGCGCTGTCGGAGGAGCCGAGGCCGAAGCTGCCGTGCACGTCGAAGGCCTTGAAGGCGCCGGGGGCGAGGGTGGTGCCGGAGGCGATGGCGTACTTGCTGCTGGTGCTGTCGCGCAGGATCCAGCCGGACAGGTCGACCGTCGCGGTGCCCTTGTTGTGGAGCTCGATCGAGTCGTTCACCGACCCGGTCGTCACCACCTCGTTGAGCCGGACGTCGTCGGCGGGCGCGGCGGCGGCGGGCCCGGCGGCCAGCACGCCCAGGCCGGCGGCCGGGAGGGCCGCGGCGGCCAGCAGCAGGGAGAGTCGACGGCGCCACTTGGGGGTGCGCGGTTGGGTCACGGATTCCGTCCCTCGGGTCGAGTGGGTGGGAGCACGGCGCCGCCCAACTTCCCGAGTCCAGCCCAACGAAGCCCCACCGCGGCCCGGCCCGCTCATGAACGCCCGACGAACCCCCGCACCGCGCCGCTCCCGGGGGGCGTCCGCCACGCGCCGACCCACCTCACGGTCGCCTCGCCCGCCGGTGCGCGCCGCGTCCTCCCGATCGCCGAAGCCGGCTGGATCCGCCGTCGACGCCGTCACTGACGGGCACGGGAACCCCCGCCGGGGCGAACGACGTTGGCCGGCCGGGCGGAGGGTGCTGGTGCGTTGCCGTTCCGGGTACAACCGCTCCGGCCTGGTGGTCGCGCAGGCGCTGGTGGAGCCGGGGGTGGGGAGCGCCGGGGCGGTGCGGCTGGTCCGGGCGCGGCGTTCGCCGTGGGCGCTGCACAACGGCCTGTTCGTCGAGTACCTGGACGTCGGGTCGGACACCGCGCGGCTGCTCGTCTCGTTGGACGCCTCCTGACCCCGGCGGCCCGCCGTCCGGGGACGGCGGGCCGCTTGGCGGAAGCTTTCTGCGGGTGGGTCAGTGCCTGCGGCCCCGGCGGCGCAGCAGGAGGGTGCCGGTGGCGAGGGCCGCGGCGGCGGTGGCCGCGGCGAGCGGGAGGCCGGGGCCGGCGCCGGTCGCGGGCAGTTCGCCGCCCGGGCCGGTGGGGGACGGGGCGGGCCGGGTCCGCGAGGCGCTGGGGGACGGGCTGGGGCCGGTGTTCGGGCTGGGACTGGTGGACGGGCCGGGGCTGGGGGACGGGCTCGGCGAGGGGCTGGGGGCGGGCTTTCCGGTGCCGCTGGGGCTGGGCGAGGGGCTGGTGCTCTCGCAGTCGATGACGGCGTCGAACGGCCAGTAGTGCAGTTCCCCGGCCACGATCGACGTGCCGCCGGCCAGCGGCCCGGCGTCGTAGGCGCGGGCGATGACGTCGCCCTCGAGGTTGGAGGCGTTGACGTCCTTGAGGTGGGCGTTCGGCGCGTAGACGGTGCCTTCCAGGGAATCGCCGCTGGCCATGGTGAGGTCGGTGGCGTCCGGGAAGTCCCACAGCACGTACGGGGCCTGCGGGCCGCTGATCCCCGCCGTGTTGGGGTTGTCCCAGACGAACACGCCGCCTTCGGCGGTGGTGTCGGTGACGATCAGCAGCGGGGTGTCCTTGGTGGGCTGGTCGTGGAAGTTGATCTCGCTTAGCGCGTTCATCTGCTGGCCCGTCAGGTGCAGCACGTTGGTGCGGCCGGGGGTGAGCGTCAGGTGGCCGATGACGCCCGGCGGGTAGGGGCCGTCGGGCAGCGGGTTGCCAGCGTCGTCGAGGAGGGTGACGTTCTGCGCACAGGCCGCCATCATCCGGGCGCGTTCGCGGAAGACCTCGAAGGCGCTGGTGAAGTCGATCAGGCCGGGCGCCGGTCCGACCGAGGCGAGCGGCTGGTCCAGCGTCATCTCGATCCGCGGCACCGAGTTGTGCACCGCACCGGAGGCCACCACCTGGGTGTTGACCTGGGCTCCGTTGACGTCCCGGTCGACGGCGTGCGCGCCGGTCAGGTCGCCGATCTTGGTGTAGCCGCCGCTGAGCACCTTCAGCACCCCGCCGGGGGAACTGCCGGCGAAGTCGACCCGGCCGCCGACCACCAGCGCGGCCGGGTGGTCGTCGCCGGGGGCGGTGAAGGTGCCGGGGGTGTGCAGGCTGACGTTGTAGCCGGAGCCGAAGGTGAGGTTGCCGCCGGTGGCGATCGGGCCCTCGGCTTCGGTGCTGCCCAGCGTGGTGTTCTGCTCCACGAAGGCGTTGTAGCCGAGGTTCCCCTCGACCGGGTTGCCGATCGAGGCCCGCTTGGAGCCGACCGCGACGGCTGACGGTGACAGCAGGGCCGGGACGAGCACGGGTGTGGTGGCGAGGCCGAGCGAGAGGGCCGCGAGGGCCAGGGGGCGTACGGACATAGCGGGAGATTAGGTGGGTAAAGCGGCGAATCTCACGCAGCCACGCGGCACTTCCCCGGACGGCGGCACCCCCTCGGACGGGGCGTCGACGGCACGGCGCCGCTCACTTGGCGAATTCGGAGCCGGCGCCCGGGAACCCCCGCCGAACCGGTTCCGGCACGAACCGGCTCGCTCCCGGCACTCCTCCACTGCCGGACGCCTCCGCCGACCGGCTCATCGGAGCGCCATCCGGGGCTTGAGTTCCCTAACCCCGTCGACCGGCGGCCGCGCCACAGCACCCCGGGCGGCTCCGAACGCCCTCCCCGGCGCGCCCCGGCCACCGCCCGTCACCACCGGACGGCGGGGCCGACGGGCACCCCCTCCCCCGCGGTTTCCCGCCACCGGGCACCGTCCGCGCACCGACCGGAATCTGACGTCACGCCAGGTCGCCCCGGCCGGGCGGGCGGCGACGGTGGCCGGATCCCGCCATCCGCCAACTGCCCGCCGGTGGCAAACACTTGCCAATTGGTATAGGCCAATCGTAGCCTTCGGACGGTTCGCGGTGTGCAGGGTCCACATCGCGCCGCCCCGGGGTCGCTCCCCGCGGCCCGCGGGCAGGCGTGCCCGCTCCTCCCCCACCATCGACCCGACCTTCCCGAGGAGTCTCAATGACCGAGTCAAGCTGCCTGCGCGTCCGGATCGGGGGTGAAGATCCGGTTGTCGCGCAGGAGTGCCCACAGGACGCTGACGCGTCG
>NZ_JNWZ01000107.1 GCF_000716545.1 Kitasatospora phosalacinea
CGACGTCACCGGCACCGGCCGCTACGTCCGGATGTACGGCACCGCCCGCACCACCCAGTACGGCTACTCGCTCTGGGAGTTCCAGGTGTACGGGACGGCGGGCACCGGCTCCGGCGGCGCGGCCTGCGGCACCCAGAACGCCGCGCTGGACCGGCCGGTGACCGCCTCCTCCGCCGAGAACGCCGCCTTCCCGGCCGCGGCCGCCGTCGACGGGGACGGCGGCACCCGGTGGTCCAGCGCCGCCGCCGACCCGCAGTGGATCCAGGTCGACCTGGGCTCCGTGCTGCCGGTCTGCCGCGTCTCGCTGGCCTGGGAGTCCGCCTACGCCACCGCGTTCCAGGTGCAGGTCTCCGCCGACGGCGCCACCTGGACGCCCGTCCACTCCACCACCACCGGCACCGGCGGCACCCGGACCCTGGACGTCACCGGCACCGGCCGCTACGTCCGGATGTACGGCACCGCCCGGGGCACCCAGTACGGCTACTCGCTCTGGGAGTTCCAGGTCTTCACCGGCGGGAGCGGCAGCACGCCGACGCCCACCCCGTCCCCGTCGCCGTCGCCGTCCCCCAGCGGCACCGGCACCGGCTGCGGCACCGTCAACGCGGCGCTCGGGCACCCGGCCACCGGCTCCTCCGCCCAGGACGGCAACCCGGCGTACGACGCCTTCTACGCCACCGACGGCAGCACCCTGACCCGCTGGTCCAGCGCGGTCGGCGACCCGCAGTGGATCGTGGTCGACCTCGGCGGGAGCCTGCCGGTCTGCCAGGTGGTGGTGCGCTGGGAGAACGCCTACGCCACCGCGTTCCGGATCGAGCTGTCCAACGACGGCGCCACCTGGACGAGCGTCTACTCCACCACCACCGGCACCGGCGGCACCCAGACGCTCGCCGCCACCGGCACCGGCCGCTACCTGCGGCTGTACACCACCGCCCGGGCCACCGCGTACGGCGTCTCGCTCTGGGAGCTGGCCGTGCGCACCGTCGGCGACAGGACCGTCACCATCCCGCCGCCCGCGCCGAAGCCCGCCCCGGGCAACTGCCCGTGGCTCAACCAGCCGACCGTGCCGGTCGCCACCCGGGTCGCCCAGCTGATGGGCGCGATGACCCAGCAGCAGAAGGACCGGATGCTGTACGGCGACGGCTCCGACGTCTACATGGGGCAGATCGCCGGGCAGCCCGAGCTGTGCATCCCCGACGTCAACCTGGAGGACGGCCCGAGCGGTGTCGGCGACGGGCTCGGCGGCGTCACCCAGTTCCCCGACGGGGAGGTGTCCGCGGCCACCTTCGACACCGACTACGTGCGCGAGTTCGGCGCGGCGGTCGGCCAGGAGTTCGCCGGCAAGGGCGTGAACGTCTCGCTCGGCCCGACGGTCAACATGGTGCGCGACCCGCGCTGGGGGCGGGCCTACGAGACCTTCGGCGAGGACCCGTACCTGAGCGGGCAGATCGCGAGCGCGGACGTCCAGGGCATGCAGAGCCAGGGCGTGATGGCCGAGGTCAAGCACGTGGCCGCGTACAACGTCGAGCAGCCCTCCGCGCCCGGCAACGAGATCGTCGACGCCCGCACCCTGCAGGAGATCTACCTGCCGGCCTTCCAGACCGCGATCGAGAAGGGCGGCGCGGCGGCGCTGATGTGCGGCTACAGCATGGTCAACGGCGAGTACTCCTGCCAGAACCCGGCGCTGGAGAACGTCGCGATGTACCAGCAGGCCGGGTTCCAGGGGTTCATCACCTCGGACTGGGGCGGCATCCACTCCACCGTGCCCTCGGCCAACGCGGGCGAGACCGTGGAGATGCCGTTCGACGGCTTCTTCTCCGCCCCGCTGCTGCAGGCCGTCGCCAACGGCCAGGTCAGCCAGGCGACCTTCGACGCCATGGTCTCCCGGGTGTTGACCCAGATGTTCCGCTTCGGCATGTTCGACAGGGCGCCCAGCGGCTCCAAGACCGCGATCGTCGCCACCCCCGCCCACCGCGCGGTCGCCCTGCGCGGCGCCGAGGAGGGCACCGTCCTGCTCAAGAACAACGGCCTGCTGCCGCTCGACGCCGACGCCGGCCGCTCGGTCGCCGTCATCGGCACCCAGGCCGGCCCCGGCACGCTCACCTCCGGCGGCGGCAGCGGCAACGCCACCAGCTCCGGCACCTACACCCCGCTGTACGGCATCCAGCAGCGCACCGCGGGGACGGGCACCACCGTCGCCTACAACGACGGCACCGACCAGGCCGCCGCGGTCGCGCTCGCCAGGTCCTCGAACGTGGCGGTCGTCTTCGCCGCCGACGACTACGGCCACGAGACCGCCGACACCACCACCCTGAACCTGCCCGGCAACCAGGACGCGCTGATCTCGGCGGTGGCCGCGGCCAACCCGAACACGGTCGTGGTGCTCAGCGACAACTCCGCGATCATGATGCCCTGGCTGGGCCAGGTCGCGGGCGTCTTCGAGGGCTTCTACCAGGGCCAGGAGTTCGGCGAGGCCATCGCCGCCCTCCTGTTCGGCGACGTCAACCCCTCCGGCCACCTGCCGATCACCTTCCCCGCCTCGCTCTCCCAGGTCCCGGCGAACACCCCCGCCCAGTGGCCCGGCACCGGCGGCACCGTCCAGTACTCCGAGGGCCTCAAGATCGGCTACCGCTGGTACGACTCCAACAACCTCACCCCGCTCTTCCCCTTCGGCCACGGCCTCTCCTACACCACCTTCGCCTTCTCCAACCTCCAGGTCGGCCCGCTCACCAACGGGAAGGCCACCGTCACCGCCACCGTCACCAACACCGGCACCCGCCCCGGCACCGAGGTCGCCCAGCTCTACGTCGGCGCCCCCGCCGCCACCGGCGAACCCCCGCGCCAGCTCAAGGGCTTCCAGCGGATCACCCTGAACCCCGGCGCCTCCGCCACCGCCACCTTCACCGTCTCCGCCCACGCCCTCGCCCACTGGGACACCGCCACCTCCCACTGGACCGCCACCGCCGGCACCTACCGGATCGCGGTCGGCGACAGCTCCCGCAACCTCCCCCTGTCCGCCGACCTCACCAACCCCGCCACCGTCACCGCCGACGCCATGGACTGACCGGCCGTCACCCGACCGCCGGGGGCACCCGACCAGGGTGCCCCCGGCGCCGTTTCCGCCCGGGTCAGCGGCGTTCCGGCCGGAGCCCGCCGACCCGCCCGGGGCGGGCCCGGGCGGGGGACGTCCGACCGTCAGGGCTCAGCCGAGCTTCCACTGCTGGTTGCTCTGCCCGCTGCAGGTCCACAGCTGGACCGGGGCGCCGTTCGCCGTCGACGCTCCGCTGACGTCGAGGCAGAGCCCGGACTGGGCGCCGGTGACCGTGCCGTTGGCGTTGCGGACCCACTGCTGGTTGGGCTGTCCGTTGCAGGGCCAGACGATCACCTTCGTGCCGTTGGCGGTGCCCTTGTCGCTGGCGTCGAGGCACAGTTGGCCGCTGCCGGAGTACACCGTGAGCTGGCCCGAGGGCGTGGCGGTCCACGTCTGGTTCGCGCCGCCGGAGCAGGAGTAGATCTGGGTCTGGGTGCCGCCGGTGGTGCTGGAGCCCGGGACGTCCAGGCACTTGCCGGCGCCGACGGCGTGCAGCGGCCCGGTGGTGGTACCGGTGCCCGCGGCGGTGCTGTAGCGGGCCGCGGCGATGTTGGCCTGGACGGCGTCGTCGGTGGCGTCGGACGGGTAGCCGCTGACGACGGCGCCCTCGTAGAAGGTCCCCAGGCTCTGGTTGGTGTTGCCGTTGCAGCAGTCGCCGCCGCTGCCCAGGATGATGGCGCCCTGCTGCTTCATCGGGCTGTAGCCGGGCGGGAGCGCGCCGTTCCAGAGCGTGGTGAGCCCGCCGGACTGGGCGTCACCGCCCTTCAGCGCGAACCGGGTGGTGCCGTTGTTCTTCAGCATCGCGGTGACGTAGCGGTTGGTGAAGGCCCGCTGGTTCTGGTTCCACGACGAGCTGCCGCCGGAGTACAGGCCGTACTCGAGGTCGGCCTGCACCCACGGGCCGGTCCCCGAGCAGCCGCCGAACCAGCAGCTGGTCCCGAAGTAGATGGCGTTCATGGCCCCGGCGCCGTCCGCCTTGCGGTCCGTCTCGCTGTTCCCGTAGTCGAAGCAGCAGCCGCCGTTGACGTGCACGCCGCTGGTCACCATGTACGCGCCCTGGGGGGCGCTGCCCCGCGGCATCCCGGAGGAGGACCCGTCGTGCCAGTAGCTGTTCCCGGGGTTGATGTAGAGCGAGTACGCCTTGGACCCGCCGAGCGTGAGGGCCTCGCTGGTGGCGTTGGCCGGGGTGTCGCTGCCCCCGGCGCCGCCGGGACCCTGGTAGGCGAGGTCGTTGCCGTGCCCGGACTGGTCGAAGACGATCGTGACCACGCAGGAGGTGCCGGCGCAGAAGGTGTCCTGGGCGGCCGCGTTGGCGACGCCCCCGGCGGCGACGGCGCCGATGTTCTGCGTCCGGCCGTCCGAGGCCCGCCGGACCTGGTAGAGCGCTCCGCCGTACGCCGAGTAGAGCGCGCGGGTCGTGGAGTGCGCGGCGACGCAGGGCGTCCCGCCCGCCGCGTAGAGGTCGCACGGGCCGGTGGTGGCGGCCTGCGCCGTGGTGGCGAGTCCTCCGGTGCCGACCGCAGTGCCGACCACCAGCAGGAGGGTGGCGAACACGCGGATCAGCGTGCGGAGCCGGGCGCGGGGCGGGGGTGCGGGCACGGGTCGTTCCGGACAGCGGGCGTCACGCATGGGGGCTCCCTGCGGCTCGTCGGGTGGGCGTGGGGCGGCGGTGGGACGGTGGGGCGGTGGGGCGGTGGGGCGTCGGCGGGGGCTTCACAGGGTCCACTGCTGGTTGCTCTGGCCGTTGCAGGTCCACAGGTCGACCAGGGCGCCGTTGGCGGTGGACCTGGCGGTGACGTCGAGGCAGAGTCCGGACTGGACGCTGGTGACGGTGCCGTCGGCGTTGACCTTCCACTGCTGGTTCGCCTGGTTGTTGCAGGTCCAGATCTCCACCTTGGTGCCGGGCGCGGTCTGGTTGTCGTAGGCGTCCAGGCACATCTGCGTGCCGCCGGAGTAGACGGTCAGCTGGTTGGAGGCGGTGTGCGTCCACTGCTGGTTCGCCTGGCCGCTGCAGTCCCAGATCTGCACCTGGGTGCCCGCGGTGGTGGTCGCGCCCGGCACGTCCAGGCACTTGCCCGCGCCGACCGCGCGCACCGGTCCGGTGGTGGCCGTTCCGCCGCTGGTGCCGCCGGAGACCCGGAACATGACGGTGCCGTGCGCCGGGACCGAGGCGCTGATGGTGCCCGCGGTGGTGGAGGTCGCCCCGGTCCACAGGTCGGTGAGGCCGTAGCCGGCCGCCCCGGTCTTGCCGATCGCGGCGGCGGAGGTGCTGATGGTCGCGGTCGATCCGGTCTCGTTGAACAGGGCCACCGAGACGTCGCCGTTGGCCAGCGGCTTGGCCAGCACGTCGAGACCGTTGACGGAGGAGACCATGGTGCCCTGCTTGCCCAGCGGGTCCTGGTCCACCGCTATGACCCGGGCGTTGGTGAGCGTGGACAGCGTGTTCGCGCTGGCCGAGGCGATGTTGGTGCCGGCGATCAGCGGAGCGGCCATCTCCGACCACAGGCTGAACTCCGAGCGGCTCTCGGTGTCGGTGAGGGAGCCGTTGCCGACCTCCAGCATGTCCGGGTCGTTCCAGTGGCCGGGGCCGGCGTAGGCGGCCAGCTTCACGTTGCTGTGGAAGATCGACAGCATGCTGGAGTAGCTCGCGTTGATGTCGCCCGTGGTGCGCCAGCTGTTGCCGACGCCGGCGCCCCAGGTCCACACGTTGTCCTCGCCCCAGTTGCACAGGCTCAGCAGGATGGGCCGTCCCGTCGCGGCCAGGGCGTCGCGCATCGCGGTGTAGCGGGTCTGCGCGGGCGCCTTGCTACCGTTGGGGCAAGAGTTCAGCGCGCAGCCCGGCCCGGCGTAGCAGTTGTCGTACTTCAGGTAGTCCACGCCCCAGGAGGCGAAGGACTGGGCGTCGGTGCTCTCGTGCCCGAGGCTGCCGGGGTAACCGGCGCAGGTCTGCAGTCCGGCGTCCTCGTAGATGCCCAGCTTCAGGCCCAGCGAGTGGACGTAGTCGGCGGTGCCCTTGATCCCGTCCGGGAACTTGGCCGGGTCGGGGACCAGGCGCCCGTCGGAGCCCCTGGAGTGGGTCATCCAGCAGTCGTCGATGTTGACGTACGCGTATCCGGCGCTCTGCATGCCGTTGTTGTGCATGGCCAGCGCCGTGGTCTTGATCAGCGACTCGGAGACGTTGCAGCCGTAGGCGTTCCAGTCGTTGAAGCCCATCTGCGGGGTGGTGGCCAGGCCGTTGCCCAGCGCGGCGGCCGGCGTGGCCGCGCCCGGGGAGAGCAGCGGGATCGCCAGCGACAGGAGCAGGGCCGGGAGCACGCACGCGAGCGTCCTCCACAGGCGGGATCGCGCCGATCGCCGTACGGCGCGCCGGTTCGGGTGGGGCATGTGGTCGCCTCCTGGCGGGAGTGGTGGGACGCGCGCGACCCGCGGGTGCGCGCGCCGGGAATGTGGTGGGGAGCGCTGCCCCGCGGGCGCGGCGGACACGTGCCGGTGGACGGATTCGGCACCCGGCGACGGGATTCCTCCGCGGACGGCGCGACGAATCGCGGGGCGGCGCGGGCCGCCGCACCGGAATTCACCGATCGGCCCCGGTGGAACAATTCAGGAATGCGCCCGGACGCCGAATTCCGGGCCGTCCCGGGCCCCGCTCGGATTTCGACCGGAAGATCCTCCGTCCGCTCCTCGCCGCCGTTCGACGGCGGGGCTCGCGTGAAAGTTTCCGCCCGCGCCGCCCGCGCTCCGCAGGTGGGCCGCCGCCCCCTGCGGCCCGCAGCGGCCGGACCCTGGCCGCGCGGCGGCTCCGACGGATATTGTTAGCGCTAACAATTTGCTGTGGAAGATCACCCTCTCGAATGTCCTCGGCGGTGGCGGTTAAGAGCGTCCAGCACCCCGAACCCCGTGTCAACCCTTCTCGCGGAAATGCCCTCCCTGAAAGCAGCGAGCCGCCCGCCCGATTCCCGGACGGGATTTCCGCGCGCGGGATTCACCGCATTCCGTGATCACCCGCTCTGCCGGACGGCCCGCCGCTCGCGCCGTCCGGCAGGCGGACCGGTTCCGGGCCCCCCGCCGGCCGCCGGCCGCCGGCCGCCGAAGGACGGTTCCCGCTGACACGGGATGCGTGGGAACGGGCGGTCACCACGGCGTCGGCCTCGCGCTGACGGTCGCGCTTCAAGCCAGTTATTCATACATACACACTGTTGCGGGGTCTGCTGGAACCCGTCCACCCGAGGACCCGTCCGGCCCGCCACTAGGGTGGCCCCATGGCGGACACCCCGACGGCAGCGGCACCCTCCACCGAGGCCCTGGACGCACTGGTCGACCACGCCTGCCGACCCCCCACCGGCGCCTCCCGCGCCAAGCAACTGCGCTGGGTCGCCGGGGAACTGCGCACCGCACTGGAACGCGGCGCGCTCCCGCCGGAAGCCGCCCGCTCCCTCGACGCGCTCCTCGCCCCCGCCGCCCTCGCCGCCTACCTCACCGCCGCCGAGCAGGGCCTGCTGCGCCGCAAACCCGCCGCCCGGCCCGAGCAGCCCTCGCCCGCGTCCATGCGCGTGCGCGAGAACTGCCTGCGCATCCTCGGCGCCCGGGCGGGCGTCCCCCTCACCCTCCCCGACCGCGACCCGCCGCCGGTCGAACTCCGCCCGGTGGTCACCGCCCGCCCCCGCAGCATCCTCCTGGGCCACCTGGAGAGCGCGGCCCGCCCCGGCCGCAGCGACGCCCGCAGCCGGATCCTCGCGATCATCGCCACCGTGCTGGACACCGGCTGCCGCGCCGGCGAACTCTGCGCCCTGCGCACCCGCGACGTCGACCTGCACCACGGCACCATCCGCCTCACCCGCCTCCCCCAGCACCGCGACCCGCGCACCCCGCCCGCCACCGAGACCGTCGCCCTCTCCCCCACCACCCTGGCCGCGCTGCGCCACTGGCTCACCGCCCGCGCCCGCCTCACCGTCCGCGACCCCGCCGAGCCCCCCGGCCCCGACAACCAGACCACCGACGCCCTGTGGGTCAGCATCGCCCCCAGCGGCCACCCCCGCCCCGGCCTGCCCCTGCACTTCCGCGGCCTCGCCCGCGCCTACGCCCGAGCCGTCCACGACCTCAACACCGACATGGCCGGACAACCCGGCTGGCACCCCCTCCCCCGCCGCATGGAACCCCTCCGCCGCGCCATCCGACTCCGACCGGACGACCCCGACGGCCCCGCCGACGCCACCGTCCTCCGCCGCGCACCCGCCCCCGACCCGGCGCGGTCGTCCTCGACGGGCACGTCGCCACCACCGGGCGGGCCGTCCGCCCCTGCGTGGTGAGCATGGCGGTCGAGCGCGCGGACTCCGCCGAACTCGTCCTGGACGAGCCGGGGTCGGACCCGCAGCGCTGCCCGCGCAACCCGGGCGCGGTGGTCTCCCGGCACCCGCACGGCCTGGAGCCCGTGCCGCCGATCGTCGGCTTCGACCCGGCCCGGGACTGCCGGAAGGCCTGCTGCGCACAGCGCTCCTCCTCCGAGACGTCGAGGCAGATCGCGACGAGGCCGGAGTCGGCGAGCACGCCGGGGTGGCCGGGGCGCAGCACACAGAACTCGTTGCCCTCCGGGTCCGCCAACACGTCCCACGGAACGTCCCCCTGGCCGATGTCGGCCCGCGTCGCACCGAGTGTGAGCAGGCGCGCCACCTCGGCCTCCCAGTCCGGCCCCCCGGCCAGGTCGAGGTGGAGTCGGTTCTTGTGCGCCGCCCTCGGCTTCGTGGTCGGCGCGAATCGCAGCCGCAGGCCGCCCGTCCGGCCCTGTGTCGCGTCCAGCCAGAAGCGGTCCATGCGCGCGACGTCCAGCGCGTCGATCACGATCCCGGTCAGCATCCCGTTCCCCCGAACCGTCGAACCCGCCGTCTGCTCATTGTCGCTGCCGCTGTCGGCGTCAGTGCCGGGGCCCCGAGGTCGGGAATGCGCAGCCGCCCCAGGTAGCGGCGGCGCCCTGCGGGAGCGGGCGGCGGCAGCGAGACCACCAGCTCCCACAGGTCGCCAGGAACAAGACCAGCAGGAACCCCAGACACCCAGTCGGCCAAGCTTGCCGAGCGCAAGACCCGCAGCTCACCTCCTTGTGAACGGTCAGCGATTTCCCCTGCTCCTGAGGCTTCGTGGTGACGGAATTGGCCAGGGTCGTGGTCAGGAGTCCCCCTGGGGAACTTGACCACGGCGGAAGCCTCAAATGCCCTCGATCGGGTGGTTTGACCCGCGAGTGATCGTTCCATCCGAATCATTCAAGTCCCCCTTGGGCGTCCCCGAGCCGGGTCGAGGGTCCTGACCGTCTCGGATGTGGGAGGCTCGCGTCCGTGATCGAGTCCTGGGCCTTCGACGACAGCACCGCAGTGACGTCGGCCGGCGCAGCACTGCAGAAGCTCCACGAACGGATCGCGGCTGGGCATCTGGAGAGCTGGCTGAGCAGCTCGACAGGGCGATCGTTGGGGCTCATCACCAATACCGAGCAAGCGATGATCCTTCTACTCGACGGCGAGGATGACCCCGGCGAGCACGCCGTCGACCCCGGTGCCACCGGCCAGAGCAGTGGCTTCGTCCTGGCCAACGGACAGCAAGACGACTACCCCGATCGCGACACGGTCTCCCTGGCCCAGGCACTCCAGGCGGTTTCGCACATTCTCACGACCGGCGACCCTCCCACCGATACCGCCTGGGCAGTCGACCGGTGAGTCACCCGGCCAGGACCTGGGGAATTGACCAGCACCCCTGGGGAATTGCGTGACCGTCCACACTCCTGTCGGCGTACACCCGGACGTGCACCGGCGGGTACGGCTCGACGTGCGCAGCCGCAGGGCCTCGCCGTGCTGCTGGCACCCGCCCGGCCGTGGCCTGTTCTCGCAAGACGTCGCTTGATCGCCGGAAGTCCAGCACCGAGGATACGCGAAGGAAGATCGACGGGGGAGGCACAGTGCGTCTGGGGACGGTAGCGGTGACAGGTGCGGCGGGGAACATCGGGTCCGTCGTGCGCAAGGCACTACGGGGTGGAGCGACGCGTGTGATCCTGCTCGACCGGGTGGCGCTGCGACCGGAGGCCGACAACGAGGACGTGTACACCGTCGACCTGCGCGACGCGGCTTCCGTGGAATCGGCGCTCGCGGGTGCTGATCAGGTGCTTCATCTGGGCGGTGTGCCGGACGAAGCGCCGCTCGCGGATCTCCTCGACGTCAACGTGCTCGGCACCCACCACGTGCTGGAGGCGGCACGGCGAACAGGCATCGAGCGGGTGGTGCTGGCCAGCAGCAACCGCGTGGCCGGCTTCTACCCGGTCGGGCATCTCACGAGGCCGCACGAGCCCGTGCGGCCTGACGGCCTGTACGGAGTGAGCAAGGCCGCCATCGAGGCCCTCGGGCAGCTCTATGCCGACAAGTTCGGCCTGTCCGTCATCTGCCTGCGCATCGGCAGCTTCGAACCCCTCCCGACCGAGCCCAGGCATCTGGCGACATGGCTCAGCCCGCGCGACGCCGTCGGCTACGTCCGGGCCGCGCTGACCGCCCCGCCCTCCACCCGCTTCGCCACCGTGTACGCGGTCTCCGCCAACACCCGCCGTTTCTGGGAAGTCCCGGACCCGGCGGTACTGGACTACACGCCCGTCGACAACGCCGAACTCCACGCCGCCGACATTCCCGGAGCCGGCCTCCCGGCCGACCCCGCGGCACCCCAGGCCGGCCCTTATGCCCTGCCCGAGTTCACCCTTCCGCACCTTCGGTCCTGACCGCACGGCCACCCACGGACAACACCCTCAACGCAGCCGGGCCCGACCATCGGGAGGCGCCGGCGTTGTGACGCACGGTGCACGTCCGCTCGTACCGGGCTGTGCACTTCCAGACGACCGTCGACACCTCATTCTGAAACGATCAGCAAGAGACCTGGCACACCCGGAACTCCCGCGGCGACGGGCTCGACGCCGTCGCCGTCCGGCGCGACCCGGCAGGCGTCACCGTGATCGCCGTGCAGGCCGGCGCACGGAGGGCGTCGTCGGCTCCGAGGTCGTCCGGGCCCCGGGCCCCGCTGGGCACCCTCCAGGGCAAGCAGGCCGCCCGCGGCGCCCTCGTCCCCACCTCCCGGTTCGTCAAGAGGCCGGGACGTGCGCTCTGTTCATGCGTGCCCGGCGCGCTGCGGGTGACTGGAAGGCGGTGGGCCGCTTTCGGGCGCGGTGCGTCGGCGTTTCCCGTCGGCGTTTCCCGTCGGCGGTCCGTGCACGCCGGTCAGCCATGGCCTCGCCGACAGCGGTCGTCCCGATCCTCGGCGGCGGCCCCGCACCCACCCGGACCGGGCGGATGTTCGGCGTCCTGGCGCGAAACCGCGTCCCGGCCGCGTTCTCCGTCAGGGGCGAACCGCCCACCGCGTCGGCACCCGGAGTGGCCCGTGCCGCAGCGGCCGCCGGCCATGAGGTGGGACTGCCCGTCTTCGCGCACGCCGATCTGACGCATGCGCCTCGACCTGGCCACCAGGCGCGCCGCCCAGACCGGGGCAAGGCCGGCCCCGGGCGCGCCACGGGTCGGCGATCGAAGCTCGCGCACGGCATGCTAAAGCGAATTAGCAAGAGATCTGACACTGTGTCAGCGATAACGAATAGATAAACAGTCACGTCAAGACACTTGTATTAGCAAGCGCGACGCCACCAGCATCGGCGGCCATGGAGATTCGATTTAGCACGCCAGAAACACGGAGGGAACCTCGTGCGTAGACACTCGGCCCCGCCGGGACGCAGCGTCGTCCTGCGCCTCCTGCTCGCGCTGCTGTTCTGCCTGCCCATGGGCTCGGTGCTGACCGTCCATCAGGCGGCTGCCACCACGGGCGACCTGGTGAATCCCGGGTTCGAGACGGGTGACCTGTCGGGGTGGACCGCGACCGGCAACGCCTTCCAGGGCGGCGTCAGCTCGGAGACCGGCTGGGGGTGGGGCTGCTGCTTCAACCAGCAGGGCACCTACCACCTGTGGGGCTTCAAGGCCGCCGGCGACGCCGGCACCGGCACCCTGACCTCCAGCCCCTTCACC
>NZ_JNWZ01000108.1 GCF_000716545.1 Kitasatospora phosalacinea
CCGTGGAAGCCGTGCACCCGCCCCGTCGGCCGCCCGCACACCGGACACGGCACCGGATCATCCCTCGTCCGCGCCGACACCCGGATGACCTTGCCCTCGTCCGCCACACCCTCGACGACCAAGGCCGACAAGCCCGAAAATACCACGCCCACAAGCTCGTTGACATCACGCACACCATGCCAACGATGGCCGTCACACTTCGTCACCACCGATTACGGGACAGAGCCGCTGGCTGGACACACCCTCATCCGTCTGGGCAGTGCGGCTCTGTCAGGCGCCGGTGGCGATTTGGCCGTAGTCGATCCAGCCGGGGGTGTTCCCGCCGTCGCCGCCGTTGTTGAGGAGGGCGGTGGTCGGGCCGGAGGTGACCAGGTAGTCGGTGTGGGCGTCGCCGTCGATGTCCGTCAGCGCCACCGTGTCCTGGATGGTGGTCTGGCCGACCGTCGTCCGGCCCTTGTCGGCCCAGCCACCGTGGCCGTCGCCGCCTTTGTTGAGGTAGGTGGTGAGGGAGCCGTCCGGGTTGATCACGTTGTAGTCGGCGCGGCCGTCCCCGTCGAAGTCGGCGAAGCGCAGGCGGCTACGGTCCGTGGTGAGGCCGGTGGCGATCCGGCCGTCATCGACCCATCCGCCGTGGCCGTCCCCGCCCCGGTTGAGGAACACTCCCACCGCACCGTCGTTCTGGGTGTTCACGTAGTCGGCGCGGCCGTCCCCGTCGAAGTCCGCGAACGTCACCTGCGCGGGGTCGGTGGTCAGCCCGGACGCCACCTGGCCCAGATCGCTCCAACCCCCGCCCCCGTCACCGCCGTTGTTCAGGTACACCCGCACCGAGCCGTTCGCGTTGATCAGGATGTAGTCGGCGCGGCCGTCCCCGTCGAAGTCGGCGAACCGCGCCCGGCCGCGGTCGCTGGTCATTCCTGCCGCGACCTGCCCCAGATCGACCCAGCCTCCGCGCCCGTCCCCACCCCTGTTCAGGCGCACCCGCACTGCCCCGCCGTCCTCGACGACCACGTAGTCCGACCGGCCGTCCCCGTCGAAGTCCGCCCACCGCACCCGGCCAGAACCGCCGGACTCCGTACCGGCGCGGTGCGCCGGCGCGGGGGCGGCAAGGCCGTCCGTGAAAGCCCGGTCCAGAACCTGGTCGAAGGTCTGCGCGATCCGCCGGTAGCCGAGGTCGTCGGGGTGCAGCCCGTCCGCCATCTCCTCCGGGGCCAGCGCGGGCGCGGCGGTGTAGCGGATCTTGCGGCCCTGGGCCTGCTTCGCCTGGACGGCCTGGCTCAGCGCGGTGTTGTAGTCGGCCACCTGGGCGGTCAGGTCGGGCGTCGTCGGGATCAGGCCCATCACCAGGACCGCCACGCCGGGCCGGTCGGCGAGGATCCGGTCGATCAGCGCCGACGTCCGGTCCGCGGCGTGGGCCTTGTCGGTGCCCCGGTCCAGGTCGTTGATGCCTATGTGGAGCAGCACGACGTCCGGCTGCGCGGCGGCCAGCCACCCGTCGATCCCGGCCGCGATGTCGTTGACCACGTACCCGCTGTGGCCCTCGTTGTCAGGGTCGGCGACCGCGCCGTTGTGGTTCGAGCCCACCAGGTCGACGGTGTACCGGTTCTGCTGGGCCACCAAGTCGGCGAGCGGCCCGCGGTAGCCGGCATCTGTGCTGCTCCGGTACCCGGCAGTGATCGAGTCGCCCAGCGGCATCACCCGCAGCACCGGCGCGGGGGCGGGCGCGGCGGCTGACGCCGTGGGGGCGGTGGTAGTGATCGCGGCCATCGAGGCGATCGTGGCTAGAGCGAGTGTGATGGTGCGGGTCATGGGGATCCTTCCCTGCTGTGTTTCGTGGTTCGGGCGCCGACGGCGATCTGCCCGTAGTCGATCTGGCCGGGAGCGTCCTGATTGCCGCCGTCGTTATCGAAAAAGGTGGTGGCGGTGCTGGTGGCGACCGCGTCGCGGCTCGGGCGGTGTGGTCGATCAGCTCGTGAGGGAAGACCGGGCACTACACGCCAGCTCCACCTGTCCAGGGACTGGGCAACCCGAGGTCCGGCGCAGTAGCGTTCCCGCGTCGCGTCCCTCCCTTCCCGGATGGTTCGTCGAGATTGTCACCATGAGATGCTGCGCCCTTTGCAACGATGGGCGCTGTCACGTCCCTGGCCCAGCCCTTCGGCTGGGCCGTCAGACGGGTCGTCCAGTGCGCCTTTTCACTCCTCCGCCCCGGTGCGGGCTGTGCCGGTCGTCTCTCGTCGCCTTCTTCACTGCGCCCGAGGTCTCCGACATCACCGGGCCCTCACATCACCGGTCGACGGCGGCCACTGTCAGATCGACTGCGCCGGTGGCGTCCCCTGGGACCTCGGACCAGTCGCTCCACCGGCCGCTGGTGGTGTCCAGCTCGGAGCCGAGGACCATTCCGCCCGCCGTGCCGTAGACGTGCACGTGGGTGCCGGAGGCGACGCTGGTCAGCGCGCTGAGGCCACTGCCCGGCAGCTGTGTCCAAGTCGGGTTGAAACGGCCGGCGTTGTAGTCGCCGACCTGGCCGAACATGGTCCGGTCTCCGCCGACGATCTCCAGGTGGACGACGTTGTTGACGATGCTTGCGGTCAGGTCGACGGCGCCCGTGGCACCGCCGGGGATCTCCGACCAGCCGCTGAACGTGCCAGTGGTGGTGTCCAGGTCCTCGCCGTAGACCCGGCCTTGCGCGATGGCGTAGAGGTGTACCTCGGTGCCTGCCGCGACACTGGTCAGCCTGGACAGCGGGGCGTTGTCGACCCTGGTCCAAGCGGTGTCGAAGTGTCCGGCGTTGTAGTCGCCGTGCTGGATCCACATCGACCCGTCCCAGCCCGCGATCAATAGCTGCACCACGTTGTTGACGATGCTCGCGCTGATGTCCCTGACACCGGTGGCGCCGCCCGGGACCTCCGCCCAGCCGCTCCAACCGCCGGTGACGGTGTCCAGGTCCTCGCCGAAGACCCGGCCGCCCGCCACGCCGTAGACGTGGACCAGGGGCCCGGCAGGGACGCTGGTCAGATTGGTGAGGCCGCCGCCGTCGGGGTGTGACCACTGCGGGGCGAAAGCTCCGGTGGTGAGGTCGCCGGTCTGGCTGGCCATGGCGCCCGCGCTGTCCGTCAGTTGCAGCGAGACCTTACCGGGTACGCCCGTGGAGACCCGGTACATCACGGTGGCGTGCGGGGCGACGACGGCGGAGACCACGCCGTCGGTGGTGCTGGCGGTACGTGTCCACAGGTCGGTGAGGCGGAAGGACGGCGAAGCCGGCAGCCCGATGTTCGACGTGGTGGTGGCGATGGTCCTCGGCACCTCGCTCTCGTTGAACAGCGTCACTGCCACGTCGCCGTTGACCAACGGCTTGGCCAGCACCGAGGTCCCCGGGGCGGAGGGCACCGGTACGCCCTGCCTGCCCAGCGGGTCCTGGTCGATTGCGATCACGTCGCGGTTGCCGTAGATGGCCAGGGTCTCGGGGGAGGCGGTGCTCAGATCGGTCCCGGCTATCAGCGGAGCGGCCATCACTGACCAGAGACTGAACTCGGAGCGCGCCTCGTCGGGGGTGAGGGCACCCATGTCGGTCGTGGTGCCGATCTCCAGCATGTCAGGGTCGTTCCATGCGCCGGGGTGTGCGAGGGCGGAGAACTTCGCGTTCTCGTGGTAGTTCTGCAGCAGCGAGCCGTAGGCGCTGTCGGCCGGTACCGACCAAGTGGGTGAGATGTCCTTGGAGGTGCGCCACAGGTTCCCTACCTGCGGGGCGACGGTGACATTGGGCTCGGCCGGGGAGCAGAGGCTGTAGACGATAGGGCGGCCGGTGTCCTTGAGCGCCTTTCCCATCACCGGGAACCTGGACGCCCAGTCCTTGCCACCCGGTACCGAAGGGTCGTTCGGTTTGAAGAAGTTGCCGCAGTTGTCGTACTTGAGCAGGTCGACGCCCCAGTCCGCGAAGGTCTGGGCGTCGACGGCCTCGTGGCCCATGCTGCCGGGGAAGTAGCGGTCGGTGCCCGGCACCGCGGGAAAGGTGCAGGTGCGCCAGCCCGCGCTCTCGTAGATGCCGAGCTTGAGGCCCTTGGCGTGGACGTACCGGGCCACGCTGGCAATGCCGTTCGGGAACTTCACCGGATCAGGCTGGAGACGGCCCGCGGAGTCACGGCCGTCGGTCGGGTCGTCCCATCCGGTCGCGGACTGCATCCAACAGTCGTCGAGGTTCACGTACTGGTACCCCGCGTCCCGGAGGCCGGAGCTCACCAGGAAGTCGGCGGTCTTCAACACCAGCGCCTCGTCGAGGCCCTCGCAGCCGAAGGCGTTCCAGTCGTTCCACCCCATCGGCGGCGTCAGGGCCAGCCCGTTGTCGAGTGCGCGCGCCTGCGGCGCGCTGCCCAGTACCAAGGCGCCCGATGTGGTTCCCAGGGCCACCGTCAGCGCCATTGCGGCGCCGAGCGTCCGCAGTGTGCGGATCGAATTCACTGTTTCCTCCCTCTTTGTCCAGACCTTCACGGCAGCCCCGCGCCCCACCGGGTCGCCCGGCAAGGGGAGGAACCGAACGGGGGCCGCCCCGGGCGCACCTAGAAGTGCACAGCGCATTCGGCTCGCAGTAGGGCGGGTGGATGGTTCCCTCCGCCGGTTGCAAGACGGCCGACCCGTCGGCCTGTCAGCCGACAGCGACAGCGCCGTCCGCGACCGCCCACCGCAGGGCGCTCCGGCACGCCCACGGGCGTGCCGGAGCGGTGGGTCAGAGCGCGCCGGCGATCTGGCCGAGGTAGATCCAGGCGCCGCCGAGGTCGTCGCCGCCGTTGTAGGCGTAGGCCTGGGTGGTGCCGTCGATGAGCAGGTAGTCGGCGTTGCCCTCACCGGTCAGGTCGGCGAAGTGGACGATGTTCTGGTTGGTGGTCGCACCGTTGGTGATCTTGTTGCGGAGGGTCCAGCCGCCGTGGCCGTCGCCGCCCTTGTTGATGTAGGTGGTGACGGATCCGTCGCTGTTGATGATGTTGTAGTCGACCTTTCCGTCGCCGTCGATGTCGGCGAAACGCAGCCGGGTGCGGTCGGAGGTGGCGCCCTGGGCGATGGCGCCCTGGTCGTTCCAGCCGCCGTGGCCGTCGCCGCCCTTGTTGAGGAACACCCCGACGGCGCCGCTGGCCTGGATGGCGATGTAGTCGGCCTTGCCGTCGCCGTCCCAGTCGGCGAAACGGACCTGGTCGGCGTTGCCGAGGCCGGTGGCGACCTGGCCCCAGTCCTGCCAGCCGCCGTGGCCGTCGCCGCCCTTGTTGAGGAACACCCCGACGGCGCCGCTGGTCTGCATGACGATGTAGTCGGCCTTGCCGTCACCGTCGAAGTCGGCGAAACGGACCCGGGACTTGTCGGTGGTCATACCGGTGGCGACCTGGCCGTAGTCCTCCCAGCCGCCGTGGCCGTCACCGCCACGGTTCAGGTACACGTGCACCGCGCCGGAGTCCGCCACGGTCAGCAGGTCCGCCCGGCCGTCGCCGTCCCAGTCCGCGTACCGCACCCGCCCCGTACCGCCGGACTCGCTGCCTGCCCGCTTCGGGGTGGTGGCGATGGTGGAAGTGACCCAGGCCCCGATGTTGTCGGTGCGTTCCGCGTGGGCGCTGGTGCGGGTTTCGGTGGTGGGGGTGTCGAGGCAGCCGCCCTGCCAGGCGCGGGCGACGATGCCGGCGAGGGAGGGCTTGTTGTTCTCGGTGCGCCACAGCGGTGCGCCGGCGTCGCCCTTGCAGATCAGGCCGGGAGCGGTGGGGGTGAGGTCGAAGCCGCCAGCGGTGACGGTGCCGGTGGTGGTGGCGGGGGTGTGGAGGGTGCCGGGGGTCCAAGCGGTGGCGGTGCGGCCGTAGCCGGCGGTGCTCAGCGCGCCGCCGCCAGTGGGTGCCGTGGTGGACAGGCCGATCGGGGCGATGTCGTACACCGGGGTCTGCAAGCGTGCCATGACCAGGTCGCGGTCGGCGTGGGGGACGAGCGCGACGATCGCGCTCTGGTGTCCGCCGGTGGTGTGGATGTCGGTGCGGCCGAGGGTGGCGGTGGTGGTGTTCTTGGGTGCGCCTGCGGTGACGGTGCCGGAGTCGTCGGCGAAGCAGGACTTGGCGGTGAGGACCCAGGACGGGTCGACGAGCGCTCCGGTGCAGGTGCGGCCGGTGTCGCCGATGGTGAGGTGGGCGGTGAAGGCGGTGGCGGGGTCGGCGGGCTGGCCGGTGGTCGGGGTGGCGGTGGAGCCGGTGACGCGCAGTTCGAGCAGGACGGCTCGGGTGCTGGGATCGATCGTCTCGCCGATGCCCTTGGTGCCGTTGGCCGGGACGTCGGTGGTCTCGGTGGGTTTCTGGTCAGTGGACAGGCTGGCGCGCACCGAGCGGTTGTAGGTGGTGATGCGGTAGGCGTCCGGGATGGTGAAAGCGAGGTAGCCGGTGGCGCCGGGGGCGGCGAAGCAGATGGTGTCGCCGTCGTCCTCGTCCGTGGTGCGGGCGAGGACCTTGATCTGGTAGCTGCTGGGCTGGGTGCAGTCGGCGAGGGTGATGCCGCCGTCGCCGCGGGTGAGGGTGATGCCCCGATCGGCCAGGATCTGGGCGGCGCCGGGGTAGGCGCCGTCCTCGACCGCGGACGGGACGTCGGTTGCGGTGGTGTCGGCCAATGCGGGCGGGGCGGATGCCAGCCCGGTAAAGACGGTGGCGGCGAGAGCGGCTGACGCCACCATCGCACCCGAAGCACGGTGCCTCATGAAAAACCTCTGCTTTGTCTGGGGATGAATATTTCTTTTCGCGCTTTCGAGGGCAAACCGGGCATCTTGCCAGCTGATGCGTCCTGGCGCCCCGTCAGGCGCAGACCTTAATGTATGCCTACCAACTGCGTCGAGACGGGCAACTGGGGGTTACTGAGGGGGGTTTCCGAATACTGAAATGCACCCGGGGTGGCGGGCGAAAAAACCGCCCGGCCTTCCCTGGGCTGGTTTCGTGCTGCCAAAATCCGGTGTTTCAGACTTTTGATGAGGGGTTTTCGTGAGTTCACGCAGGCGTAGAGAGATATTCAAGGGGAGGGGGTCCGTGGTGCGGTGGCTGTGCCGCGGGGTGCTGCCGCTCGCGCTGATGGTGTCGCTGGTGTCCGCGACGCCAGTGGCGGCGGAGGACACCTCCCCCGCGGGTCCGGTGCTGACCGACCGGGGGCGGGTGCTGCAGGCATGGAAGGACGGCGGCGTCTCGGTGCAGGCCGCCGCGGAGGAGGCCCTCGCAGGGGGCGACGACAAGGTCGCCGCGTTCCTCGGTGCCAGCGGCTCCGGTCAGGGGGGCACGTGGGCCGATGCCGAGGCCAAGGACAACGAGCAGGCGCTCCTGCAGATCGCCGTGACCGGTGGTCCGGCCCTGCGCAAGGCGGCCGCGGCCGCGCTCGACAGCCACGACAAGACGGCCTTCGCCGCGTTCTTGGACCAGGGTTGGAAGGCGCCTCTGGCGCAGGACCAGCGGGTACGGGTCTCCCAGATCATCGAGACCGGCGGGCCGGCCACCAAGGCCGCCGGCCTCAAGGCGCTGGATGGCTCCGCCGAGGCCGTCAGCGAGTTCCTGACACACACCCAGGACGTCACCCGCGAGAGCGACTCCAGGGTGCGGGTCTCGCAGATCGTCGAGAGCGGCGGGCCGGCCACCAAGCAGGCCGGCATGCTCGCCCTGGAAGGCTCGCTCGAGGACATCACCGAGTTCCTGGCGGTCGGTCAGCACATCGCCGCCGCCCGCGACCGCGAGTACGCCGACATCGCCCAGCTCGCCCAGCAGGCCAAGGAGACCAGCGACCAGGCCGAGCGCGAGAAGGACGCCGCCCTCGAAGCCGCCGACCAGGCCGTCACCGGGGCACGCCTGGCCCGCGAAGCGGCGGAGAAGGCCCGGGACGAGGCCGCCGCCGCACAAGGCGACTCCGCCAAGGCCGCCGCCGCCGCCAAGCGCGCCGCCGAGGCGGGACGCCAGGCCGCAGTTGCGGCGAAGGCCGCCATCAGCGCCGCACAGGCCGCCAACACCGCCTCACGCCTGGCCGCCGCCGCCGCGCAGCAGGCCGCCTCCGCCGCCGCCGGCGCCGATGAGGCAGCCGGCCGCGCGCTGACCTGGGCCGCGCAGGGCAAGGTCGACGAGCAGGCCGCCAAGGCCGCCGAGCAGGCCGCCGGCCGCGCCCAGTACGCCGCGGATGCGGCCGACCGCGCCGCCGGTGCCGCTGTCGGGGCCCGCGATGCGGCCCGGTCTGCTTTCGGCGCGCTGAACGACCTCGCCTTCACCACCCTGGCCGCGAACCAGGCCAACGACTATGCCAACGCCGCGGGTGCCTACTCGGAGGAGGCCAAGCAGGCCGCCTCCTCCTCCCAGCGCCACGCCGCCGAGGCCCAGCGCTCGGCGAACAAGGCCGCCGACCTCGCCGACCAGTCCGCCACCGCCGCCCGCGAGGCCGCCACCGCGGCCCGCTCCGCCGCCACCCACGCCACCAACGCCGCCGAGGCCGCCCGCAACTCCTCCCTGCACGCCGGCAACGCCACCACCGCGGCCCAGCGCGCCACCGCGCACGCCGCCAGCGCGGCGGAAGCCGCCAACACCGCGACAGCAGCGGTGAACAAGGCCGTTGCCGTCCACCAGGTCGCCCTGGCCAGCGAGCAGGAGGAGCGCGAGGCCCGCAAGGCCACCGGCATCAACCAGGCCCGCGACCTCAAGGCCGCCTTCGACCTCAGCGTCATCGAGGCCGACAAGGCCAAGACGCAGGCCCTGGCACTCGACCAGACCGCAGCCCAACTCGCCGCCCAGGCCGCCCAGAGCGGCGCCGACACCAACACCATCGTCGCCAACGGCCGCAAGATGGCTCTCACCGCCCTCAAGACCCGCGGGCCCTGGAGCAAGTCCGCCGCCGAGTACGCCCTCACCGGCTCCGACCAGGCCGTCATCGACTACGTCCGCTCCGGCTGGACCGCCTCCCTGCAGCAGGACGAACTCCTCCAAGCCCAGCAACTTGCCCAGGACAGCGAGTTCGCCGCGGTACGCACCGCCGCCACCAACGCCCTGGCCGCGAATGACCCGGCCCAGGTCCACACCTTCCTGACCACCGGCCGCCACCAGGCCGCCCTGGACGAGTACCGCGTCAAGACCTCCCAGATCCTGGAGACCGGCGGACCCGCCCTCAAGGCCGCGGCCCAAGCCGCCCTCGAGGCCAACACCGTCGACGCGCTGACCGCCTTCCTCACCCGCGGCCAGTACACCGCCAAGGCCGCCGACGACCAGGTCAAGATCTCCCAACTCCTCGAGACCGGCGGCGACGGCGGCGGCGAAGAAGTCAAACTCGCCGCCGCCATCGCCATCGAAAGCCCCAGCCCGGCCAAGACCGACTTCCTCACCAGCGGCCGCTACCGAGCCAAACAGCAGGACGACCTCACCCGGGCCCACGAAGCCACCATCACCAACACCATCGCTGGCTCCTGGCAGAGCGCCGCCCTCGCCCAACAGAACGCCGCCCTCGCCGCCAAGGCCGCCGCCGACGCCAACAACGCCGCCGACCAAGCCCAACAAGCCGCCGCCGACGCCGACCGCTACGCGACCGACGCCGCCGGCTACGCCACGGACGCGCAGAAGTCCGCCACCGCGGCCGACACCTCCGCCACCCAAGCCCACACCTCCGCAGCACAAGCCCAGCAAGCCGCCCACCAGGCCCGCGCCAGCGCCCTCGATGCCCAAGCATCCGCCCTGCGCGCCAGCGCCAGCGCCACTGCGGCCCGCGGCTCCGCTGACACCGCCTACACCGCCGTTGCCGCCGCCCGCCAGTCCGCGGAGAACGCGCACGAATCCTACGAGCACGCCGCCGCGATCAGCGATGCCGCACAAGCCCAGGCCATCGCCGAAGCCGACCGCGCCGCGCAACAGGAGGAGGCATTCTGGGCCTACATGCAACTCCGTGAATCTGCGGAGGACAGCGGCGTCGACTGGAACGACGTGCTCAACGGGATGCTGGCGTTCCAGAAGTACTTCGGCACCAGCCTCAACCCCGAGGACTACACCAGCTACGACCGCTTCGCCGACATGATGCACACCAAGCTCGACATCATCGGGCTGGTACCAGGCGTCGGAGAGGCCGCCGACCTCATCAACTGCCTGTGGACCGGCGGCGAATACCTCGCCGACTACGCCAGCGGCGTCGACTTCGGCCTCTCTTGCTTCAGCATGATCCCCATCGCAGGCTGGGCCAGCGCCGGCGCCAAGTTCATCAAGAAGTTCGGCAAGAAGGCCCTCGAAGGCGTCGAAGCCGCCTGGGGCTGGCTCACCGGCGCCAAGAAGGCGGCAGCTGCAGTCGCCAAGATCTGTGTCCGAAACAGCTTCCCCGCCGGGACCCTCGTCCTCATGGGCGACGGCACCACAAAGCCCATCGAACAGATCAGAATCGGCGACACCGTCCAAGCAGCCGACCCACAGGCCGGCGAAAGCGGATCACACCGAGTCGAAGCGACCATCTACACCCCCGACGACCTCGACTTCACCGAACTCACCGTCACCAGCCCCGACAAGACCCAGCAAGGCACAGTCACCGCCACCGACCACCACCCTTTCTGGACCCAGAACACCACCCAGTGGACCGACGCCGGCGACATCCGCGTCGGCGACACCCTGCGCACCGACACCGGCGCCACTACCCAGGTCGCCTCCGTCCGGCACTGGACCGCCCTCCAACCCGCCTACAACCTCACCGTCGCCGACCTCCACTCGTACTACGTGCTAGCCGATACCATCCCGCTCCTGGTCCATAATTCGGACTGTGAATGGGCCGTCCCCGATGTCAAAACACTTGACGCGATATGGGAGCGGATGAAATTCAAGACCAGGAACGACTTCGGTGAGGCGGCGTGGGGAGGGCACAGCCTCCAAGATGCAAGCAAGCTAAAGACGCCAGAGCACGTTGAGAAAATGAGAGAAGCGGGCATGACCAAGGAGGACGCCCAGTATTGGCGGAACTTCTACAAGAATATCGCCGATAAATCAGAAGCGAAGCATGCCGACAGGCCTGGAGCCATCAACCCCAGCGCCAGGTCGCGTCAGGATCTGTTCCAGTATCTCATGGACAACCTCTAGGAAAATTATGCGATTTCTCATTCGCTCAGACCGCTGCGTTACAGTAGCTTTCGAGCCGACCGCGGCCGAATACACACTGGAGCAAGGCAAGACGATCACTGTGGAGTGGCCTGCGGGAGGCGATGATGGGATGGTGTCTCTAGAGGCTGATTTCTTCGTTGTTTCCGCTCCGAGCGGCGGATACAACAGGGCTTGGGGTGATGACGGCGTGGAAATCTACATTGGCCCCGAATCGGGGCCCGACGCTCGCTGACCCCATAGCGTCTCAGGAGAGGCCCAAAGGCAGACGGGGCCTCTCCTGAGACCGTGTTTGAGCCCGTCCTCGGGGGCTCAGCCGCGCTGGCTGAGGTGGGGCCACTCCAAGCCGTTCGTATTGACCCGAAACGGTAAGGGTCCGGGCTCGTTGATCCGGGCGTGACGGATCTGGTGGGGGACGCGCGGCGCCTGGCGCCGCACCCGTACCCGCACCCGCGCCACCGCCAGCCGATGCGCCTGGTCGAACACCACCGCTCCCCTCCGGCCGGCACCGCCGACTCGTCCTCACACACATGGCCCGAGACCCCCAGCAGTCGTCCTCGAAGTCCGCCTGTCCTTCGGCGCCGCACTCCCCGTAGTACCAGCCCGCGTTCCACAGGACCGTTACCGCGCCGCCTCCTCCATCTCCCGGCGCACCGGGGCGAGTTCGGCGGCCCAGTCGACCCCGGCCCGGCCGAGCGCGACGAGCTGCTCGAAGGTGAGCT
>NZ_JNWZ01000109.1 GCF_000716545.1 Kitasatospora phosalacinea
ACCGGAGCTTCGATGCGTACGTGACGGGTCGACCCCCGCTTCTCACCCCGCTATGACCTGCGGACTCATGCGCTCACTGGGACTTTGCAACAGCCCTGGGTCGGCCATCGGTTGGTGCACGGGTTGACCCGTCTCAACGATTCCTAATGCCGTATGTCAAGCCGCGAGGGCCACTGGCGGGGTCGGCTGGTAGCACCGCTGGTCGCGCAGGAGGGCCCAGATGACGTTGACGCGGCGTCGGGCCAAGGCGATGACGGCCTGGGTGTGGCGCTTGCCCTCGGAGCGTTTGCGGTCGTAGAAGCGCCGCGACTCCTCGCAGTTGCGGATGCTGATCAGCGCGGAGGTGTAGAAGACCCGTTGGAGCTTGCGGTTGTAGCGCTGGGGACGGTGGAGGTTGCCGCTGATCTTGCCGGAGTCGCGGGGCGCGGGCGCGACTCCGCCGAAGCCGGCGAGGCGGTCCGGGCTGGCAAAGATGGCCATGTCGCCGCCGGTGGCGGCCAGGAACTCGGCTCCGAGGACGGGCCCCAGGCCCGGCACGCTGGCGAGGATCTCGGCGTCGCGGTGCTCGCGGAACCGGGCCGCGATCAGCTTGTCCATCTCGGATATCTGCTGGTTGAGGGCTATGACCTGGGCGGCCAGGGTGTGGACCATCCGGGCCGCCGTCCTCTCGCCCGGGACGCTGGTGTGCTGGCTCGCGGCTGCCTCCAGTGCCGCCTCGGCGATCTGGCCGGCGCCGCGAACGCCGCGGTTCCGCAGCCAGGTTTCCAGCCGCTTGGTGCCCAGGCGGCGTAGGGCGGCCGGGGTCTGGTAGCCGGTCAGCAGCGTCAGCGGCCCGGCGTTGGTGAGGTCCAGGGCCCGGTCCAGCGCGGGGAAGATCCCGGTCAGGAGGGCGCGGAGGCGGTTGACGGTGCGGGTGCGGTCGGCGACCAGGTCTGTCCGGTGGGCGGTGAGGAGCTTGAGGTCGGTGGCGATCTCGTCGCCGGTCTGCAGGGGCTGCAGGTCGCGGCGGATACGGGTCTGGTCGGCGATCACCGCCGCGTCCTTGGCGTCGGTCTTGCCTTCGCCGCGGTAGCCCTCTGAAGCGCGGTTGACGGCCCGACCGGAGATGTAGAAGGCGCGCTGGCCGTGGCTGAGGAGGACCGCGATCACCAAGGCGGCCCCGCCGTCGGCGAGGTCGATGCCCCACGTCACCTCGGTGCTCAAGTCCAAGACATCGGCGAGGAGCTGGAGGAGCTCCGGCTCGTCGTTGGCGACCCGCCGAGACAGCAGCCGGCGGCCACTCTCGTCGATGACCACGCAGTGGTGGTGGGTCTTGCCTGCGTCGATACCGGCCCAGATGGCGGCCACTCGGTTCCTCCGTGCGTCGGGCTGTGCGGACGTACCACGGACGACCTCGCTGTCGATTCCCTACGGAGCGATCGAGTCGCAGTTCCTAATTGGCAGCCGAGTCGTCGTGGGGCGTCGGGCGGCCAATCGTTAGCAGCCACAAGCGGCAGAAGTTTGAAAGCCACACCCGACACCCCTGGGCGGGCCAACCATACGAAGGGCTGGCCCGGACCCGGCTACAACGTAGGGAAGTTTGACCGGGCTGACGCGACCGCGCTCCTGTCGCGCTCACACTCCGGTTATTCCGGCGCGTCGGGCATGCAGTTCGGAGCGGACGAGTTCGAGGAGGCGCCCTGACCAGTTGCGGCCCCGGCCTGCGTTGTCGCCCCAGAAAACCGAGTTCATGTCGTCGTAGACCACGGTGGCGTCGTCCGTTGCGAGCAGGACTTCGGCCAGTTCGGGGTGCTGGTCGTACTTGGCGCGCAGCAAGGCGGTCATGACGGCGGTTCGGGCGTGCTCCCAGCCCTCGCGGCGAGGGGCCTGGGCCGCGAGCGTGCGCGCCGCGGCGGCGGTCTGTGCCTTCGCGATCGCATGTCGGGTCTCGGGATCGTTGACCGACAGGGCCCAGTAGGCGTGGGCGACGGAGAGGTAGTCGGTGTCGGCGACCGTGATCGGGGCAGGGTAGTCGTGGCGCAGGCCGATCTTGCCGGGGTGGTCCGCCGGCTCTCTGGGGAATGTCTGCGCGAGGTGGACCGCGGGGGCGTGCAAGGTTGCCGGTCCGTCCGCGGGAACGCTGGTGGCCTTCTCGGCCCTCCACCGGGCTCGCTTCTCGAAGTACCCGAGGGCGCTGTCGTAGTCATCCTGTGTGACCGTGCCGTCGAACGGCAGGTAGGTCTGGCCGCCGGGCCCTGCCACCAGGACGCGTAGCGGCCAGTCCTTGCTGTCCATGTCGCCCAGCGCGTAGCGGCGCCGCGTCTCCGGGATCGCGAGGAACGCGGCACGGGCCGCGGACCTGTTCTCCTCGGTCCTGTCGGCAAGGAAGGTGTCGACGGCGGCCAGGCAGCGGCCGGTCGAATCGGGTCGGCCGTTCAGCCGGTCGATGGTGTCGCGGACTTCGGCGACCAGCAGCTCGGGCGTGATCCAGCTCTCCGGCTCGCTGAACTTCCAGCTCGCCAACCCGTGCGCGGAGGCTTTGCCGCCTTCGGGGAAGCTGGTGGCCACCCAGCCGGTGTGCAGCTTCTCCTCGAACTCCTCGACGGTGACCAGGTCCCAGCAGTTGACGAGCCCGTCGGCGTAGATGAACAGGTCGGTGAGGAAGTAGCGGCCGCCGTTGCGGATGAAGGCGTGGCGCCAGGTTCCGGGTATGCGGACGCCGTCCGCTGTGCGATGGGTGATCCGGTTGCCGATCATCCTGGGATTGTGCCGCAGCACCCGCCGCGCGGACCGTGATTTTCCTCCAGGCCGGGCGGGGGCTGGACGGCGCGCACTGCCAGCCGTCCGACGACCTGCAGCAGGACCAGCGCCCCGCCGAGGCCGTCCATCGGCAGGTCGGCAATCCCCGGGCCGGTGAGGCCCTGGACGGCGGCCGGGCACGACCACCGCCCGCCTCTGGCCGCTAGCGAGCGGGCCGGGCCACGGGCGTCGGACCGACGGGGCGTCAGAAGGTGAACGGGAGGGCGCGGACGCGGTGGTCGAAGGAGGACGGCACCGTCTCGGGGGCAGCGGTGGAGCGGATCTCGGGGAGGCGGGTGAACAGTTCGCGGAACAGGGTGCGCATCTCCTGGCGGGCGAGGTGGGCGCCGAGACAGAAGTGCGGGCCGCCACCGCCGAAGCCCAGGTGCGGGTTGGGCGAGCGGGTGATGTCGAAGGCGTCGGGGGCCGTGAAGACCGCCTCGTCGCGGTTGGCGGAGCCGTAGAACAGCACCACCTTGTCACCGGCGGCGAGGCTGGTGCCGGACAGCCGGTGGTCGACGGCGACGGTGCGGCGGAACTGGACGATCGGGGTGGAGTACCGGATGATCTCCTCGACCGCGCCGCCCAGGTGGGCGTCCGGGTCGCCGAGCAGCAGGGCGCGCTGCTCGGGGTGGACGGTGAGCAGGTGCAGGCCGTGGGCGAGCGCGTTGCGGGTGGTCTCGACACCGGCGACCAGCAGCAGCGAGAAGAACGCGCCGAGCTCGCGCGAGCCGAGCCGGCGGCCGTCGACGTCGGCGGTGACCAGGGCGGAGATCAGGTCGTCGGTCGGCCGGCGGCGGCGTTCGCGGCCGATCGCGGCGACCGTCAACTGCAGTGCGGCGAGCGCCCGCAGGCCCCGGCCGGGCACCCGGAACACGCTGCGGGCGACGCCCGTCGAGGCGGCGGCGCGGTCCAGCCGGGCCAGGATCCGGCGGCGCTGCTCGGGCGGGATGCCCATCATCGAGCAGATCACCTGGTACGGGAGCTGGGCGGCGACGGCGGTGACGAAGTCGGTCGGCCGTTCCCGCTCCAGCCGGTCGACCAGCCCGGCCGCGATCTCCCGGATGTCCTGCTCGACCTTGCCCAGGAGCCGGGGCGTGAACGCCCGCCCGACCACCCGCCGCAGGTCGGCGTGGCGGGGGTCGTCCAGGTTGACCATCGAGTCGCCGAACACCGCCCGCACCCAGCGCGCCGGCTCGGGCGTGGTCACGCCGGGCCCGGACAAGTACACCTCGGGCGCGCGGCTGGCCGTCGTCACGTCGGCGTGCCGCACCAGCGCCCAGCAGCGCCGCCCGGTGGCCCGGTCGGTGAAGGCGACCGGGCCGGGCCGTTCGCGCAGGCGGGCGAAGGCCGCGGCGCGCGACTCCTCCGGGAGTCGCCAGAACGCGGGGTCGCCGAGATCGGTGCCGCTCGGGGCGGCGTCCACGGGAACGGTCATGGGGACGTTATCGCGCAGATCGTGACGATACGTCAAGTTTCGGTGACTTTCGGTTATGGGTGCGACTCTCGATGAGGAGTTCGACTCAGCCGAGCCGCGGGTCGGCGGCGTACGGGTTCGGGTGCTGCGGCGGGGCGGACTTGCGCTGGCAGGCACTGGCTGCCGGCGCCGCGGCCGAATGAGCAGCAGCGCATCCGGTCGGACGGCCGCCGCACCGGACAAGGCCGCGGCAGTTCACCGGCGGGACACGGACGAGCGGGCGCGGGACGCCTACCGCGACGAGTACGAGGGCGCCGCCACGGACTGGTAGCGGCGGGCAACGAAGCGGCGGGGCCGTCACCGGCTGGTGGCGGGCCCGCCGCTGGCCTGGCGTGCCGAATCGGACGCCGCCCGGGGCAGCGCAAAGGCGCGCGAGGGCGCTGGTGGGTGGTCGTCGGCGGTGGCGGTTCGTCGATCAGGGCGGTGTCAGCCGAGGAATCGACAGGCACCCGATCGTGTGCGTCCTGTCCATGACGGCAAGCGGAGAAACCGTCCCGCACTGGCCGGGGCGGCCGCTTGCGTCAACACAGGGCCAGCCGCCGCGCACACCGCAGCCGTACTCCCGGCCGGGCCCGGCAGGGCGGGCGTAGCGTGGGCGGCTTCCACCGGCCGTGCGAGCGCTGCGCGGCCGGTCGGCGTGCGCGAAATCGGTCATGGAACGGGGTGGCGTGGTGGGCGGTTGGGCGGTGCGGGCGGTGCGGGTGCGGTTCCCGCAGAGCCCGGCCTCGGACCTGGATGTGGGTGCGGAGCTGCGTTACGCCTGCGAGGACCCGTTCGCGGTGTGCCTGGCCTTCCCCGCCGTCGGCGCTCCGGTGGAGTGGTACTTCTGCCGGAACCTGCTGGATGCAGGCCGCCACCGGACCACCGGCCTCGGCGACGTGACGGTCTTTCCCGGCGAGGACGGCACCGTGGTCGTCGCCCTGCGCGGTGCCCGCGGCTGCACCCCCGTCGCCGTCCCCGCCGACGCAGTCGAGGCGTTCCTCGCCGACGCCTACGCCCTGGTCCCACCCGGCACCGAACACCTCCACCTCGATGTGGACACCGCCCTCACCCGCCTCCTGGCCCCGCCCCCGTGCGAGGGCGCGTGAGCGGGGCGTAGTGGAGAGCGACCGGGCCCGTCGTCCCGGACCGTCCGCTCCTTCTGCGCCCACCGCTCGTCGGTGAACTTCGCGGCGCAGCGGGTGCAGGCCGGGCGGCGGGTTTCGTGCTCGGCGGCCTGGCGCTGTTGGTGGGCGTGGTCGGCGGCGGCCCGCTGGGTGGCGAGGAGTCGGTCGCCGTCGGGGTTGTCGAGGGCGTGGTGAAGGGTGTGCCAGCCGGGGCGGCCGAAGTGGCGCCAGATCGGTGCGTGGGCGCCGCGGGCGCGCAGCAGCGGCAGGGTGGTGGCGACGACCGGCAGGGCGCGGTGGTGGTCGCGGGCGGTGGTGTCGGCTTCCCAGCACGGCAGCGGGTGACCAGAGGGCCTCGGTGGCGGCTTCGAGGGCCGCCCTCGCGCATGTGGCGGTGAGGGGGCCGTCCTGCTGGCGCCAGCGGGTTCGGGTCCGGCGCGACCTCATGCTTCGGTCGGGCCGGTGTTCTGTCCGTTCAGGGCGGCGAGCCGGTCCCGGATGGCCTTCAGGCCTTCGAAGGCGTCCTTTCCGGGGCCGCCGGAGTCTTCCAGTGCCCTGATCCAGGCCGCGTGCGCACCTTCTCGGTCGCCCATGGCCAGACGGGTGTCGCCGATGTGCATGAGCGCCCTGATCACGTGTTTGCGGTCGTGGTTCTCTTCGAACACCTCCAGTGCCCGGTGGTGGGAGGCCAGCGCCTCCTGGTGCCGGCCCAGGGCGCGGTAGGCGCTGCCCAGGTTGTCCCAGCACATCGCCTCCCGCCACGGTGCGTCCAGGCTCTGGAACACGGTGATGGCCTCCTTGCCGTAGGCGATGCCCCGCTCTGGTCGGCCCAGGAGCGTGTGGTACGTGGCCGCCGCGTTCAGGGGGTCGGATATCCACAGGGGGTCCCCCGTCGCCCGGGCCAACTCCAGCGACCGCTCCGCCCGCGCCAGGGCTTCTTCGTTGCGGCCCAGTAGACCCAGCACGTACGAGGCCGCGTACTGGGTGCGGACCTGCTCGATGAGGGCCTCCGGGTCGTCGGAGGAGTCGAAGAGAGCGGCTGAGAGGTCCAGCCGGCTCATGGCCTCGGCCTGTCGGCCCAGCTGGCCGTGCATGACGCCCATCATGCGCAGACACCGTCCCTGCTCGAAGCGGTCGCCCAGGCGGCGGGCGGAGTCCAGTGCGTGGGACAGCACGGTGATGCCCTCCAGCCAGCGTTCGTGGCGGTTCAGATGCTCCTTCAGCACGCGGCCCAGGTCGGTGACGTTGCGGTCGAGACCCTGGGCGACGGCGGTCTGGAACAACCGGATCAGCACCGGCTGTTCGGCGGTGAACCAGCGCGCCACCTGCTCGTAGTCCCCGAAGTGTTCGGGGACGGTGCCGGGGCTGAGCGGGCCGGGCGCCACGGGCTTCGGCTCGTGGTTCAGCAGCCGGTTTCCGGCATGGCCGGTGAAGGCGTAGTGGTCCAGGACGCGGATGGTGGCGTCGCGGCGTTCGGCGGGGGTCTCCTGGTCGTCGGCGAGTTCGGCGGCGTAGTCGCGGAGCAGGTCGTGCAGGGCGTAGCGGCCGGGCAGCGACTGCTCGACGAGGCGGGCCTGGGTGAGCTCGGTGAGCAGGCGGCGGGCTCGGGGAAGGGGGAGCATCGCGAGGCTGGCGACGGCGGGAGCGGTGATGTCGGGCCCGGGATGCAGGGCGAGCAGGCGGAAGAGTCGGGCGGCGGGCTGGTCGAGGGCCCGGTAGGACCAGGAGAAGACGGTGCGCGGATCGGTGTGGGCGTCGAACGCGGTGAGGGCGTCGAGGCGGCTGCCGGTCGGACGCAGGTCGTCGGCGATGGCGCCCAGGGGGAAGGTGGGGTTGAGGGCGGCACGGGCCGCGATGACGGCCAGTGCCAGGGGCAGGCGCCCGCACAGCCGGATGATCCCGGTGGTGGCATCAGGCTCGGCGTCCAGGCGTTCGTCCCCGAGGCGGCGGGCCAGCATCTCGTAGGCCTCCGTCTCGGAGGGCAGCGCGAGGGTCAGGGGACGCGCGCCGCTGCCGACGACGAGTCCGGCGAGCTGGCTGCGGCTGGTGACCAGGGTCAGGCAGCCGGATCCGTTCGGCAGCAGGGGCCGGACCTGCTCCTCGTCACGGGCGTTGTCCAGGACGACGAGGACGCGTCGCCCGGTCAGCGTGCTGCGGAACAGGGCGGTGCGGGCGGCGGTGTTCTCCGGGACCCGCTCGGCGGGAACGCCCAGTGCGGTGAGGAAGCCGTGCAGGACGTGGGCGGGGTCCAGCGCGGGCGTATCGGGGTGGAAGCCGCACAGGTTGACGAACAGTTGACCGTCGGGGAACAGGTGGGCGACCTGATGGGCGTGGTGGACCGCGAAGGTGGTCTTGCCCACTCCGGGTGCCCCTCCGATGACCACGACGCGGGCGGTGCCCGGGCCGGGACGGTCCAGCACGTCGCGCGTGGCGGAGATCCAGGCCGATTCGGCCACCCGGCCGGCGAAGACCGCCAAGTCGTGGGGCAACTGCGCCGGACGTGCCGGTGATGGGAGACGGCCCTCCGGCATCGGTGCCTCGGCGGCTGCGGGTCCGTCGGTGTTCACCGCCACCGGTCGGTGGGAGCGCTCCCGCAGATCGGTGCGGGGCGACGGGGGCGTTGTACGGGCGCCGGGTGACGGGGGCGTTGTACGGGCGCCCGGTGACGGGGGCGGGGTGAGGGCCGGCAGGTCGTGGTGGAGAATGCCGTGGTGGAGGGCGCGCAGTTCGGGCCCGGGGTCGAGGCCGAGTTCGTCGGCGAGGTGCCGTCGCAGGTCTTCGTACCGCAGCAGCGCTTCGGGGTGGCGGCCCGCCAGGTACAAGGCGCGCAGGAGCAGGGCCCAGCCGGTCTCGCGCAGGGGATGCCGGGCGGTCAGTTGCTCGGCTGCGGAAACCGCTTGCGGAACCTGGCCGTCCAGCAGCAGCGCGGTGGCGTGCAGTTCGGCGGCACTCTGCCGCAGACCCTCCAGTCGGGCGATCTCCGGCGCGGCGAACGCGTGGTCGGTGGCGTCAGCCAGGGCGGCACCGCGCCACATGCCCAGTGCCCGCTCGACCGTCCCCAGTGCATCCGCGGCTCGGCCGGCCGCCAGGTCCAGCCGGGCGTGCACGACCGCCTCCGCGAAGCGAACCGTGTCCCGGCCCTCGGGCGGCACCCGCAGGACGTACCCGGCTGGCTGGGTCACCAGGACCTCGAAGCGTCCGGGTCCGCGTCGTCGCGGCTCCAGCACCGCACGCAGCTTGCTGACATGCGCGTACAGTGACGGCATCACGGCGGCCGGGGGTCGCCCCTGCCACAGGTCTTCGCACAGCGTCTCCGGCGTGACCGCGTGGCTGTCGGCGAGCAGCAACCGGATCAGCAGCAGCCGCTGCTTGCGTCGGCCGGGGTCCACCGGTGCACCGTCGCGACGCACGACCAACGGCCCCAGGACCGCGACCTGCACGCCTTGCCCTCCCGTCGGATCCGGATCAACCGGCTGCCCGTACCGGGTGTCGCCCGACCCCACCATGTGCGCCCGCATCCCTTTCCCCGCTCGCCGGTGCGTCCGCTCCCGGCCCGTGCACGAACACGCGCACGGTAAACCGAACGGCTCGTACGAGCGGGTACGTCTCTGCATGCGGACCGCCTGACGTTCGGCCGAAGCGACGAACCGGTGGCGACGCCCGGGCGGCGTCCGGCGCGGAAGCTCACGGCCCTGCCCCCGTGCGAGGGCGCGTGAGCGGAGCGCAGCGAAGGGTGTTGGAGCGTTCACGGCGGAATAGACCGGCACCGCCTTGCGAAGACTCGGGCGCGCAGCGAGTCGGCGAACCTGGCCTTCGGGACGTCCTTGGCGGGCAACTCGCACCAGGCGGTAGCCGGTGAACTTCTCAGCGAGTTCGCCGGCGCTCTCGTTGTCGCGGTCGACCTCCACCCAGCGCAGCGGCACGTCGGCGACGGGATCGCGCAGCACCAGGTCGGTGAACAGCGAGCAGCGCCCGGGGACGCCGTGCTCGACCTCGATGGTGAACGCCTCCAGGTGCCCGATCCCCCCTTCGCGAAGAGGCCGGCGGTGGCGATGTCCAAGGCGTGCTCGGAGTAGGCGGTGGGGCGGCTGTCCTTGGCCGGGCGCGGCACGGAGATCCGGGTGCCGGCCGGGAGGAAACCGGCGGCTTCGCGGTGGCCGGCGCGGGTCAGGCACCACAGCCTGCGTCCGTCGGGCAGGCGCAGCTCTTCGCGGATGCGCCCGGCGGCTTCGAGGTCGACGAGGGCCTGGCGGGTGGCCTTGTCGGCCTTCTGGTGGGGCAGGACCAGGTGCCACAGCTCTCGGGCGGTGGCCCGCTGGAGGAGGGCGAGGGCGATCAGGACGCCGCGCTGCACCGGCGCGGTCGACTTGGCCCGCCACCTGTCTCCGCTGTCTTCGACAGCAGGGACAGAAGGGTTGTGGCCCGCCCACGACCCCCTTGGCCGGGCCCTCTGAACTGCGGGAACGCCTCTTCCGGCGGCCGGGGGCGCGGAGGTGGCGGTGGAGCGGTCGGCTGGGACGTTGTCCCGGCCGGACGGCACCGGCGGCGGCTGGGTCAGGTTGAGCACGGATGGCCACCGCCGGCGCCCTCGACCCGATCCTGTCCGGCGGCGAACCGGATGACGACGGCCTGAGCCGCCCGGAGCGGGAGGCGGTCGCCGAGGCCGCCGCGACGGGCGTACGCGCCGCGGCCTGGATCCGCACCCTGGCCGGACGCCGGCGCGACGAGATCGACCGGGGCGCGCTGGAGCGCTACGCGCGGACCGTCGAGCGGATCCTGTCCCGGGAGATCGTGCCGAACCGCGGCGGGCCGCTGGAGGGCGAGCTGCTCTACGCGCTCGGCCCGGCCCACTTCACGCTGCAGCGCCCCGACGCCGGGGCGATGGACCCGCGGCCGGCCGAGCGGGTCGCGCCGGCCGCGATCGGCGCCGCCACCGCCTCCGTGCCCGGCACCGTGCTGGGCGGCCTGGCCGCCGACCTTCCCGGGGTGCGAACTCGTCGACCAGGCCCTGGCCGTCGGCCGAGCGCCGGGTCCTCCGGCCGGATCGTGACTGCGGTGCGGCCGGTTTCGGATCTTGCGGCGGTCCGTGTCCGGCGGGACGATCACCGTATGTCCCGCTATGACGGCCGCCGTCCAGGGCCGGCCGACGGCACCGGTGGTGAGGTCCTGCGGATCACCTGCTCCGACGCCCTCGCCAACGGCAGCCATTGCCGTGCCCGGGTCGTACGGCTGGACGGAGAGCTGGACCGCGACCAGCTCCCACGCCTGGACCGGGTGCTGGACGCGACCCTGGCCGACCGGCCCGGCCTGCTGGTGCTCGACCTGGAGCTGCTGGCGTTCTGCGACTCCAGCGGCCTGAACGCCTTCATCCGCACCCGCCGCGCCCTCGAGGAAGCGGGCGCCGACCTGGTCCTGACCGCCTTGACGCCGCCGGTGGCCAGGCTGCTGGAGATCACCGGCACCACCACGGTCTTCGACATCCGTCCCAGCGTCCACGCCGCTCTCACCACCCCGCCCCGGCCCTGCGCGGGCCGGGACGCCAACCCCGGGGACCATGGCCCGACGAAGCGGCGGGACGCCCGATAGGCTGCCGCCCATGATCATGTCCGCGGCCGTCGAGCAGGCCGTCCTCGAGGCGCAGCGCCAGCTGGTGCAGGGCGAGTGGGATCCGGCGCCGGCGGATCTGGTGCTCGTGCGGGAGACGGCGGTGGCCCTCGCCGCAGCCGTCGGGCCCGTGGACGTGCAGGCGAAGCTGGCGCGGATCGACCGGCTCGCGGGCCTGCGCGAAGCCCTGGCCGCCATAGCGCTGACGGTGGCCCGCACCCACGGCCGCCTCGCCTGGTTCCTGGCCCAGTGCAGCAGCGAACTCGCTCCCGTCCTGCACTGGCGCGCCCTGGAGGCACCCGAGGGCGGGAGCTTCGGCGCCACCCTCCCCGACGAGGACGAACTCGCCGACGCCGAGGAAGCCATCCGGTCCCTGACCGCCATGCTCACCCGCACCGCCCCCGACACCTGACCCCACTGCCGCATCCGGCGTCGGCCGAGCCGATCGGCATGCCGGGCCACTGTGCGGGGCAGCGGCCGGTCTCGGGGTTGGTGCCGGGTTCGAAGACCACCGCGCCGGGGGCGTGGTGGTCGCGTCGATGCGATACGGCCTTAATTAATCCGCCGAAATCAAGCGGCAGTGAATTTTACACCATGCGACCACATTCAGCCCGGATCCACCGAGCTGATTTCTGGGTGATGGTTTCGGCGGTCTTGTCGGGGTGACCGGCTGGAGGGTGTGGGGTGTCCGCTGGTCTGCCCAGC
>NZ_JNWZ01000110.1 GCF_000716545.1 Kitasatospora phosalacinea
TCCGGATCCCACCCGAAGAAGTCACCTGGAACACGTGCCCCACCCCGTTCACCACCACCGACGACACCTGACCCGCCTGCACGGCCAGACCCGAAGGCGCGTCGTCGACGATGTTCTTGTAGCGGTAGGCCTTGTAGTCGCCGTTGGGGTGGGAGTCGAAGTAGGCGGCGTTGATGGAGACGCCGGTGACGTGCTTCACGGGGGTGGAGCCGAAGGAGTAGTAGGAGAAGGTGGTGTGGGCGGCGTCGTCCCACTTCTCGAACAGGATGACGTGGTCGTAGAAGCTGTCGAGGATGTCGCCGGCCTTGAGGTCGCTGCGGGAGATCTCGGTGGTGTAGGCGCTGCCTGCGAGGCCCTGGGTGTTGGGGCCGTCGGCGAGGTGCCAGGCCATGTCCACGTAGCCGCCGCAGTCGGTGCGGTAGTAGCGGCCGGAGGAGTCCGGGTAGTAACCGCCCTGGTCGTAGGCGATGGACTTGCCCAGCCAGTACTGGGCGCGCTGGATGACCTCGCTGCGGGTGATCTGGCCGCCGACGGAGGACGCGGCCTGGGCGGTGGTGGCGGTGGCGACCGTGGCGGCGGTGGTGGCGATCGCACCGGAAGCGGCGATCGCGGCGGCCAGTGCGACGCGGACGAGCTTGGAGCTGCGGGCAGAAGGCATGGCGGAGTTCTCCTTGTGACGGGTTCGAAGAAGGTGAAGTGGCGCGGCGGTCGCGCGGAATGACTCGACTGGCGTTGGTGGACGGCTGTCCTGCAGGAACAGCGGTCGGTGCGCAGGGCGCGGGCAGCTCCTGCCGGGGCCGGGTGGCAGGGTGGCGGATCCTGCGGGGCCGGGTGAGCCGTGGTGGCGTGGTGTCAGTTGCGGGTTCGCGGGCGGCGGGTGGGCCGGTGGGCGGGGTTCAGCGGGCGTCCGGGGCCGGGGCGTGGTAGCGGCGGTTCAGCAGGGGCGAGTTGCGGTGGCCGCGGGTGAGCAGGGTGTGCGCGGTGTCGACGGAGGTGGAGGGGCCGTCGTCGGGGTGGCGGGTGAGGAGGTAGAGCAGGAGGTCGATCCGGTCGTCCTGGCTGCGGGCGGTGATGTGCTGGAGTGCGTCACCGGGCAGGGCGTGGGCCCACAGGATCCCGACGACCTCGCTCGCCTCCCGTGCCGGGACGGGGCCGGGCTCTCTGCGCCGCAGGCTGGCGTAGACGACGTCCAAGGGGGTGTCAGCCCCAGCCGAGGCTGCCGTCGGCCACGGTCGCGGTGTGGGCCGGGGCGTCGGAGGCGAGGGCGGTGACCGCGGCGGGGGCGGCGAACAGGGCGGTGAGGGCGAGGGCGGTGACCGCGGCGGCCTTGACCAGACGGGTGCGCATGTTCGTGGATCTCCTGAACGGTGGTGGCAGGTGGGTGGGTTCCGGTTCGGCGTCCCGCGGTTGGCGCCTGGCCCGGTTCGCCGCCCGGCTTGTCTCCCTGGCGGCGATCACCAGCTTCGCCTGCCGCGGAGCGCGCCGGAAGGCGTTCCGGGTGTCGCCAACCGGACTGTCCGGAAGCAGTCACGAATACATGTCCATGACAAGTCGGGGGCCGGAAAGCCCGTCTTTCCGGAGGAAGCGCACACCTGGCCCGGGAAGGAATTCGCCGGTCAAACCGGTCGAAGACGCCACCTGCGGGACGAAGTCGTCCTTGCGTGCGACTCCGGGCCGCTGGAATGATCCGTGAAGCTTCGTGCGCAACCGAGCGCACCGACCACACAATTCCCGGGGGGAACCATGCTGGAGGCACTCGGCCTGTCCGAACGGGCCTGCCAGGTCTACCAGGCCATGCTCGACCGTCCCGGCGACGACATCGACGCCCTCGCCGCGCACTGCTCGCTCACCCCCGGCCAGGTCCACGACAGCCTCGACGAACTCGGCACCCTGATGCTGGTGCGCGCCTCCGCCGAACACCCCGGCCGGATGCGCGCCGTCGACCCCTCCATCGGCCTGGCCGACATGGTCGCCCGCCAGGAGGCCGACCTCGCCGCCCGGCAGGCCGCCCTCGCCGCCTCCCGCGCCGCCGTCACCCGCATGGTCGCCGACCGCGCCGAACACCGCGCCGCCCACGGCGAACGCCTGCTCGGCATCGACGCCATCCAGCACCGCCTGGAACGAATGGGCCGCGACGCCACCCGCGAGGTCCTCAGCAGCCAGCCGGGCGTCCAACGCCCCGAGGACTTCGAGGCTTCCCGCCCCGCCGACAGCGAGGCCCTCGCCCGCCGCGTCACCATCCGCACCCTCTACCAGGACGCCAACCGCCACCACCCCCACGCCGCCCACTACGCCCACTGGCTGCTCGGCCAGGGCGGCGAGGTCCGCACCGCCCCCACCGTCCCCCAACGCGTCGTCATCGTCGACCGCACCCAGGCCCTGGTGCCCATCGACCCCGACGACACCCGCAAAGGCGCCCTGCACGTCACCGAACCCGGCATCCTCACCGCCCTGCTCGACCTCTACGAACAGGCCTGGAACACCGCCGTCCCCCTCGGCGCCACCACCCCCGACGACCCCGCCACCGGACTCACCCCCACCGAACGCGAACTGCTGCGCCTGCTCGGAGGCGGCCTCACCGACGACACCACCGGCCAGCGCCTGGGCATCTCCGCCCGCACCGTCGGCCGCCACATGGCCTCCATCATGGAACGCCTCGGCGCCAGCAGCCGCTTCGAAGCCGGCATCAAAGCAGCCCAACAAGGCTGGCTCTGACCTGATCGACACACTCGGCCCCACCCAGCGGGGAACACCCGCAGCAAGCTTGCGGCAGCGGGTGCGCCACTGGCCGGCCCGAACGATCCATCAGCGCCCTGGCCTTGCGGGCGGCCCCGGCACGCCTGCGGCGCCAGGGGCGCAACGGGAGCGGCCGGTCGCAGGAGCCGCCGCGAGGAGGGCGGTGGACCTTGCGACCGGTTCAGGGGTCTGCTGCGAGGCTGGGCGGGTGGCGAGGATCTTCTCGTAGGAGATCAGGGCGTTTTCGGCGTGAGCACGGATGCTGTCCCACGCCTGGGCGTAGTCGGTGATCAACTCGGATGATCTGCTGGAGCCAGTGCTCGGCTTCGCGGAGTTCGCCGACCGCAGTGTGGTGGAGGTAGGGCTGAAGACGGCGGTGACGTCCGTGCTGGCCGGGTCGCCGGTGCCCCGGCAGTGGTTTGGCCAGGCTCCGGGAGCGGCCGTCGGCCGCGGCGCGGCGGCACGAGCCCGCGTAGCAGGAGCCGGTCTCCGGCGAAGCGCGGGGGCCGTCCCGGGCGTACTTGACGGGCAGCACGGTGGCCTGCGGGAGCGGCTCCGACAGGTCTCGCGGCGGCCGGGCGGGCGGTGGTGTGCGGGGCGCCGGTCCGCACCGCGGGGTGGCGGCGCGGCGCCGCGTCACGGTCCGGGTGGTCGGGCCGGGTCGTCCGCGTCGTCCAGTGCGCGCAGGCTGTGTTCCCCGCGGCGGCGGCGTTCCGGGAGGGATTGTTCCCACCAGGGGGTGCCCCGCTCGCCCAGGCCGAGCTTGGCGAGCTGTACCCGGGCGCGGGCGGCCTGCTCCGCTTCCCGGTCGTCGTCGATCCGGGCGAGTGCGCGGCGGGCCGTCATCAGGTGGTGGGTCAGCCGGTCCCGGGCCTCGTCCGGCACCTCGGGATCCGTCGCCCGCCAGTGCCGGCCGCCGATCACGACGTAGTGGCCGTCAGGGGTGTGTTCGACCTGCTCGTTCCTGGTCATCCCGCCATGGTCGCGTACCGGATGGCCGGGGGCGCGTCAGTTCGTCCCGGCGGGGTATTCGCAGGCCGTCACCGGACCGGCCGGCGTGCCGGCCGGATTCGAACTCAAGGAGCGACATGGCCACTTCGTCGGCGCGGCGGCTGCGGGAGAGCGCGCGGGAGGTCTTCGGTTGGGAGCGGTTGCGGCCGGAACAGCTGCTGGCGATGGAAGCGGTGATGGAACGGCGCGACACCCTGGTGGTGATGCCCACCGGAGCCGGCAAGTCGGCGGTGTACCAGGTGCCCGGGCTGCTGATACCCGGCCCGACGGTCGTGGTCTCCCCGTTGATCGCCCTCCAGCGCGACCAGGTGCAGGGCCTGCTGCGCCGGGCGGGGACGGACGCCGCCGCGGTCAACTCGACGCAGAACAGCCGGGAGAACGCGGCGGTGTGGGACCGGATCAGCGAGGGGGACGTCGACTTCCTCTTCCTGGCTCCCGAGCAGCTCGCCAAGGACGAGGTGGTCGAGCAGCTCGCCGCCGCCGGACCGGCGCTGTTCGTCGTGGACGAGGCCCAGTGCGTGTCCTGCTGGGGCCATGACTTCCGGCCCGACTACCTGCGGCTCGGGCAGGTCATCGACCGGATCGGCCGGCCGCCGGTGCTGGCCCTGACGGCGAGCGCCGCCGCGCCGGTGCGGGCCGACATCGTCGCCCGGCTCGGCATGCGCGACGTGCGCGAGGTGGTCACCGGCTTCGACCGGCCCAACATCCACCTGGAGGTGGTGCCGTTCCGGGACGCGGCGGCGAAGAAGCGAGCGGTGGTCGAGCGGGCGGCGGCCGAGCCCAAGCCGGGGCTGGTGTACGCGGCCACCCGGCGGGAGGCGGAGGAGTACGCGGCGGAGCTCGGGCAGCTCGGCTTCGACGCGGCGGCCTACCACGCGGGCCTGCCCGCCGCGGAGCGCGCCGCCGTCCACGACCGTTTCCTGGCGGGCGGGTTGGACGTGGTGGTGGCGACGTCGGCGTTCGGGATGGGCATCGACAAGCCGGACGTGCGCTTCGTGCTGCACGCGTCCGTCCCCGGCTCGCTGGACGCCTACTACCAGGAGATCGGCCGGGCCGGGCGGGACGGCGAGGCGGCCCGGGCGATCCTCGCCTACCGGCCGCAGGACCTCGGCCTGCAGCGGTTCTTCACGGCGGGCCGCCCGGACCCGGACACCGTCACCCGGGTGGCGAGCACCCTGGCGGACCACGACGGGCCGGTCCACCCCGGCGACCTGCGGGCCGAGACCCGGCTGACGGCGAGCCGGCTGACCGCCGTGGTCAACCTGCTGGAGCAGGTCGGCGCGGTGACCACCACCGGGGAGGGCGACCTGGCGCCCACCGGTGGCGCCGACCCGGCGGACGCCGCCCGGCAGGCGGTCGAACTCGGCGACGCGCACCAGCAGTTGGAGCGTTCCCGGGTGGACATGATGCGCGGCTACGCGGAGACCGCCGGTTGTCGGCGCCGCTTCCTGCTGGGGTACTTCGGCCAGCCCCCGCAGGCGTCCGACACCGACTCCTGCGGCTCCTGCGACCGCTGCGAGGCGGCCGAACCCTCCCGGCAGGGGCCGATGGGCGGCCCCGCCGTCCTGGCGGGCACCGGCGGCCCGCTGCCCGGGCCGTCCGCCCCGGGCGACGGCCCGGCCGGGGGTCCGGCCGGGGGTCCGGCCGACCCGGCCGGGGACCGGCACCCGTTCGGGCCGGGCGCGCTGGTGCGGCACGAGCACTGGGGCGAGGGCGCGGTGATGAGCGAGGAGGACCGCCACCTGACGGTCCTGTTCGACAGCGTCGGCTACCGCACCCTGTCGCTGGACGTGGTGCGCGAGAACAACCTGCTCACCGTCCGCTGACCGGGCGGACGGCGGGCGGTTCGGGGCCGGGCGGGGGTTGGGCGGGAGCCGGGCGGGGGTTGGGCGGGAGCCGGGCGGGGGTTGGCGGTGCTCTCCCGATCCGGCTCCGGCCGGAGGTCGGTGGAAGTCCGGTCATCGGCGCGGGTGCAGGGCCGTGTCGCGGCCGGGGGTGCCGTCAGGACCCACCGTCCCTGGTGTTCGCCGGGCCGCCCGGGGGCGCTGTCACCTGATCGGCGGGGGGCCGCGGTCCGGTCGGCATTGACGTGGGGGGCGGGGGTAGCAGGGGGCTGCTGGGATGCAGGTGGTGAGAAGAGAGGGGGCCGTCATGGCCGGAGGTATCTGGGACTACGAGAACGCCACGGGGTACGCCACGGGTGTCGATCTGACGGGGTATCGGGTGGAGGCGACGGACGGCCGCGTCGGGAAGGTCGACGCACACAGCGAGGAGGTGGGCGACGCCTACCTGGTGGTCGACACCGGCTTGTGGATCTTCGGGCGGACGGTGATCGTCCCGGCCGGTACCGTGAACCGGATCGACCACGAGGACAAGTCGGTGTGGCTGGACCTGACGACGGAGCAGATCAAGGCCTCGCCCGAGTTCGACTCCGCCACGCACGAGGACGCGGACGGCCACCGGCGCATCGTCGCCTCCTACTACCAGGGCATCGTCTGAACCCGGGCCCGACCCGGGCGACGACCCGGGTGCTCGGGTCGTAGCGCCGAGCGGACCCGTCCCGGTCTTCCGGCCCCTGCCCGGGCCGGGGCGTCCCGGGCGGGGCGGGTCCGCCGACCGGGCGGGCGGGCGGGGCCGGGACGGCGTGCATCGCCTCGCGGATCGCGGGTACGCGCCTGCGGATCGTGCCCCGTCTGCGTGGTGTGGTCGGTCATCCGACAACGGAGAATGGCATGCACTCGACAGTAGAAGAAACCGGCACTGCGGGGCTGTTCGCGCAGAGGTACCGGATCGAGGGTCTGCTGGGCCAGGGCGGCGGCGCCCGGGTGCTGCGGGCGGTGGACCTCCGGCTCGGCCGCGAGGTCGCGTTGAAGGTGCTGCACTCCGGCGCCGGGGAGGACTTCGCCCGCCGGTTCGTCGCCGAGGCGCGGACGCTGGCCCGGCTGCGGCACCGCGGCCTGGTCGAGGTCTACGACTACGGCCACGCGGACGGGCGCCCCTACCTGGTCCTGGAACTCGTGGACGGCCCGACGCTGGCCGACGCGTTGCGCGCCTCGGCGATGTCCGTCCCCGCCACGGTCCGGCTCGGCCGGGAACTGGCCCGTACGCTCGCGTTCGTCCACGCTCGCGGCGTCGTCCACCGCGACGTCAAACCGTCCAACGTGCTGATCGACGCCTCGGGGTCGCCCCGGCTGGCGGACTTCGGCATCGCGCGCTCGCCCCTGGACGGGGACGCCGATGCGACCCGGACCGGCCTGGTCGTCGGCACCCCCGCCTACCTGGCACCGGAGCAGATCCGCGGCGAGGGCGCCCGCTCGGCCGCCGACGTCTACGCCCTGGGGCTGGTCCTGATCGAATGCCTCACCGGGCAGCGCGTGTACCCGGGCGGCCCCCTCGAGGCGGCCGTGGCCCGGCTGCTGCACTCCCCCGAGCTCCCCCACGGCATCCCCGCCCGGCTCGCCCGGACCCTGCGCGCGATGACCCGCACGGACCCCGGGAGCCGCCCGTCCGCCGGGCAGTGCGCGGACCTGCTCGACCCGGGGCGGCCCGGGCGGCCGGTGGACGGGACGCACCCGGGCGGGTGGAGCGGACGGCGCAAGCGGGTGGCCCTCTCCGTGGGAACGGCCTGCCTGCTGCTCGCCGGCGGGGCCGGGAGCGTGGCCTTCGGCACGGACGAGCGGCAGGAGCCCCCCGTCCAGCAGCAGCCCGCAGCCGTCTCCACCCCGACCCCGAGCACCCCGGCCACCCCGGCCGCCCCGGCGCCCGCGCCTTCCGGCGCGGACGCCACCGGGAACGCCACCGGGACCGGGAGCGGCACCGGGAGCGGCACCGGGACCGGGACCGCGCCGACGCCGGGGACGGCCGACCGCGCCGAACCCGAGGCCACCACGCCGGCCCGAGCGGCGGACGAGCCCCGTGACAACGGCCGGCAGAAGGAGGGGAAGGGCCCGAAACCGCCCCAGAAGAAGCAGAAGTAAGAAGCCGCGCAGATAGGCAGCTGGCCACGGCCGGCGTGGGGCGTGCATCCCAGCGGCGGGTGGTGCAGGCGCGGCGGATCAGGCCGCGGACGGTGATGATCGTGTCGTCGAAGCCTTCTTACGGCAGAGGGCTACCGGGTGGCAGGCCGGAAACCCCGACATGGTGACGCGGTGCGAGGGGGCAGCGCGAGGACCTGCCCGGTCCAGCGGGAGGTACCGCCGTCGCGTCAGAATCGCTCGGCAGATGTCCAGCCCTGCCGGTGGAGCCGTTCGAAGCCGTCCAGCAGGAGGTCCAGGGCGAACTCGAACTCGAACTGGTCGTCACAGCCCTGGCCCACGACCGATTCGCCGTCGTGCGGCCGAGCCAGCACGATCTCGACGATGTGTGGGTACCGGGCGGCCATCTCGCCGAGCAGGGCCGCGAGCGCCTGGGGGTCGGCGTCGGCCGGAGCCGGCCCCGGCGAGGCCGGGAACAGTTCCTGGGTGAACCCCCACACGCGGCTGCCCAGAGCGTGCATCGCGTGGTGGGTGAGGTCGGCGGACAGGCCGCCGGCCCGGAACATGCCGATGATCGAGTTCAGGTAGTCGAGTACACCGGGGGTGGGGCTGGTTCGGGACTCGATGACGCGCGAGGCCCAGGAGTGGCGCAGGAGCGCTCGTCGTGCCGAGAGGACGCGGCGGCGGATCGCGCTCTTCCAGTCCGCGTCGCCGGCCGGGGGATCGATCTCGCCGACAATGACATCCACCATGCCGTCGAGGAGCTGCTTCTTGTTGGCCACGTGCTTGTAGAGCGCCATCGGCACGACGTCCAGCTCGTGCGCCAGGCTGCGCATGCTCAGCGCCTCGATGCCGGCGCGGTCGGCGAGTGCGACGGCGGCACGCAGCACACGATCCCGGTTGAGGGGCGTCCGGCGCGCCGGTTCTGTCTGCTGGGTCATCTGCTGACTGCCTCCCGTTCGACCGGTCGTCGCCGATCCCCCATTGACAGGTGTACGCGGTACACCATACTTTGACGACCGCCGGTGTACGCCGTACACCTTTACGGCGCGACCACATCACCCAAGGAGTCCCGGTGGCCTCACCGAGAAAGCTCGCGACAGCGGCGGGCGTGTGCTACCTCGTCACCCACGTCACCTCGATCGGCGGGCTCATCCTGTACGGCCCGGTGCTGCACGACGCCGACTACATCGCCGGTCACGGCGCGGACACCAGGGTGCTCCTGGGCGCCCTGTTCGAGGTGGTCCTCGCCATCGCGATCGTCGGCACCGCGTTCACCCTGTTCCCCGTCGCCCGGCGGCACAGCGAAGGCCTCGCCGTCGGTTACGTCGGCCTTCGCACCCTGGAGGCCGCCGTCATCACCACCGGCATCGTCAGCCTTCTCGCGGTCGTGACGCTGCGTCAGCATCCTCCGCAGGGGGCGGACCCGGCCTCACTCCTCACCACGGGTCGAGCGCTGGTCGCGGTCCATGACTGGACGTTCCTGCTCGGGCCCAACTTCGTCTGCGGAGCCAACACGGTGGTCATGGCGTACCTCATGTACCGCTCGCAGCTCGTGCCGCGCTTCATCGCCGTGCTGGGGCTGGTCGGCGGCCCGCTGATTTTCGCTTCCGCGATCGCCGAGCTGTTCGGCCTCTACCAGCAGGCCTCCGGGGTGGGGGCGCTCACCGCGATACCGGTGTTCGCCTGGGAGCTGACCTTGGCCATCTGGCTCATCACCAGGGGATTCAAGCCGTCTGTCGGCGCGATCGACGCCACCGCCGCCTCGCCGGCAGGCAGTGAGCGCCGCTGACGGCACGGCCCGAAGCCAAGGCTCCCGCCAACCCGGCCCCGTGCGCGGGCAGGGCCTCTCCCCTGATGGCATGACATCGGCCTGCGCAGACAGGCGGCGGGCACGGCCGGATTGGCCGACGGGACAGGCACAGGTCCTGTGATCATGGAGTTGCGACGCCCTGTGATCACTGAGGAGACCTGTGCCTGTGCTGCCATCGTGGCTGACCGAGCCACTCTGGGACCGATTCGCCGCCCTGCTGCCGCAGCGGCCCCAGTTCGATGCGGCCCACCCGCTGGGCTGCCACCCGCGCCGGATCAGCGACCGGATCGTCTTCGACAAGCCGCTGCAAGTCCTTCGGTTCGGCTGCTCGTACGAGGCGATCGCGGACTCCAGCTGCTCGGCCAGCACGATCCGCAACCGCCGCGACGAGTGGATACAGCTCGGGCTGTTCACCCGCCTGAAGCAGAGCGCGCTGGACGCCTACGACCGCATCGTCGGTCTCGTCCTCGAGCAGATCGCCATCGACGGCGCCGTCACCAAGGCCCCCGGCGGCGGTGAAGCGGCCGGACGCTCACCGGTCGACCGGGGCAAGCAGGGCATGAAACGCCCGGGCATGACCGACGGCTACGGCATCCCGCTCGGCCGCGTCCTGGCCGGCGCCAACCGCCACGACTCACCACTCCTGGCCCCAACTCTCGACCTGCTGGCTGAACTTGGGCCACTACCCGACGAGATCACCGTGCACCTCGACGCGGGCTGTGACTCGGCCAGGTCTCGCACCCTGCTCGACGAGCGGGGTCTGCGTGGCCGCATCGCCCACAAGGGAACCAAGGCACCGGCCCAGGCCACTCAGCGGTGGCATGTCGAGCGCGCTCACGCCCGGCAGAACGCCTTCCACCGGCTCGCGCGGTGCTACGAACGGCGGATCAGCGTCATCGAAGCCTTCTTCGACCTCGCCGACACGACCATCACCGTCCGTAGCCCGATCCGCTACGCCTGGACCACCCACCGCCGGGATACACGCCCCCGCCGCCGGACATGACTGGCACCTATTTGCGCACGCCCTAAGCAGCTGCGGGCAGGCACCCGGGCAACGGCTCGGTCCGGTAGCCGCAGCCCGCCGTACCGGGCGAGGGGAAGGGCCCGGCCGGGGCGCCGGCCCACGCGCCGCCTGCCGGGCGGCGAGCGGGCCGGGTGCGGGGGTGACGCTTCTCAGTGGACGCAGAACTCGTTGCCGGCCGGGTCCCGCAGCACCGTCCAGGTGAGGCCGGGGACGCTGTGTTCGCCGATGACGGTGGCGCCCAGGGCGACCAGTCGTTTCACCTCCTGGGCCAAACCCGTGCCGGGCGGGGCGGCGAAGTCGACGTGCACGCGGTTCTTGCCCCGGCGTTCTTCGGCCACGCGCTGGAAGCCCAGGGCCAGGGGCTCGGCTCTGACGATGACGAAGTCACCGTGGTCCTGGGCGATCTCACCGCCCAGCGCGGTGGCCCACCACCGGGCCAGTTCCTGCGGTCGCGCGCAGTCCATCGTGATCATCACTGCTGCCAGACTCATGATCGTCACCCTAGCCGCGGGCACCGACAGCCGGGGGCCGACGGGGTGTCAGGTCGCGAGTGGGGGCGGGGTGGTCGCGGGCGGGGGC
>NZ_JNWZ01000111.1 GCF_000716545.1 Kitasatospora phosalacinea
ACCGAGATCTACACAAGGAGTATCGTCGGCAGCGTCAGATGTGTATAACCGACCAGCTGGTCACCGCTCCGCTCCCCCGTCCTCCGGAAGCCCAGCCCCAGGTAGAAACCCTCGGGACCGTCCGCGCCCGGGTGCCAGCCGGAGTGGACGACGCGGCCGACGTGCCGGCGGAGGTCGTGGACTACATCGCGGGCCAGCTGGACATCGCCGACTCCTCGGTGCTGAAGGCGTACGGCGAGCGGGAGAAGACCCGGTTCGAGCACATGTGGGAGTTGCGCAAGCTCCTGGAGTACCGGGAGTTCGCCGAGGTCGAGGCCGAGCTGCGGGCGTGGGTGGACGCGCGGGCCTGGACGACGGGCGAGGGGCCGAAGGCACTGTTCGACGCGGCGGTGGGGTGGCTGCGGGAGCGGCGGGTATTGCTGCCGGGGGTGACGACGCTGGCCCGGCTGGTGGCGTCGGTGCGCGAGGCGGCGAACCAGCGGCTGTGGAACACCCTGTACGGGCTGCTGAACGCCGGGCAGCGGCTGGTGCTGGACTCGCTGCTGACCGTGCCGTCCGGCCAGCGGGTCTCGGAGCTCGACCGGCTGCGGCGCGGTCCGGTGCGGGTGTCGGGGCCGCAGATGAAGTCGTCGCTGGAGCGGGCCCGGGAGGTCGCCGACCTGGGCATGGGCGAGCTGGACGTGTCCGGGATTCCGCCGCGGCGCCTGGCGGAGCTGTCCCGGTACGGGGTGGACGGGAAGGCGACGCTGCTGAAGCGGCACGGCGACTCACGGTGCCTGGCGACGCTGATGGCCACCGCGGTCTACCTGACGACCCGGGCCGTCGATGACGCCTTGGACCTGCTGGAGGTGCTGATCGCCACCAAGCTGCTGGCCCGTGCCGAGCGGGACACGGCGAAGGAGAAGCTGAAGACCCTGCCGAAGGTCGAGCGGGCCGGCGCGAAGCTGGCCGCCGCCTTCCAGGTCGTGTTCGACACCACCTCCGAGCAGGTCGACACCGACACCGGGGAGGTCACCCCGCCGAAGGTGGCCACGCTGGAGGCGATGTGGGAGCAGGTCGAGGCGGTGATCCCGCGTCAGGAGCTGGCCGCCGCGATCGCGGCGCTGTTCGAGCTGACACCGCCGCTGGACTCGGACGCGGACGAGGCGTGGCGGGCGATGCTGACCACCCGGTTCGGCACGGTGCGGCCGTTCCTGAAGTTGCTGGTGGAGGTGGTGGACTTCGGCGCGACCCCGGAGGGACTGCCGGTGCTGAAGGCGCTCAGGTCGCTGCCGGACCTGATGGGCCGCAAGAAGGTGGGCCCCGCCGAGGTCGACACCGACCTGCTGGCCGGTTCCTGGCGGCGTCTGGTGCTCTCCGCTCCGCACCAGGAGCCCGGGACGGTGGACTGGAAAGCGTACACCTTCTGCGTGCTGGAGCAGTTCCACCGGATGCTGCGGCGCAAGGAGGTGTTCGCCAAGAACTCCTCCAAGTGGGGCGACCCGCGGGCCAAGCTGCTGGCCGGAGCGGCGTGGGAGCAGACCAAGCCGACTGTGCTGGCCTCCCTGGCCCTGCCGGAGGAGGCGGGCGCGCACCTGGCGGCGCGGGCCGCGCTGCTGGACGGCACCTACCGGGAGGTCGCCTCCCGACTGCCCGTGAACGCGCAGATCGTCTTCGACGACGCCGGACGCCTGCACTTCGCCGCGCTGGAGCCGGAGCCCGAACCGGCCTCGCTGCTGGAGCTGCGGGCGGCAGTGAACGCCATGCTGCCCAGAGTGGACCTGCCCGAGGTACTGCTGGAGGTGTTCTTCTGGACCGGCGCCGACCAGGCGTTCACCTCGGTCACCGGCAGCGAGGCGAGACTGCGGGACCTGCACGTCACGATCGCCGCGCTGCTGGTCGCGCACGGCTGCAACGTCGGCTACACCCCGGTGATCGGTGGCCTGGACGCGCTGAAGTACGGCCGGCTCTCGCACGTCGACCAGACCTACCTGCGGCTGGAGACCTACCGGGCCGCGAACGCCACCCTCATCCCCACGCAGGCGTCGATCCCGCTCGCACAGGCGTGGGGCGGGGGCCTGGTCGCCTCGGTGGACGGGATGCGGTTCGTGGTGCCGGTGCCGTCGGTGTACGCGCGGCCGAACCCGAAGTACTTCGGGCGCCGGAGCGGCGCGACCTGGCTCAACATGATCAACGACCAGGCGGCCGGGCTCGGCGGCAAGGTGGTGGCCGGCACCCCGCGCGACTCGCTGTACGTGCTGGACGTGCTCTACGACCGCGACGGCGGGCGGCGCCCGGAGATGATCGTCACCGACACCGGTAGTTACAGCGACATCGTGTTCGGCCTGCTGACCCTGGCCGGGTTCACGTACGCGCCGCAACTGGCGGACCTGCCGGACCAGAAGATGTGGCGCGTGGACCGCACCGCCGACTACGGGGCCTTCCAGGACGCGGCCCGCGGCCGGGTCGACCTGGTCCGGATCGAGCGGCACTGGGAGGACATCCTCCGGATCATCGGCTCCGTCCACACCGGTGCGGTGCGGGCCTACGACGTGATCCGGATGCTGTCGCGCGACGGACGGCCGACCCCGCTGGGCGACGCCATCGCGCACTACGGGCGGATCGCCAAGACCTTGCACATCCTGCGGCTGGCCGACGAGCCCGGCTACCGGAGGCAGATCAAGACACAGGCCAACCTGCAAGAGGGCCGCCACGCGCTCGCCCGGAAGATCTTCCACGGCCGGGCCGGGCAGCTCTACCAGAACTACCAGGACGGCATGGAGGACCAGATCGGCGCGCTCGGCCTGGTCCTCAACGCCCTCGTGCTGTTCAACACCCGCTACATGGACGCCGCCCTCACCCAGCTCCGCACCGAGGGCTTCGACGTCCGCGACCAGGACGTGGCCCGGCTCTCCCCGTTCATCCGGCACCACGTCAACATGCTCGGCCGGTACTCCTTCCAGCTCCCGGAGCTGCCCGGCGGGATGAGGCCGCTGCGCGAGCCGGACGCCGACCCCGGCTGGTGAGGTCAGTGGTGGCGGGGGGCGTACATGATGACAGCGACACCGGCCAGGCACACCAAGGCGCCGATGACGTCGTAGCGGTCGGGCCGGTAGCCGTCCACGGCCATGCCCCAGGCCAGTGAGCCCGCGACGAAAACGCCGCCGTTGTGACGGAGGCGATCCAGGTCAGAGGCTGTGTCTGAACGTCTTACTCCCGTTTCGTGGGGCGGACCGCTTATGGCGTGGCACCGATGGGGACGGCCATGGCTGCGGCTTCGGTGGCGTCGACCGGCACTGCGGCTTCGGGACGGCGCAGGTCGAGCACGATGAGGACGGCGGCGGCGACACCCAGGTAGATGAGCAAGGTGGTCAGCGCCTGGCCGGTTCCGTGACCGTCGAAGTAGATCGTGTGGTGCAGCAGGATGTAGCCGTTGCGAGGTGGCAGATAGGGCCCGATGTCGCGCCAGAAGGCGGGCAGGTAGGGCACGCCGGTTGCCCCGCCGGCGGACGGGTTGCCGAACAGGAGGACCACGATGATCGTCACCAGGGTGCCGACGGGGCCGAGCAGCTTTTGTAGGACGGCGGCGACGGCGGCGACCACCGCGACGATCAGTGTGCAGATGGGCCAGGTGATCCAGAACTTGCTGCTGGGGAATCCTTGCAGCCAGTAGCAGACGATCAGATCGACGACCAGGCCGCTTACGACGGCGAATCCCGCGAGCTGGGCGGCGCGCCATCGGCCGGCCGCCCTGCCGGTCACGGCCATGAGCAGGGTCGAGCTCATGTAGCCGCCGATGAGCAGCGGAATCAGCATGAGCCCTTGGACCAGGCCGAACGGGTCCTTGGCCGCCAGTGGTGTCGGGGCGTACTGCTGCACCTTCAGGGTCTGGCCGGTGGCCTTGGCCGCGTCCTCGAAGCGCACCGCGAGATCGAGCGGTGCCAGGTCGCTCATGGACGGCACCACGATCAGGGTGTTCGAGCTGCCCGAGGAGATCAGGGCACCGAAGATCCGGGCCTGGTCCATCGCGGTCTTGGCGGCGGCCTCGTTCGGATACCGGGTGACCTTCAGGGAGATGTTCTTCTCGGCCGCGGCCAGGACGGGCGAGGTGCCGACTGCGCCGAACGGCAGGTTGGTGGCCTTGGGGGCGTGTGAGGCGCTCATGTAGTTGGTGGCGAACAGGCATTGCATGACGGCGCAGACACCCAGCGCCACGAGGATTCCGATCAGGGCCCGCCGGCGGTTGGGAGGGGTCGCCGCGGGGGCCGGCGGTGCCGTTGTGTCGGCTTCCTGGCCGGCGGTTCGGGCTGCCGCCCTGGCCGGGCGGATGCGGCCGTACCAGCCGATGACGGCTGTGCCGGCGAGAGCATAGAGGAAGAGGACGACCAGCGGGGTGGTGATGTCGCTGCCGCCGAAGTAGAGCACGTGGTTGATCAGGGTGACCGCGCTCTGCGGCGGGAAGATCACCCCGATGTTGCGCCAGTACACCGGCAGCAGGTAGGTGCCCAGCCCCCCGGCCGGCGGGCCGCCGATGACGATGAAGAGCACCGCCACGAGCAGGGTGCCCATCCTGCCTACCAGGGCTTGCAGCGCGGCGGCGGCCAGCGCCACCGCCGAGGTGATGAGCCAGAAGCACGGCAGCAGCGGCCAGAAATGACTGCTGGAGTAGGCGCCGATCCCCAACCCGGCGATCAGGTCGGTCAGCACCGCGCCCACCAGCGCGTATCCGGCCAGGATGGCCGCGCGCCACGGCGCGGCGGCGGTGCCGTGGGCCGCCTTGTAGACCAGTACGGCGGCCAGATACCCGCCGATCAGCAGCGGCAGCAGCAACAGCGACGTCACTGCGCCGACCGGGTCGGTGGATGCGAGCGGCTTGACCGTCTGCACGGTGACCTGCCGGCCCAGCTCGTGCGCCGCCGCCAGGAACGCCGGCTCCAGCTCGGTCTGGGCGAAGAAGCTCTTGGCCGGGACCACGATCAAGGTGTCCGCCGAACCGTCGCTGACGTACCCGCCGTACAGCTCGCCCCGATCGGCCGCGTCCGTCACAGCCGACGAGTTCGGATACGAGGTCAGGTTCAGCCCCACTCTCGACGCCACCTCGGCGACCACCGGCGAGGGCGGACCGGCCACGCCGAAAGGCATGTTCCGTGGCACGAGCAACTGCTGGGCACTGACGAGGCACAGCGCGAGCAAGGCCTGCGCGAAGAGCACCAGCCCCAGCGCAAAGCCGATTTTCACCGCGGTACTCCGCCTGTCCACAGCCGCAGCTGCCTGCTTTGCCATCCCTGTCCTCCGGCCGGCCATCGTTGCGGCACCTGAGACGCACTCGCGTGCCCGCAGGCACGGCGTCCCGATGTCTTGTGCCGGTATCGGGTGGGACCGCCGGCTTTCGAGCGGACGCGTACTGGATCACGCAGGCTTCACACCGGTGCTCGGCCTTCGCCCGGGTGGGACTGACCTGCTGTCAGTCCGTTCCCTTCTGTGAGCAATCACGACATGGGCTCGATGGGACGGCAACTCGGGAGACGCCGGGGTAACCCCTTTGAGGTGACGCCTGTGATGTGGACATACCTATCAATGGATCTTGTAGATCCAGGAGGACGATGGTGGGTTCACAGTGGCGATCATGACCGTCCTGCGGCTCCTCGGCCTTCTGGCACCCGCACCCGCCGGTGCCGCAGCCCGTCGATCCGCAGCCGCGCGCGGCCCGGCGGCCCCCCACCACGTGCCAGCGTCGAGCGCGGCCAGGGCGGCGGCGATCGCGGGCAGCCAGCCCACCACCGCCCGGCCCCGGCGCCGACCACCCCGGCGGTGATCAGGACGGGCAGCACACAGCAGGCCACGCACGGGTACAGGACGTCAGCACCCAGCTCAGCTCGGTCATGGCTCGCTCCCATCCGTCCCCGCGCCGTGCGGGCAGAGACGTTTCCGACCACAAACCTGTACCTGGGTACCGGTTGCAAGCCGCCGGGTCCGGCTCAGCGCCGGGCGTCCCCGGGCGCGAGGAGGCTGGTCAGCTCGGCGATGGCCTCCGGGGAGGGCTTGAAGTAGCGGCGGACGTTCTCCGGCTTCTTGTGCCGCGACTTCGCCATCAGCATCAGCAGACTCGCCCCGGCCTCGCCGAGGTGGGTCAGGGAGGAGTGCCGCCACTCGTGCAGGTCCCAGCCCGTCCCGGGCCCGCGCACCGCGGTGTGCTCGTCCAGCAACGCGCGGGCCTGCCCGTAGGAGAGCCGGGCGAAGCCGGTGTCCGGGCAGACGTCACGGGGGCTGACGACCTTCCCCGGGCCCGGTTTGCGGTGGGTGACGAACACCGGCCCCCGGGTGCGGCCCTTGAGCAGGCGGGGCAGCAGCCGGGCGGTGCCGGCGTCCCAGTAGACGGTCTCCAGCACGAAGTCCTCGCGGACCTGGCCCCGGCGGGACTTCGACTTCGCCCCCTTGGCCTTGACCGGGCAGCGGCGGCCGGCGAAGTCCAGGTCCTCGATGTTCATGCCCAGGATCTCGTCCGAGCGCCCGGCGGTCTCGTAGAGCATCCGCCACAGCGTCTTCTCCCGCAGGTGCACCTCCCGGCGGGCGATCAGCCGGTCGACCGTCATCTTCGAGCGGGCCGGGGTCTCGGAGTCCGGCACTGCCAGCCGCTTCGCCCAGACCGGTACGGCGGGGCCGTCGTAGCCGCGCTCCCGGCACCAGCCGAGCCAGGACAGCACCGACGCCCGGCGGGAGTTCCAGGTGTTCACCGCGGAGGTGCCCCAGAGCAGTTCGAGGGCTTCGCCGATCTCGTCGTCGGCGACCGATGCCAGCGGCCGACCCTCGCCGAGTCGCTCGGCGGTCTTGCCGACCCGATCCCGTAGTTGCGGATCGTGTTCGGGTTGCCGAGCGGGTCGAGGAACACGTCGGCCGCCGTTCGGACGGTGAGGGCCTTGCCCGTCGGCAGCTGTACGACGGTGGGCACCGCTTCCCCCTTGCCGCAGATAACAGGGCCGCTTCATGCAGCGGCCGGAGCGCGTCACCGCAGGTGACGGGTCAAGCTACCGCAGATATTGGGGTGTTATCTGTGGGAAGACTTCACGACCACCCGGTCGCCGACGTCCCGTCAGCTGCCGACCAGCGGCGATCCGGGCTTAGAGAGTCCGCCAGTAGGCCATAGGGGATGCAGGACTTGGAGGCTCGGGCCGCGGCGGCGATACCTGGGCGCGAGGCCTCCCGGTCACCGGTTCGGGCTCGGGGGATCTGTATCCGTCTCCGCCTCCCGCTCTACTCAATGACTTAGAGTAGCCCTTTAGTTACCCTAAGGGATTGGATGCCTTCTGATCATGTGACCGTGCACTCCGACGCCAACTACAAGGGCAAGAGCGCCACGCTTGCCAGTGGGCGCCACAAGCTCGACCAGTCCATGAACGACTGCATCTCCTCCGTCCGTGTTCCCGAGGGGTGGTCAGTGACGCTCTACGAGCACGCGGACTTCACCGGGGCGGGAGTCACCCTGGACGAGGACACCCCCGAGCTGGAAGGCGCCCTCCACGACAAGGCATCATCGATCGTCGTCAGGGGCTTCGCCTCCATCCTTTCGAACGAAGGCGACGACGACTGGTTCTGCTTCGAGGCGCCGGTGGGCAGCTTTCACGGAATCCGCGCCAGAGCCGCCTCACTCCCCGTGTACGGCCAGCGATTCCTCACCGGCAGCCCCCCGCCGGCGGCCAGTTGCGCGCCCCACCGGCGGACTGCCGAACACGCGCGGTGACCGTTGACAAACCAGCCGGCTCGCGCGATGCGTGCTGAGGGGCCGCGCCCCGTGCGGCCCGGTCCCGGCCAGTGGGCCGGGACCGGGCCGCAGCGCGGTTGGGCTGCTACTGGCCGAACTCGTTGAAGACGGATCGGAGGTCGGCGGCGAAACTCTCGGCGTCGCGGTCTTCGATGCGGTGGCGGGGGATGAAGTAGACGAGTTCGCCGTCCTTGAAGAGGGCGATGGAGGGGTGGGACGGGGGGATGTCCGGGAAGTAGGAGCGCATCTTGGCGGTGGCTTCGATGTCCTGCTCGTCGAAGACGGTGAGCAGCCGGTCCGGGCGCTTGGCGTCCCCGTCGAGGGCGAGCCGGACACCAGGGCGGGCCGTGCCGGCCGCGCAGCCGGCGACGGAGTTGAAGACCACCAGGGTCGTGCCCGTGGTGGCGTCCTTCATGGCGCGGTCGACGTCGTCGGCGGTGCACAGCTCGACGAAGCCGATCGAGGTCAGTTCTTCCCGGAACGGCTTGATCAGCAACGGTGAGTACGGCATTACCAATCCTCACTGAGAATGACGGATGAGCTACCCAGAGTACTGGTTGGGCGTGCCCACTCGCGGCGATACCGACCGGAACCGTCCGCTCGGAAGCGACGTGCCGACCGGGCGCGGGTCGCCGAGGCAATGAACCGAGCTTCACTACTGAATGTAGCGAGATTCGCGACCGAGTGACTCACCGTCAGGTGGTCGCCGGCGGGAGAATCTAACTGGCCACCGACACGCGGAGCAGGGCCGGCCAGTCCGCCGTCCCTGCTCCCAGGCACTGCTGGTGGGCCGGGCAGTGCAAGCACTGATCTGCCGGCCGCGACGGCAGCTCCCGAAGGTGCGAAAGGCGAGCACCGTCCCGGCCGCCGAGCCGGGAAGGCGCCCCCAGCCCATCCGTCCGGCTTCCTGCCCGGTCAAGGCGGACAGGGAGGATGTCACTCCGGGGAGGGAGCTGGCGGGCGGGTCGTCGGGATCCGGGGCGCGCGGGACCGATCATGCGGGCATGACGTCTCTCCTCACCCGCCGCCGCATGCTGCGCGGCACCCTGGCGGCCGCCGGGCTGGGACTGCTCGCGCCCGCCACCGGCCGTGCCGCCACCCGCTCCACCCCGCAGGACAACAGTCCGCTCCCGACCGTCGGGCAGAGCATCGGCTGCTCTCTCCGAGCGTTCGGTGCCACGCTGGCCGTGGCCCTTCCGCCGCCGATGCCGAAGCTGGACTTCACCGGCTCGCGCACCGTCGAGATCGAGGCCGGCGGCGCTGACTTCGTGCGCTACCGGGTCGTGGACCTCCGCATCACCGCTCAGCATCCCTTCTTCGGCGAGATCACCTGCCGCGCCCCGGAGGATGGGGACACCGGCTCGGGCACTCTCCGGATCAGCGGCGGCCAGCTCACCGAGACGTGGATCCAGCCGATGCAGGTCACCTTCGCGCGCTGCGGCGACACCCCGGGTCCCTACCAGTTCACCGCCCTGGAACCCGCCCGCTGGACGGCCGAACTCACCCAGTTCCCGCCCCCGGCCGACCCCGACGACGGCGCCTCCTACGCCCTCCAACAGCCGTTCTACCTCGGTCTGACCCCCCAGCAGCGCACGGGCACGGATGCCGACAACTGCCCCCTGGCCACGCCTCTCCCCGACGCCCCGGACGGCGCCTACGCCGGATTCCTGGACTTCCCCATCACCCAGGCGGGCCTTTCATAACCGCCCAGTACACACCGCCTCCCACCCGGCACGGGACTCCTCAAGGGCCTCCAGCAGTAGGTGCCGGCAGCAGGGCAGGCACGGCCCACCCGATCATGGAGCTCTCTACACTTCATGATCACCGGGGGATCCGTGCCTGCCGTCCCATCACGCATTCTCGACCCGATCCGCGACCAGTTCCTCGCCCTCCTGCCCGTGCGCGAGGACCGGCACCCGCTGGGCTGCCACAACCCTCGGATCAGCGACGCGGTCGTCTTCGACCGGCTGGTGCAGGTCCTGGTCTTCGGCTGCGGATACGAACGCGCCGCCGCCGATCACTGCTCGGCCACCACCTTGCGCCGACGCCGCGACGAGTGGATCGCGGCCGGCGCGATGGAGAGCCTGCGGCTGCTCGTGCTCGCCCCCTACGACCGCATGATCGGGCTCGAACTCGACCGCCTGAACGCCGACGGCTGCATCACCAAGGCGCCCTCCGGCGGTGAATGCGCCGGGAAGAGCCCGGTCGACCGCGCCAAACTCGGGCTGAAACGCTCGCAGTTGACCGACGGGGCAGGCATACCCCTGGTCATCGAGCCTGCGCCGGCCAACACCCGCGACCACACCCTGCTGCCCGCCACCCTCGACCGCTTCACCGCCCTCGAGCAGGCCCTCGGGCCGCTGCCGGAGCATCCGCGTCTCACCCTGGACGCCGGCTACGACTACCGATCGCCCACGACGACCTGGCCGGCCGGAGGATCGACGCCCGCATCGCCCCGCGCGGCGCGAAGACCCCGATCCAGACCGGCGGCCGGTGGGTCGTCGAGCGCACGAACTCCTGGATGAACAACTTCGGCAAGCTCCGGCGCTGCACCGAACGCCGGAGAGCGGCCGTCGAGTTCTTCCTCGCCCTGGCCGCCACCGTCATCACGGTCCGCTGCCTGATCCGACGCGCCTGGACCCTCTACCGCTGGAACACCCGTCCCCGGAGCCCACGCATCCGATGACCTACTGGCGGACACCCTTAGCTTGGCGTTTATCCATGCACGTCACCCGACCTGCTGATCTGCGGTTCTTCCCGGGACAGCAGAGGCGACCGTTCTCCACGCTTCGAGGTGTCGAGTCACGAAGCACAAGAGAACGGCCGCTGTGTATGAGTCTGCCTGCCGATGTGCCCGCTAGTGATGCATTGGGCGTCCTGTCCCGCTTTCGGGTCGAGTTCTACGAGTGCCTTTACGCCCGCGCGGATGTGCTCTTCGAGCTCACGGACGCGGTGCTGTGTGCG
>NZ_JNWZ01000112.1 GCF_000716545.1 Kitasatospora phosalacinea
GGGAGCGGGGGGACGGTCGCGGTGGGGGTGAGGGGGAGGCTGACGGTGAGCGGGTCCATCGCGGTGCCGGCGGGGTAGAGGTTGCCGAAGGCGCTCGCGCCGGCGGGGGTGAGGGTGAGCGGGAGGTCGGTGGCGGTGAGGAGGCCGTCCGCGGTCTCCAGCGCGGCCGGGTCGAAGGTGGCGATCTCGGTGGGGGTGCTGGTGCGGGTGGTGCCGTCGGGGGTGCGGCCGGAGACGTCGACGGTGAGGCGGCCCTCGGCGCCGCTGGTGGTGAGGCGGGGGTCGGCGAGGGTGAGGTCGAGGCCCGCGGTGTCGCCCTCGCGCAGGCCGGTGAAGCGGACGGCGCCGGCGAAGGCCGCGTCGAGGGTGCGGGTGTCCGGGTCCCAGCTGCCGTGGGCGGGCGTCCAGCGGAAGAAGGCCCCGCCGTCGGCCGCGCCGCCGCCGAGCTGCCAACCGCCCCGGGCGACGGAGCCGGTGACGTAGTCGCGGAAGGTGCGGCGCACGCCCCAGTCGAGGGCGCCCCGGTCGAGCGCGGTGGCGGTCGCGGACGCGGTCGCTGACGGGGTGGCGGACGCTGACGGGGTGGCGGACGGAACGGGGTCGGCGGCCGTCGCGGACGGGGTGGGCGCCGCGGACGGGGTGGACGCCGGGGTCTTGAGCGTCACGGAGAAGGTGAGCGGGTCCAGCGGCGTCCCGGCGGTGTAGAAGCCGCCGAAGGCCTCCGCCCCGGCCGGGGTCAGCGTCGCGGGGACGTTGCTGAGGGTGAGGGTGCCGGTGGCGTTCTTGAGCGAGACGCCGGCGAGCGAGAGGTCGGCCAGGCGGGCCTGGCCGGTGCTGGTGGTCCTGCCGCTCTCCCGGGACTTGGAGCTGACGTCCGCGTACAGGGCGACGCTGCCGTCGGCGGTGGCCTTGACGGTGAGGTGGGAGAGGGCGAGGTCGAGCGCGTTCGTGCCGTTCTCCTGGTGGCCGGTGAAGCGGACCCCGCCCTGGAAGGCGGCGGAGAGCGCGCCGGTGGACGGGTCGTAGCCGCCGGTCGCGGAGTGGAAGCGGAAGGCCGAGCCGCCGACGGTGGCCGCGCCGCCGGTGAGCGCCCACTTGCCGCCCGCCACCGGGCCGGTGACGTAGTTGAGGAAGGACTGCTTGATCCCCCAGTCGAGGCGTCCGCCGGAGACGGCCGGGTCGGCCGCGGCGGCCCGGCCGGGGAGCCAGGCGAGGGCGAGCAGCAGGGCGAGCGGCAGCACGAGCGCGGTGCGCGCCCGTCCGGCCGGGCGGCGGGGTGGCACGGGTGGCCGTCCGGGGACGGGTATGGCGGATCACTCCTCGGCGGAGGGGAAGAGGGCAGGTGGCGGGGGGTGCGGAGAAACCACCCCCTGTTTAAGTGAGGTAAGGCTAACCTAATATATGGGTCAAGTGTTCCGCCCACGACCCCCTCGGGTCGGCCGCGACGGAACGTCAACGCACCGAGAAAGGCCCGAGGTTGACCCGCACCCTCCGCGACCGGACCAGAACCGCCCCCGCCGTCCTGCTCGCCGTCCTCGGACTCCTGCTCGGCGCGAGCGCCTGCGCCACCGGCCGGGCCGCCACCGACCCGGAGGCACCGGCCGCGGCCACCGCCGACCCGGACCGGATCGAGGCGCTGCCCGACCCGCCCACTCCCCGACTGCCCGTCACCGTCCCCTCCGCGGACGGCCGGCAGACCACCGTCACCAGCGCCGAACGGATCATCCCGCTCAACGGCAGCCTCGCCGAGCTGGTGTTCAGCCTCGGCCTCGGCGACCGCGCGGTGGCCCGGGACGTGTCCACCACCTTCGAACAGGCCGCGCAGCTCCCCGTCATCACCCAGGCCCACGAGGTCTCCGCCGAGGGCGTGCTCTCCCTGCACCCCACCGTGGTGCTCGCCGACCGCAGCACCGGACCGGCCGAGGCCGTCGAACAGATCCGGGCCGCCGGCGTCCCGCTGATCGTCCTGGACGACGCCAAGCAACTGGCCGACATCGGCCCCCGGATCGACGCGGTCGCCGCCGCGCTCGGCGTCCCCGAGGCCGGTGCGCGGCTCAAGGAGCGCACGCAGCGGCAGATCGCCGAAGTGCGGGCGCAGCTCCCGGCCGCCGGGGCCGCCCGCCCCAAGGTGGCGTTCCTGTACCTGCGCGGCAGCGCCTCCGTCTTCCTGCTCGGCGGCCCCGACTCCGGCGCGCCCTCGCTGATCGAGGCCGCCGGCGGCGAGGACGCCGGCACCGCCGCCCACCTCACCGGCGACTTCACCCCGCTCACCAGCGAAGCCCTGGTCGAGGCCGCGCCCGACGCGATCCTGGTGATGAGCAAGGGCCTGGAGTCGGTCGGCGGCGTCGACGGCCTGCTGAAGCTCCCCGGCGTCGCCCAGACCCCCGCCGGACTCGACCGCCGGATCGTCTCCGTCGACGACGGCCGCCTGCTCTCCTACGGCCCGCGCACCCCCCAGGTGCTCCGCGAGATCGCCACCCGACTGCACCGGGACGCCCAGTGACCGCCACCCTGCCCGAGACCGCCGCGCCCCCGCGCGCGCAGCAGCCCGCCCGCGACCGGCGCCCGCTGCTGCTGGCCGGACTCGGCGCCGCCCTGCTGGTCTGCGCGCTGCTCGCGGCCGGCACCGGCGCCTACGCCATCCCGCCGGGCGACATCCTCGCCTCGCTCGCCCACCGCGCCCACCTCGGCGGCCACGCCCTGGAGCGCGTCCCCGAATCGGTGCTGTGGAACGTCCGGCTGCCCCGGGTGGTGCTGGCCCTGCTGGTCGGCGCCGCGCTCGGCTGCGCCGGGGCGCTGATGCAGGGCGTGTTCGGCAACCCGCTGGCCGAACCCGCCGTGATCGGCGTCTCCTCAGGCGGCGCGGTCGGCGCCGTCGGCTGCATCGTGCTCGGCCTGGACGCGCTCGGCTCGTGGACCGTCACCGCCGCCGCGTTCGCCTCCGGGCTGCTCACCGTCGGCGTCGTCTACGCCGTGTCGCGCAGCGGCGGGCGCACCGAGGTGGTCACCCTGCTGCTCACCGGAGTCGCCGTCAACGCGTTCTGCGGCGCCCTGATCGGGCTGCTGCTGTTCACCGCCGACACCGCCGCGATCAGCCAGGTGACGTTCTGGCAGCTCGGCTCGCTCTCCCAGGCGGGCTGGGCCAAGGTGCTGGCCGTGCTGCCGTTCGCGGCCCTCGGCCTGGCCGTCGCCCCTCGCTACGCCCGCCGCCTGGACCTGCTCGCGCTCGGCGAACGCTCGGCCCGGCACCTGGGCGTGGACGTCGAACGGATGCGGATCGTGCTGATCACCGTGGTCGCCCTGCTCACCGCCGCGGCCGTCGCGGTCAGCGGCATCATCGGCTTCGTCGGGCTGGTCGTCCCGCACCTGCTGCGGATGCTCGCCGGGCCCGGACACCGCTTCCTGCTGCCCGCCTCCGCCGTCGGCGGCGCGCTCGTCCTGGTCGCCGGCGACCTGGCCGCCCGCACCCTGGCCGCCCCCGCCGAACTCCCGCTCGGCGTCCTGACCGCACTCCTCGGCAGCCCGTTCTTCTTCTGGCTGCTGCGCCGCACCCGACGCCGCCAGGGAGGCTGGGCATGACCGCGCTACTGGAGGCCGACGGCGTCGGCTGCGCCGCCGGGGGACGGGAACTGCTGGCGGACGTCCACCTGGAGGTGCGCGCCGGGGAGATCCTGGCGCTGCTCGGTCCCAACGGCGCCGGCAAGTCCACCCTGCTGTCCGTACTGGCCGGCGACCGGCGCCCGGCGCGCGGCGAGGTCCGGATCGACGGCCGCCCGCTGGCCCGGTACCGACCGCTGGAACTCGCCCGCCGCCGCGCCCTGCTGCCGCAGGACCACGAGGTGTCCTTCCCGTTCCCCGCCGCCGAGGTGGTCCGGATGGGACGCGCCCCCTGGGCCGGCGCCCGCTCCGCCGCCGAGGACGAGCGCGCCGTCGCGGCCGCGCTGGCCGCCACCGAGTGCGCGCACCTCGCCGAGCGCCCGTTCACCGCGCTCTCCGGCGGCGAACGCGCCCGGGTCGCCCTGGCCCGGATCCTCGCCCAGGACACCGCGCTGCTGCTGCTCGACGAACCCACCGCCGCGCTCGACCTGCGCCACCAGGAACTCGTGTTGCGGATCGCCCGGCAACGCGCCGCCGCCGGACGCGGCGTGGTCGTCGTCCTGCACGACCTCACCCTGGCCGCCGCGCACGCCGACCGGATCGCCCTGCTGGACGCCGGCCGCACCGTCGCCACCGGCCCCACCGGCGAGGTCCTGGACGCCGCCCTGCTCAGCCGGGTCTACCGGCACCCCGTGGAGGTGCTGGCGCACCCGCGCGGGGGCGCGCCGATCGTGCTGCCCGAGCGCCCCCGGGAAGCAGATTGACGGATCGTCTGCCCGGGAAGATCCACCGGTGGCGGGCGACCGGACGGGCGGGAACCGGGCCGGGCGCGGTCCGGGCGGGTGACCCGGACGGACCGGTCCACATGTCCGCGCCAGGTACGGGTAACCGCACCAGCAGGAACCGGACCACCCGGACACCCGGAGGCACCACGATGCAACTCACCATGGTTCTGCTGCTCACCCCGCTGGTCGTCGCCGCGGCCGTCACCGCGACGCGTTCCCCCGCCCGGCGCGGCCGCCACCGCGCCGCCCCGCGCGGCCGCGAGTCCTGACCGACCGTCACCGGTCGGTGGTGCCCCGGCCCGGCCGTCCGCGCCGCCGGCGGTGGGTGGCGGTGGGCGGCGGTGTCCGGTCCTGTCCGTCCGGCCTCGCCGCCCTCCAGGTGTCGGCGGCGCTGCTGTACGTCGCGCTCAGGCGGGAGGCGCGGGAGGTGCGGGAAGTACGGGCAGCGCGGGAGGCGCGGGGCTGACGGCGGGCCGCCCGGTCAGCGGGTGCGGGTGCGGTGGTCGATCAGGGTGGCGAGGCCGTCCAGGATGCGGTCGAGGCCGAAGTCGAAGGCGTTGTCGCGGCCGCCGGGGGGCTCGGTGAGCGCGGTGGCCAGGGCGGGGTAGTCGGCGGCGCGGGCGTGGATCAGCGGGACGAGGGCGTGCAGGAGTTCGGCCTCGGGGGAGCCGGTGGCGGACTGGCGGTGCTGGGCGGCGATGGCGCGGACGTGGCCGATCAGCAGGACGGCGGCGTCCATCCGTTCGGCGCCGGTCAGGCCGTGCCCGTCCAGGGCGGCCACCACCCGTTCCAGCCAGGCGAGTTCGCGCGGGCCGGTGGGGCGGGGGGCGGAGAGGGCGTCCAGCAGCCAGGGGTGGGCGGTCAGGACGGCGGCCAACCGGTGCGCCCAGTCGGTGAGTTGCGCGCGCCAGGGGGCGCCGCTCGGGGGCGGGGGGTCGCCCGCGGTGTGTTCGATCATCAGGGCGACCAGCTCGGCCTTGCCCGGCACGTAGCGGTAGAGCGCCATCTTGGTGTGGCCGAGCAGCCCCGCGACCCGCTGCATGGACACCGCCGCCAGGCCCTCGGCGTCCGCGATCTCGATCCCGGCGCGGGCGATCGATTCCAGGGTGAGGCCGGGCTTCGGCCCCCTGGTCGGTCGGGCGGGCGGCTCCCACAGCAGCCGCAGCGCCGGGTGCGGTTCGGTCACGGCCCCTCCTCGTGCCGGGGGCCGGCCTTGTGCGCGACCCGGAACTGCGTCTACCGTACACAGCATCGAACTGTGTCCAGTGGACGCAATTAACAGGAGGAACCCCGTGCGGATCCTGATCTCCGGCGCCGGCATCGGCGGCCCCGCGCTCGCGTACTGGCTCGCCCGGTACGGGCACCGGCCCACCGTGGTCGAACTCGCCCCCGCGCTGCGGGCCGGCGGGCAGGCCGTCGACTTCCGCGGGCCCACCCACCTGACCGTGCTGCGGCGGATGGGCCTGCTGGAGGAGTTGCGCGAGCGGCAGACCGGCGGCACCCCGATGACCTTCACCGACGTCCGCGGCCGCACCCGGCTGCACCTGCCCGCCGAGTTCGCCGGCGGCGAGGTGGAGATCCGGCGCGGGGAGCTCGCCCGGCTGCTGCACCGGCACAGCGCTCCCGGCACCGAGTACCTGTTCGGCGACACCGTCACCGCCCTGCGCCAGGACGCCGAGGGCGTCGACGTCGCCTTCCGGCACGCCCCCGAACGCCGCTTCGACCTGGTGATCGGCGCCGACGGGCTGCACTCCCGGACCCGCGCCCTCGCCTTCGGCCCCGAACGGCGGTACGTCCGCCACCTCGGCTACTACGCCGCCACCTGGCCCTTCGCCAACCGCCTCGGCCTGCCCGCCGGCAGCACCGGCACCAACACCCCCGGCCGGCTCGCCGCCGCCGGCGCCGACCCCCGCGACCCCGAACTGGCCGGGGCCTTCCTGCTGTTCGCCTCGCCCGAACTCGCCCTCGACCGGCACGACCCCGCCCGGCTCAAGGCCCTGCTGCGCGCCCGCTTCGCCGACCTGCCGCACCCCGTCCCGCACCTGCTCGACACCCTGGACGAGGTCGACGACCGCGACCTGTACGTCGACTCGATCAGCCGCGCCGACGTCCCCGCCTGGTCCGACGGCCGGATCGCCCTGCTCGGCGACGCCGCCTGCGGCGCCACCATCGGCGGCATGGGCACCGGCACCGCCCTGGTCGCCGCGTACGTCCTGGCCACCGAACTCGCCCGCGCCGACGGCGACCACCGCGCCGCGCTCACCCGCTACGAGCGCACCGTCCGGCCCTACGCCGAACGCTGCCAGCGCGGCGGCGACCGCACCGGCCCCTTCCTCGCCCCGCGCACCGCCCGCGGGCTGTGGCTGCGCAACACGCTGCTGAGCCGGCCCGCGCTGCTGAACCGGATGCTCGCGATGGGCGAGCAGGTCGCCACGCTCGACCTGCCCGAACCCGTCCGCGAGCCGCAGGGGTGAGGTGGTCGACCGCAGTACCCTTATTCCATGGAGTCCGCGAGGAACGGGGTGACCGCCATGGCGGACCGGGCCGCGAAGAGCGAGCTGTACGAGGCGTTCGCCACCACCGGCAAAGCGCTCTCCAACGGCAAGCGACTCGAACTGCTCGACCTGCTCGCCCAGGGCGAGCGCACCGTCGACGCGCTCGCCAGAACCGCCGGCCTCAACCTCACCACCGCCTCCGCCCACCTCCAGATCCTCAAGCAGGCCGGGCTGGTCGCCACCCGCCGCGACGGCGTCCGCGTCCACTACCGCCTCGCCGGGGACGACGTCGCCGCCCTCTTCGCCCGACTGCGCCTGGTCGCCGCCCGCCACCAGGCCGCCGTCGCCCCCGCCCTGGCCGCCTACCTCGGCCCGGAGGAGGACGACACGCTCACCCGGGAGGAACTGCCCGCCCTGGTCGCCGCCGGACGGGCCGTCGCGCTCGACGTCCGCCCCGCCGAGGAGTACGCCGCCGGGCACATCCCCGGCGCGCTCTCCCTCCCGGTCGAGGAGCCCGCCGACCGGATCGGCGAACTCCCCGCCGAGACCGAGGTCGTGGTCTACTGCCGGGGCGCCTACTGCGCCCTCGCGCACGACGCCGTCCGCCTGCTGCGCGCCCGGGGCCGGCGGGCCCTGCGGCTCGACGGCGGCATGCTGGAATGGCGGCTCGCCGAACTGCCGGTCGATGCGGCCTGACCGCGGCCTGACCGCGGCTCCCGCCGTCCTCGCCGTTCCGGCCGTTCCGGCCCTTCCCGGGCGTGAAAGTTTCTCGGTCGCGGCGGGTTTTCCGACCCCCTTCCGAAGTGGGACGGAACGTGTGCGAAGGGCCCCTTCGACAGCAGTTCGACAGGGCGGAAGCCGGTCGAGGGCGGGCGGTGGGGCGGGAGTTCGCGGCGTGCGGGGGCCTGCCGCCGGGGCGGGTCGGGCCGCTAGCATCGGCCGCGGTCCGCTGCGGGAGCGCTCCCACGCTCCGGTTCCCGCATCGTCCCCGGTCAGCATGCCCCCACCTCGATGCCGGCCGCCTCTCCCACCCGAGAGCACCCCCGGAGGACACCGTGCACACCCCCGACCCCCACCCGCGCACCGCCGTCACGCCCGCCAGGCCGACCCGGCGCGCCGCCGCCCTCGCCCTCGCCGCCGTGACCGCCGCCGTCGGCCTGGTGGCCGCCGCCCAGGGCGGCGCCGGCGCCGCCGTGCAGGGCAGCCTCGCCCCGGACACCCAGTTCTACAAGGACCCGACCTCCCAGGCCGTCAGGTGGGCGGCCGCCAACCCCGGGGACTACCGGGCGCCGGTGATCTCCAAGCGGATCGCCAGCCAGTCGCAGGGCATCTGGTTCGCCAACTACCGCCCGGACACCATCACCTCCGACGTCCGCACGATCACCTCGGCCGCCTCCCAGTCCGGCCAGGTGCCGGTGCTGGTGGCCTACATGATCCCCAACCGGGACTGCGGCGGCGCCTCGGCCGGCGGCGCCCCCGACCTCGCCTCGTACGACGCCTGGGTCGGCAAGTTCGCGGCCGGGCTCGGCAGTTCGCGCGCGGTCGTGGTGCTGGAGCCGGACTCGGTCGCGCTCACCACCTGCCTCAGCGCCCAGCAACAGAACGACCGCTTCGCCTCGCTGGCCCGCGCCGTCACCACCATCCACGCCGCCGACCCGAACGCCAAGGTCTACCTCGACGGCGGCCACTCCACCTGGAACTCCCCCTCCGAGCAGGCCAACCGGCTGCGCAGCGCGGGCGTGCTGAACTCGGACGGCTTCTTCACCAACGTCTCCAACTTCAACACCACCTCCAACGAAGCCTCGTTCGCCCACAACCTGCTGGGTGCCCTCGGCAACCCCGGCAACCTGCACGCCGTCATCGACACCAGCCGCAACGGCAACGGCCCGGCCGGCAGCGCCTGGTGCGACCCGACCGGCCGCAAGATCGGCAACTACCCGACCGCCGCGACCAACGACAGCGCGATCGACGCCTTCCTGTGGATCAAGCCCCCGGGCGAGGCCGACGGCTGCGCCGCCGCGGCCGGGACGTTCGTCCCCGACATCGCCTACCAGCTGGCGGTCAACGCGGCCGACCCGAGCTCGCCGCCCCCGTCCAGCCAGCCCCCCACCTCGCAGCCGCCGTCCTCCCAGCCGCCGTCCTCGCCGCCCCCGTCCTCGCAGCCGCCGACCGGGAACGCTTCCTGCTCGATCGCGTACCGGGCCAACTCCTGGGCGGGCGGCTTCACCGCCGACGTCACGGTGAAGAACACCGGCAGCACGACGATCTCCGGCTGGAAGCTCGGCTGGACGTTCCCCGGTGACCAGAAGATCACCAGCGCCTGGAACGCCAAGGTCACCCAGAGCGGAGCCGTCGTCACCGCCACCGACCTCGGCTACAACGGCACCCTGGCGGCCGGCGCGTCCACCAGCTTCGGCCTGCAGGCCACCTACGGGTCGAACAACACCACCCCGAGCGCCTTCACGCTGAACGGCACCGCCTGCACCACCTCCTGAACCATCCTCCCCAGCCCCGCCGGCCACCCCCCACCCACGGGCCGGCGGGGCACCCCATTCCCCCTCCCCGCACGGTCCCCGGCGCGGTCCCTACGGCCGGAGTTGGACGGCCGTCACCATCACGTAGCCGACCAGCAGCCCGAACAGGCACACCGCCGTGATGTACCGGGGCGTGAACGGCAGCCCCGCGAGCGACGGGTAGAGCAGGACGGCGCCGCCCGCCGCGAGGTCCGCGATGTACAGGCCGTCGGGCGGGACGATGCCGGTGCTGTGCGCGGCCCAGCCGGTGGCGATCAGGAAACCGGTCAGCAGGGTGAACCCGGACAGCAGCCCGGAGCCGATCGCCCCGAGGGTGGGGTGCGGTTCCGGGAACGGCTCGCCCTCCGGCACCTCGGGGCGCAGGCGGTGCGCCACCGCGAGCGCGCCCACCGCGAGCGCCATGGCCCCGAGGGCGCCGAACAACGGAGCGGGATTCAACGGCTCCTCCTGGAGAACGCGAAGTGCTGCCCGGCGAGGGCCGCGAGCGCGGCCGGCAGCAGGACGGTGACGAGCAGGACGGTCGCCCAGACCGAGGGTTCGATCGGGCCCGGACCGGCGGCCGGGGTGTCCGGCGGCGGCACGGCGACCAGCGTCGAGGGCGAGGCCTGTCTCTTATACACATCTGACGCTGCCGACGATACTCCTTGTT
>NZ_JNWZ01000113.1 GCF_000716545.1 Kitasatospora phosalacinea
GTCACGCTTCCTACGAGCCCTTCACCCGCCCGCTCGACCTCCTCGGCATCGCTTGACCAACACAGTCACAAGATCACAGGACTTTGCAACGGCCCTGGGTGGTACTGGCTCGGCATGCGCGAAGCCTAGTGCTGTGAGGCATTCTCCGCGGTGACAACGAACTTGTTCGGGTGACAACTAACGTGTCCCGGCACAACCCGGCCTGACGGCGCGCCCGGCCTCGACCGCTGTTGCGTCTGAGGTTGCTCCTGGAGTTGCCTCTGCGGTTGCCCCTGAGGTTGCCTCAACCCCGTCGCCCGGACCGGCCTCCGCCCAGCCCACCGCCTGTTTGTCCACTGTCCACCGGCGCCGACTACTTCTCCCTGGCCCCTTCCGGGGCCGGGCGAAGTCCCCGAGCGGCAGAGCGGAGCAGGTGCGGCACCAGGTGGACCGGGAGGGAGGACCACCTGCTGCGCGCCGGCCGGAGACCGGGTTTCCGCCGCCCGGCCGGGCGGACCGCCCCCGCCGCTGCACAGCCGAGCAACCCCGGCCGGGGAGGCCCGCCCGGGACCCAGCAGGGCCGCAGGGACCACCTGATGCCCCACTTGATGCCCCGCTCGCCGGGCCGCCTGATGCCACCGCCCCACCCCGGCCACCCCGTCCGCCCAGGCCACAGGGCTGATGACGGGCCCCGGGAAATCCGACGTCCCTGTCCGCGCCCCTCGGTGGTGGGTGGTGGTCGTGCGGGACGGGACCGGCGACGCTGCGCGAGCTCCTCGGCGCCTGCGGCTGGCCGAGCCGGTGCCGGGACGTTTCACGCTTGCGAAGACCGCGGCCGGGCCAGGCGGCGGGCCATGAGCAGGGTCATCGACCGGCAAACCATCGCCTCCGACTTCCGAATTTTCCATGAAGCTTGACCGCTTTCTCGCCGGGTACCACCGTGGCACACGAGCCCTGTCCGGGTCTCGGTGACAGACGGGGGAATCGTCATGCCGCGCTTGCTCGCACTCGCCGCCTCGGCCGCCCGGGCGGCCGCCAAACCCTTCCGCACCAAGCGCTACGCGTATGACCACGCCGAGGCTCACCGCGCCCAGATCGACCGGGACGTCGCAGTCTCCCGCCACCACCGCGCCGCCAACCACAGCTGGACCGGCGGCAACTCGGCCCAGTAGCGCGTAAGTCCGCCGTCGCCGCACGACTGCCGGTGGCAGCGACGGCGATCGGTGCGGCCGGGCGGGGTCTCGTTTGGCGGCTCGCTTAGGTGCTCGTCTACCTGCTCGTCTGGCGCTCGTTCAGGGGTCCGCACCCGCGCCCGCCGCCCGGACGTCCCCGCAGCCCAGGCCGAGGATCCGGCTGTTCTCACCGGCCCGACATACCTCTCTGCGCGCCTGGTTCTGATGTCGGGTGGTGGTGGGCGGGTTGGACGCGGTCGGTTCAGGGCGGGGCCGCTCACCGGCGCTCGGCCTCCCCCTTCGCGTCCGCCTGGCGGCGGCCGCCGCGATCGGTTCGAGGGTGTGAGCGGACACGCTGAAATGGTTCTGGCCGGAATTCCGTGAAGGTCCCCTTCGTCAGCCCGTTGGGGTGTGGCGGCCATCCGCTTGCTGTCGCGCCTCGGTCTGTGTCAGCCCCGACCGAGCCAGCTTCGAACGCCGTCCTCGGAACCGGCCGGGAGCTCGCCGCCGTCGAGGAGTGCCTGCACGTAGCGGCGGATCGGTTCGGCGCGGTAGGGGTGCGGTACCCCGACCGCCGAAGCCGTTCCGTCCTGCCAGGTCGTTCCGGCGATGATCACCTCGCCGTCCAAGGAGGCCGCCAGCAGACCGCCCCCGATCGGTCCGGAGATGGTGCCCGGGTTGCGGCCCGAGACGTTCCAGCGCTCCGTGAGCCGCACCGGCGTCCAGACCGGATACTCGTTCTCCGGGTCCAGGGTGACGCCGAGCAGGAAAGCCCCGTCCTCGGCGAACAGGCCCATCCGGGTCGCCAGGCGCAGCCACGCCTCGTCGAACCTCTCCAGGCCGTCGGGCTGCGCGAGGTCGACGCTCTCGTCGAGCCGACCGTCCGCGGGCGAGCAGGACGTCACCCACGCCCCCTGGGGCGGACACACCTCCGCCGGAACGGGGACCGGCAGCAGGACCAGCCCTGCCTCGGCCAGTGCATCGGAAATCGCGGTGTCTCTCACGGACCTTCTCCTAGAACGGACATGACGGATCGAACTGAACCAGTCTCCCATAGTCGTGACCGGTGAAGCGCCGGTGGACCGTCTGCCGGCAGGCCCCAAAGATCGGCGGGAGCTGGCGCCAGGTGCAGCCCGAGGTCGCCACGAACACAATCGCAGCGAGCACTTCCCAATCCCCGGCTCGCCGTCGGCCCCGCCCTGCGCAGACGCTGGTGATCAACACTGCTGCTTCACGGAAGTCCGGTCAGAGCCAAATCCAGGGAGTCCCATCAGCTTCGCTCCACCCACTGGCAGGGTCGCACGGCGGTGCTGGTCGACGGCCGGGATGCCGCGGGCATCCCCGTTCCGCCGCCTACGAGACGGGAGGGCTGGCGTAACGTCCGGGACGGCGGGTGGCGGCAGGATCCGCGCCGCCCGCGGTGGGCGGCGCGGATCCTGCCGTAGCTGTACGCGCGGTGGCCGACCGGGCGTCGCGGCGGCAACGGATCGGTGCGCCGCACCGATGGGGTGGCGTGGCTGGGGTCCGTGCCTCGATCAAGAGAGTACGACGGGGCGGCCGGTCAGGTGTACGCCCGCATGGCGCATCTCGTCGAGGGCGGTGCGGGTGCTGTCGGCGGCTACGCCGGCGGTGTAGTCCAGCAGGACACGGACGGTGAAGCCGGCGCGGGCGCCGTCCAGCGCGGTGGCCTTCACGCAGTGGTCGGTGGCGATGCCGACCACGTCCACTGCGCTGACGTCGCGTGCGCGCAGCCAGTCCGCCAGCAGCGTGCCCTCCTCGGTCGAGCCCTCGAAGCCACTCTTCGAGGCCGAGTGTGCGCCCTTGTAGAACACCTCGTCGACGGCGCCGTCCGTCGCGACGGGTGCGAAGTTCGGATGGAAGTTGCCGCCCTCGCTGCCGACCACGCAGTGAACCGGGAACGAGGTGGAAAAGTCCGGCCGGTCGGAGAAGTGGCCGCCCGGGTCGACATGGTGGTCCCGGGTGGCGACGACATGCGCGTACTTGCTGCCCGCCGAACGTCGCACCAGGTCGGCGATGGCCGTGGCGCGGTCCGCGCCGCCCTTCACCGGAACGCTGCCACCCTCACAGAAGTCCTTCTGCACGTCTACCACGATCAGCGCACGCCTCACGGTACGTCCTCTCTTTCGGATCCTGCCGACAGCGATACCCCTTCGCGGTTGCCCACGTCTGCTTCCGGCTGCAGATTCATCCGTCCGATCCTGCGGGTGGGCCCTTCCGACCACCAACGCCACCGACGAGGAGGAGTAGAGACGATGTCCGACGAGCTGTTCGAGTTGGTGGACGCGCTGCTCGCCGCGGTGAGCACCGGCCTGCCGGCCCTGGCGGAGCGCAAGCGGCCGCGCCTAGCGGCCGGACTGACGCCCGCTCAGATCGCCGCCGCGCTGCGGGTGGGCTCGAAGCTGGTGACGCAGTGGCGAGGACGCCAGCGCCGTTCCGGGCCCGGACGTCGCCCCGGCCTACACCTGCCTGCCGGAGGACCTGGCCTCCCGCTTCCCCGCCCCCGAGCAGCCCACCGCGGCCAAGCCGGCCCCGGCCGCATCCGTCGCACCGCTGCAGCAGCCGGCCACCGCCGCACCGCAGCAGGGTGTGGCGCTGGATCAGCGCCCTGACGGTTCGCTGGTGATGGGCCCCGCCGCGCCGTGCGTACAGTGCGGGCAGCCCTCGATCTACCGCGCCCAGGGGCGCCCGATGCACCTCGGCGGCTTCTGCCGCCCCGCCACCTCGGCGGCAAAGCCCACCCCGGCCGAGAAGCGGGCCCCCGCGGCCGCCGCCCCGGCGCCGCTCGCCGACGTCCCGGCCGACCAAGCCGAGCCCGCCCCGGCTGCCGTGCCGCCCTTCCCCGCGGGATCCGGGACTCGCTGCAAGCCCCGCAGCGCGACCTGCCTTCCGACGCTCGTTCAGCCTCCCCGCGCCCCAGCGCAGACCCGTGCTGGGGCGCACCGACCGGGCCGCGCGGTCAGCGGGCAAAGGCCGATGCGTCAGCCGCCGCCTCGGTGGCAGGGAAGTCCCGCAGCTTGTCGTCAGGACGGGTGTGACGGCGGTGTTTTCCGGAGTAGTCGGCGCGCCCGTCTCCGGCGCGGTCGCACTCGGCGAGGGCGCCGTCGACCAGGACGTACTCCGGATAGGTCTCGCGCTGGGCCCGGATCAGGCCGGGTGCCTTTCGGGCGAGGAGGTCGGTGACCTGGTGGACGTAGGCGTCGGCCGTGCCGACCCGTCCGCCACCCAGCCCCTGACAAACCCGATCGGGGATCAGCGCTCGGTGTTTCCGTGCTGGTGCGAGGTGCCCGTTCCCGCTGGTGGGAGGGTGCGCGGGGCGGTGTCCTCGGTGCCGGGTTCGACGATCACGAACTGGCCCATCATCCCGGAGTCCTCGTGGCGCAGGATGTGGCAGTGGTACATGTACGCCGCGGACGGGTCGGTGAAGGTGCCGAAGCGCACGGCCAGGCGGACGGTGCTCTTGCCCGGGACGAACACGGTGTCCTTGTGGCCGCCGGCGTATCCGGAGGCCGGTTTCCCGCCGCTGTCCAGGAGTTGGAACGCGACCTCGTGAATGTGGAAGTTGTGGGAGTAGACGTTGTTCTCGATCTCCCAGATCTCGACGGCCCCGGCCGGGACCACCTCGTCGATCCGGGACATGTCCATCGGTCTGCCGTTGACGGCGTCGTGCCCGTTCAGGGTGAAGCGGCGGACCTTCGCATCGGCCGGCGGGACGATCGGGGTGAACGCGGCGAAGGCGGCCGGTAGGGGCGGGGAGGGGGCGGGCCGGCCGTCGGCGACGAAACGGATCAGGTCGAAATCGCCCTTCGCGAGGTCCACGCCGTTGTCCAGGGTGCGCAGCACGACGTTGTCGCCCGGTGCGAAGGAGACCACGATCTCGGCGCGTTCACCCGGGGACAGGGCGAGGGCGTCCGTCTCGACGGGTGCGGTGAGCAGCCCGCCGTCGGTGGCGACCACGTGGAAGCGGCGGCGGTCGGCGAACACCAAGTGGTAGAGGCGGGCGTTGGATCCGTTGAGCACCCGCAGTCGGACGCGTTCGGTGGTGACGTCGAAGCGCGGGTTGTAGGTCCCGTTGACCAGGATCCGGTCGCCGAGGATGCCGAAGGTGTCCTTGAGCGGGTCGCCGTTCAGCGCGCCGTCGGCCGTGAACTTCTTGTCCTGCAGGATCAGCGGGACGTCGTCGACGCCGTACGCGGTGGGCAGCCCCGGGTCGTGGCCGTCGTCGAGGATGAACAGGCCGGCCAAGCCGCGGTAGACGTGCTGGGCGGTCGCCCCGTGCGGGTGCGGGTGGTACCAGGTGGTGGCGGCGGGCTGGTCGATCGTCCAGGTGGGGGTCCAGGCCGCCCCCGGGGCGACCATCTGGTGCGGGCCGCCGTCCATCGCGGCGGGCAGGCGCATGCCGTGCCAGTGCACGGTGCTCGCCTCCGGAAGGGTGTTGCGGACGGTCATCGCCACCTGCTCCCCGCGGCTCGCCCGCAGCGTCGGGCCGAGGAAGGCCCCGTTGAAGCCCCAGGTGGCGGTCGAGGTGCCAGGCAGCAGCTCGGAGTTGCCCGCGAGCATGGTCAGCTCGTAGCGCCGCACCCCGTCGCTGTCCCGCTCGGGGTGCAGCAGCGGCGGGATCCGCAGCGGGGCGGACAGGTCGAGCGGCGGAGCCCCGCGCCGCCCGGAGTCGGAGCCGGAACTGCATCCGGAGATCAGGCCCGCCGTACCGGCCAGGCCGGAGAGGGCCGAGGGGGTCAGAAACGTCCGTCTGTTCACGAGGGAGCACCGTAATGCGGCTCCCCGGCCAACTCTCCTGTTCTCAGGGGGGTTTCGGGGCTGCCTCAGGGACGGATCAGGTGGGTCCCGCACGGCCCCGGCCCGCTGACCCGGGCGTTGGCGGCCGGAGGGGAAGACGAGCGGTCGGGCGGGTGGGCGGCCGGAGGGTTGAAGGGCTGCCAGCGTCATGCGCTGGACTCGGCATCGCACCGGACTTCGACCGCACCACCGCCATCTCCACCGGAAACGTCAGCTGATCACAGCGCCCAGAGGGGGGAGCAAGGGCTACCGCTTCCCCGATGGGCAGAGCACCTCGGAGCGAAGACGGACTCCCACCGTGGACAGGCCGACACGGATCCCCAGCGCGGCCTGTCCGCTCCGGTCAGGCACCCGCTTGCAAGCCGGATCGGGCGGGCGTGCGGATGCGCGGCGCTGTGGAGATGGCGAGCGGGAACGGCGAAGGGGTGGGCCGTGGCGGCCCGCCTACCACCCTGCCCCGCGGCGAGGCGGACCGGTTTCTGTGCGAACATTCGGCACAATGAGTGATTGCACCGTTACAGTCGATCACTGTGAAGGCAGGCAGCGGATTCCCGTCCCACCGGGAGTTGTCACCGATCCCGCGCACTGCCCGCGATCGCGTTGGGCTGTGGCGGGCCCGTGAACAACACCTACGCAGAGGCGGTAATGCCCCATGGCACAGGAAGCAAGGATCGACGTCGAGCTGACGTGGACGCGGACCGAGGAGGAGTCCTCGGCGGACAAGGCGGCGGAGTTCGCCAAGAACCTGCCGCAGGGCCCCTGGTTCGGCACGCCGATGGGCACGGCGCGCGCCGGTGACCGGCAGCCGAACCACACCTGGCAGCTGCAGTCCGCCCGGCCGTACCAGGGGCGGCTGGCCACCGGGGAGGCTGCGGTCTACCTCGCCGACGGCCACGACGCGCTGGAGCGGCCGTTCATCTTCGCGGACGGCTTCAACTACGGACGCAGTGACCTGCCAGGGCTGTTCGCCCACTTCAACGCGCCTTACCCGGGCGGCAGCACGGGCTTCCTCGACCAGCTGCTCACCGCGGGCGTCGACGTCGTCCTGGTGGGCTTCGAAGAGCGGCACACCTACATCCAGGCCAACGCCGGCGTGGTCATCAGCGCCATCCAACAGGCCATCCAGGACAGGCGCGGCGACGAACCGCTGATCGTCGGCGGTGTCAGCATGGGCGGACTCATCACCCGCTACGCCCTCGCCGAGATGGAGGACCAGCACCAGGACCACCAGACCGCCACCTACCTCTCGTGGGACTCTCCGCACAACGGCGCCTGGATCCCGCTGGTCCTGCAGCAGATGGCCTACTTCTTCGAATCGCTGCCGGCCAAGCCCGGCGAGGTCAAGGAAGCCGAGCTGATCAGGAGCCCCGCCGCGCAGCAGCTGCTGTACGCGTGGGTCCCGAACGCGAAGTACTCGGGTCCCGTCACCACCTCCAGTGACCTGCGCAAGCAGTTCCTGGACGACCTGCGCAACCTCGGCCAGTTCCCGCAGCGGCCGCGCAAGCTGGGCGTGGCCAACGGCACCGGCAACGGTACCGGCCGCAACCTGCCGCCCGGCAAGGAGGTGTTCAAGCGGCAGGTGCCGCTGGTCGTCTACGCCCAGGCGAACCTCCAGCCCGACGGCGGCGAGCGCAAGCCGATCGGTGAGATGCGGGCCGCCGGCCAGGTGCGACGGGGCTTCACCTCGTACGTCCCCGGCCTCGACGGCGCGCCCGGCGGCACCCTCGACTCCTTCGGCAAGATCGCCGCGGCACTCGGGGCCGACATCCCGCAGGAGTACGGGTTCAGCTGCTTCGTCCCCTCCGTGAGCGCGGTCGCGCTGGACTACGACCCGGCCGAATGGGACGTCAACCCGTACGAGAAGGTCGAGGCGGCCGGGGAGAAGAGCGCGCTCGACGAGTTCACGTGCGACTGCGAGAACACCGTGCACGGCCAGGTGACCAAGACACTGGTCGACTGGATCGTGGAGCGAATCATCCACTGACGCCACCAGCGCGGACGGCGCCGGCCACCGGCGAGCCACCCACTGCACTGCAGCACCCGGATCGGCGAAGGGGGGGGCGGGCCCGCCCCCCTTCCATCGATGTTCCGCTTCCCGGGCGACCGAACGGCCGCCCCCGGCAGGGCCGCGATCAACCCGTGGCCGTACCGCACCGGTCGGCAGTGGGTGGGTGACTTGGTGGTCGGCTCCGGAAGTCCTTCGGAGGCTGACTTCGAAGCCTCCACCAGCACGCCCGCAGCGGGCGGGCCGGGCATCCCAAGACGATCAGCGCGTCACAGTGCGCGCAATGCGGAATCCTACGTCCTCGACTCGGAAGGTCGGGTGGCTGCGGCGTCTGACGGAGGCCCTGCAGCTCCAGTGCTCGTCGAACCATCCACCGCCGCGCAGTACCCGGTAGGTGCCGTACACCTCGGCGTCGTAGATGTCCCAGCACCACTCCCACACGTTGCCGAACGTGTCGTGAAAGCCCCACGGATTGGGCCGCTTGCGGCACACCTCATGGATGCGCTCGGTCGAGTTGCCTCGATACCAAGCGATCTCGTCGAGGGGGCCGTACCGCGGCCCCGTAGTCCCGGCGCGGCAGGCGTACTCCCACTCGGCTTCTGTCGGCAGTCTGTACCCATCGGCGGATGCGTCCCACTCGATTTCCTCGCCGTCAGCCTGGAAGTGGTAGACGGGGGAGAACCCGTCGCGCTGGGACAGCGCGTTGCAGAACCGGACGGCATCCCACCAGGAAACGCTAGCGACGGGTAGCCGGTCCCCGTAGGCCGCGATCGGATGCTGGTCGGCGATCCGGGCGTGAAGCGCCCGGGTGACCGGATACGCCGCGAGCTGGTAGGGCGCAAGCTCAACCGCCCAGCTGCGCTGCGTGCGCCGGTCTGACAAGACGATCTGTCCGGCGGGAATGTCGATCATCTCGGGTTCTGCACTCGTATCCATACTTCGAGGACGCTACCGGGCCCTCCTGGACCGGATACGGCAGGCTGCGACCGATGTGATCCACTCATCTCGATCGGCCTGCCTGCCTTGCCCGTTGCCACCGCCCGTCCGATCACCTTGCACGCTGCCGAGCGCAATCGGAACCGTCGAGCGCCCCGGCCAGGGCGCGCGGCTGCGCCTGTTCCGGAGCAGCGCCCCCACCACCGCGCCGCTCCCTGACGCGGCCACCACAGCGGCCCAGCCGTCCGCCGCCGACCTCACCAGCGACGACCTGCACTTCCTGCACTCCCACGGACTCACCGTCCACGAAGCCGCCGAGCACGGCCCGGTACCGCACCTGCCCTTCAGCGGCTACACACCCGCGGGCCTGCCCATCCGCATCCCGCGCCGCACACGCCCACCCCGACGGGCCACCCGCCCGTCCACGAACTGACACCCCGTCCGCCCCGCCGACCCAAGGGGCCACCACCATGCCTGTCCGCACCGCCCGCCCGCACCGCCGCCTCGACCTGACCGCCCCCTACGACCTCCACCACTACAACTACCTGCGCTACGCCGAACTGCTCCTGCGCGCCGACGACGCCTTCGACGCCCTCGCCGAGATCCGGCAGCACGTCCTGTCCACTGCCAGCCCCGCCGCCTGCGCCTGGCAGGCGGTCCGCGACCACGTCCGGGCCCTGGCCGACCCCGCCCGGCTGCGGCCCACCGCCCACCTGGAGCCGCCCCAGCAAGACGCCCTGCTCCTGCACACCGTCCTCAACCTGCCCCTGGACGTGGTCGCGGACCTCACCGGAGCCGAAGCCGCCACCACCCACGTCCACCTGCGCGCCCTCACTGCCCGTACCGACCGCCCGAAACCCCGCTGATCCGGCCGAACCGGGCCGACCGGGCCGCAGCGCACTTGCCTGGCACCGGCGAGCGCCTGGTCGCCGCCGTCACCGCCCAGGCCGTGTCCGCTGCTGC
>NZ_JNWZ01000114.1 GCF_000716545.1 Kitasatospora phosalacinea
GGGCTGGACGCCCAAGCGCCCCGAACTCGACCGGATCGTCGCCGACGCCTGGGAGTTCACCCTCGCCCACCGCGCCTGACCCGCCCGCACCCCGACCCGACGGGCGGGCCGGGATCGGGCGGCATTCTCCGGACGGCAGGGGGGAGACGGGGGGCACGCGCGCCGAACGCGCTGCCAGTCGCTTCCGTCCCTGGGGGAACTCCCGTGACCATCCGTCTCCGTCTCGCCGTTCTCGGTGCCGGTACCGTACTGGGCACCACCCTCGCCTTCGGCGGCACCGCCTGGGCCTCCGACGAAGGGACGACCGCCACCCCGACCCCGGCGCCGCCCTCCCCCTCCGCCACCGGGTCCGACCCCGCGACGGCGTCCGCGTCCCCGACCGCCTCCGCTACGGCGACCGCCGGAGAAGCGGCACCGGCCGCCTCGGTGGCGATCCTGCCGCCCGCGGACCGGACGCTGGTCGCGGGCGGCGCCCCGGTCGAGTTCACCGCGGAGATCGGCAACACCGGCGGCGCCGCCCTCACCGGCGCCGCCGCGCTGCCCGCCTTCCGCAACGACGCCGCCCGGGACGCGCACGAGGCCCTGCGCGCCGACGAGTTGCTGCTCCAGGTGGAGACCCCCGCGGGCTGGAAGTCCCTGCCGCTGGCGGCCGACCGCGACCTCTCGCTGCGCGGCGGCGCCTCCCCCGTCACCGACATCGCGCCGGGCGGGAGCGCCCGGTACACCTTCCGGCTCTCCCTCACCGCCCGCGACGCCGCCGCGCAGCAGGTGGACGTCCGGCTCGCGGTCCGCTCCGGGTCCGCGGCCGCCCCCGGGGCCGCCGCGCACACCACGCTCCGGGTCGCGCGCCCGGACGCGCCCGCCGCCGGGGCGCCGTCCGCCGGGAACGCGGAGCCGGCCCCGGCCGACCGGGCCGGGGCCGCCTCCGGGCCGACCCCCCGCACCGAGGTGCTCGGTGCCCGCCCGCTGCCCGTCTCCGCCGGGAACGACACCGCCGCTCCCCCGGCCACCGCCACCCTCTCCGCCCCGGCCCGCGCCGGGGCGGCCGAGGAGCTGGCCGCCACCGGCGGCGGACGCCCGCCCGCCTCCCTGCTGGTCAGCGGCGTCGTCCTGATCGTCCTCGGCGCCGTCGGCTTCACGCTCGTCCTCGCCCACCGGCCCGCCCGCCACCGCTGACGGCCCGTCGGCCGGCGGGCGGCTCTCCCCGCCTCCCGGGCCGGGCGGTCAGCCGGCGGGCCGGAGCGCGTCGGAGATCGACTTGGCGCCGCCGTGGGCGGTGTAGCCGCCGTCGACGGGGATCTCGGCGCCGGTGATGAAGGAGGCGTCGTCGGAGAGCAGGAAGACCACCAGCGGGGTCACCTCGTCGACGGTGCCGGTGCGGCCGAGCGGGGTCTCGGCCAGGTTGGCCGCGCGGAACGCGGGCGGGGCGGTGGCGGTCATCTCGGTCTCGATGAAGCCGGGGTGGACGGTGTTCACCCGGATCCCGCGCGGGCCGAGCTCCACGCAGGCGGCCTTGGCGAGGCCGCGCAGCGCCCACTTGCTGGCGGTGTACGCGACGGGGTAGTGCGCGGTCAGCGCGGCCGCGGAGCCGACGTTGACGATGGACCCGCCGGGCGGCATCAGCGGGGCCAGGTGCTGCATGCCGAGCAGCGGGCCGGTGGCGTTGACGGCGTGGACGCGGGCGAAGTCCTCCGCGCTGACCTCGCCGAGCCGGGCCCGCCAGGTGACGCCCGCGTTGTTGACCAGGCCGTGCACCGCGCCGTGTTCGGCGCGCAGGTCGGCGGCGAGCGCGGCCCAGGCGGCCGGGTCGGTGACGTCCAGGGCGCGGCAGCCGTCGGCGGGCCGGGCGTCGGTGGCGACGACGGTCGCGCCCTCCGCCGCCAGGGCGCGGGCCTCGGCCGCGCCCTGGCCCCGCGCGGCGCCGGTGACCACGACGACCCGGCCGGCCAGCCGTCCGCCTCCGGCCGGGGCCCCGGTCACGGCCCCGGTCACGGCCGGTGCCTGGGGCGCGGGCGGGCGGCGGGGACCGGCTGCGGCGCGACGCCCGCGACCACCGTGTTGGCGGTCGTCCCGATGCCTTCGACCGTCAGCTCGACGGTGTCGCCGACCTTCAGCGGCGCGGGCTCCTGGCGCCCGTTCCGCCCCCACAGTTCGGCCAGGCAGCCGCCGTTGCCGCACGTCCCGGAGCCCAGCACGTCGCCGGGCCGGACGACGGTGCCGCGCGAGGCGTAGGCGACCAGGTCCTCGAAGGTCCAGCCCATGTTGGAGAGCAGGTCGGTGCCGACCACCTCGCCGTTGACCCTGGCGGTCAGGGCGAGGCGCAGGAAGCCGTCCGCGTCCCGGTGCGGTTCGAGCTCGTCGGCGGTGACCAGCCAGGGGCCGAGGGTGGTGGCGGTGTCCTTGCCCTTGCAGGGGCCCAGGCCGACCTGCATCTCGGCGGACTGGAGGTCGCGGGCCGACCAGTCGTTGAGGACGGTGTAGCCGACGATGTGGTCGCGGGCCTGCTCGGGGGTGAGGTCGCGCCCCTCCCGGCCGATGACGGCGGCGACCTCCAGTTCGAAGTCGAGCACCTGCGAGCCGGGCGGCACCGGCACGCCGTCGTGGGCGCCGATCACCGCGTAGGGGTTGCCGAAGTAGAACGTCGGTGCGGCGTACCACTGTTCGGGGACGCCGGCGACGCCGTTGACGCTCTTGCGCACCCCTTCGACGTGCTCCTCGAAGGCGACGAAGTCGCGGACGGTGGGCGGCTGGACGGGCGGCAGCAGCCGCACCTCGGCGACGGCCGGGCCGGGCGGCCCGGCCAGAGCGGCGCGGCCGGCGGCGTGCAGGGCCTCGGCGCCGGCCCGGATCAGGTCGAGCAGGCCGGTGCCGGCCGGCAGCGGGTGCAGGCGGTCGTCGGCGAGCGCGCCGCAGTGGCGGCGGCCCCGGTGTTCGTAGGTCGCGAAGCGCATGGGGACTTCCTCGGGTCGGTACCGGGGGCGCGGTGCGGTGTCAGGGCACGACGGGTGTCGCACCGCGCCCCCGGGGCTTGGCGGGTCAGACCGGCGGGGCCACGAAGACGCCGCGGTCGACGTCGTTGAAGGACTCCCTGGCGACGATCTCGCTCATCGGGTTGGCGGTGCCCCACTGGTCGGTGACCTCGGGCTGCGAGAAGTCGTAGACGTGCGGGTGCCAGGCGTCCTCGTCCAGGGACTCCAGCTCGGTGGTGTACTCCACCGTGTTGCCGTGCGGGTCGAGGAAGTACGAGAAGGTGTTGTTGCCCGCCAGGTGCCGGCCGGGGCCCCAGATCTTGCGGACGCCGGCCCGCAGCACCCGTCCGGTGCCGTACATGTACTCGTCCAGGCCGCGCAGTTCGAACGAGACGTGGTGCAGCGAGGTGTGCGGGCCCTTGGCGAGGGCCATCGAGTGGTGCTGGTTGCTGATCCGCATGAAGTGCATGACCTCGCCCATGTGCGGGGAGGACAGCGTGTCGGACAGCCGGAAGCCGAGGTGCCGCTCGTACCAGAGCCGGGTGCGGTCCAGGTCGGGCGAGTTGAGGACGACGTGGGAGAGCCGGACGGGCACCGACTCCTTCTCCTCGATCCGGCGGTGCTGCCGGGCGGCGACGTCGGCCGAGACCTCGATCGTGCGGCCGTCGCAGTCGAAGAAGCGGAAGCCGTAGCCGCCGCCGGGGGTGTCGACGTCGCCCGGCCGGGAGATCAGCCGGACTCCTCCGGCGAGCAGTCCCTCGGCGAGGGTGTCGACGTCGGCGGGGTTCGCGGCGCCGTAGGAGACCAGGTCGAGGCGCTTCTCCTCGGCCCGGCGCAGGCGCACCACGTACTGCTCGGGGGAGCCTTCGGCGGCCAGGAAGGACAGGCCGCCGTCGGTGGCGGTCTCGGTCAGCCCCCAGACGCCGGAGTAGAAGTCGAGCTGCTTCTCGAAGTCGGGCACGGCGAGGTCGACGTGCCGCAGGTGGGTGAGCAGGCGGTTCATGGGTGGTCCTCCTCGATCGGGGGCGTCAGAGGCCCAGCAGGGCGGCGGCGTTGGCGCCGCGCACGGCGGCGTGGTCGGCGGGCGGCAGGGCGGCGGCGGCGAGGGCGCCGAGCGGGTCCTCGGTGCCCATGTCGAACGGGAAGTCGGAGCCGAGCAGCACCCGGTCGGCGCCGGCCGCGCGGATCAACTCCCGCAGCACGTGCGGGTCGTGGACCAGCGAGTCGAAGTGGAGCAGGCGCAGGTAGGAGCTGGGTTCGTGCGCGCAGCCGCGGGCGTCGGGGCGGGCCCGCCAGGCGTGGTCGGAGCGGCCGATGTGGGTGGGCAGGTAACCGCCGCCGTGCGCGGCGACGACCTTTAGGCCGGGGTGGCGGTCGAGGACGCCGGAGAAGATCAGGTGGGAGAGGGCGACGGCGTTCTCGGTGGGCTGGCCGACGGTGTTGGACAGGTACCAGCGGTCGAGGCGCTCGTCCAGGGTGCAGCCGAAGGGGTGCAGGAACAGCACCGCGCCGGTCTCGGCGGCCCGGGCCCAGAACGGTTCGAGGGCCGGGTCGGAGAGTTCCACGCCCGGGGCGTGGCTGGAGAGTTCGACGCCGAGCAGCCCGGCGGCGAGGGCGTGGTCGAGTGCTTCGACGGCGAGGTGCGGGTGCTGGAGCGGGATCAGGCCGAGGCCGCGCAGCCGTTCGGGGGCGGCGGCGCAGTGCGCGGCGGTGACGGTGTTCGCCGTCTCCCAGACCTCGCGCGCCGTCTCCTCGTCGGCCCAGTAGTGGTAGTGGGAGGGCGACGGGGAGACCAGCTGCACGTCGACGCCCTGGGCGTCCATGGCGGCGAGCCGGGCGGCCGGGTCGGTGAGCAGCGGGATCCGGGCGGCGACCATCGGGCCGCTGACGGACAGCGACTTCGGGCCGTTGCGGCGGGCGTCCAGGGCCTTGGCGTGGGCGAGGCCGGGCCGTCCGGCGACGAGCGCCTCGACCTCGGGCAGCAGCAGGTGGGCGTGGACGTCGACGGCGGGGCCGGTCACGGCTTCTCCTTGAGGACGGCGGTGGTGCGGGCCATCAGGCCGGGGACGTCGGCGTCGCGGACGCCGTCCATCAGCCACTGGCCCAACTGGCAGGAGTTCTCCACCACCATCCGCACCCGCGGCAGCCGGCGGTCGCGGTAGTCGAGCAGCAGCTGCTCGTCGAACTCGTCGGCTCCGGTGAGCAGTTCGGCCAGCACGAGGACGTCCTCCAGGGACATCGCGGCGCCCTGGGCGAGGGTGGGCGGGCAGGCGTGCGCGGCGTCGCCGACCAGCACGACGCGGCCGCGGTGCCACGGTCCTTCCACCAGGTGCCGGTCGAACCAGGTGTAGTTGACCTGCGCGGGGTCGGTGATGGACGCGGCGATCCGCTCCCAGTGGCCGCCGTAGCCGGCCGCCAGGCGCCGCATCTCGTCCGCGTACGCGGCGGGATCGATGGTGGCGCGGTCGCGCTTGGGCTCGACCAGGTAGGCGTAGACGGTGTCGGGGCCGGTCGGGCAGTAGCCGGCGATGTACGCGGGGCCGCCGTAGGCGAGGTCGGTGCGCTCCACGCCGGCGGGGCGCGGGGCGGGGGTGCGCCAGATCGCCATGCCGGTGGGTTCCGGGCGCTCGGTGACGCCGATCATCGCGCGGGTCGCGGAGGAGACGCCGTCCGCGCCGACCACCAGGTCGTAGCGGCCCGAAGTCCCGTCGGAGAACTCGGCGTCCACGCCGTCGGCGTCGCCGTGCAGGGCGGTGACGGTGGTGCCGAGGCGGACGTCGGCGCCGGTGGCCTTCACCGCGTCGATCAGGATGCGCTGCAACTGGGGGCGCTGCATGCCGACGGTGGCGGGCAGGTCGTCGCCGCCGGTGCGCACGTCGCGGGCGACGTGCAGCACGGTGCCGTCGGGGGCGGTGAGGCCGACCGAGTCGAACGCGAAGCCCGACTCCCGGACCTGCGGCCAGACGCCGATCTCGCGCAGGGCGCGGAGCGCGTTGCCCTGCAGGGTGATGCCGGATCCGGAGACGTTCCAGTCGGGCTTGGCCTCGATCAGGTCGACGGCGATGCCGGCCCGGCGCAGCAGGACGGTGAGGCCGTTGCCGGCGGTGCCGCCGCCGATCACCAGGACCGAGTGAACGCTGGTGGGTGTCATGGGGGTTGCTCCCTGGCGGGTGGGCCGCGCCTCGTTGCGCGGCGGACGGGAGAGGGTGGGGGCGCCGACCGGCCGGAGGCTGTCCCGGAGGTTCGGCCGGTCGGCGGTCCGGGGGTGTCGCGCGGGGGGAACTCGCGCGCGGCCGACGCTACTTGACGGCGATCGGGTTGACCGGGGAACCGACCGCTCCGGTGATCGGCAGCGGGGCGGCGGTCAGCCAGAACTCGTACACGCCGTCGGCGGCGCAGTGTTCGGCGAGGGCGTCCGGGTCCCACATCTCGCCGATCAGCAGGCCGAGGTTGGGGATGGCGACCTGGTGCAGCGGCTGGAAGGCGTGGTCGAACTCGTTGGGGCGGACTTCGAAGCCCCAGGTGTCGGTGGCGATCGCGGCGATCTCGGTGCGGTGCAGCCAGCCGGCGGTGGTGAACGACAGGCCGGGTGCCGGGCCGCCCGCGTACTCGCCCCAGCCGTCGCGCCGCACCCGGCTGAGCTGCCCGGTGCGGACCACGACGATGTCGCCGCGTCCGACGGCGGAACTCGGGCCCTGGGCCTCGATGGTGGCGCGCAGGTGCTCCTCGGTGACCGCGAAGCCGTCGGGCAGTTCGCCGTCGGTGCCGACCACCCGTCCGACGTCCAGGAGCACTCCCCGGCCGGCGATCTGGTGGTCCATGTGCTCGATGCCGGTGACCTGGTCGCCCTCGGAGGTGACGGTGGTGGCGGCGTCGCGGCCGTTCCAGGCGCGGCCGTGGTCGAAGATGTGGCCGAGGCCGTCCCACTGGGTGGAGCACTGCAGCGGCATGGCGATCACGTCGTCCGCGCCGCCGATGCCGTGCGGGAAGCCCTGCAGGCCGGCGGCGGCGTCGGTGCCGGTGTCGAGCATGGTGTGCACGGGGTTGGTGCGCCGCCGCCAGCCGCGCTGCGGGCCGTCCATGTCGAAGCGCTGGGAGAGCGAGAAGCTGACGCCCTGCCGGATCAGCCCGGCCGCCGCCCTGCGCTTGTCCTCGTCCAGGAAGTTGAGCGTCCCGAGCCGGTCGTCGGCGCCCCAGCGCCCCCAGTTGGAGTACGCCTTCGCGGCGGCGGCTATCGCGCCCTCGGGGTCGGTGCGGTCGAGGGCGTTCACGCCTGCTCCCGGACGCAGCGGGTGCGCTGGGCACCGAGGCCGGTGATGGTGCCGTCCATGACGTCGCCGTCGGCGAGGAAGCGGCCCCAGTGCATGCCGTTGCCGGCGGGGCTGCCGGTGAGGACGAGGTCGCCGGGCAGCAGCCGGGTGGTCTGCGAGGCGTAGGAGACCATCCGCGCCACGTCGAAGATCATGTCCTTGGTGGACTCGTCCTGCATGGTCTCGCCGTTGAGCTTCAGCGTGACCCGCAGGTCGGCGGGGTTCTCGACGAACGCGGCGGGCACCAGGTAGGGGCCGAGCGGGGTGAAGCCGGGGGCGTTCTTGGAACGCAGCCAGTCGGTGCCGATCTCCGGCATGTCGCGCCGGAAGACGAGCTCACGGGCGGTCAGGTCGTTGGCGATGGTGTAGGCGGCGACGTGCGCGAGCGCCTCCTCGGGGGTGACCCGGTACGCGGGGGCGCCGATGACGGCGGCGAGCTCCAGCTCCCAGTCCGGCTTGACGCACCAGTCGGGCAGCAGCACCTCGTCGTGGGGGCCGGTGACCGAGGACGGCAGGCCGATGAACACGTACGGCTGGTCCTCGGCGGCGCGCCGGTCCATCATCGCGCCGATCTCGGCGCGGGCCTGCTCGACGGTGCGCGGGTCGTCGGCGGGGCGGTGCGCGATCGCCAGGTCGATCACGTGCTGCCGGTAGTTGGCGCCGGACTGCAGCAGTTGCCGGGGCTCGACCGGGGCGAGGGTGCGCAGGTCCTCGACGGGCCGCCAGGCGCCGTCCGCCCGGCCCGCCAGGTCGTGCAGGACCGGCAGCGCCTCGTCCCACCGCTCCAGCAGTTCGCGGGTGGTGGCGGGGCTGCCGAGCGCGGGGCGGCCGCGGAGGTCCAGGACCCGGCCGTCGACGACCAGGCCGGGGAAGGGAGCGCCGTCGCCGTCGGCGAAGGTGCCGAGGGCGAAGGGGCCGGAGAGTTGCGCGTGTGTTGCCACGAGGTTTCCTCTCGATGCGATGCGACTAATGTGGCCCCGGCACGGCAATCATGGAAATCAATTCTGCTGATACGACTCATCCACCGGATGGATAGGCGGGGCGGCCCCGGATGAACCTCGCGACCCTCGACCTCAACCTGCTCCCCGCCCTGCGCGTTCTGCTGGAGGAACGCAACGTCACCCGGGCCGGCCGGCGGCTTGGCCTCAGCCAGCCCGCCATGAGCGCCGCCCTCGCCCGGCTGCGCAAGCACTTCGACGACCAGCTGCTCACCCGGGCCGGCAACAGCTACACCCTCACCCCGCTCGGCGCCGCGCTGCTCACCATGACCGGCCCCGCCTGCGACCTGCTGGAACGGGTCTTCACCTGCCAGGCGTCCTTCGACCCGGCCACCGCCGAGCGCGAGTTCACCCTGCTGACCTCCGACTACGCCGCCGCCGTGTTCGGCGCCGGCCTCGCCCGCGCCCTGCACGCCGAGGCCCCCGGCATCCGGCTGCGCTTCCAGCAGGTCGGGCCCACCCTGGTCGACTCGATCACCGACTTCCTCGGCGCCGCGGACGGGCTCCTCCTGCCGCACGGCCTGATCAGCGGCTACCCGTCCCTCGACCTGTACACCGACCGCTGGGTCTGCCTGGTCGCCGACGACCACCCGGACCTCGGCGGCCCCGACGCCACGGACCCGCTGACCCTGGACGACCTGGCCCGCCTCCCCTGGGCCGTCTACCAGCACCCGCACGACGCCCCCGCCGCCCGCCACCTCTCCCTGCTGGGCGTCGAACCGCGGGTCGAGGTCACCGTGGGCACCTTCCAACTGCTGCCCGCCATGGTGGCCGGCACCCGCCGGGTCGCCCTGATCCAGGAACGCCTCGCCGCCCGGCTCGGCCCGCACAGCGGCGTCCGTGCCCTCCCCTGCCCGTTCGACCCCGTCCCGCTCACCGAGGCCCTGTGGTGGCACCCCATCCACACCCCGGACGCCGCCCACCAGTGGCTGCGCGAGACCGCCGCCCGGGTCGGCGCCGAACTCCAGGAACGGACGCACCGTCATCCGTCGGGCGGATGACGGGTATCCGCACAATCGATCGGCCGGGGCATTCCCCCGGAGCCGTCCGCCCGTTCAGGATGGCTGCCACCCCGGCCCGCCGACGGCGCCGTCCGCGCCCGTCCGCTCCCCGCTCCCCCGCGCCGGGCGGAACCCCACGCCTCGAACGGACCCGCCATGCCCGCAGCCC
>NZ_JNWZ01000115.1 GCF_000716545.1 Kitasatospora phosalacinea
AAGACGTACGCCGGCCCTGGGAGCGACCGGCGACCGAACCCCGCCGTCTCACCCCCGCCCGCGTCCGCCGGGGTTTCGCAACATCCGCGCGACAGCGGCCCGTCCGGCAGCCGCACCGAAACCGCCCCGGCCAGGCCCGGGACGGCCTCCCGGCTCGAAGAACAAGCACCGGGCCCCACGCCACAACGTCGGCAAGACAGCCAAACGAGCCGACTCGATCAAGGAACATCAAAGCCGACGAGGATAAACGCCAAGCTCAGTGGCCGTTGCTCAATCGAGCTTGGCGATCGCGAGTTCGAGCCTGCCCACTCGGTCGAGTGACCTTCTGGTCGGCTGGGCGTAAGAGAGGGCTCCCGCACAGCTCCGGTACCAGGTCGCCGCGGGGCTGGGCCCCGCCGCGTCCGGTGTCACCAGAGCCGGATAGCCTCCGGCGAAGAGGGGCGGCTAACAGGAGCGGACATGAACATCGAGGAGATGCTGGACCGGCTCGGCGCGGTGATCGGGCCGCCGCCTGCGGACGGCGTGGTCCCGGTCCCGTGGGAGCTCGCGCCCCAGGCATTCGGGTTCCAACTGCCCGCGGACTACCGGGCGTTCGTCGACCGGTACGGGATGGTCAGCATCAGCGGCGAGCTGCACATCTGCACGCCATCGGCAGCGCCCACCCCCGAAACCGGCCAGCCGCTCGGCTTCGAGGGGTTCCTGTACTACACGACGGATCCCTACGGATACTGCGCCATGCTGGCCGAGGCCTACGAGGACGGGGATGACGAGGAGTGCCCGTATCCGCTGTTCCCGGCCGAGGGCGGGCTGCTGAAGTGGGCCAACAACTGGAACTCCGACCATTTCTTCTGGCTGATGCGGGGCCCAGACCCGGACCGGTGGCCGGTCGCTGCCAAGTTCGACTCCCTGCAGAAGTGGGACCTGTTCGAGGGAAGCTTCCTGGAGTTCCTGCTGGCGGCGGTGACACAGCGGTATCCGTACTATCGGGATGTCGTTCCGGGCGGGATGAAAGAGGTCGGTGACGGCCGCGCCTATCGCCCTCGGGGTGACTGGTCGAAGCAGCTATGGCAATGAACCCGCGAACACGATCAACGGCCAGCTCTGGGGGGCTCCGGCTTGGCCACCTCACCCGCCATTACTCAAATGATCTTGGTGATCGTGAGTTCGAGTCTGCCGACTCGGTCGGGTGATCTTCGGTCGGCAGGGCATGAAAGTGGGGCCTCCCGCGCAGCTCGTGGGTGTCGAATCCAGCCGAGCAACAGGAGGCCCCTGGTGCCGCAGTCTTCCGTCTCCGTGACGTTGCCGTCCAACTCCGCACCCCTGTCGTGTGATTGCCTCGCTCACCGGTTCGGGAACGCCGGGGACCGGCCGTACAGGCGTCCGAGGTATCCCTCGGACATGACCGACGCGGAGTGGGCGGTGGTGCGCGATGCAATGCCCGTGCCCGCCTGGATGGAAGGCCGCGGCGGGCAGCCGGAGGGCTACTGCCATCGGCAGCTGATCGACGCGGTGCGCTACCTGGTCGCAGGCGGCATCGCCTGGAGGGCGGTGCCCGCGGACTTCCCCGCCTGGGACCGCGTCTACGCCTTCTTTCGGCGCTGGCGGGACAAGGGCCTGGTCGGCGAGTTCCACGACCGGCTGCGCGACCGGGTCCGCGAGGCGGCGGGTCGTGATCCGGAGCCGACCGCTAGGATCATCGACGCCCAGTCGGTGAAGGGGGCCGCGTCGGTGCCGGCCATGAGCCGGGGTTCGACGGCGGGAAGAAGGTGAACGGCCGCAAGAGGCACATCGTCGTGGACACCCTCGGGCTGCTGCTGGCTGTGGTGGTCACCGCCGCATCCGTCACCGACCGCGAGGCCGGCCGGACGCTCCTGGAGCGGCTGCGGATGCGGCACTGGCGCATGTGGTGGCGTCGGTAGCGTGCATTTGAGGGCCCGGGTCGCCTCCCTGACAAGTCGCGGCCGGGGTCTCACCCCTGGATGTGCGGAAGGGCTGGACCCGTGGGGTCCAGCCCTTCCGACTGTAGCAGCAAGCCACTGCAGGCCAGCAGGGCCCAGGCGAGTTGGCAGTTACAGACCCGCCCGGTTCAGCAGCGACTCCACGTGCTCGCCCTGAACCGTTCCGGGTTTGGTGGGGACTCGAACACGTGTAAGGATTCGAGTCATGGCACGTCCCTCCTCCTACCCCCTTGAGCTGCGTCGCCGTGCGGTGCGCATGGTCGCCGAGGTCCTCGGTGACTACCCGAACGAGTCAGCCGCGCTGAAGTCGGTCGCCGAGAAGCTGGGCATCGGCTCGACCGAGACGCTGCGCAAGTGGGTGCGGCAGGACCAGGTCGACGCCGGGCAGCGGCCCGGGACGACGACCGAGGAGTCCGCGCAGGTCAAGGCGATGAAGAAGGAGATCGCCGAGCTGAAGCGGGCGAACGAGATCCTCAAGGCCGCGGCGAGTTTCTTCGCGGCCGAGCTCGACCGGCCACACCAGCGCTCGTAGCGTTCATCGACGAGCACCGGGGCCGCTTCGGCGGCGTCGAGCCGATCTGCCACGTGCTGACCGAGCACGGCTGCAGTATCGCCCCCTCCACCTACTACGCCTTCAACACCCGCCCTCCTTCGGCGCGTTCAGTGCGCGACGCGGAACTGAAAACGCTGATCAAGCAGGTCTTCGAGGCCAACTTCCGCGTCTACGGGGCCCGCAAGGTCTGGCACGAGCTGAACCGCCAGGGTCACGCCGTGGCCCGCTGCACCGTTGAGCGCCTCATGCGCGAACTCGGCATCACCGGTGCGGTCCGCGGCAAGCGCGTGATCACCACTCTCCCGGGCGGGCAGGTCGACCGCGCCCCTGACCTCGTCGAGCGCGACTTCGTTGCCGGCGCCCCGAACCGCTGCTGGGTCGCGGACTTCACCTACGTCAAGACCTGGGCCGGGATCGTGTACGCCGCCTTCGCCGTGGACACCTTCTCCCGCCGGATCGTCGGCTGGTCCGCGGCCACCGTCAAGCAGACGGTGTTCGTCCTGGACGCGCTGGAGATGGCGATCTGGCAGCGCGACCGCGATCAGAACCCGGTCGTGCCAGGCGAGTTGGTCCACCACAGCGACGCGGGCAGTCAGTACACGTCGTTCCGCCTGGCCGAGCACCTCGAAGCAGCGGGCATCGCGGCGTCCATCGGCTCGGTCGGCGACGCCTACGACAACGCCCTCATGGAGAGCACGATCGGGCTGTTCAAGACGGAGCTGATCAAGCCCCGGCGGCCCTGGCGGATCCTCTCGCAGGTCGAGCTCGCCACGGCCGAATGGATCGACTGGTACAACCACCGCCGACTCCACGGTGAGATAGGCCACGTCCCGCCCATCGAGTACGAGAACACCTACTACCTCACAGCCTCAAAACCGCAGGTCACAACCACCACCTGAGATCTCCATCGAACCCGGAACGGTTCAGGTGGCGCCCAGGGGGTGTTTGCGTTCTACCGGGGGCGGCGCTGGCGTGGGGTGTGGTGGGTTTCGGCTTGGTGGTCGAGGCGTACCTGGTCGAGGGTGTTTTTGGTGATGCGTTCGGTGCCGTCGAGGATGGCGGTTTGGGCGGCTTCGCGGACCAGGCGGGTGAGGCTGCCGATGCGTCCGGCGGTGCGCTGGTGGAGATAGGGCGCGTGGCGGGGGAGGGTGCCGGGGCGGTGCCGTGCGAGGTCGAGGGCTGCTTCGAGGTCGGTGACGAGGTCGGTGAAGGGGCGGCGGGCACCGAGGCGGGCGGGTAGGGCACCGGTTTCGATCAGTGAGGCCCGCGCGGCGAGTTGGGCCCCGCGGACGCCAGTGAACAGGGGTGTGGTGGTGACGTCGATGCCGGCGTAGACGAACGTTGCGCAGATCTGCTCGGTGAGGTCTTTGAGCAGGTCGGCGGCTTCGGCGCCGGTGGTGGTGCGGGGGTTGAGGCGGTGGATCTCGTCGATCAGGACCAGTCGTACCCCGGCGGTGTTGTAGGTGTGGGTGACGGCCTGCATGAGCTGGGCCTGGGTGGTGCGGGTGGTGGCGGGGATGCCGAGGTAGCGGGCGAACTGGGCGGTGAGGGTCTTGGCGCTCGCTCCCGGTGGCACGAGGACGTAGGCGACGGGCACCGTGGGGTGCGCGCTGCCGGGCGGGGCGGGGTGTTGGCGCTGGTGGGCGAGGTGGCAGGCGCGGCCGACTTCCAGCAGCGCGGTGGTCTTGCCGGTGGCCGGTGGGCCGGTGAGGATCAGGCTGGGGCGGGCGGTGGTGCGCTGGTGGCGGCCCAGCAGCATCAGGCGGCGCACGCTGGTGGCGAGGGAGTCGATGGCGGGGGTGCGCACGGTCACGAACTGCGAGTAGTACGCCAGGCGTTCCTCCACACTGCGCCCGGGACCGCCGGGGGCAGGCGGTGTGGGGGTGGGGGCGCTGGCGAACTGGGCGAAGCCGCGCCAGGTGTCCACCGGATACGGCGACGAATCCTCTGCCGCGCCCACCGTTCGGGCCGGGACACCCGCGCCCGGTGTGCCGGACACACCGCCCGCTGCGCCCGGGGTCCGGCGCGGGGCCGCGAGCGTGGGCCGGCGGGCGTTCGCTGCCCCTGGAGTGCCCGCGGGGCCGACGGCTGCGATGGGCGGTGGTGGGCTGGCCGGGCGGCCTGCCGAAGGACTGGGGACGGCGCCTGGGCGGGCGGGGGTGTTCGGCTGATGGGGTGTCACCACTGTTCGGCTTCCTTGCGGGCGTCCCACAGACCCAGGCCGGTGTAGGGCGGGGCGGGGGAGTGGAGGTCGGGGCCGTCGTCGTCCCAGCCGTCGTCCTCATCATCGTCCGTGTCGTCGTCGGGGTCTTCGGCGTCCTGGCCCTGGCCGCTTTGGCTTGGTGTACGGTCCTGGCCCCGGCGGCCCTGTCGGGTGGTGTCGCCGTTGCCGGTGCCCGGGCCGGTGCCCATGTCGTCGGGCCGCGGGTCGTCGGCGTCGAAGCCGTCCTCGGCGTCCTCGGTGTCGTCGGGGTCGAGGAGGCAGTCCGCGTCGTCGGCGGGGGTGTCGGTGTCCGGGCCGCCCGCGGAGACGGTGGTCGTGTCGGCTTCGGTACGCGCTTCGGTGTCCGGGCGGGTTCCCACGGCGGGTGGCCGGGCCCAGGTCTGGGGCGGGTCTGTCCGCTGTGCGTGCGCCGCGGCGCTGTCGGCGGTGGCGTCGGCAGGGGCGGTCGGGCGGCCGACCGCGTGGAGTGCTGGTGCGGGACCGGCTTTGCGCTCGCTGGCCCCGGCCCCGGCACCAGTGCCGGCCCCTGTCCCTGCTCCGGTGCCGCTTCCGGTCCTGGGTTCGGTGCCGGTGCCGGTGCTGCTGCTGGGGGTGGGGTGGGGGATGCGGGCGGGCATGGCGCGGGAGAGGACGGCGCGTTCGGCTTTGGTGGTGTGGGTGCCTCTGGCGCGGCGTTGGAGGTCGTCGAGGGCGTGGGCGAGGTCGGCTTCGTGCTGGTCGCGGTCGGCGTTAATGCCGTGCCGGGCGGTGAGGGTGGTGCGCAGGTGGTGCCAGGTGCGGTCGTCGAAGGGCTGGTGGACGTGGTCGCGGTGGATCCAGGGGATCTCCACCAGGTGGTCGTAGCCGGGCAGGCGGATCCAGATCTGGCGCAGGTCGTGGGGGTTGTGGTGGACCTCCCAGCGCCCGCCGCGGGCGGTGACGGTGGAGGGCTGTCCTCGGTAGGGGCCCAGCAGGTCGGCGTCGTAGGTGCGGTGTTCGAGGCGGATGCCGTGGTCGTGGATGACCTGCCAGCGCACCGGCAGCAGTTCGAGGTAGTCGCGGCCGGTGAAGGGCAGGCGGATGTGTCCGGCGACGGCGACCAGGGCGTCCCACATCTGCATCGGCGTCAGGGGCGCTTTGGGCAGCGCGGGGTGGCGCAGGCCGCCGTGGGGGCGGTGGTGCCAGTGGACGAGCCACTCGTCCAGCAGCTCCTGCAACTGGGCCACGCTGTAGCAGGCGTGCTGTTCGATGTCCGTGCCGCGCTGGGTGACGTTCGAGCCGGTGTATCCGGGCACGTACTGCCACAGCAGCGTGTTCATCGACCCGAAGGTCCGCTCCACGATGCCCTTGGCGGTGGGCGCGTGCGGGGGCGCGGGCTGGACGCTGATGCCCAGGGTGCGGCACGCGGCGGTGAACGTCGCGGAGAGGTAGACCTTGCCGCGGTCGACCACGATCGTCTCCGGCACCACGACGGGTCGCGCCGCGGCCTCGGTCAGGCGCTCGTCGGCGGCCACCAGCGCGTCCCCGTGCAGCAGCGGCGCGCACTCCATGCGCAGCGCGCTGGGCCAGGTGGGGCGGGCGGGGTGTGGGGTGGCCATCTCGGCGAGCAGCAGCGCGGCGTCGACCGCCTTGGTGGTGTGCGGGCGCAGGACGGCGGCGAGGATGGCGCGGGTGGCGACGTCGACGGCGATCGTCAGCTCCGGCCGGCCCAGGGTCCCGTCGTCGAACACCGCCAGGACGTCCAGGCGGGTGGTGTCGATCTGGACCTGCTCGCCCGGCCGCAGCGCCACGGTGGGGGTGAACGCCCGCCCCTCCCGCGGCCCTTCCACATCCTTGCCGCGCCCGTGGGTGCCGTCGCGCGGATCGGACAGCAGCGCCACCAGCCGGTAGAACGTGGCCTGCGAGCACATCGCCACCCCGTCCCCGTGGCGCTCCGCCAGGACCCGCTCCGCGACGGGGAACAGCGCCTTCACCGTGGTCTTGGAATGGCCGCGCCGGCGCCGCAGCGCCTCCTTCACCGCCGCCACGACCCGCTCGTCGGTGCGCCCGGCCGGCGCCGAGGGCTTGGTGGTGCGGTGGTCCACCAGCCCCCACAGGCCGTGCTTGCGGTAGTCCAGGCGCATCTTCTGCACCGTGGTGCGCGACACCTTCCCGAAGCCGATGGCGGTGAGTTCCTCGACCTTGGCGCGCTCGCGCTGCGCGAGGGTGTACCGGGCGGGGTCGTAGCGCTCGTTCACCACCCGGCCTGACTGGGCGTCGGCGCCGTCGGGGTGGCCGGTCTCCACTTCCCGGATGTGCCGCAGCCACGCCAGAGCGCGTTCGCGTGCCGCGGGCGGGGCGGTCTCGAACAGGCCCCACTGCGGCGCGTGCTCGGCCGTCTCCCTGACCGGTCCGGCCACGGCGAAGGTGGGGTGCGCGAACAGGTAGCCGGACAGCACCACCAGGTCCTGCTCGCCGTCCGCGCTCAGGTGGACCTGCTGCCCCGACAGGCCCACCACCTGCCACCGCACTCCCCGGAAGTCGACGTACCCGCCGACGCCCACCACCGGCCGCCCGCCCCGCCGCGCCACCCAGCTCACCCCTCGCCCCTCTCCACCCCGTACAGAGCCTCACCGGCACCGTCACCCGTCGAAGGCCCGCTTCCCGCAGCACCACCCCGGCCCCGGCCAGTCCGTCCGCCACCCGCCGGCGGACCCGCCAGGTCCGCTCCGTTCAGGCCGCCGCCGGGCGGATCCCCGGCGAGCGGATCGGCCTGCGCGCCGCCGGGCCTTGCTTCCCGGCGGCCGCGGCTTTGCCCCGGTGTGCCGTCGTCGGCGGCACACCTGCCGGGAACGCGGGCACCGGGTCCGACCTGGACCCGTTCGTGCAGCGCGACGTCCAGTGGGGCTCTCAGATAGCCGCGCCACAGGGCGTGGAAGAGCACGGGCATGACCTCGACCGGGTTCCCGACCGCCGCGACGCCTTCGATCAGGGGCCGGGGCCGTGCGAACGCCGCCAGCACCGCCTCCATCATTCCGGGGCGGCCATGGTTGCGTGGATGCCGGTACCCGGCCAGCCACTTCAAGTTCCCGGCCAGCACCGGCTCGAGCGGCAGCAGGCGCCGGTAGCGCCAGCCGACCTCCTCGCACGCCGCCGCCACTACCGCGCCCGCCCGCAGCGCCCGCTCCCCGCCTGCCTCCGCATGGCTGGGGCAGTCCGCCAGCAGCGCGGTGCCGTCGGTGTAGCGGGCGAACAGCTGCGGGACCCACGAGCGGACCTGGCCCCGCCGGTCGCGCCACAGCAGTCGCACCGGCCGCCCCGCCAGACCGCTCACCCGCGGGTCGCGATCCAGGACGGTCAGCTGGGCGCGCATCGCGTTGGAGCCGGCCACCACGTGGGCGCCGGTGGTCACCGACCACCACAGGCCAGGCCCCCACCTGCGCCCGGGCGGTACGGGGAACGCCGATACCGGATCGAGGTCCTCGAAAGCCACGGTCAGCGCGGCGTCCGCCCACCGCTGCTGCACTGCCTGCCCGAAGGGGTCGAGGAACACCGCCTCGAACCCCGCCCGCCCGTCCACATCCACCCCGCCCCAAGGCCCGCCCCGCCGCCTGGGTCCACCTGCGGCGCCCGCGCCGCCCATGCTGTCCACGAATCTCACCCAACCCCGGACACCACCGGCCCCACGCGGCTTTCCCGATTCCCGCCCCGCCCCGTGACCTGGTGCGCTACAAGGCCCCAAGCAGCGCGCCGATTCTCACCGGCGACCAGCAGAACCGGGCGACGCGCGGAATGCCAGCACCACAGGGCGGCCCATACCGCGTGCCGACCGTGCCGCCCGCCCCGGCTGGGAGACCGTCACCAGCCCTACCGGACCCCACCATCACCATCGTTCCCGAGCAACTCGGCGAGCCAGGCAGGGGAGCACCCGGCCCACTGCGCGACATCCTCGGCCCGCACACCGGCCTCCACCGCACCCAGCGCGACCTCCCCGGCCGCCTGCCGCAACTGCCCCACCGTGTACGCGATCCCGCGCAGCAGCCGCTCCGCCGCCTCGGCGCTGCTGCCCCGCTGCGCCCCGCACAACTGCTCCACCTGCTCCTGGGCATCCTCCAGCAGCCCCTGGATCAGCATCCGCCGCTCCGGCTCCACCGCGGAGCGCCACGATGTCCCCGAGCCCGGCACCCGCACCTCCTTCCCGAGTATCCGCAGCTGCGCCGCCACGGTCGGGGGCCGCAGTTCCTGCCGCACCCGCCACCGCTCATCCCACCCATTGGCCAGCGCCATAGCCGGTGCCTGGGTCCGGCGCCGCTCGCGGACGACCGCGCCCATCCACGCGATCAGCGGCCCGCCCAGGTCCGCCGCCGCCAACCGGCCCAGCCACCCCCGTCCGACCCGCTCACCCAGCTGTCTGCAGAACTCCCCGTCCACCGGCAGCGGCCGCGGTCGCCCGGCCCCGCTGTCCACCCACACCAGCTCGGCCATCGCAGGGTCCAGCAGCGCCTCGGCGACGACCACCGTCTCCGGGAAGACAGCCGCGTCGCGGCCCACTGCCCGCCACCGCCAGAAATCCCCGCTCGCGTCCCCGCCCGCCAGCGCGTGCAGTCGCGCGGGCCACACCTTTTCCTGCTCCCACTCCAGCGCCTGCCCCACCACCGGCACACCACCGCCCGCGCCATCGCGAACACCGCCCCCGGCTCCACCCCCGCCCGCAC
>NZ_JNWZ01000116.1 GCF_000716545.1 Kitasatospora phosalacinea
AGACGTACCGCCGCGTCACCTGGGACGTGCGCGACCGCATCGGCCAGCAGCTGCGGATCAAGGTCGTCGACCAGGCCACCGGCGGCTGGGGCCACATCAACCTCGACGACGTCCGCAACGGACTCGACCAGCCCGGAGGCGGCGGCACCAGCGGTCCCGTCGCGTACTGGAACTTCTCCGAGAACAAGGGGAAGAGCACGGTGGAGCAGGTCAGCCACCAGGCCGACCCGATCAGCTACGTGTTCAACAACGCGGTGTACAAGCCGAACAGCGACCCGCTGTGGCAGCCCGCCGCCGCCGGTGACGGCGCCCTGTCCGGCGCCCTGAAGTTCGACGGCTACTCGACGTGGGTCAGCCGCAGCGCCTCCTCCGTGCCACTGTCGCCCGACGGGCTGACCGTCGACACCTGGATCGCTCCGCAGGGCTTCGAGTGGGGCGACGCCGGCAAGGTGTCGGCGATCGTCAACCAGCAGGACGCCGGGGCCCACCTCGGGTTCTCCCTGGGAGTGGGGCGTCACGGCGTGTGGAAGCTCGGTGTCGGCACCGGCGACGCCTGGCGGGAGGTCAGCGCCCCGCAGTCGGCCGCGCTCACCGTCGGCCAGTGGGCGCACCTGGTGGCCACGTTCGACTCGGCGCACGGCACCATGACCCTGTACCTCAACGGGACCCAGGTGGCGCAGAGCGCCATACCCGCGGGGGTGAGCCTGCAGGCCGCGCAGGTGCCGCTGCTGATCGGGCGCCACAACCAGCCCGAGATCATCAACGGGACCTTCGCCGTCAACATGTTCAGCGGCCTCATCGACGAGGTGAAGGTCTACGACCGGCCCCTGAGCGCCGCGGAGGTCGCCAGTGGGCACAGCGCGACGCTGTCGACGTTCGCGGGCGGCGTGATCCCGGCCGCGCACATGCCCCAGGACCGCTCGCGCTACGACGGTGACAAGTACCGGCCCGGGTACCACTTCACCGCCCCGAACCACTGGATGAACGAGCCGCACGCCCCGATCTTCGTCAAGGGCCAGTACCACCTCTTCTACCAGTACAACGAGCACGGCCCCTACTGGCACGACATCAGCTGGGGACACGCGGTGAGCACGGACCTCGTGCACTGGCGGGACCTGCCGATCGCCTTGGCGCCCACCGCCGACAGCGTGGCACCGGACGGCGTCTGGTCGGGCGGCTCCACCGTCGACGCCAACGGCAACCCGGTGCTGTTCTTCACCGCCGGCAACGACTCCCAGCACCCCAACCAGGCGGTCGGCACCGCCCGGCCGGTCGACCCCAACGACCCCGACCTGGTGCGCTGGACGATGGACCCGCAGCTGGTCACCCAGCAGGACCCGGCCGCGAACGTCGGCGCCGGGCGCAAGGTCCGCGTCGGGGAGTTCCGCGACCCCAGCGTCTGGAAGGAGGGCGACACCTGGTTCGAGCTGGTGGGCTCCGGAGTCCAGACCACCGGGGGCGCCGACGTCGGCGGCACGGCGCTGCTGTACACCTCGACCGACCTGGCGCACTGGACCTACGTCGGCCCGCTCATGACGGGTGACGTGGCCGCCTACCCCAAGTCGGGCCAGGTGTGGGAGCTGCCCACCTTCCTGCCGATCGGCAAGGACGCCCAGGGCCGGCAGCGCAACGCGCTGATCGTGAACCCCTCGTTCAGCGGTCCGAGCCCCTACAGCAGCAAGAACACCCTGTACTGGGTGGGGACCTGGGACGCGGCGACCCGCACGTGGACGCCGGACAGCGCCGCGCCGCGGATGTTCGACTACGGCGAGCACTTCACAGGCCCCAGCGGGACGGTCGACGGCAAGGGCAGGTCGCTGCTGTTCAGCATCGCCCAGGACCGCCGCACCGAGCAGGCGCACTACGACGCCGGGTGGGCGCACAACGCCGGGCTGCCGGTCGAACTGACCATGCGCCCCGACGGTGACCTCGGCATCCGCCCGGTGGCCGAGACGGCGGACCTGCACGCCGGTGCGCCGCTGCTGGACGTGACCGGCCCGACGGACATCGCCGCCGTGAACCAGCAACTCGCCTCCGTCAAGGGCGACATGCTCCAGGTCCACCTGACCCTCAAGCCCGGAACGGCCCAGCGCTTCGGCCTGGACGTCCTGCGCAGCCCCGGCGACGAGGAGCGCACCAGGTTCTTCTACGACACCGCGAACGGCGGCACGTTCGGCGTCGACCGGACCAGGACCGGCAGCAACTCCGACGTGGACGGCAACCTCGGCGTGCAGAGCGGGCCCCTGGTCCTGGACGGCGGCCAGGTCACCCTGGACGTCTTCGTCGACCGCTCGATGGTCGAGGCGTACGCGAACTCGTACAAGTCGATCACCACCCGGGCCTACGACGTCCGCAACGACTCCCTCGGGCTGCAGCTGTGGGGGGACGGCTCCGTCGTCCAGTCCATGACGGTCTGGAAGATGAACGGCATGACCGGCTGACCGGTCACCGGCCGGTCGGGTGAGCGGCGCCGCACGCAACCCGCGTGCGGCGCCGCTCAGCGGTCTGCCGCTGCTCGGCGGCCACCGGCCGCGCGACGGACTTGACAGACACCACCACTCCTCCGCATCGTCGCCCCCACGCGGGTTGCCGGAGGACCATCGCACAGGGGTGAAGGACATTGACCGACCGACGGGTGACCATGAGCGACGTCGCTCGGAAGGCGGGGGTCTCGCAGACCACCGCCTCCTTCGTGCTGTCCGGGCGCACCGACATGCGGATCTCCGAAGCGGCCCAGGCGAGGGTGAAGGAGGCGGCCGCGGCGCTGGGCTACCGGCCGAACGTGACGGCGCGGAGCCTGCGCACCCGGGTCACCCGGACGATCGGGTTCGTCTCCGACGCCATCACCACCACGCCCTTCGCCGGTGAGGTGATCCGCGGCGCGCTGGAGGTGGCCCGGGCCCACGACCACCTGCTGTTCATCGTCGAGAGCGAGGGCTCGGCCGACACGGAGGCGGCGCTGGTGAACGCCCTGGTGGACCGCCAGGTCGATGCCGTGGTCCTGGCGTCCATGTACACCAGGTACATCACGCCGCCCAAGGACCTGCACGGTCGGCGGGTGGTGCTGCTGAACTGCCTGGCCCCGGGGTTCGACGCGCCTTCGGTGATCCCCGACGAGGTCGAGGCCGGCCGGGCGGCCGGGCGGGTGCTACTGGCCGCCGGGCACCGGGAGGGCGTCTGGGCCGTCGGCGGCCACCAGGCGATCCCGGCGACCCCGGAGGGGACGTTCGCCGGCAACGAGCGGATGCGCGGACTGCAGGAGGTGCTGCGGCAGGAGCGGGTGGTCCTGGACGGGGTCGTCGAGTGCGAGTGGAACGCCGAGGACGGCTACCGGGAGACCCGGGCGCTGCTGGCGGCCGGGCGGCGGCCGCGGGCCCTGGTGTGTTCGACCGACCGGCTCTCCTTCGGCGCCTACCAGGCGCTCGCGGAGGCGGGGCTCACCGTCCCGGGAGACGTCTCGGTCGTCTCGTTCGACGACCAGGACATCGCGTCGTGGCTGCGTCCCGGGTTGACGACGCTGGCGCTGCCGCACTACGAGATGGGCCGCACCGCGATGGAGCTGCTGCTCGGCGGGGAGCCGTCGGGCAGCGCGGTGCACCGGATCCCGATGCCGCTGCGGGAGCGCGGTTCGGTGGCCGTACCCGGCCGCCGCCGTCGTGCGTTCAGTGCGCGGGCGCGGCCAGGGCCGCAGGATGTTCGAGCGGGGCCGTCCGGCTGCCGGGGACGAGGTTCCACGCCTCCACCGCGAGGTGCACCGGGCCGAGGGTGCGCAGGCGCCAGGGCGGGGTGCCGGTGGGGTAGCAGCGCAGGGTGAGTGCCTCGCCGGTGGCGAGGTGGACCTCGACGATGGAGCCGTCGACGACGACGCGCAGGTCGACGGCGCTGCCGGGGTCGGTGCCCTCGGGCAGCGGCAGCCGGTACCGGCCGGGCCGGGCCCGGGGGTCGAGGGAGGCGTGGTCGCGGTCGACGACGAGTTCGCCCGCGGCCGGGTCGAGCGTGATGTCGAGGTGCTCGCCGGGGGCGGTGGTCAGGCGCAGCCCGCCGGGCTCCCGGGTGCTGGGGCGCAGCCGGGCGGTCAGGTCGAAGGCGGGGCCGACTTCTCCGAGGTCGAGCCCTTCCGGTCCGGCCGCCCGTTCGGGGAGGTGGACGGTGCGGGGGCCGCGCAGCTGGAGGATCTCCCGGGCGGGCTGCTGGTGGACCCGGCCGTCGGGGGTGAGGGTGACCTCGCGCGGGAGGGTCAGGGTGCCGGCCCATCCGGCCTCGTCGCTCCACGCGGCGTCGCGGGCCTCCCAGGACCACCCCCACAGCAGCCAGCGGCCGTCGGGGGCGGGCAGCAGCGCGGGGGCGTAGAAGTCGGGGCCGTGGTCGAGCACGTGGTGCCCGGTGGGGGTGAAGGTGCCGTCGCTCTCGCTGCCGACGTAGACCCGGACGTCGCGCGGGCCGCCGAGTGCGTCCCAGAGGCTGACCACCAGGGCGCCCCGTTCGCCGAAGGAGGCGTACTGGGGGCACTCCCAGCCGGTCCAGCCGCCCGTTCCGGGGGCGTGGCCGTCGTCGTCGGTGAGGAACGGGCCGCGGTGGTGCCAGTGTTCGAGGTCGGCGGACTCGTACAGGAACGCGGCTCCCCGGTCGCCCTCGACGCTGGCGCCGACGAGCATCCGCCACCGGTCGCCCTCGCGCCAGACGTAGGGGTCGCGGTACATGGTGGCGCCGTCGGGGGGCGTCGGTATCAGCAGGTCGGGCCGCTTGGTCCAGGTGAGGCCGCCGTCGTGGGACTCGGCGGAGGTGACGGGCTGCCACCAGCGGTCGTCGCGGTGCGCGGAGTAGAAGGCCACCAGGCGGGAGCCGTCGGAGACGGCGTTGCCGGAGTAGCAGCCGTCGGCGTCGTAGCCGCCGGGTGTCGGGGTCAGGGCGATCGGCTGGGGTTCCCAGGTGACGAGGTCGGGGCTGCGGTAGTGCCCCCAGTGGACCCGGGCGTGGACGGGCGCGTGCGGGTTGTACTGGAAGAAGACGTGGTAGTGGCCGTCGTGGAAGGCCAGGCCGTTGGGGTCGTTGATCCAGTTCTCGGGCGGCCTGAGGTGGACGGCGGGCAGGTGCGGGTCGGCGGGCGAGGTGGACAAGGACGTCCTTCGAATGGGTGCGGACGGCGCCGGCGGAACCCTCGGCGCGGCGTTCGGTCGGTGGCGGAGGGCTGGTCAGCCCTTCACGCCGCTGGAGGCGATGCTGTTGATGAAGGACCGCTGGAAGGCCAGGAACAGGGCCAGCACAGGGACGGTGATCATGGTGGAGTACGCCATGATCTGGCCCCAGGAGACGTTCAGCTGGAAGAAGTACTGGATGCCGACCATGACGGGGCGCAGGTTCTCGTCCTGGACGACCATGAGGGGCCACAGGTAGGAGTTCCACATGGGCAGGAAGGTGAGGATGGCGACGGTGGCGACGGCGGGCCCGGACAGCGGCATGACGATGCGCCGGTAGATGCCGAACCAGCCCGCCCCGTCCATCCGGGCGGCTTCGTCGAGCTCCTTGGGGACGCTCTGGAAGTACTGGTGGAACAGGAAGACGGAGAAGGCGTTGGCGACGAACGGCAGGATCTGCACCCGGTAGGTGTCGAGCCAGCCTTCGGTGAACGCGAGCTGGAAGCCGTGCAGTTCGAGCCAGGGCAGCTTGTTCACCCACCACACCAGCGGCAGGGCGAAGGTCTCGAACGGCACGATCAGGGTCGCGATGACGAGCGCCAGCAACAGCCGGCGTCCGGGCCAGCGCATCCGGGACAGGGCGAAGGCCGCGAGGCTGTTGACGACGATGCCCAGGACGACGGTGACGGCCGAGATGACGATCGAGTTGAGCAGGAAGCGGCCGGCCGGCACCCGGTCGAAGACCGCGGTGTAGTTGTCCAGCGACAGCTGCCCGACGGGCAGGAACGCCTTGACGTTGCCGAGGTCGGCGAAGATCTGCTGGTCCGGCTTGAACGACGAGATCAGCATGAAGACGATGGGGAAGACGAAGACCAGGGCGAGCACGGTGCGCAGCAGGTGCCCGGGGGCGCGGCGCAGGGTCCGCCGCAGGGGGCCGGGGGCCGGGGTGGGGGTGGTCGCCATGTCAGTCCTTCTCCCGGGTGAGGAAGCGCTGGATGAGGGAGACGGCCAGCACGAGCACGAAGAACACCAGGGAGATCGCGGAGGCGTAGGCGGTCTGCTGCTGCGTGTAGCCGGCGTGGACGGCCTGGTAGACGACGGTGGTGGTGGAGTCCAGCGGGCCGCCCTGGGTCATGACGTTGACCTGGGTGAACAGGCGCAGCGCGTCGATGGTGATGGTGATCAGGACGAAGGTGCGGGTGGCGCGCAGGCCCGGCCAGGTCACGTGGCGGAAGCGGGCCCAGCGGTCGGCGCCGTCGATGGCGGCGGCCTCGTGCAGGTCGGCGGGGATGGTCTGCAGGCCGGAGAGCCAGATGACCATGTGGAAGCCGACGCCCTGCCAGACGGACATGAAGATGATCGCGGGCAGCGCGGTGGAGGGGTCGTTCAGCCAGTCCGGGCCGTGCAGGTGGCCGAGGGTGAGGGTGTCGATGAGGTGGTTGACCAGCCCGGTCTTCTGGTAGAGGAACATCCAGACGATGGAGATCACCACCATCGAGGTGACCACCGGGACGAAGTAGACGGTGCGGAAGAAGTTGGTGCCGCCGACCTTCGTGTTGACCAGCAGCGCCAGGCCCAGGGCGAGTCCGGCCTGCACGGGGACCACCACGGCGGCGAAGACGGCGGTGTTGAGCAGGGAGCGGAAGAAGACCGGGTCCTGGAAGAGCAGGGTGAAGTTGCGCAGGCCCACGAAGTGGGCGGGGGTCGGGGAGATCAGCCGGGCGCTGGTGAAGGCCAGGGCGAACGCCAGGACGACCGGGACGACGAAGAAGACCAGCAGCAGCAGGACCGCGGGGCTGACCATGCCGAGGGCGGTGAGGCGTTCGCGGCGGCGGGCCGCGGTGCGCGGGCCGCGGCCCGGGGGCCGGGCGCCTGCGCGTGGGAGGAGGGTGGTCACGGGGGCTCCGGACGGGAAGGGGAGCTCCGGTGGAGCGGGCAAGGCGGCTCCACCGGAGGCGTGCGGGGCGGTGCCGTCAGTTGGCGTAGTAGTTGTTGCTCTTCAGGTTCGCGTCGATCTGGTCCGCGGCCTGGGAGAGCGTCTTCTTCGGGTCGGCGCCGGCCAGGATGTCCTTGGCGGTCTTCTCGAAGACGGAGGAGATGTACGGGTAGGCGGGCGTGACGGGCCGCACCACGGCGAACTTGCGGGCTTCCTGGGTGAAGACCTCGTAGGGGCCGCCGGGCTGGTAGCCGGGGATCTGCGCGGAGGCGGCGGCGGTGGCCGGGATGGTGCCGGTGGCCTTGGCGAAGTCCACGAAGTACTGGTTCTTGCGCGAGAACTTCAGGTACTCCTGGGCGCCGGCCTTGTTGCCGCAGGTGGCGCTCATGCCCCACTGCCAGGACGCGCCGCCGATCTTGGGGCCCTGCCCGAAGTCGACGGGCGGCAGGATCGCCAGGTCGTCGCCGAGCTTCTCGGCGTTCTTCGCCGCGTCCCAGCTGCCGTCCCACTCGATGGCGGACTTGCCGTTGAGGAAGTCGTCGTTGGGGCTGGTGCCGGACTTCTGCGCCATGTACCCGTTGGTGACCAGGGAGCGGAACCAGGTGGCCCAGGCGACGGCCTCGGGCCCGTCGAGCACGCCCTTGGCGCTCTTGTAGTCGGAGCGGTCGACGAGGTCGCCGCCGAAGCTCTGCAGCTGCGGGGAGTAGGCGTAGGGCCACCACTCGCCGCTGCCGCCGGTGCCCATCTCCAGCGGCTGTTCGAACGTGCCGCTCGCCTTGAGGGCGGCGAGGGCCGCGGTGAACTCGTCCGAGCTCCAGGGCTTGTCGATGGTGGGGATGCGGATGCCGTGGGCCTGCAGCACCGACTTGCGGGCGAACATCGTCAGCGCGACGTCGTAGTGGCCGAAGGCGTAGAGCTTGTCGTCGTAGGTGCCGACGGTACTCGGCAGCTGGTCGGCGACCGCGGTCTCGCTGCCGCTCATGTCCAGGGGCGCCAGGTAGCCGCCCCAGGCCCAGTTGGGCACGTTGGGCCCGTCGGCGTCGAGGATGCACGGCAGCTTCTTGGCGGAGGCCGCGGCGACCACGGCGTCGTTGTAGGAGCCCTGCGGGAACGCCTGGATCTTGACCTTGTACTTGCCCTGGCCGGCGTTGAAGTCGTCGACGATCTGCTGGACGACCTTGTACTCGGCGGCGTTCCCGGCGTTGTGCGTCCACAGGGTCAGGGTGTCGCCGTCCGCGCCCGAGCCGGACCCGCTGCTCCCGGAGCAGCCGGCGAGCACGGTGGCCGCGGTGACGATGGCTACACTGGTGGCCGCGAGGCGCTTGACCTTCGATCTCATGGTTTCTCCGTTTTCATGGGGCGGGTCCTGGAAGGGCCTCGCCGGGCGACCGGTGTCGACGGTCGCCGTGGTGATGTTGCTTCACCGTCCCGGGGTCAGAGCCGGGGCGGTGGGGCGACCGAGTCCCTGGGGACCAGCGGGCAGTGCAGCGTCTCCTGGCTGCGCGGGGCGCCCGCCGGTTCCGGTGCGTCGATCACGGCTTGGAGTTGTGCGATGGCCCGTACGCCCATCTCGTAGTGCGGCAGGGCGACGGTGCTCAGCGCGGGGAAGAGGTTCTCGCTGATGAGTTCCTGGTTGTCGAACCCGATCACCGACAGGTCCCCCGGGACGGTGAGTCCGAGTTCGGCGGCGGCCCGGTAGGCGCCCATCGCCATGCGGTCGGTGAAGCAGAACAGCGCGGTGGGCCGGTGCGCGGTGGCGAGCAGCCGGCGCGCGGCGCGGTAGCCGCCCGGGGCGTCGGAGCGGTCGGCGGCCACCAGCGCGGGGTCGAAGCCGATGCCGGCCTCGGCGAGTGCGCCGCGGTAGCCGGCCAGCCGCCCCCGGGTGGCGGGGATGTCGTCGGAGTTGGTGACGAACCCGATCCGCCGGTGGCCGTGGTCCAGCAGTTCCCGGGTGGCCGTGCGGCCGCCCTGCTCCTCGTCGGGGACGACCGAGGAGAACGCCGGGTCGTGCGAGCGGGCGTCCAGCAGGACGGTGGGGACCGAGCGCAGTTGCTCGGGCACCTCCACGTTCCGGTGGTACATCGAGGCGTAGAGGATCCCGTCGACCCGGTGCTGGAGCAGCAGGTCGATCTCCTTGTGCTCCAGCTCCCGGTCGTTGCCGGTGTTCAGCATGAGCAGCAGCAGGCCGCGCTCGGCGGCGGCCTCCTGGGCGCCCTTGATGATCCGTCCGGCGTGCGGCGTGGTGGCGATCTCGTCGCTGAGGAAGCCGACGGTGTAGGAGCGGCTCAGC
>NZ_JNWZ01000117.1 GCF_000716545.1 Kitasatospora phosalacinea
TTCGCCTACAACACCGCCGCCCTGCCCCTGGCCGCCACCGGACTCCTCAACCCCATGATCGCCGGCGCCGCCATGGCCTTCTCCTCGGTCTTCGTGGTCACCAACAGCCTGCGCCTGCGCAACTTCCAGCCGGCCGGGCAGGACGGCGGCGCGAAGCGAGCCGGCGTCAGCGCCCCAGCAGTTCCCCGCCGTTGCAGTGCAGGATCTCCCCGGTGATGAACCCCGCCTCCGCCGAGGCGAGGAAGTACACGGCGGCCGCGACCTCCCCCGACTCGCCGATCCGCCCGAGCAGCGTCCGCGCCGAGCGCCGCGCCACCTCGGCGTCGTCCAGGCGCGGCCCGAAGAACTCGGTGCCCGCGACGGTGCCCGGGGCGACGATGTTGGCGGTGATCCCGGACGGGCCGAGCTGGGCGGCCAGGAAGTGGTTCCAGGCGTGCAGGGACGCCTTCGCGGCGCCGTAGGAGCCCGCGCCGCGCAGCGCGGCGATGGAGGAGACGGTGACCACCCGGCCGGAGCCGGGGGTGAGCCGGTCGCGGACGGACTCGGTGAGCAGCACGGCGGTCAGCACGTTGCGCTCGAAGTCGCCGCGCCAGCGGGCCAGTACGGCGTGCGGTCCGGCGCCGGGCACGGTCTCCCGGCTGCCGGCGTTGTTGACCAGGACGTCGATCCGGGCGGGCAGGGAGGGCAGGGCGGCTTCCACGGCGTCCGGGTCGGCGAGGTCGCAGACCAGCGGGGTGACGTTGGCGCCGATCTCCCGCGCGGCCTGGTCGAGGACGCCGGGACGGCGCCCGACGATCACCACGCGCTCGCCGGCCTCGGCGAAGCGCCGGGCCACCTCCAGACCGATGCCGGTGCCCCCACCGGTGACTACGACGTCCCTGGCCATTGCGCACTCCCTCCCTGACCGTTCACCACGCCGCGCTCCGCAGGCGGTCCGTACCGGATTGCCACGATTCCTATCACGCTGGGTTGCGGCGACAGCGGGGTGGGTGACGTCGCGCGCCGACCGTGCGGTGTGGTATGCGTTCGTCCGGACGGGTGCGCGGGCGCACACGGAGAGTGGAGAGAGGGAACTCACACCCCCCTGGCGTAACTCTGCGCCCCCTGGTACGTCTTACCTTTTGTAGAGCGGGGCTCCGGCGGGCCCCGGATGGGCTGTCGATCCGTCGACCGCCCTCGCGCACGGCACCGGGCCGGCCCCGGGCCCCCAGGGGACGCTTTGAGCGGCCGTTCCCGACCGGGGCCGTCCCGGGCGCCGTGCGCCCCAACGCGGCAGAAGCGAAGGGGCCCGGCCCCGCCCCCCGTACGGGAAGGCGGGCCGGGCCCCTTCGGCGTTCGCGGCCGACGGCTCAGCGGGCGTCGAGCGGCACGTAGTCGCGGATCTCCACGCCGGTGTAGATCTGCCGCGGGCGGCCGATCCGGCTGGTCGGGTCCTTGATCATCTCGTGCCAGTGGGCGATCCAGCCGGGGAGCCGGCCGATCGCGAACAGCACGGTGAACATGCTGGTCGGGAAGCCCATCGCGCGGTAGATCAGGCCCGTGTAGAAGTCCACGTTCGGGTAGAGCTTGCGCGAGACGAAGAAGTCGTCCTTGAGCGCGTGCTCCTCCAGCTTGAGGGCGATGTCCAGCAGCTCGTCGGACTGGCCGAGCTGGGCCAGCACCTCGTGGGCGAGCACCTTGACCTGCGCGGCGCGCGGGTCGAACGCCTTGTAGACGCGGTGGCCGAAGCCCATCAGCTTGACGCCGTCCTCGCGGTTCTTCACCTTGCGGATGAACGCGTCGACGTCGCCGCCGTCCTTCTGGATCTGCTCCAGCATCTCCAGCACGGCCTGGTTGGCGCCGCCGTGCAGCGGGCCCCACAGCGCCGAGATGCCCGCCGAGATCGAGGCGAACAGGTTGGCGTGCGAGGAGCCGACCAGGCGCACCGTCGAGGTGGAGCAGTTCTGCTCGTGGTCCGCGTGCAGGATGAGCAGCTTGTCCAGGGCGTTGACCACGACCGGATTGAGCTCGTAGTCCTCGGCCGGGACGGCGAAGGTCATCCGCAGGAAGTTCTCGACGTAGCCGAGGTCGTTGCGCGGGTAGACGAAGGGCTGGCCCATCGCCTTCTTGTACGCGTACGCCGCGATGGTCGGCAGCTTCGCCAGCAGGCGGACGGTCGACAGGTTGCGCTGCGCCTCGTCGAACGGGTTGTGGCTCTCCGGGTAGAACGTGGAGAGCGCGCCGACCACCGAGGAGAGCATCGCCATCGGGTGCGCGTCCCGGGGGAAGCCCTGGAAGAAGCGCTTGACGTCCTCGTGCAGCAGGGTGTGCTGGGTGATCTCGTTGCTGAACGCGGCCAACTCGCCGGCCTTCGGCAGCTCACCGTTGATCAGCAGGTAAGCGGTCTCGATGAAGTTGGCCTCCGAGGCCAACTGCTCGATCGGGTAGCCGCGGTAGCGCAGGATGCCGGCGTCACCGTCAATGAAGGTGATCGCGGACTTGTTGGCGGCGGTGTTGCCGAAACCGTTGTCCAGGGTGACCAGGCCGGTCTGCGGGAGCAGCTTCGAGATGTCGAAGCCGGCGTTGCCCGCAGTGCTCTCGACGACGGGGTACTCGTACTCGCCGTCCTGGTACCGCAGTACTACCGATTTGTCGCTCACGTCTTCCTCACCGACGAAATTGATCCTCATCCGACTGCCCTGACTGTCTCAACGATCCCCCATCCGAAGGACGGCCGCGCACCCGGGGGTGACCCCGGGAAGGACCGGGGCCTACAAACTCCGCTGCCGCCACCGGTGTGAACCGGACAAGATCGGCGGCGGCACCGGACCAGGTTCCGCCCTAAATCTCTTCACGTCAAGACAACCTCTGAACGTACCGTACCGCCTCGAACTCAGCCCGCAGCCAATCTGTGGTCCAGCGCCGAGTGCCGCCGACCGGTGCTCACCGCCCGCACCGCCTGTCCGATGGCCTTGCGCGACCCGACCAGCACCACCAGCTTCCGGGCCCGCGTCACCGCCGTGTACAACAGGTTGCGCTGGAGCATCGTCCACGCCGAGGTGGTGACGGGAATCACCACCGCCGGGTACTCGCTGCCCTGCGAACGGTGGATCGTCACCGCGTACGCGTGCGCCAGCTCGTCGAGCTCGTCGAAGTCGTACGGCACCTCCTCGTCCTCGTCGGTCATCACCGTCAGTCGCTGGTCGTCCACGCTCAGTGCCGTCACGACGCCCACTGTGCCGTTGAAGACGCCGCTGCGCCCCTTGTCGTAGTTGTTCCGGATCTGGGTGACCTTGTCGCCGACCCGGAACGTCCGCCCGCCGAACCGGCGTTCGGGCAGGCCCTCGCGGGCCGGGGTGACGGCCGACTGGAGCAGCGTGTTCAGCGCGCCCGCCCCCGCCGGGCCGCGGTGCATCGGCGCCAGCACCTGGACGTCCCGGCGCGGGTCGAGGCCGAAGCGCTGCGGGATGCGGCGGGCCACCACGTCCACCGTCAGGCCGGCCGCACGCTCCGTGTCGTCCTCGACGAACAGGAAGAAGTCCGGCAGGCCCTCGGTCAGCGGCGGCAGGCCCTCGTTGATCCGGTGCGCGTTGACCACCACGCCGGACTGCTGGGCCTGCCGGAAGATCCTGGTCAGCCGCACCGAGGGGATCGGGCTGCCCGGCGAGAGCATGTCCCGCAGCACCTCGCCCGCGCCCACCGAGGGCAGCTGGTCGACGTCCCCCACGAACAGCAGGTGGGCACCCGGCGCGACCGCCTTGACCAGCTTGTTCGCCAGGATCAGGTCCAGCATCGAAGCCTCGTCGACCACCACCAGGTCCGCGTCCAGCGGCCGGTCCCGGTCGTACGCGGCGTCCCCGCCCGGCTTCAGCTCCAGCAGCCGGTGCACCGTGGAGGCCTCCGCGCCGGTCAGCTCCGCCAGCCGCTTCGCCGCCCGCCCGGTCGGCGCCGCCAGCACCACCTTGGCCCGCTTCGCCAGCGCCAGCTGCACGATCGACTTCACCGTGAACGACTTGCCGCAGCCCGGGCCGCCGGTCAGCACCGCGACCTTCTCGGTCAGCGCCAGGCGCACCGACTGCTCCTGCTCCGGCGCCAGTTCGGCCCCCGTGCGCTTGGCCAGCCAGCCCAGCGCGGCGGGCCAGTCCACGTCCTTGAACCACGGCATCCGGTCCTCCGGCGTGCGCAGCAGCCGCAGCAGCTGGCCCGCCATCGAGATCTCCGCCCGGTGGAACGGCACCAGGTACACCGCGGTGACCTGCTGCCCGTCGGCCCCCGGCAGCCGCTCGCGCACCACGCCCTCCGCCGCGACCAGCTCCGCCAGGCAGTCGATCACCAGCCCCACGTCCACCTGGAGCAGCTTCACGCCGTCCGCGATCAGCCGCTCCTCCGGCAGGTAGCAGTGCCCCTGGTCGGTGGACTGCGACAGCGCGTACTGCAGGCCCGCCTTCACCCGCTCCGGCGAGTCGTGCGGGATGCCCACCGCCTGCGCGATCCGGTCCGCCGTCAGGAAGCCGATGCCCCACACGTCCGACGCCAGGCGGTACGGCTGGTTCTTCACCACCCCGATCGAGGCGTCGCCGTACTGCTTGTAGATCCGCACCGCCAGCGAGGTCGACACCTGCACGCCCTGCAGGAAGACCATCACCTCCTTGATGGACTTCTGCTCCTCCCACGCCTTGGCGATCATCTTCGTCCGCTTCGGGCCCAGGCCCGGCACCTCGATCAGCCGCCCCGGCTCGTTCTCGATCACCTCCAGGGTCTCCACCCCGAAGCGCTCCACGATCCGCTCCGCGAACCGCGGCCCGATGCCCTTGATCAGCCCCGAGCCCAGGTACCGCTGGATGCCCTGGACGGTGGCCGGCAGCACCGTCGTGTAGTTCTCCACCGTGAACTGCCGCCCGTACTGCGGGTGCGAGCCCCACCGGCCGAACAGCCGCAGGCTCTCCCCCACCTGCGCCCCCAGCAGCGCCCCCACCACCGTCAGCAGGTCGTTCGCCCCGCGCCCGGTGTCCACCCGGGCGACCGTGTACCCGGTCTCCTCGTTGGCGTACGTGATCCGCTCCAGGACCCCCTCCACCTGAGCCAGTTGCACCGGAACACCTCACCCGCGATCAGGGACACGCCACCGCGAAAGGTACTCCGCCCGACCGACAGACCCCGCACCCGCGCGGGCACGCGCGGCGGGTCCGCGCGCCGAAGCGCACGACCCCGCCGCACCCTGGCCCGGAGCCCCCCTACTGCGCACCCTCCCCCAGCCGGAGGACCCGAGGGACGCGCCCGCGCCCCACCCCCCTCCAGGGCGGCCGCGCACGGGATCAGCACCAGCAGACCGACCGCCGCCACCGCGACGCCCGCCCGGCCCGGGGCGAGGACCGGCCCGCCCGACCTGGAGGAAGGCCCACGGCTCCAGGGCCGGGCCGAGCAGCCAGGGCCAGCGTGCCGTCGGTCACCGCCGCGGCCGTCACCGGCAGCCAGCTGGACGAGTCGGATGCCCGCTGCGGCCCGCCCGCCCAGCCCCACCGTCCACAGGTACGCCGGGGCGCACCCGCGCTCCACCGAGCTGAGCAGCAGCTCCAGCACCACCGCGACCAGCCCGAGCAGCAGGCCGACCGCCGCCGACGCCCGGAACACCGTCTCCAGCGCGGACACCAGCCCGTCACCTCGGAATCCCACAACTGCCCGTCCAGGTAACGGATCTCCACCGGCGCGCCGCGGCTGATCGCCCAGCCCGCCGCACCGCCGCCGAACCCGCGACCACCGACTTCAGCCGGTCCGCGTCGATCCGGGCCGTGCTGTTCGCCGATCCGGGCAGCCGCTCCGCGCCCGGCCCGCCGAACACCAGCAGCCCCCCGACGGTACCGACCTCGCCGACCTCGCCGACCACCGGCCCGATCGCCCGGTCCGCGCCCGCGCCGTCCGGGAGCACCCCGATGATCCGCACCCGGAACCCGCTCGTCCCGGTGTCCGCGTCGAACGAGCCCTGCGGGAACCGCTCCGCCGTCACCCGCTCGGCCGGCCCCGGGAGTTGCTCCCCCTCGCCCAGCGGCTCGGCCGGCCCCGGGGCGGTGAGCGCCGCCACCAACGGCGAGCCCGGCTCGTACCGGGCCAGCGCCGCCGGGCCGACCCCGACCAGGCCGACGCCGCGCACCTGGAGCACCCCCAGCGACGCCCGGCGCCCGGCGCCCGGCCCAACTCATCGACCGGCAGCGGGCGTTGCGACGTCCCCAGGACTACCGCGTCACCGCCGGTCCGCCACCGCGCGGCCTCCACCCGATCCTCCCGGACGGTGCCCGACACCAGCGCGCCGGACACCGCGCAGGCCAGCGCGGACACCAGCACCAGCAACGCCGTCAGCGCCGTCAGCCGTCGCCGCCGCGCCCGAACACCGCCCGGCCTGCGCCAACCCGACCAGCCCCACGGTGCCGTGCCCGCGCCGCGCCCAGCGGGTCACCAGCCGCAGCAGTACCGGGTACGCCCGCAGCACCACCGCCGCCGCCAGGCCCAACAGCACCGACACCAAAGCCAGTTGAGGGTCCGTCTCGGCCCCCGCCGGGGTCGCGCCGCGCAGCCGCAACTGCAGCACGTCCAGCACCGCCCCCACCAGCACCGCCCCCACCGCGACCGGCCGAGCGACCGCTTCAGGCCCCCGGCGCACCAGCGCCCGGCCCTCCCGCCACACCGCCACCGCCGACGCGCCCGCCACCAGCACCGGCCACCACGGACCGCGCGGCCGCCCGTCGGCCCGCCGGACGGACGCCGCCCAGCCCGCCAACACCCCCGCCACGGCCGCCGGGGCGGCCTCCAGCAGCCGAACGGCGTCCAGCGCGGGTTCGCCCGCGCCCCGGGCCCGCTACAGCCCCAGCGCCGCCTCCCTGCGCCGCGCGCCGAGCCGGGCCACGGCCACCGCCGTGGACGCCTCCACCGCCGGCAGGCCCGCCAGCACGAACGACTGCAGCATCACCGTCCGGGCCCGCTGCACCGCGAACCCGTCCACCAGCGCCGACAGCCGCTGGTTCAGGTGCGGCGGCCGCACCGTCCGCACCCCGGCGTGGCAGGGGAGCGCGTCCGGCACCATCCCGCCGCACACCCCCGTGGCCAGCGCCTCGCCGAACCCCCGCGCCCCGCGCGACAGTTCCTCGGCGCCGGCGGCCGTACCCGAGGCGCCCCAGGGCTACTCCGCGGTCCACAACACCCCGGTCGCGTCCGAGGACTGCGAGCCACGCGCCTCCATCGCCTGCCCGAACCTGACGTAGACGCTCGGCTGCTCGTACGAGTCCATCGGCGAGTTCAGCAGCGGAAGTTCGCGTCGCAGATCGACGTCACCAACCCTCCGGCGTCCTCGACCTGGGTCGACAGCCACACCGGGCCGGTCAGCTCCACCAAATCCTGCGACGCCACCGACACCCGCACGTCCACCGAGGCCGGCCGCCCCGCGACCACCATCCCGTGCACCGGGATGTCCGACCTCAACCGCCCCAACCGGCCTTCCAACGAGTCACGTTCCAGATCCGAACGGAGCGCGGGCACCGCGTGCACCGACGCCCCCGACGCCATCCGTTCCGCGCCCGGCCGCACCGCCGCCGTATCCAACCCGAACACCGTGGTCGGCACACCGCGCACCTGGCCCGGCGCCGACACCAACGGCGTCACCACCGCCACCCCCGGCAGCTCCGCCAGCGCCTCGTACCGCCACTCCGGCGCGATCTCACCACCCGTCACCCACAGGTCCGCACCCACCTCGAACGCGGCCCGGTCCCGGTCGTTCGGCGCCTCACCGGCGATCACCGCAGTGGTCAACGCCCCCACCGCCAGCGCCCGCGCCCGCGCCATCAACAGCACCGGAGCGCCCTGACCCGCACGCCCTCGGCTCACCTGCCAGCCGCTCAACGGAGCCACCAGACCCCCGCCCGCACCAGCGCCTCCAACACCCACCCCAACGGCGGCAACAGCAGCAGCGCCACCACCGGATCGAACCCGACCACAGCCGTCGCAGGACTCAACGACCCCTGGCACTACTGCAGTCGGAGGTACGCCAGCACCGCCACCGCAGCCGGCACCAAGTCCACCCCGGCCCGCTGCACCGCCGCTCGACGCCCCCTGCGCGATGGCGTCTCTGTTCGCCACCGTCCGCCGTCCACACCACCGGCAGCAGCAACGCACACCCCTGCAGCACCAGCGCCGTACCAGCCGCAGCCGTGCCCTCCACCGGCAGGCCCAACCGTTCCAACACCCGCAGCAACGGCCATACACACACGCCCAGCAGCGCCACCGGCACCGTGCACAGCAGCCGGGCCCGGCCTGCCCCGCGCGCCAACTGCGGCAGCAGCTCCGCCTGCCGGAAGTCAGCCAGCTGGCCAGCCGTCAGCGTCATCATCACCACCGACAGCACACCCAGCATCGTCACCGACACCAGCATCCCGAACCGCGCACCATCATCAGCGACCGCAGCCCTTCCAAGGCCGCCGGAATGTCGCTGTCCACCCGCAACGCCACCAGCGCCGACTCCGCCCCTCGGAACACCGCCCAGGCCCGCCAGAACCCCCGCCCCCGCCGACTCCAGGCAGGCCCGCGCTGACCGTCGCAGAGAGCGTTCCGCCGCCCCGAGCCAACACCCCCACCGCTCACCCTCGCGGGCTGGTCAGCGAGTTGCCCTTGAGTGGGGCGAACCAGAGAATATCCGGCCCGGAAATGCAGAAAGGGCCCCAGCCTGACGGCTGGGGCCCTTTCTCTGAAAGATTGTTCGGCGGCGTCCTACTCTCCCACAGGGTCCCCCCTG
>NZ_JNWZ01000118.1 GCF_000716545.1 Kitasatospora phosalacinea
TTGCCCACGTCGTCGGGGTTGCGCCGGACCACCTCGACGGTGATGTCCTTCACCGCCCCGTGGATGATCACGGCGTCCTTGAAGCCCTGGTCGACCAGGGCTTTCTCCAGACGCATCCCGCACCGTTCGGCTGCCTGGTCCAGCAGGGCGATGCCGGCCTCGTTGTCGTGCGCGCTCGCAGCCAGGACCACCACGCCGATGACCAGGCCCAGCACGTCGACGGCCAGTCCCCGCTTCCTCCCGGGCGTCTTCTTGTTCACGTCCAGCCCCGTGGTCTCCTTCGGCACCCCCGCCGCCACGCGGACGGACTGGGTGTCGATGATCACCAGGGACGGGTCCTCTAATCGCCGGGCCCGCTCCCGCACCTGACAGCGCAGAATCTCCTGGATCCGCTGGTCAAGACCGTCTTGGCGCCACAGGGTGAAGTAGTAGAACACCGCCGACCAGGGCGGTAAGTCGTGGGGCAGGAGCCGCCACTGGCAGCCCGTCCGGTTCTGGTACAGCAGCGCGTTCACGACCTCGCGCAGGTCGCAGGAGCCCGGGTCCCCGGTCGCCGACCGAGACACCCGCTCCTGTTTCCAGGCGGTGACCATCGGCTCGATCAAGGCCCACTGCCCGTCGGACAAGTCCGTTGAGTACGGCATTCGTTCCATGCCCCGACCCCATCATGCACACGACACGCGAGTCAGCTCGAAGTGCCTCCGTACCCACGAACGGGCGACACCAGATCATCCAGAAACGGACTTAACGCCCTCTCGAACCGGCTGCGGACCACGGTGTCGCCGACCAGCCAGGCGCTGTTGCCGTGGTCGTTGGCACGGCCCTGCGGGGTGTCCCAGGCGACGCTCATCGAGTCACCCGGCAGATACCCCATCGTGCCGAGGACCAGCGCGAGGATGCCCCCGACCACGCCTAGCACGACGCCGCCCGCCACCAGTAGACCGACCAGCGGCTTCCGACGCGCCACCGGCTCCCGGTCACCACTCCCCCGCGCAGCCATCCGGCGCCCCCATTGCGTCACAGCCCGTCGAGGCTCACAGCCTAGCCAGGCGGACAACCCGGCTCGAGCCACCTCCCGGTCCGCTGGCAACGCGACGTGAACCGCCTGCGGCTGAACAGTCGCCGCAGCCATCACGACGGACGCTGAAGCCCCTGCGGCCCATCTCCCACCCGTACGACGCCAGGCACGTCAGCGCCCTCCTCGCCGTGGACGCCGAGCAACGTCCGCACAAACGATCACGGCTCTCCCCGGCAACCATGCGTAGAGACCGACAGGAGCAGCCGCCACAATGCGCTCGTCATCGTCCGACACTTCTCACTGCATCTCATCGTCATCAGCGCTGTGTGTGCACTGGTTGTGAAATGATCTTCCTTAGGAGCCCTTTTCCGTAGTTCAGAGGCATGTTCGATCAGAACACCGACTTTTATCGAGGGCTTCAAGTGGCCGCGCAGCGGCATCTGCGGCACGTCTACGAAGACCGCCTGGTCACCTTCAACGCGAACCTGTACTCCGTACCTGCCTGCCAGGCCCGTCCACGCCAGCTGGTCGAGATCCGGGCCACGAAGTCCCAGGCTGTGCTCCATCCTGCCGCCCCTGCCTCCGGCGGCATCTTGCAGGCCATCCACCCCCAAACGGTGGGACGCGACACCCGCATCGTCCACAAACAACAACTGGGACCGCCGACCCGAGAGAGACACCCCCCTCACCCCGTCCGAGGCGCTCTCCGGGAGGCACACCATGACCGGAGAGCGCCTCTGAACTGCTACGTTGCCGTATTGGGGTCAGCGTGGCGCGCTCACGAGTGCCGCAGGCGCGGGGTAGGGCAGTAGACCGTGCCGCCTTCGAGTGCAACAGTTAGCCCGGGGGGCGATCTCAGTGTGCCCGGGTCCTGTACCCACCAAGTCCGTGACGGTACAAGCTCTCTCCGGGCCGAGCTGGTGATCTCCCCCTCAGAAGTGCTTCGAACACACCACCGTGAACCCACCTGTCCAGAGCCAGGCCGCAAGCACCGACCTCACTACTCAGAGCGACCAGTCACAGTCCTGGCAGGTGGAATACGTGACACCTCAACATGCGCGCCTACCAGTCTCGACCCCCGAGTCATCGCCGCCAAGGAAGAGGCCCGGGCGCGCGGGTACCGGGTGGCGGTGGGCTTCAACGCCGTGGCGGCCGTCGACCCGCAGACGCCTTCTGGACCGGCCTCGGCGCGCTGGCCGACGGCCGCTTCCGGCGGAGCGCGGACTACGTCGGCCCGGACTTCTTCCCGGACGCGTTCCGGCCCATCGACGAGGACCGCTTGGCGGACGCGGTCGCGGCGGTCCTCACCGCCTTCCGCCGCACCAGTCTGCCGCTGGCAGGCATCCCGGACACCGTGCCGATCCGGGTGTGCGAGAACGGCTGGCCGACCGGCCCGGGTCGCGGCGAACAGCGGCAGGCCGCCGTGCTCGACACCGTCGTTCGGACAGTGGCCGCCCTGGCCGGCGAGCTGAACATCGACGGCTACTCGCTCTTCGCCCTGCGGGACGCCGACAGCCACGCCGAGGGGCTGTTCCCGCACTTCGGCCTCCTGCACGACGACTACACGCCCAAGCAGGCCTTTCGAACGTACCGCGACCTCATCGAGGAGCTGCACGTCGGTGACCGGCCGTCAGGTTGCGGTGACTGGGCATCAAGTGACTGTGGTGGAAGGGTGTTGGAGAACGGGAGGTTCGGCAGGTCGGGCGGGGTGGGCGTAGCCGGGTGATCTTGGGCGCTGCTATCGTGCGTGCGGCACCTGCCGGTACGGATGTTCGAACGGAGAGACATGCGCAAGTCGAAGCGGATAGCGGCGCTCGCCCTCAGTGTGCTGGGCATGACGACGGGAATGCTGTTCGCGGCTGCTCCGGCGCAGGCGGCGTCGACGCCCAGCGGAGCCTGCAACAGCGTCGGCAGCGGGTACTACCTGATCGACCAGCACGCCATCGGCACGGTCGCCGACGTCTACCTGTTCTACAACGGCTCCAGCAACTGTGCCGTCACCTGGAAGCGCAGCCCGAACGGGACCACCCGGTACGACCTGAGGGTGAACATCGAGCGGCAGAGCGACCTGAGGGACGCTCCGGACGCGGGCTACTACCTGTACTACGCCGGCCCGGTGACCCTGAGCGCCAAGGGCACGTGCATCTCGTGGGGTGGCGAGGCGGAGGGCGTCCGCTGGTACTCCGGCTGGACCCACTGCGGCTGATCACCGCACCCGAACCGGGCCCCGGCAGCGCATGACGCGGCCGGGGCCCGGCCACGTCGGCCCGCCGGTCGCGCCGTCGCGCCGGTCGCCCCGTCGCATCGGACCCGCCGGTCGGCCACTGTACGGTCGGACGGCACGAGGCCCGACCCCACCAGCGGTCGGCCAGCCAGTGTCTCGGCCTCCGTGATGGCGAGCTCGACCGCGGCTATCGCGTCGTGCTGGTTCGCGGTGGACGAGATTTACCAGCCCAACTCGTACTTCGACCAGTAGTCCCGGCAGCCGGCCAGCCGCCAGGTCCCGCCCGAAAGTCTGACGCGCGACAACGCCACCCCGGCGGACACGCCCGCTATCACCGACTGCCCGGTGCGACCGAACCCCTGCGGAAGCGTGATCATCCGGGCTCAGCTCCACTCGGGAATCGTGGAAGGTTGGTGGCAGTAATGCTTCGCAGTTCATGGACGCCAAGCAGACAGCTGAGTATTTGAACGTCTCGCTGTCCTGGCTGTACCGGGAAGCGACAGACGTAGGTCTGGTCCCCTACAAGTTCGGGCGAGGCCGGAACGCCAAGAGCCAGTTCAACAAGGTGTCTGACAAGGTGTCTGAGGTGAACGCCTGGATCAAGCAGCAGCGCCTCTCGGAGTGACCGGCGGGGGTCTGGCCGCCACTCACGCAGGGCGGCCAGCGCCCCCGCCGTTTCAGGCGGCAAGGCCGAGGTCGAGGATCTCGGCGGCCTGTCCGATCGAGCCGGGCATGAGGTGTCGGTAGGTCTTGAAGGTGATCTCGATGTTGCGGTGAGGCACTGTCGGGCCTTGGATGTCGCCTCCTCACCTGACCTACCACGCAAGGTTGGACCTTACGCGGCGGGGAATCCGCTGGTGAAAGCCGGGCCGCACAGGAGAGGTTCCATGGACATGAGCAGGAAGACGCCCGACCACCGCGCCAAGGCACTTCAGCGCTTCCCGCGCCACGAGCGGCGCGGCGAGGCCCGGCTGCCCGCGGTGCTCGCCACCCTGACGGCCGTGCTGCTCTACCTGGTGCTGCCGGAGCAACTGCTGTTCGTCCCGCGCTTCGTCCTGCCCGGCCTGGAACTGCTGCTGCTGGTCCCGCTGATCGCGGTCAACCCGCGCCGGATGACCCGGCAGAACCGCTTCTCCCGGATCGTGTCACTGACCCTGGTCGCCCTCATCGGCATCAGCAACCTCGTCTCGCTCGGCCTGCTGGTCAACGCCATGGTCACCAGCAAGGCCCAGGAGGGCGGCCCGCTGCTGCTCGCCGCGCTCCAGGTGTGGGCCACCGGCATCATCGTCTTCGGCCTGGCGTTCTGGGAGCTCGACCGCGGCGGCCCGGTGATGCGCACCCAGGCGGAGCGCGCCGAACTGCCGCTCGCCGACTTCCGGTTCTCCCAGGACGAGAACGACGACGCCGTCGAGGAGGTCGCCGACGGCTCGTCCCGCACCAGCGACTGGGTCCCCACCCTGATGGACTACCCAGGCGTCCCGGCCCGGGGCGCCGCCGGAAGGGGACCACGCCCTGCTGCAGTCCGGGCGGACGTTCGCCCGCCCCGCCGGGCTCAGCGGGTCCTGTGCGGCGAGGGATCTCCGCCATGACAGTGCAGACGCTGCTGGCGCCCGTGATGTCCAGCAGGTGCGAGACGGCCTCCGACAGGCGGGCCAAACCGCAGGACGCACTCGGCCTCCTCGACGGCGATGCGGGCGCGCAGCAGCACGTTCAACCCGGAGCTGCTTCGGCGTGGACGGGGCAAAGTGCTTTCGACAGCGTCGGTGATCCAACTGGGCGGCCGGATGCCCCAGCCGTCATGGCTCTGGTACCCGGCGTGACGGTCGTTGACGGTGTCCACCAGGATCGTCGGTCCGGCAGCTACCGCGCTCCGGGCCAGATCGGCGGGCTGGCCGAAAGTGTCGTCCGCCCGAACTCGTCCTGAGGCCGTGCAACACATGTGCGGGGCCCGCCCTGACCGAGCGGGCCCTGCACATGCTCAGGCGGCGAGGCCAAGATCAAAGATCTTGGCAGCCTTCCCGATCGAGCCGGGCATGAGGTGCCGGTAGGTCTTGAAGGTGATCTCGATGCTGCGGTGGCCCATCCACTCCGCGACGTCGGTGATCGGGATGCCGCGGTGGTTGTCGATGGTGTGGTGCGGCATGGGCAGGGTGATGTCCTTGGGGTTGCGCAGCAGGTAGCCCTCAACCGTCCCGTACGTGTCCGCGTAGTGTTCGATCGCCTGCTTGGTCCGTGCGGGCAGCGGTACGTCGCGGTACTCGCCCGCCTTGCGGTGCTTGAGGCGTGCGTAGGTCTTGGTGGTCTGGTTGACCTGCTCGGTGATGCGGTACACGTCGTCGGCGACGATGTTGTCGACGTTGACCGCCAGTGCCTCGCCGTTGCGCAGGCCGCAGCCGCTCATGAGTTCGGCGACCAGGTTGAAGGCGTCGTCTCCAGCGGTGCGGATCCCCTGGAGCTGGGCGAGGGAGGGGATCACCGCGCGCTTCGGGTCGTACTGCGGGGGCTGGACGCCGTCCACCGGATTGTCCTCGTACAGGCCGAGCCGGTGCGCGTCCAGCAGGATGGTCTTCAGCCTGACGAACGCGTGGGTCTGGGCAGCGAGGCCGACGCCGTTGCGTTCCATCGTCTCGATGAAGGCCTCCACGACCTTGTGGTCGAAGGTCCCCATGCGGCGGCTGCCGAACGTGGGGAGGAGGTGGTGCTTCAGAGTGGACTCGAGCATCCGCAGCGAGGCCGGACCCTGGTGACGCTGGCCCTTGAGCCAGCGGGACTCAGGGTGTTCGCACTCCTTGAAGAAGCTGCCCATGCCGCGGGTGAGACCTGTGGTTGCCATGGCGGACGGTACCTCCGGGAACTTGCTGACGTTTCGCTGACCCCGGATGGTCGTCCACCCCTCTGAGCTGGGAAGAACCGTCAAACCCGTGATACGTACAGGTAGTCCATCAGGGTGGGGACCCAGTCGCTGGTGCGGGACGAGCCGTCGGCGACCTCCTCGACGGCGTCGTCGTTCTCGTCCTGGGAGAACGTAGAGCAGGATCGCCGCCAGGGTGGCGAGCACCGCGGGCAGCCGGGCCTCGCCCCGGCGGTCGTGGCGCGGGAAGCGCTGCCGCGCCTTCGTCCGGTGGTCGTTGACGGACCGTTGCGCACTGCTCATTCGTGGGCCCTCCCGGTCGGAGTGGATGGCCCTGCACGCTTGCCCCGCCGCGCGCCGCCCACGCCCGGCATGACCTCCGCCCCCGCCGGGCAGCCGGGTCCCGGGGGGCGACGCGGACGACACGGGCGGCGGGTGCCGCCCGCGGCCCCCGGGCCGACGGACGATCGGCTGCGGGGCGGTGGACCGCGACCCGTCCCGATCCAAGACGACGAGCGGTACGACGAGCGAGAGGACTCCCCGTGGACGATGCCCGGGACACTGGTGGCGGCCCCGGCCGTGACGAGAGCCCGCAGGAGCGGGCCGACCGGCAGTGGGACGAGATGCTGCAGGAGGTGCGGGTGGCCCAGACCGGGGCGCAGATCCTGTTCGGTTTCCTGCTGAGCGTGGCCTTCACCCCGCGGTTCGCCTCGCTCGGCGACTTCGACCGGAACCTGTACACGGCCACGGTCGTCCTGGGCGCCTGCGCGACCGCCTCGCTGATCGCGCCCGTCTCCTTCCACCGGCTGCTGGCCGGGCACGACCTGAAACCCGTGCTGATCCGCACCGGCTCCCGGCTGATCGGCCTGGGCCTGACCCTGCTCGCCCTCACCATCGGCTGCGCCCTGTTGCTGCTGCTGCGCACCGCGACCGGGAACGCCGCGCTCGCCGCGACGGTGTCCGCCTGCACCGTGGCCTACTTCGCGCTCACCTGGCTGGTGCTGCCGTTCCTGCTGCTGCGCCACGAGGAGCGCCGCCAGGGCGGGCGGTGAACGGCCGGCGGTGAACGACCGGCGGTGAACGACCGCCCCCGCGGCCGGGCGGCTGCGGGGGCGGCGGTGCGGGGGCGGCGTCACTTGGCGGCGCTGGGCACCTTCAGCGGGTCGCGGGTGGCGGTCTCCTTGGCGGCCTCCAGCCGCTCGCCGAGTTCGAGGAGGCGGTTGCGCCCCATGGCCTGGCGGACCTCGGGGAACCAGTCCCGCTCCTCCTCCTCGACGTGGTGGCGGACGTTCTCCATCAGCACCGTCATCTTGGCGTCGAACCGCTCGTCCTGCGGGTCGAGCCCGGCCAGTTCGGCCAGCAGCCACACCACGACGTGGTGTTCCTCGACGCTCTCCAGGACGTGGTCGGCGGTGTCGGGGGCGGCTTCGCGCGCCGCCGGGTAGAAGACCTCCTCCTCGATGACGGTGTGGACGGTCAGCTGCTCGATCACCTGGTCGACGATCCGGCGCTTGGTCACGTGGGCCCGGTCGCCGGCCTCCTCGAACTCCTTGAAGAGCTTCTCGACGGCCTTGTGGTCTTCCTTCAGCAGCACGATCGCGTCCATCGGGCCTCCTCGTCGGTGATGGGGTGGGACGGCCGTCGGCTACCCGGAACGGGCCGGTGCAACCGGGGCCGCCGTTTGCGGTCGGGGCGGTCGGGCAGCCGCCGGAGGGTCCCGGGCGGAACACGAGGCCGAGGAGGACCCGATGAGGACGGCAGCGCTGGTGTACAAGCCGGTCGGCATGGCGGTGGGGGCGCTGGGCGGGGTGGTGGCCGGGGCGGTGTTCAAACAGGTGTGGCGGCGGATCGCCCGCGAGGACGACGCGCCGGACGCCACCGACGAGGGCCGGGGCTGGCGGCAGGTGCTGATCGCCGCCGCGCTCCAGGGCGCGCTGTTCGCGCTGGTGAAGGCCGCGCTGGACCGGTCGGGGGCGGCCGCCTGGAAGCGGGTGACGGGGGTGTGGCCGACCGGGCGGGGCTGAGCGGCGGATCACCCGGCCGGCCCGGTGTGGCCGCGCGGGCCGGGGGTAGCCGTCCGGTGTCCCCCGACCGGACAGGACCGACCGCAGACAGGAGAGGAGCAGCCATGACCACGCAGGACGGCAAGGACCGGGCCGCCGAGGAGGCGCCCGAGGAGAGCGTGCGCGAGCGTTCGGCCGCGGAGCGCGAGATCACCGCGCCGACCCCGGCCGACGTGCGGGCCAAGGCCGAGGGCGACGACGAGCCCGAGCCGCCGGCGGCCGACACCCAGGCCCCCTGAGCCCCCTGAGCCCTCCGGAGGTCCCGGAGTCCCCCGGGACCTCCGGACAGCCCACCGCCCCGTCCCCCCGTGCAGGAGGCGGGGCGGTTCGTGCTGGGGCGGGCCGGTCGGGCGGAGCCGGGCGGGGTCAGGGGGTGCCGGACGGCGGGGTCAGGAGGGCCGAGAGCAGCTCGGCGATGGTGGGTCCGGCGTCGGCCGGATGGCGCAGTTGGCCGTCGATGACGTGGTAGTGGTTGGTCCGGCCGAGGCGCTCGTGGGAGAGGTACCCGGCTTCCTCCAGGTCGGAGATGATGCGCTGCACCGCCCGTTCGGTGAGCAGGCAGCGGGCGGCTATGTCCCGGACTCGGATGCCGGGGTCCCGGTAGATCTGGATCAACACCCTGGCGTGGTTGGTCAGGAAGGTCCACTGGCGGCTGGGTTCTGCGGCTCTCTCCACCGCTCCAGGATATGTATCGCGGTTCGCGAATCGTAATGCATGACATACTTTTCGTGCATTCATTGACGTATGTCGCGGGTGCGGGGAGAGTGGACAGCGTGCCGCCCCCCCTTTCACCGGCACCTGGAGGCGATGTAGTGACGGCCCTTCCCCGGCGATACCGGAGGCCGGTCGTGGTGCGCGCCCCCGACTTGCGGATCGAGATCCGGCACACCGGCGGCACCGTGCGGTGCGCCCTGGTCGGCGCCCTCCACCAGGACAACCAGCACGTGTTCGCGCTGGCCCTGCGGGACGGACTGCGCGCCCGGCCCGCCCGGCTCTCCGTCGACCTGCGCGCGGTGGACCTGTTCACCTCGTGCGCCCTGAACACCCTGCTGCGGGCCGGGCACGAAGCCCGCGCCCTCGGGGTGGCGCTGGCCCTGGACTCCCCGTCGCGCTGCGTGCGCCGGGTGCTGGAGATCACCCGGGCCACCCCCTACCTGCCGGTCGAGGACGCCGTACCGGTCCAGGGCAGACGGCGCGCCCTGACCGGGCCGCCGGGAGCGCCGAGGGCCGGCCGGAGTCCGGCCGGCCCTCGGCGTGGCACCGCGCTCAGGCGGCGGTGGGAATGACGGTCGCGGGCTCGCGGCGCACCAGCAGGGCGCGGCGCTCCTCCTCGGTCAGGCCGCCCCAGACGCCGTAGGGCTCCTGGGTGGCGAGGGCGTGCCGTCGGCACTCCAGCCGGACGGGGCAGCCGGCGCACACCCGCTTGGCGGCCTGCTCCCGCTGCCTGGCCTCGGCGCGGCCCTCGTTCACGGGTCGGAAGAAGACGTCGCTGCCGACGGTGCGGCAGGAGCCCTCGAGCTGCCAGTCCCAGTGGTGCGTCTGAGCGCCGGGGAGACGGGAGACCTTGGTCACGGCGGTGCCTTCCGAGCGGAGGGAATCGAACAACCGCCGTCTAACCGCTCCCCCGCTGGTCATGCACGTCACTTCCGGTACGTCCGACGTCCGGGACGGCGGTCAGCGGCCGGGCTCGGCGGCGGCGCCCTCCGGGCCCGCGCCGGAGCCCCGCAGGGCGGGCAGCACCCGCGTCCGGTAGGCCTCGAAGAAGGCGTCCTGGTCGGGGCCGATCTGTCCGACGTACACCTCGTCGAAACCGGCCCGCGGGTAGGCGCGGACCGCCTCGACGTGCGCGTCGACGTCGTCGCCGCAGACCACCGCGTCGGCGATCATCTCCCGGGTGACGAGCTTGCTGGCCTGCTCGAAGTGCGCGGGGGTGGGGAGCAGTTGGGCGAGTTCGCCGGGGAGCAGCTCGGTGGGCCAGCGGCGGTGCACCTCGTCGATCGCCTTGTCCCGGTCGGCGCTCCAGCAGACCTTCAGCCCGCCGACGACCTTGCCGGTGCCGCCTGCGTCGCGGAAGGCGCCGACCAGGTCGGCGTCGGGCGTCATGGTGACGAAGCCGTCGCCGATCCGGGCGGCCGTCGCGGCGGCCTTGGGGCCGAACCCGGAGACCAGGATGGGCAGCCGGTCGGGCGGCGCGGTGTAGAGGCGGGCGTTGTCGACGGTGTAGTGCGGCCCGCGGTGGCTGACCCGGCGGCCGGTGAACAGTTCGCGCATCACCTCGACGGCCTCCTCCAGCATCTCGGCGCGCTCCTCGAAGGAGGGCCAGCGGTCGCCGAGGACGTGCTCGTTGAGCGCCTCGCCGGTGCCCACGCCGAGGGTGAAGCGGCCGTCCAGCAGGACGCTGGAGGTGGCCGCCGCCTGGGCGGTGACGGCCGGGTGCAGCCGGACGGTGGGGCAGGTCACCAGGGTGGTGACGGGCAGGTCGACGGCCTGCGAGAGGGCGCCGATCATCGACCAGACGAAGGCGCTGTTGCCCTGCGCCTCGTTCCACGGGTGGAAGTGGTCCGAGATCGCCAGCCGGGTGAAGCCGGCCTGCTGGGCCCGCTCGGCCTGGTGGATCAGCTCCTGCGGGGTGAACTCCTCGCAGGACAGGAAGAACCCGTACTCGGTCATCGCGTCTCCTCGTCTCGGTCCGTCTCGGTTTCGGCTGCCCGCATGTCCTCGGGCCACTTGCGGGTGTCGCGCGGCGGCACGTACGGCTCCTCGTCGGGCGGCATGCCCCCCTCGACGGCCCGCTCGCGGGCGAGTTCGGCGTCGAACTCCAGGCCGAGCAGGATGGCGAGGTTGGACAGCCACAGCCACACCAGGAAGACGATCACCCCGGCGAGGGTGCCGTAGGTGCGGTTGTAGGAGGCGAAGTTGGCGACGTACGCGGCGAAGCCGCCGGAGAGCAGCAGCCAGAGCAGGACGGCCAGCAGGCTGCCCGGGGAGATCCAGCGCCAGCCGCGGCCGCGCACGTTGGGGGCCGCCCAGTACAGCAGCGCGATCATGAAGGTGACCAGCAGCACCAGCACCGGCCACTTGGCGATCGACCAGACCGTGACGGCGGTGGCGCCCAGTCCGAGGACGTCCCCGGCGCGTTGGGCCACCGGGCCGGTGAAGACCACGATCACGGCGCTGGCCAGCAGCAGCACCATCATCAGCAGGGTCAGGCCGACCCGCAGCGGGGTGACCTTCCACACCGGGCGGCCCTCGGGGATGTCGTAGACCGCGTTGGAGGCCCGGATGAACGCGGCGACGTAGCCGGAGGCCGACCAGAGCGCGCCCAGCAGGCCGACGACGGCCAGCACCCCGCTGGTGCCGCGCCCGCCCTGCAACTGCTCGACCGAGGTGCGCAGGACGTCCCGGGCCGGGCCGGGGGCGAGCTGCTGGAGGTTGTCGAGCACCGTGTCGGTGGCGGAGCGGCCGAGCAGGCCGAGGATCGAGACCAGCACCAGCAGCGCCGGGAAGACCGCCAGCACCCCGTAGTAGGTGAGCGCGGCGGCCCGGTCCGGCAGCTCGTCGTCCAGGAACTCCTTCCCGGTGCGCCGGAGCACCGCGAACCAGCCGCGGGCCGGCACGTCCTCCGGCCCGTCCGGCCCGTCCTGGGCGGCGCGCCCGGCCCGGCGGCCGTCCGCGTCGTGGCTTCCGTGCGGCATCCCTCTCCCCTTCCGTGCGTGCTGCGGTCCCGGTCCGTACGTGCTGCTCATCCGGCGCGGACCGCCTCGATCACGAAGCCGCTGCGCGGCCGGGCGATCATCCGGCCGAGCGGGATGGACAGGTCCTGGGCGGGCAGCACGTACTCCAGCCGGGCCAGCCGCACCGACAGGTCCTCCAGCAGGCCGACCACCACGGCCTCGCCGGGGCAGCGGTGGCCGTCCGCCGGGTCGCCGCCGCCCTGCGGGACCATCCGCCCGACGTCCTCGGGGCGTTCGAGGAACCGCTCGGGGCGGAAGGCGTACGGGTCGGGCCACAGGTCCGGGTCGTGGTTCTGCCCGTACAGGTCGAGCAGCACCGTGGTGCCCGCGGCGATCCGCTCGCCGCGGTGGGTGAGGTCGGCGGCGGCCCGGCCGCCGACGAACGGGGCGAACGGGTAGAAGCGACGCACCTCCTGGGCGAACGCCCGCGCGTAGTCCGGGTCGCCCTGGGCGAGCAGCTCGCGGGTGTGCGGCCAGCGGTGCGTGGCGTGCGCCGCGAACGCGACGAACCAGCAGACCGCGACGGTGGGGCGGACCAGGTTCAGCACCTCGACGGCCGCGACCCGGGGCGACAGCTGCTCGCCGTCCGCGTCCCGGTGCAGCGCCACCCGTTCGACCGGGCAGCCCGCCGGGAGCGGGGCACTGCCGTCCCGCACCCCCTCGACGATCCCGGCGATCCAGGCCTCCCGGCGGCGGCGGGCCAGCCGTCCGCGCCAGTGCCGCGGGCCCGGGGTGGCGAAGCCGTCGACCATCGCGACCAGGTCGGCGGCGAGCGGTCCGGCCCCGTCCTCGGGCAGCGGCAGGCCGGCCCACCGGCAGACGCCCTCGGTGAGGACCTTCGCCACCGCGTCCAGCAGGACCACCCGGGGCTGCCCGGCCCAGTCGTCCACCGCGGTCTTCCAGGCCGCGCCGACCTCCTCGACCAGCGCGCGGACCCGGGCCGGGTCGGCCAGCAGCGAGAGGAACATCGCCTTGCGCAGCCGGTGCACCGGGCCGTCCAGGGAGTGCACGGCGCCGTGCCCGAAGAGCGTGCTCTTCACCGGCTCGGGCAGCGCGCCCGCGCGTTCGACGTGCCGTTCGTCGTAGAAGAACCGGACGGCGTCCGGTCCGTGCAGGGCCACGGCGGGACGGCCCGCCAGCCTGGTCCGCACGACCGGGCCTGGTTGGCGGCGGCGCAGGTCGGGCAGCCAGGCGTAGCCGCGGGCCAGCAGCGGGAGGGTGTTGTCCCACCGGGGGTGGTGTCGTCGGTCCATGGCCGTCGGCTGCCCCGGTCGGGGAATCGGAAACGAGCCGGAACCGCCTGGAACCGACCCTTCCCCCGGACGGCGGAGCCGCCCGGGCGCGGCGGGGGGACGGGCCCGGCCGGCCTCAGCCCGGGGGGTCGGCGAGCAGGTAGTCGGCGGTGCCGGTGAGGCGCAGCAGGCGGTCCAGGTGGGCGGGGCGGTGGTCGAGCCGCAGGCGGCGGCCGGCGGCGTCGACGTCGCGGCGGATCTGGAGCAGCGCGGACAGGCCCATGGAGTCGCACAGCGTCATGTCCGCGCAGTCCACCCGGACCACCTCGACCGGCGGGCGGGCCGCCAGGTGGGAGGTGACCGCCCGGACGAGCCCCTCGCAGCTCTCGTGGTCGAGTTCGCCCTCCACCGGGACGGTGGCCGTGCGGGGCTCGGCGTGGGTGTTCACGCGCTCTCCCCCGCCCGCAGGGCGGCCGTCAGGGCGGCGACGCTGCGCGGCAGGTCGCGCAGCTGCTCGCGCAGGACGGTCAGCGCGGCGGCGAGCAGGGCGTCCGGGACGGCCCGGGCGGTCAGGACCTCCCTGGTCCAGCCGGTGAACGCGGTGAAGAGCTCCGGGTCGCCGGTGTAGAGGGCGACCGCCAGGTACTCGACGATGTGCGCCAGGTCGTCCTGGGTGTGCTCGCGCTGGAGCGGGGTGTAGGAGCGGACGGCGGGGTACTGCCGCTCCAGGGCGGCCATCACGGCGCCCACCAGTTCGCGGGAGCTGCGGGTGACCAGGGTGTACTCCTGGTCGGCGAGGTGCGGCAGGTCGTCGACGGGCTGGTGCGGGGAGGTGGGCAGCGGCAGCCCCCGGGCCAGGCGCTCGGCCGCGGCCCGGGCGTCGGGCGCCCAGGCGTCGGCGCCGAACAGCCGGGCCTGGCGGCCGTCCGGACCGAACGCTGCCCCGCCGGCGATGACCGGCACGCCGGCGGCCTGGGCGGCGGTGATGGCGGTGTGCGCGGCGGGCAGCCGGGGGGACAGCGAGGCGGACAGCGCCAGCGCGTCGGGGGCGGTGCGGTGCAGGTGCGCGATCAGGTGCGGGGTGGGGCACTGGGCGCCCAGGTAGTCGACCCGCCAGCCGCGCAGCGTCAGCACCTCGGCCAGCAGCCGGGCGGGGAAGGCGTGCCACTCCCCGTCGACGCAGGCCACCGCGACCCGTCCGCGCTCGGGCGGGCGGGCGGCCGCGAACGCGGGGTGGCCGGCCACCAGGGCCACCACCCGCTCGTTGACGGCGGTGGCGGCGTGCTCCTGGATCACCGTGATCCGGTCGGCCGCCCACTCCCGCCCGATCCGCGCCTGGAGCGCCCCGATCACGTCGAGCAGCAGCGCCTCCGGATCCAGCCCCGCCTCCAGCGCCCCCACCGCGAGCGCGGCGGCCCGGGCCTGGTCACCGCTGGTGACGGCCTCCCACAGGTGCTCGGTGAGCACGGGGACGGCCTCGGGCGCGGGAGCGGGGGCGGGGATGAGGACGGGCTGTCTCTTATACACAT
>NZ_JNWZ01000119.1 GCF_000716545.1 Kitasatospora phosalacinea
GCGCGGGGCCTTTGGGGTGGGGTGCGGGCGGGCGGGCCGTTCCGGGGGGTGGTGGACGGCCGGACCGGGGGTGGCCGGGCGTCCATTAACCTTGAGGGTGAGTCCTTGTGCCGTGAGAGAGAGGTTCGCCCCGTGGACAGTGTCGACCGAGCGTCGAACAGCCCGGTCGTCGTCGCCATCGACGGACCTTCGGGGTCCGGGAAGTCGACCGTTTCCCGGGCGGTGGCCGCGCGGCTGGGGTTGAGCTTCCTGGACACCGGCGCGATGTACCGGGCGATGACCTGGTGGATGCTCGCCAACGGGGTGGACGTCGAGGACGCGGAGGCGGTGGCCGTCGCCTGCGGGAAGCCGGTGATCGTGTCCGGGACGGACGCGGCCGGGCCGACCATAACGGTGGACGGGCAGGACGTGTCCGGGCCGATCCGCGGCCCCGAGGTGACCGGCAAGGTGAGCGCCGTGGCGGCCGTCCCGGCGGTGCGGGCGCGGCTGGTGGAGTTGCAGCGCGGCTGCGCCTCGCACGCCGAGCGCGGCATCGTCGCCGAGGGCCGGGACATGGGCTCGGTGGTGTTCCCGAACGCCACCGTGAAGGTGTTCCTGACCGCGTCCGAGCGGGCCCGGGCCGAGCGCCGGGCCGCGGAGCTGCGGGCGAAGGGCGTGGACGAGGCGACCATCACCGCGATGGCCGCCGACCTGGCCCGCCGGGACGCCGCGGACTCCTCGCGGCGGACCGCCCCGCTGACCCAGGCCGCCGACGCGGTGCTGGTGGACACCAGCGAACTCACCCTCGACCAGGTGATCGACACGATCACCGCCCTGGTCGAGCAGAAGGCGGGCCTGACCGCCGCCTGATCGGCAGGACGTACGGCAGGGACTGATTCATCCGACCGCGCGAGATCCGCGCGGTCCGCGCTGCCCACCGGGCAGGTACGCACGGCACGCCCCTGGGAAGGGCCGGGCCGGGAAACGGAAAACGGAACATGAGCAACGACACCACCGCCCACCACGGCGAGCTGGGCGACGCCGAGTACGCAGAGTTCCTGGCGCTGGCCGCCGAGGAGGGCTTCGACGTCGACGAGATCGACGCCGACCTGGAGGGCCACGGCCCGCTGCCGGTGCTGGCCGTCGTCGGCCGCCCGAACGTCGGCAAGTCGACCCTGGTCAACCGCATCATCGGCCGCCGCGAGGCGGTCGTCGAGGACCGCCCCGGCGTCACCCGCGACCGGGTCAGCTACGAGGCGATGTGGGCCGGGCGCCGGTTCAAGGTCCTGGACACCGGCGGCTGGGAGATCGACGTCCTGGGCCTCGACGCGATGGTCGCCGCCCAGGCCGAGCTGGGCATCGAGCAGGCCGACGCGGTGCTGTTCGTGGTGGACGCCACCGTCGGCGCCACCGACACCGACGACGCCCTGGTCCGGCTGATCCGCCGCTCCGGCAAGCCCGTGGTGCTGTGCGCCAACAAGGTCGACGGCCCGTCCACCGAGGCCGAGGCCGCGTACCTGTGGTCGCTCGGCCTGGGCGAGCCGCACCCCGTCTCCGCGCTGCACGGCCGCGGCTCCGGCGACCTGCTGGACGCCGTCCTGGAGGTGCTGCCGGAGGCCCCGCCGCAGCTGTTCGGCGACGGCCTGGCCCCCGGCGGCCCGCGCCGGGTCGCGCTGATCGGCCGACCGAACGTCGGCAAGTCCAGCCTGCTGAACAAGGTGGCGGGCGAGGACCGGGTGGTCGTCAACGAGCTGGCCGGCACCACCCGCGACCCGGTCGACGAGCTGATCGAACTCGGCGGCAAGACCTGGAAGTTCATCGACACCGCGGGCATCCGCCGCCGGGTCCACCTGACCTCCGGCGCGGACTACTACGCCTCGTTGCGCACCTCCGCCGCGCTCGACAAGGCCGAGGTCGCGGTCGTGCTGGTCGACGCCAGCGAGACGCTCGCCGAGCAGGACACCCGGATCATCTCGATGGCCGTCGAGGCCGGGCGCGCCGTGGTCATCGCCTACAACAAGTGGGACCAGCTGGACGAGGAGCGCCGCTTCTACCTGGAGCGCGAGATCGAGCGCGACCTCGTGCAGGTGCAGTGGGCGCCCCGGGTGAACGTCTCGGCGAAGACCGGGCGGCACATGGAGAAGCTCGTCCCGGCGATCGAGACCGCGCTGGCCGGCTGGGAGACCCGCATCCCGACCGCCCGCCTGAACGCCTTCCTCGGCGAGCTGGTCGCCGCGCACCCGCACCCGATCCGCGGCGGCAAGCAGCCGCGCATCCTGTTCGGCACCCAGGCGGGCACCCGTCCGCCGCGGTTCGTGCTGTTCGCCTCCGGCTTCCTGGAGGCGGGCTACCGCCGCTTCGTCGAGCGCCGGCTGCGCGAGGAGTTCGGCTTCGTGGGCACCCCGATCTCGATCTCGGTCCGGGTCCGGGAGAAGCGCAGCAAGAAGAAGTAGCGGACGAGGAAGGGGAGGGGCCGCGGACACCGTCCGCGGCCCCTCCCCTTCCTTCTCCTCCGACGTGCCCGTCAGGCGTCCCGGCCCGGGGGCAGCGACAGCACCGAGCGGTGCCGCCCGCCCGAGGTGCCGCCGCCCGGGGCGCCGAGGTAGCCGGTGGCCACCCAGCCCTGCCCGTTGGCCTGCGCGGCGGAGGTCTGGGCGGGCATGAACTGCGGGGCGCCCGCGCCCTGCCCGGCGTACGTCTCGAACGACTGGTGCTGCTGCGGGTACGCCAGGGCGGTCGGGCGGTCGGCGGCCTCCCGGGCGGTCTGGGCGGACTGCGGCTGCGGTTCGCGGACCGCGAAGCCGGTGAACTTCATCCCTTCCTCGCCGGAGCGGTCGCCGGGCAGCGCCCGGAACATCCGCCGGTACTCGGAGTACAGCGTGTCGTAGATCGGGGTGGCCGACACCGGGTGCTCGGCGTCGTACGACGGGCGCATGTTCGGGATCGACCGGCCGGCGCCGCCGGGGCCGGACTGGGCGGAGGGACGGCCGGGGGACGCGAGGTCGTAGCTGTACACGTAGGAGCCAACGAGCGAGACGGGCTTCGGATGCGGGGGCGCGGTGCCCAGTCCTATCCCGGTCGGAGCGTCCGGGCCCTGCTCAACGGTGGCCCGGGCGGCCGGAATTGACGTGGTGTCGGGGGAGTCCTCGGTGGCGGCCGGGTCGTTCACGGGGTCGGTCATCGGCGCGCCCCCGCTCAGGTGCCGGCCAGCGGGAGCATGCCGGCGGCGAGCAGGCCGTGGGCGGCGGCCCGGTCCATGGCGATCCGCAGCAGGTCCTCGCGGGGCTGGCGGCCGATGGTGCCGGCCGGCACCGCGTACATGATCACCTCGGACTTGCGGGCCGCCGCGGCCCGCCAGCCCGGGGTGACCTGGAGCGGCTGGTGGGCCTGCCACCAGGCGGCCGAGCCGCCGGTCGCCGAGGGCTGCAGGATCGCGTGCAGCTGCCCCATCGCCATCAGCACCGACCAGCCGGCCCGCGGCCGGGCGGGCGCCTGGTTGACGTCCTGGACGATCTGGAAGCCGTGCTCGGTCAGCAGCGAGAGGAACTGGTCCTCGCCGAGGGCGCTGCCCGGGCGGCCGACCGGGCCGGTCGGCTCGACCACCAGCGCGGCGTGCTGGGTGTCGCCGCACAGCACGATGCCGCAGGTCACGCCGAGCACCGCCGGCTGCGGCTGGCCGGGCGGGGCGGTCGGCGGGGCGGTGATCGGCTCCGGGATGCGCACCTCGACCGCCGGTTGCGGCTCGACCTGCGCGGGCACCACCGCCTGCGCGGGCACCGCGGCGTCCGCCCCCTGGCTGATCGACTCGACGGCGCCGCGCAGTTGCTGCTCGTCCACCGGCACCACCTGGGACGGCACGCAGCGGGCGTGCGCGAAGGCCAGCACCGCGGTCTCCTCGCCGACGAACAGGACGGTGCTGGTGGGCTCGCGCAGCGAGTCGCCCGGTTGTCGGCAGGAGGTGCAGTCGTAGGCGTCGGGCGCGTGGGCACCCGCGAGCAGGCTCTCGGCCTCGTCGTCGCCGATCTCGGCGCGTACGTCCTCGCTCACCTCAAGCATGCGCGGCACTTAAAGACTCCTCGTTCGCCCTGGCGTTCCGGGCGCTCGTTCCGGTGCCCCCGGGCGGGACGCCCCGGGCGGTCGGCACCGGGAGCACCGACCGCCATTACCAACGGGAGGTTGTGGCTGGGGTCACGGGTGAGCGGTCGGGCGACGGGATTTGCGCGGCTTCTGATAACTCTGTGTATACGTAGTGATGCATTCTGTCGATGCTGTGCCCGAGCTCACACGGGCTGAACTGTGGCCGGGGTCATATCCGCATATGGTTTGATCTTGGAAAAAGTGGATGAAACGGACATTTGTTTTCGATTGGCATGATCGATACCGCCGGTAACGCCGCTTTGACCTGGGATGACCAGAAAGTGTTTGGCGCTGGGGAGTCCGAATCGTAGGTTTTTGCCCGGTGCATCGAGCACCTCCCGGGTTCACCCCCGACGCATGGTCCACTTCCGGCTCACCCCGGAACGCGGGCCCGGCGCCCACCGGCGCGACGGCAGCCAGCCGCCGCCGGGGATGCGGACAGGTGGCCGGGGCGGCAAGCGGCACGTCCGACACGTGCACGGCCCGCCCACCGGACTTGGCGAGGGAACACGGCCCAGTTGGGGCCTGGTTCCGCCTGCCCATCCCGGGAATGTCGAGAGGAATCTCATGACCTTCCGTAACGAGACCGCCGCTGCCACCACCGCCTCCAAGCGCAACCGCGTTCGCGCGGCCGTCGTCGGCGGCGCCCTGCTCGCCGTCCCGGTGGCCGGCCTCGTCACGGCCAACTCGGCCTCCGCCGCGGACGTCTCCACCTGGGACAAGGTCGCGATGTGCGAGTCGACCGGCAACTGGTCGATCAACACGGGCAACGGCTTCTACGGCGGCCTGCAGTTCACCTCCTCCACCTGGGCCGCCTTCGGTGGCACCGCCTACGCCCCGCAGGCCAACCTGGCCACCAAGGCGCAGCAGATCGCCGTCGCCGAGAAGGTCCTCGCCTCGCAGGGCCCCGGCGCCTGGCCGGTCTGCTCCGTCCAGGCCGGTCTGACCAAGGGCGGCGCGCCGGCCCAGGTCGACACCTCCGGCTCCTCCTCGACCTCCTCGAAGTCGACCTCGACCTCGACCTCGAAGTCGACCTCCGCGAAGTCGAACACCACCACCTCGGGCGACTCCGCCAAGGCCTCCCGCTCCGAGTCCCGCGCCCAGGCCCCCAAGGCCGCCGCGCAGGAGGCCCCGAAGCAGACCTGGAAGAACAAGTCCGCCTCGGCCGCCCCCACCAACACCGCCAAGTCCGGTGACCACTACACCGTGAAGTCCGGCGACACCCTGTCCAAGATCGCGGGCAGCCTGGGCGTCGACTGGCACGCCCTGTACGACAACAACTCCGGTGTCATCGGTGGCAACCCGGACGTGATCTACCCCGGCCAGGTCCTGTCGGTCTGACCCACCCCCGGAAGCACCGCTTCCCCGGGATCACCCGCTGATCCCACCCTGTCGGCGTGAAGCCGCCACCCCCGGCCGTGGGGTGGCGGCTTCCGCCGTTCCCGGGCCGTGGGACCTCCGCGCGGGCCCGTGGGAGCCGCCCGGGCCGCCGCGGAGGCCGCTGAGGGCCATTTGACGGGCCGTGAGGGGTTGTGGGGGGTTGCGGGGGCCGCCACCCGGTCGGCGGCGCCCGGAGGGTGGCGCGGCGGGCGCCGTGCGTAGCGTCGGGGGATGCGGACACCTCGCTCGTGCGGACGGCGGCTGGTCGTGCTCGGCCTGCTGCTCCCCGCCACCGTCGCCCTGACCGCCGGTACACCCGCCGCCGCCCGCCAGGCCGCGCCCGACCCGGTGTGGGACCGGCTCGCCGCCTGCGAGAGCGGCGGCGACTGGCAGGCCGACACCGGCAACGGCTACTACGGGGGCCTGCAGATCTGGCCGCCCACCTGGCGGGAGGCGGGCGGCCTGCGCTACGCCGACCGGCCCGACCACGCCGGTCGGCGCCAGCAGATCACCGTCGGCGAGGAGATCCTGCGCAGACAGGGCTGGAACGCCTGGGCCTGGTGCGCGCGGGAGATCGGCGTGCTGGAGTAGCCGGACGGGCGGTGGTGGTCACCAGACCCGGCCCTCGGGCAGGGCGGACAGCTCCGGGGCGGACAGGTGGGGCACCCCGAAGACCGCCGCCGCCGGGTCGTCCTGCGGGGCGGATCCCCAGAGGACGAAGCGCAGCAGTTCCCAGCGGCTCGGGTCGAGGGCCAGCACGGCCGTGTGCACCCCGGGGTGACGGGCCAGCTCGCGCAGCCGCTCCACCTCGCGGTCCACGTGCGCGGCCGGGGTCGCCGGGTCCTGCCCGACCGGGACGGCGGTCAGTCGGCGGGTCGCGGCGGACGGGGCGGGGACGTCGGCGCGGGCCGGGCCGGAGAAGTGCGCCAGGACGGTCCAGTGGTGGACGGCCGGGCGCCCGAAGTCCCGGACGATGTTCTCGAACCCGCCGCCGCCGACCAGGAAGCGGCCCGCCTCGCCGTCCGAGCGCCACACGTACAGCGGCGCGTACTGGTTGACCGGCGAGCCGTCGGTGCCGCGCTCGCGCAGCAGCCAGGCCTTGAAACCGAGGCCCGGGCGGTCGTCCAGGAGCGGGGCGCCGACCTCGATCCGGCGGCGGATGACGTCCAGGTCGTAGTCGGCGGGCAGGGTGATCTCGTACTGCTTGGCGAGCACGGCGGTGCGTCCTTCCGGTGGTCGGTCGGCCGGGTTGTCAGCCGGGTGGTCGGTCGGCCGGTCGGCCGGTCGGGTGGTCAGGCGGGGCGGGGCCGGGCGAGCAGGGTGATCAGGCCGGTGACCGCCTGGTCGAACGGGTCGGTGTCGCCGGCCGCGCGGGCCAGCACGTAGCCGCCCTGGAGCACGGCGACCACGGTCGCGGCGGTGACGGACGGGTCGACCGACGGCGGCAGCTCCCCGTTCGCCCGGCCCTCCGCCAGCACCTCCGCGAGGCGGCCGCGCAGCCAGCCGAGGGTCTGCTCGACCGGGGCGCGCAGCACCGGGTCGGCCATCACGTCCGGATCCTGGGTGAGCCGGCCGATCGGACAGCCGCGCAGCACGTCGCGCTCGCGGCGCAGGTACGCGGTGACCCGCTCGACCGCGGTGCCCGGGCCGGACAGCAGCCCGTCCGCGCGGGCGCGCAGTTCCCCGGCGGTGCGGGTGATCGCGGCGAGCGCGAGTTCCGGCTTGCCGGCGAAGTGGTGGTACATGCTGCCCTGCCCGGCGCCGGCCCGCTGCTGGATGGCCCTGGGGCTGGTGCCGGTGTAGCCGCGCTCCCAGAGCAGGTCCCGGGTGGCTTCGACGAGGCGGTCCGCGGTGCCGGCGCGCGGGCCGCCTTCCGCGTCCGTGTTCACGGTGACGTTCACGGCAGCACTGTACATACCAGTAGGTACAGCGGGAAACGGGAGTGAGCGGGCGTCAGGCGTCGTCAGGCGGCGGTGCGTTGCTCGCGGGCGGCCCGGACGGACGGGGCGACGTTGCCGGGCAGCGCGGTGGACGGGTAGCGGTGCAGCAGGGCGGCCGTGACCGCGTCCGGGCCGACGGGCTTGCCCAGCTCGGTGGCGAACGCGCGCAGGTAGTCGCCGGTCCAGCCGATCGGGTCCGGAACGGGGCCGGCGGGCGTCGTCGGGCGGCGGTGTCCCGGGACGGTGCGCAGCGGTTCCAGCGCCGCCATCTCGTCCAGCAGGTCGATCCACGCCTCGCGCTGTGCCGCCCACGGGGTGTCGGCCAGCCACGGGTGCACGTCCAGCCACAGCAGCGGGCCGCCGAGCAGGGTCCGGCTGCGGTGCTCCCACAGGTAGTGGTGGTCGGGCAGCCCCAGGGACGCCCCGCGCAGCTCCAGCCGGTGGTCCTCCAGCTCGACGGCGTCGCCCTCCAGCGGCTCCAACGCGACCAGACGGGAAGGGAGTTCGTCCCCGAGACCGGCCCACGCGGCGCGCACGGCGGGATAGTCGTGCTCGATCCGAGCCCGGACCGGGGCGGGAACGAGGAAACGGGCCTCGGGGAAAGCCTCGCGCAGCACCTCCGCCGCGAGCCAGCAGTCCGGCGCGTGGTGGGGCACCAGGACGGCGGCCAGCCGGCGCCCCGAGCTCTCGACCTCCCGGACCAGCCGCCGACCGTCCGAGAGCCGCAGCCCCGTACCGACCAGCACCGCCCGGTGCTGCCCGAGCACCAGCACCGCGCTCTTGTGCAGCGAAGCCTCGGGAAGATCCACCACGCGGAACTCCAGCGGATGCATCGCGCCACCTCCTCCAACCGGGGACGGCCCTCCCACCAGGGTCCGCCGGGTGGGCGGTGGGCGCATGTGGGGCGGGGTCGCCTGCGGTGGGCTGGGGCGGGCTGGGGTGGGCTGGGTTGGGCTGGACGGCGGG
>NZ_JNWZ01000120.1 GCF_000716545.1 Kitasatospora phosalacinea
AGCAGCTCGATCCGCTCACGCGCGGTCAGCTTGCCCTTCGCGTGCTGCGCCTCGGTGGCCTTCTCGCTCGGCCCCCGGCGGACCTGCTCGCGCAGCTCGCGCAACTCGGCGACCCGACTACGGGCATCGGCCGGAGCCTCGTCGCCGACCGGCGCATCGTGCAGGACCGTCATTTCGAACCACTCCAAGCTCGCGTGGGGCAGCGAACACCTCTACTGCTACGACAGTACGAGTCAGTGCGCCCGGCTTTCGGCGTCGAATCCGTACAAGGTCGGGAGCCGATCGCTGTACAGGCTCGACATAGGGGGGCGCACGGGCCCGGCGCCGGGCCGCTCCGGACGGGTGCCCGGGCGTACCCCGGTCGGGGGATGGGGGAGTGGTCGAACCAGCAGGTCAGCGGTGATGCGGGGGGTGTGCGGAGGCCGCCGGCGCGCGGTGCGCGGGAAGGGGCGCACGCGGGCCGGCGGCCGGGTGTTCGAGATCCGGATCCGGTTCGGATGGTAGGGATGCGCCAAAAGGCGTGATCAGCCCTTGGGACGGTCGCCGTCCCCGGGGCGGTCGTCGTCCCGGCGCAGGTCGTCCTCGCGGCGGCGCAGGTCGGCCTCCCACTGCTTGAGCATGTCCTCGTGCTCGTCGTTGCCGCGCTTCAGCGAGGCGAGGAACTCCGGGTCGTCGTCCGGGGCGAGCGGGCGCCCGTCGGGCCGGTGGCCGGGGCGGGCGGCGGCCGGGCCGGACGGCCAGGACGCCCGGCGCGCGCCGCCGCGGGTGCGGCCGGCCACCAGCCAGGCGATCGAGCCGACCAGCGGGAAGAACAGCACGATGATCACCCAGCCCACCTTCGGCAGGTGGCGGACCTCGTCCTCGGGGGTGGTCAGGCAGTCGATGAACGCCCACACCCACAGGGCGAGCAGCGCCACCACGGGCAAGATTCTCGGCACGGCACAGATCTCCGGAAGAAGGTTCGAACAGGACCCTTGGCGGCCTCAGGTTAGCCCGTACCGGATACTGACAGGTATGGCATACGACGATCTCCGTTCCTTCCTCCGGGCGCTGGAGCGGGAGGGCGACCTCAAACGGATCAAGGTCGAGGTCGACCCCTACCTGGAGGTCGGCGAGATCGTCGACCGGGTGCAGAAGGCCAAGGGCCCCGCGCTGCTGTTCGAGAACGTCAAGGGCTCGGCGATGCCGCTGGCCATGAACGTCTTCGGCACCGAGCGGCGGCTGTCCAAGGCGCTCGGCCTGAAGTCGCCCGACGACATCGCCGAGAAGATCGGCGGCCTGCTCAAGCCCGAGCTGCCGCAGGGCTTCACCGGCTTCCGGGAGGCGTTCGGCAAGCTCGCCTCGATGGCGCACGTCCCGCCGCGGAACGTGAAGTCCGCCGACGCGCCCGTCCACGAGGTGGTGCTCACCGGCGAGGACGTCGACCTGGAACGGCTGCCCGCGCTGTTCACCTGGCCGCTGGACGGCGGCTCCTTCTTCAACCTCGGGCTCACCCACACCAAGGACCCGGACTCCGGCGTCCGCAACCTCGGCCTGTACCGGCTGCAGCGGCACGACAAGCGCACCATCGGCATGCACTGGCAGATCCACAAGGACAGCCGCAACCACGCCGCGGTGGCCGCCAGGCGCGGCGAGAAGCTGCCCGTCGCGATCGCCTTCGGCTGCCCGCCCGCCGTCACCTACGCCGCCACCGCGCCGCTGCCCGGCGACATCGACGAGTACCTGTTCGCCGGGTTCGTCGCGGGGGAGCGGGTCCGGATGGTCGACTGCAAGACCGTCCCGCTGCAGGTCCCGGCCGACGCCGAGGTGGTGCTGGAGGGCTGGCTGGAGCCCGGCGAGCTGCTCCCCGAGGGGCCGTTCGGCGACCACACCGGCTTCTACACCCCGCAGGAGCCGTTCCCGGCGCTGACCATCGACTGCGTGACGATGCGCCGCCGCCCGCTGCTGCAGTCCATCGTGGTCGGCCGGCCGCCCACCGAGGACGGGCCGCTGGGCAAGTTCACCGAGCGCTTCTTCCTCCCGCTGCTCAAGGTGATCATCCCGGACATCGTCGACTACGACCTGCCCGAGGCAGGCGGCTTCCACAACTGCGTGATCGTCTCGATCGACAAGAAGTACCCGAAGCACGCGCAGAAGGTCATGCACGCCATCTGGGGCGCCCACATGATGTCGCTGACCAAGCTGATCGTCGTGGTGGACGCCGATTGCGACGTCCACGACTACCAGGAGGTCGCCTGGCGGGCCCTGGGCAACGTCGACTACAGCCGGGACCTCTCGGTCGTCGAGGGCCCGGTCGACCACCTGGACCACGCCTCCTACCAGCAGTTCTGGGGCGGCAAGGCGGGCATCGACGCCACCCGCAAGCTCCCCGAGGAGGGCTACACCCGCGACGGCGGCTGGCCCGAGATGGTCGCCTCCGACCCGGAGACCGCCGCCCGGGTCACCCGCCGCTGGAAGGAGTACGGACTGTGAAACCCGATAGCCTGCCGGACGTGGTCCAGGCGCAGGAAGTCCTTCCCCGCACCCGCGGGGGTCAGCCGGAGTACGGCCTGTGATGACCACCGCCGACGCGTTCGAGGCGCCGCCGAGCCGGACCCGGGCCTTCCTGCGCCTGGTCGTGATCGAGCACTCGGTCTTCGCGCTGCCCTTCGCCTACACCGCCGCGCTCACCGCGATGTTCCTCGCCGATGGGACGGTGCACTGGCGCGAACTGCTGCTGGTCACCGTCTGCATGGTCGGCCTGCGGACCTTCGCGATGGCCGCCAACCGGATCATCGACCGCGAGATCGACGCCCGGAACCCGCGCACCGCCGGCCGCGAACTCGTCACCGGCGCCGTCTCGCTGCGCACCGCGTACGTCGGTTCGGCGATCGCGCTGGTGGTCTTCCTCGGCTCGGCGGCGCTGCTCAACACGCTGTGCCTGCTGCTCGCCCCGGTGGCCGTCGTCCCGATGGTGGTCTACCCGTACGGCAAGCGGTTCACCGACTTCCCGCAGGCCATCCTGGGCCTGGCCCAGGCGATGGGGCCGATCGGCGCCTGGCTGGCCGTCACCGGCAGCTGGTCCTGGGACGCGGTGGTGCTCGGCCTGGCGGTCGGCATCTGGATCGGCGGCTTCGACCTGATCTACGCCTGCCAGGACGTCGCGGCCGACCGGGGCACGGGCGTGCGCTCCGTCCCGGCCCGGTTCGGCGTGCCCGCCGCGATCACCGGCGCCCGGGTCTGCCACGCGGTCACCACCGCGCTGCTCGCCTGGTACGCGGTGCTGACCGACGCGGGCGCGTTCTTCTGGTGCGGGCTCGCGGTGGTGGCGGGGGCCTTCGTCTACGAGCACACCATCGTCAAGCCGCACGACCTGTCCCGGCTGAACCGGGCGTTCTTCTCCACCAACGGGTTCGTCGGCATCTCGCTGTTCGCCTTCGCCCTGCTCGACCTGGTCAGCCGCGGTCTGACGGTCTGACCACCGACGGACGGCAGGGGCGTGCGGGCCACTCCGCGCGCCCCTGTCGCGCGTCCGCCCAAATTCGCTGGCCGGGCGGATCGACCCGTCCCTAGGGTGGTCCGCATGCGCGTCCACTACCCCCGGACCCCGCACCTCCCGTGGTCCCCGGGGGCGGCGGCCGACGACATCCGCACCGGGGACCTGTCGGGCCTGGCCGGTGCCGAGGTGGTCGTCACCGAGAAGCTGGACGGCGAGAACACCACCCTCTACCCCGACGGCCTGCACGCCCGCTCGCTGGACTCCGCGCACCACCCCTCCCGCGCCTGGGTGAAGGGCCTGCAGGGCCGGATCGGCCCGCGCATCCCGGCCGGCTGGCGGATCTGCGGGGAGAACCTGTACGCCCGGCACTCGCTCGCCTACACCGACCTGGACAGCTGGTTCTTCGGCTTCTCGGTCTGGACCGACCGGGACGACTGCCTCGACTGGGACGCCACCGTCCGCTTCCTGCGCCGCCTCGGCGTGCCCACCCCCCGGGTGCTGTGGCGCGGCCGCTACGACGAGCGGGCGGTCCGCGCGCTCAAGCTCGACCCGGAGCGCCAGGAGGGCTACGTGGTGCGGACGGTCGCGGGCTTCCCGCGCGCCGAGTTCGGGCGCCGGGTCGCCAAGTGGGTGCGCCCGCACCACGTGCGGACCGACACCCACTGGATGCACGCCGCCGTGGTCGAGAACGGCCTCGGCCCGAACTCCGCGCTCTGGCACGTCCGTTCCGGCGGCACGCCGGACGCGGCCGCCCTTGCCGCCGCCCTCGGACGCGACCTCGACCCCGAGCTCGACGGCGTCACCGCCCGGTTGGACGCCCTCGGCCGCACCGGCGACGCCCGGCTCGACGGCGTCCTCGCCTTCGCGCTGCGCACCGCCCGCCGCGAACGGCTGATGCCCGCCCTGGCCCGGCCGCTCGGCCTGCCGCAGGCCCGGCGGGTGGCCGACCTGGTCGGCCTGCACCCGCTGCTCGCCCGGCCCCACCCCGACGGGCAGCGCCGGGCCGGTCTGACCGGCCTCGCGGCCGCCGCCGACCTCGGGGTGCTGCACGCCGTCGCCGCCGAGGCCCACCCCGACGCCGAGCAGGAGGTCGCCTGGTCGGCCCTGCACGCCGAGGACGCCGGACTGCTCGGGCCCGACCCGTTCGGCCCGCTGCGGGCCGGGCTGCGCGAAGCCCTCGCCGGCCTCCCGCCGGACGTCCGCGACCGGTGCTGGGCGCAGGCCCGCGAGGCGTACGGCCTCGGCCGGATCTCCACCGCCGAGGAGGCCGTCGCCGCCACCTGGGCCTGGCGCGACGGCCGCTTCCCCCGGCTGGTCCACCTCTGCGGCCCCTCCGGCAGCGGCAAGTCCACGTACGCGGCGACGCTGCCCGGCACCCGGATCAGCCTGGACGAACTGCGGGCCGCCCACGGCTCCCGGGCCGAACAGCGCGACAACCCCGAACTCCTGCGCCGGGGCCTGGCGGCACTGGAGGCCGCGCTGGCGGACGGCGGCACCGCCGTCTGGGACGCCACCTCGCTCAACCGCCACCAGCGCGGCCACCCGCACGCGATCGCCGAACGCCGCGACGCGCTGCTCACCCACGTCGTCACCGTCGTCGACGAGGCCGAGCTGCACCGCCGCAACGCCGTCCGCCCGCACCCCGTCCCCGCCGAGGTGCTGACCGCCCAGCTCCACCGCTGGAACCCGCCCTACCCCGGCCAGGCCCACCGCACCCGGTACCTGGACGCCGACGGCACGGTGGCGAGCACCGCCGGGTCCCTGGACGAGGAGGACTGATGCGCCCCATCGAACAGGTCTGCCAGCGCGTCCGCTGGGACGACCGCTTCGACCCGGCCCGCTTCACCCTCGGCGTCCGGCAGCGCGACGACCGCACCAAACGCGTCCCGCTGGAGACCTTCACCGCCGCCGGGGACGTGCCCTGGCACCGCGTCCGGTACGTGGAGGCGGACGGCCTGCTGGTGTGGGACCGTGACACCGGCACCGACCTGCTCGACACCACCACCGCCGGGCGGCGCGCCGACCCGGCCGTGCTGCCCGCCCCGTTCTTCACCCCCGGCACCCCGCACGCCTGGCACCCCGAACGCGGCTGGCGGCCCGCCGGAGCCGGAGCCGGAGCCGCCCCGGCCGCCGAGCGGCTGCGGGTCGTCACCTGGAACACCCTGTGGGACCGCTACGACCCCGAGCTGATCCACACCGCCCGCCGCCGCCCGCTGCTGCTCGCCGAACTCGAAGCCGCCGACGCCGACCTGATCGCCCTCCAGGAGGTCGAACCCGCCCTGGTCAAGCTCCTGCTGGCCCAGGAGTGGGTCCGGCGCGGCTACACCCTGGGAGCCGACCCGTTCGGCCGGGAGGTCGACGAGCACGGGCTGCTGCTGCTCAGCCGCCTCCCCGTCCAGGAGGCCGGCCGGCACGCCCTCGGCCCGCACAAGGCCGTCACCGCCGTCACCGTCCGCACCGCCGCCGGGCCGCTCACCGTCGCCGCCGTCCACCTCAGCAGCGACCACTCGCCCGACGGTGCCGACCGCCGCGCCGCCGAACTGGCCGCCCTCGCCGAGGGGTTCGCCGCCGTCGAGGGCGAGCTGCTGGTGCTCGGCGACTTCAACGACAGCACCGCCGCGCCCGCCGCCGCCCTCGGCCTGCGCGACACCTGGACCGAGGCGCACGGCCCCGGGGACCGCACCCCCACCTTCGACCCCGCCGCCAACCCGCTCGCCGCCGTCTCCTCGCTCACCGGCCGGGCCGGCCGCCTCGACCGCGTCCTGCTCCGCCCCGGCCGGGCCCGCACCGCCGCCGCCCGGCTGCTCGGCCACCGCCCCGGCCCCGACGGCCTGCACCCCTCCGACCACTACGGCCTCGCCGTCGACCTCGACGCAGCCCCCGCCGCCGACCCGATCGACGCCCCCACCACCGCCCGCACCGCCGTCGCCTGGCTGCCGCCCGCGCACCTGTGGCCCGCCGTCCAGCGCCTGCGCGCCCGCCACGACCCGCGGTACGACCGCTGGCCGCCGCACGTGAACCTGCTGTTCGGCTTCGTCGCCGAGCACGAGTTCGACCGGGCGCTGCCGCTGCTCGCCGAGGCCGCCGCCGAAGTCCCGCCCTTCACCGCGGAACTGGCCGGCGTGCGGACCTTCGAGCAGTCCGGCGCCACCACCCGATGGCTCGACCCGGCCGCCGGCTCCGCCGCCCCCTGGACGGCCCTCCACCAGGCCCTGCGCCGCCGCTTCCCGCAGTGCCGCACCCGCGAGGACGGCTACCGGCCGCACCTCACCCTGGGCCGGGGAGACTTCCCCACCGCCGGGTTGGAGCCCATGACGGCCGTCGTCGGCGAACTCGTGGTGCTCTCCCGGCGCGGCGACGGACCGATGACCCCGCGCGCCGTCGTCACCCTCGGCACCGGCGCGACCCGCGACCTCCCCGAACCCGCCGCGCCCGCCACCCGCACCGAACCATCCGTCGACACCGCCGAGTTGACCGCCCGGATCGCCGCCGTCCTCCCCGGCGAGACCCACCGGGCCGGCTCCCGCCGGATGGGCTGCCACCTGGACGGCGCCGACCTCGACCTGGTCGCCGTCCTGCCCGGCCCGTTCGAACCCGCCGCCGTCGCGAGCCGGTTGGCCGAGGCGCTGCCCGGGGCCCGGAACATCAGGGAAGTCCGCGGCGCCCGCGTCCCCGGCCTGCGCCTCGACGTCGCCGGCCTCGCCGTCGACCTGGTGCTCGCCCCCGCCGACGACTGCGCGGTCGCCCGCAGCGCGGTCACCGACGCCGACGCGATCCTGGCCGCCGTCGGCCCCCGTCACGCGGCCTTCGCCGCCCTCGCCCGCCGGGTCAGGACCTGGGCCGCGGTCCGCGGCCTCGTCTCCGCCCCCTTCGGCCAACTCCCGTCCCTCGCCTGGACGATCCTCGCCGCGCGCACCACCGCCGAGACCACCACCGACGACCCGGACGAACTGTTCCAGCACTTCACCGCGGTCTGGGCGGCGCACGACTGGCGCCGACCCGTCACCCTCCACGGCGGGCCCGCCGCCCCCAGCACCCTCCCCGTCACCGTCCTCACCCCCACCGCCCCCGTCCGCAGCTGCACCGGCCAGGTCGGCCCGGGCACCCGCGACCTGCTCGTCGAAGAGCTCTACCGCGCCTGGGAGCTCGGCCCCGGCCACCCCGAACTCCTCACCCCGCCGCCGCTCCACCGCCGCCACGCCGCCTGGCTCCTGCTCACCCCCGCCCCCGACCGCCTCGGCCCCACCCGGGGCCGCCTGCGCACCCTCCTCACCGCCCTCGAACCACTCGCCCCCGCCCTCCACGCCTGGCCCTGTCTCTTATACACATCTGACGCTGCCGACGAT
>NZ_JNWZ01000121.1 GCF_000716545.1 Kitasatospora phosalacinea
CGGCGACCACCGAGATCTACACAAGGAGTATCGTCGGCAGCGTCAGATGTGTATAAGAGACAGCCCCAACACCCTCCCCCATTCGAGGGCGTGTCCCCTCCCCCTCCCTCCCACGCAGAACGGCCCCCCGCGAAACCACCGGCCTCCCCCGAGCCCGGCCACCCCGCGAAGGGCCGCCCCGCACTTCCCTCAACTCTGGTAAGGATTCCCCCCAGCCGGCGGCTGCACCGGATACCCCGGCTGCCCACCCTGCTGCGGCGGATACCCGGGCGCCGACTGCTGCCCCTGCGGATACCCGTACCCCGCCGCCTGCTGCCCACCCTGCTGCTGATACCCGTACCCCGGCCCACCCGGCCCACCAGCGGCCCCCGACCCACCGGAACCACCCGGACCGCCGGAACCACCACCACCGTTGCCGTTCTTGGAGCGGCGCACCATGACGACGATCAACACGATCACGATCACAGCGACGACACCGCCACCGATCGCGATCAGCATCCCGCTGTTGCTCTTGCTCCCCGAGTCACCACTCGCCTGCGGCGCAGCCGAATCACCCCCGGCCGACGCAGGCTTGGAAGCTTGCGAAGACGGCGCAGCAGAAGTCCCAGCCGCGCCACCGTTGGGCTCTGTCCGGTCCAGCAACGGGTTCCCCTTCGGCCCGTTGTCCACCGCGGAGTTGGGAGCCAGCGCCTTGGACGGAGACACGATGCCGTATCCGTACTTATCGTTCGGGAACGGACCCTTGCCCTCCGGGTGAACAGCACTACTGGTCATCCGGTTGATGACCTGACCCGCAGAGAGATTCGGATACTTCGAACGTACCAGCGCGGCAACTGCCGAAACAAAAGCCGATGCATCGGAAGTTCCCGAAGCCGTCCGATATTCCTGGTTGAGACCAGCGCTGTGGATGTTGTCGGCTGGAGCAGCCAGAGTCACCTGGGGCCCGGTGGTCGAATCGGACCAAATCTCACCATCCTCCCCGACTCCGGATACCGCAACCACGCCCGGAGATCCTGCCGGGTAGCCTACCGGAAAGCCAGGGCTGTTTCCGGAGCCCGCTACGAGGATCACATCCTTCTGGATCGCATATTCAATTGCTTCCTTGTAACCCTTGGCGTAAGGATCGGCGCCAGAGTAGGACATGTTGATGACCTTGGCGTTATGATCGACCGCGAAACGAATGGCATCGGCATCGTGCGAATGATCATTTACATTCGTAAACTGATCGCTTTGAATCCTGATGGGAAGGATCTTCGCCTTAGGCGCAAGGCCCATTACTCCAGCATTATCGCCGTGCCCATGCCCGGCAATGTTGCTGGCCATGCCCGTACCATGGCCATTGGTATCAGTCCGGCCATCCCCGCCAGCGCCGGTGAAATCAATCCCCGGGAGAACCTGCCCAGCAAGGTCCGGGTGATTGGCATTGACGCCAGTATCGATGACGGCAACGATTACCCCCTCGCCCTGACTGATGGGCCAGACCTTATCGGCCAGACCATACTTGTCCAGTACCCACTGCTGCTGGCGGTCTTGGTCCGCTGCAGCAGGCCCGGCGCTCACGCCCCACAGCAGGGCTCCGGCAGCAAGCGCGGCCAGACCGCGCACGGATCGGCTGGTCGTCAAGCCTCGTCACCCCTCGTTGAGCGGCCGCCCCGCAGACCCTCGGATCTGCAGGGCGGCCAGGTAATGTCCGACTGTTCTACTGACCGAACGTCATTCCACCACGTTCGGATTGGCCTTCTCGCCGGAAGCCCAGGTCTCCTCGTCCTCGACCAGGTAGTCCGGACGGTCCGAGGTGCCCTTCTTGGCGCGCTTGCTGCCCTGGCCGTGACCGGCCATCCCGGCGCCCTGCCCGGCAGCACCGGCCTGCCCCGCGCCACCGGCGTGACCACCGGCGGCACCAGCCGCACCCTGCTGCCCGAAGCGGCTCCGGCCGATGCCCGAACCGCCCTGGGAGAACGCCCGCCCGCCGACTCCGCCCTGCGCGGTCTCGCCGACGACGCCGCCGGCCTTCCCGGTCAGGCCGCCACCGGAACGCCCCTTCAGGCCACCGCCACTGGCACCGCCCGCACCGGCGCCACCACCGAGGCCTCCAGCGCCCACGCCGCCGGCCCGTCCACCGGCACCAGCGCCGCCGGCCGCACCGCCCGCGCCCGCACCACTACCGCCCAGGCCACCGGCGCCGAACGTTCCGGACTTCGACACGCTGTTGCCGCTGAAGCCGGCACGGCTACCACCAAGTCCGGTACCACCGGCCAGGGTTCCCCCACCATGACCGATCAGGCCACCAGTGGTGCCGCCGCCACTCAGCCCGCCACCGCCACCGCCGACCGGGCTCTGCACGCCGCCGGGGCCACCGAGCGTCGTAGTACCGCCACGAACACCACCCTGGACACCGCCCTGGATGCCGTCGATACCCGTACCGGGCCCCTTCGGCTGGGGAAGCGCGTTGGCCGTACCACCCGAGATCCCCGCATCGGTCGGGCGGACCACAGTCGGCTGGACCTTCGGAGCCTGCGGCGTCCGGCTGGAGGAACTCTTGAGCGAAGTCTGCGACCCGGAGGAACCGCTCACCCGCCCACTGGATTGCGGGATGCTTGCTCCAACACTAGCGATCGCTGCAATGAGAGCCGCCGATCCCCCATTGTCCGGCGGGGTCAACTCCTTCTTCTGATCATCGATAATCCCGCCAGGGGATTTCAACTGACCGGCAGCCACCGTATATTTAGCGGCAAGCAGTTGCATTACCCCAACCGCTTCCTCTTTCCGCGATTCAGAAATGGATTGCCGGGTATCCGCGTCGTCGATCCCGACCGACCCTTTGGCGGCATCACTGACGCCGTCGCCGACCTTGTCCCAGAAACCAGGAACCTCAGGCATATCAGCCTTGGCTTGATCGACCGCCGCAGACATCAATTGCAACGCAGTGGCCGTATTATCTGCATACGCGGCCAGGACACTGACATTCTTGGCGAGCGTGGTCATGTGCGAGTGGAAAGCATCGCTGGTTCCACCTTGCCAAGTGCTGGTGGCATCACCCGTGGCGGTTGTCAGCGACGCCTGAATACGGGTCAGCGTCTCATGGGCGCGACGCCAAGGATCAGCGGCAGCCATAATCGAACCGGAATCCATGGAGTTAACCATGGAGACCATTTCATCGTGGCTGTGTGCGGAGAAATCGGTGCCTCCGCTGCCACCGCCTTGATCCAGCATCCTCACCGTGCAACACCCCGTTCCCTGTCCGCTTCCTCGGTCTTATGCGTTGTCACCACTGCTGCCCCGCTGTACTCGCAGGTCGACTCGGCAATGTGGTTGCGGCCTTCTGGCTCGCGTCCAGATCGGTCTGGTTCCAGGTGGCAGCCCACCCGTCATGCGCCAACGTCATGCGTTGACGGGTGTCCTGCTCGTGCTCCTCGTAGTTCGCCGCAGTATGGTCCGCGTTCTGCTGCGCGATGTCGATGGCCTTCTGGATGTCTGTCAAGGTTTTGCTCAGCTCGGTGCGTACGTTCTCGTACCGCCTGTACAGATCCTGTGCCTCCGCGAAGCTGCCGAACGCCGCCGAACTGACCCCACTTGAGCCGTACACCGTCGAACCTGCAGCGCTACCCTCGAACTCGCTCAGCAAGCCGCGCACTTGCGCCGCGAACGCCCGCAGGTTGTCGACCTCGACCTCGAAGCCGTTGCCGCTCGTACTCATGTGTCTCGTACCTCCCCCGTACCTGCCGCCCCGCGCGACTGCCCGCTCGACCGTCTGGGGCCTGAAAGTAAGTTGGCTCCAACCTCTATGTCTAACACATACAACGGGCTGTCAACACGCCCCCTGGTGGGCGTGGGTGGGATCAGGGGGCGGGGACGGTGGCGGCGAGGGCTTGGCGGCAGAGGGTGTCCGCTCGGCGGGTGGTTTCGGGGAGGCGGTAGGAGGGGGTGAGGGCGAGGGTGACGGCGGTGGCTTCGTCGAGGCCGATGCGGTGGCCGACGGAGAGGAAGACGGGTTTGACGCCCTCCCGGGTGCGCAGGGCCCGGCCGACGGGGTCGGGGCCGTCGAGGAGGGGGGTCCAGTCGCCGCGGTGGTCGCCGGGGGGTTGGTGGGTGAAGGTGAAGGGGTTCTTGGCGATGCCGAGGGTGGGGAGGCCGGTGTGGACGCCGAGGTGGCTGGCGAGGCCGAGGCGGCGGGGGTGGGCGAGGCCGTAGCCGTCGCAGACGACGAGGTCGGGGGTGCGGGTGAGGCGGGCGAGGGCGTCGAGGACGGCGGGGAGTTCGCGGAAGGCGAGGAGGCCGGGGAGGTAGGGGAAGGCGACCCGGCCGACGGCGGTGGCCTGTTCGACGACGTCGAGGGTGGCGTAGTCGAGCAGGACGGCCGCGGCGGCGACGACGTCGCGCTCGTCGTCGTAGGCGACGTCGACGCCGGCGATCAACGTGCCGGGGCGGCGCGGGGGTTCGGGGCCCTCGGGGACGACCAGGGGGCGCAGGCGTTCCTGTTCGGCGCGGGCGGCCTCGGCGGTGGTGGGCCAGTCGGCGGGGACGGTCATGGCGGCTCCGGTGGTCGGGACGGGGAGGGGCCCCTGGGCGTTGTCCGTGGCGTTCCGTGCGTTCTCCCGTAGGCACGTTAGCGGGCGGACGGAGGCGGTGGCGGGGGTGGTAGTGGAGGTAGTGGGCCGGGGTGGTGGACGGGGCCGCGCGCTGCCGGGATGTGAGTCCGTGCGCCCCCCGTGCCCCCGCGTAGGTCAACTCCCGGCGGTTAGGCTGTACTTACCACTCCGCTCCGCCCCGTTCACCATCCCCTCCCCCATCCCCTCCCCCGTTCCCCGCTCCGCGCGAAGGGTCGACCGCCATGCCGCGCCCCGCCGTTCCGTCCCGTGCCGTCGCCGCGTCCCGGGCTTCCGCGCTGGTGTCCGGAAGCCGTTTCAGTGCCGTGCAGGTGGGCGTCGGCACGCTGGTCGCGGTGGTTGCCGCGGTGGCGCTGCTGGCCGTGTCCGGGGAGTCGGGGGTGTGGCGGATCGGGGTGCTGGTCGCCTTCGCCGTCGCGCTCGGGACGTTGTCCGCCGTGCTGCTGTCCCCCGGTGCCGCCCGCCGCCGCCGGACGCAGGCGGTCGCGCCGGCCGCCGTGCCCGCCGGTCCGGCCGAGCAGCCCGCGCCGGCCGCCGCCCGGGAGCCGGCGTACGCGCACCATTCCCGCTAGGCGGTTCCCACTGGGCGCGCACCGAACGCGCCGGACGAGCGAAGACTCCCGGGCCCGCGGCAGGTCAACGGCTGCCGCAGGCCCGGGGCCCAGGTGGTGTGGTCGGGTGTCAGACGGTCGAGACCACCACCGTCTTGGCCGCCTTGTCGTGGATGCACTGCCGGTAGGGCTTGTCGAAGACGCCGAACAGGCCGTCGACGGCCCACCAGAGGCCACCGCAGCAGACCAGCGCGGGGACGATGAAGACCGCGGCGCGGGTCCAGGCGGCGGCGGGGGTCGGGGAGGAGCCGTCGGCGAGCATGGCGACCCGGACCTTCATCAGCTTCTTGCCGAGCGTCTGGCCGTCCCGGCTGAGCATCAGCCCGCCGTACACCAGGTAGAGCGCGCCGCTGAGCCAGAAGGAGCCGACCCAGCCGTTCTGCTCGTCGAAGTCCAGGAACGGGAGCAGCACCACGATGGCGATCACCTGCACCATGACGTAGTCGGCCAGCGTGGCGAGGATGCGCGCGCCCCAGCCGCCGAGCGCCGGCATCCCGGGGACGGGGCCGGGGCCGTGCCCGGGCGCGCCGTAGGGCGAGCCGTACGGGTCACCGGGACCGCCGGGTTCACCGGGGCCGCCGGGGCCGCCGGGCGGGGGGCCGTAGCCGGGTGGCGGGCTGTCGTACGGGGAGCCAGGGCCGGTCGGTGCGCCGTACTGGCCGCCGTAGCCGGGCGGGGTGTCGTACGGGCTGCCCGACGACGGAGGCTGCTTGTCGAAGGAAGGCCGTCCGCCCTCCTCCGGCTCGGTTCCGGAGGGGTCGCTGGTGCTCATGGCACGAGTAGAACACCACGAATACTACGATGTTGGGATATTTGATCCGTTTCTGCCCGTTTCACCGGCTTTCTGAATGGCCGGGCCACCCCGGCGGTGGCGGCCGCCGGTTGACCGGGCATCAGCCGCGCTCGACCCGCACCACCCTGGTCCGGGCCGCCCGGTCGTGCCAGCCGCGCCGGGCCGGGCGGTCCAGCAGCGCGGCGGCCGGGCCGAGCAGGACGACGGTCCCCAGCCCGCGCACCAGCCAGCGCGCCAGCGACCGGCCGAACCCGGGGGCGCCCGTACCGCTCGCGGCGACCACCCGGACCCGGGCCATCCGCTTGCCGAAGGTCTGTCCGGTCCGGGCGATCGGCAGGACCTGGTACAGCAGACCGAACACCAGCAGCACCCCGAGGAGTGCGCCCACCCGGCCCAGCACCGCCCCGTCCAGCAGCCACACCTGGTGGTGACGGCCCGTCATGCTGGCGGCCAGCGCCGCCTTGTCGATCTTCGCCTGGACGTGCGCCCGCACCGTCCCGACCAGCGGCACCGCGACGGCCGCGCCGACCACCGCCGTGACCGCCCCGTCCACCAGCCACGCCAACGTCCGCGCCGCCACCCCCGCGGGCACCTGCGCCGGGGCCGCCGGGCGCCGCTTCCCGCCAGCGGCACCCGGAGCGGGACGGCGGGCGGACGAACCGGTACGGGGCTGCTCGGTACGGGACTGCTCGGCGCGGAGCGGCGGGCGGATCCGCTCGCTGGTGACGTGCGCCGCCCGCGGCTCCCGCCCGGCCCGCTCGGCCTCCGGTGCGCCGCCCCCAGCGGGCTCGGCCCGGTCCGAAGCCTCAGCCGGATCCGCGACCCGGGCCGCGACCTCCACCTCGGACTCGGCACTGGCACCGGCACCGGCACCGGCCTCGACCGGAACGGCCTCCGGGTCGACGCCCCAGGACACCCAGCGCGGCGCCCCGCCGGTCTCCATCAGTCCGCGCTGCGCCCGCGGATCGGCCCGCCAGCCCGAGCCGGAGTCGGCCGGCCTCGGCTGCGGCAGCGACTCCGGCACCGCTGCCGATACCGATGCCGATGCGGAAGCCGGAGCCGGAGCCGGAGCCGGAGCCGGAGCCGGCTGCTGCGACCGCGCCGGCACCGGTTCGAACAGCGCCCCGGGCGAGGCCGCCACCCCCACCGAGCCGTCCCCGGCGGCGGCGCCGCCCCCGCCCCCGTGCCAGGGGGTGCCGTCGAGCGGTCGCGCGGCGCGCGGCCCGGCCGCCCCGCCCGCGACGGGCTCCGGTTCCGGGGAGGCGGGCCCGGGCAGCTCCAGCGGCCGGACCGCGGCCTCCATCTCCAGCGCGTCCCCGGCCCCGCGCACGCTCCGCCCCTTCCGGGGCGCGACCACGGCGCCGGCCGGCAGCCCCGTGCGACCGCCGCGACCAGCGCGGCCGCCGCCCTCGCTGCCGAGGTGCAGCGCGGCCGCGGTGGCCCAGGACTCGGCCGCGACCGGCTGCAGCCCGTTCCCGGCGACCGCCCACGGAGCCACCGCAGCGGAGCCGACGGGCCCGACAGGACCGGTGGGTCGGACGGGGCGCAGCGGCTCCATCTCGTGGCGGGGCCGGACCTCCAGCTCCCCCGCGCCGGGCCCGGCCGCCGCACCCCGGGGCTCCCCGCCCGGCACCGGTTCGCCCCCGGCGCCCGCCCCGTCTCCACCCGCCCCGTCTCCACCGCCGGACTCGGGGTGGGCGGACATGGTGAAGAGGGCCTGGGCGCGGGTCTCGTCGAGGTAGATCGGGCCGGTCTCGACCAGCGGCGCGGCCGGGTCCGCGGGAGCGGCGGCGGGGGTGGGGCC
>NZ_JNWZ01000122.1 GCF_000716545.1 Kitasatospora phosalacinea
CCGCACCACCGCACGCCCCTCCACCGGTCCCCACCGGCCCCGCCGAACTCCCGCCCTCCCGTCACCCGCCCGGACTACCATCGCCACCATGACGACCCCGCCGTCCGCCCGCCCCGCCCCCTTCGGCCCCCACACCCACTGCCACTGGTGCGGAGCGCCCTACCCGGCCGGCACCGAGAACTGGCCGCGCACCTGCCCCGGCTGCGGCGAGATCAGCTACCGCAACCCGCTCCCGGTCACCGTCGCCCTGCTCCCGGTCCACCACCCCGACGGCGACACCCGGCTGACCGTCATCCGCCGCACCATCGAACCCGGCCACGGCCTGCTCGCCCTGCCCGGCGGCTACGTCGACTACGGCGAGAGCTGGCAGCAGGCCGCCGTCCGCGAACTGCGCGAGGAGACCGGCATCCTGGCCGACCCCGCCGACGCCCGCCTGGTCGCCACCGACTCCGACACCCTCGGCGGCTTCCTCTGCCTGTTCGCCCTCCTCCCCGCCCGCGACCTGGCCGACCTGCCGCCCTCCGTCCCCACCGACGAGACCGAGGGCTGGCAACTCGCCACCGCCGACACCCCGCTCGCCTTCCCCTTCCACACCCGGGTCGCCCGCGCCTGGTTCGACGGCGAGTACCTGCGCCTCTGACCGGCGGACGGCCCCGGCGGGACGGCCCCGCACCCGTCCCGCCTACCGCCCCAGCACCGCCATCGCCGCGTTGTGCCCCGGGATCCCGCTCACCCCGCCCCCGCGCACCGCCCCGGCCCCGCACACCAGCACCCGCGGCCGCCCGGTCCCCACCCCCCACCGCCCGACGTCCGCCGGGTCCCCCTCGTGGAACGGGAACGCCAGGTCCCGGTGGAAGATGTTCCCGCCCGGCAGTCGCAGGTCCGCCTCCAGGTCCAGCGGCCCGCGCACCTCCAGGCACGGCCGCCCCTGCGCGTCCACCGCCAGGCAGTCCGCCAACGGCTCCGCCAGCACCCCGTCCAACGCCGCCAGCACCCCCGCCAGCGCCGCCTCCCGCACCCCCTCCGGGTCCCCGGCGAACAGCCGCGCCGGCACCTGCAGCCCGAACAGCGTCAGCGTCTGCGCCCCCGCCGGCACCCCGGGTCCCAGGATCGACCGGTCCGCCAGCGAGTGGCAGTAGATCTCCGACGGCGCGGGGGAGGGCAGCCGTCCCGCCACCGCCGCCCGGTACGCCCCCTCCAACTCCCGGTACGACTCCGCGACGTGGAACGTCCCCCCGAACGCGTCCCGCACGTCCACCGCCCCGTCCCGCAGCCGCGGCAGCCGGCGCAGCAGCATGTTCACCTTCAGCTGCGCCCCCTCCGGCGCGGGCCCCTCGCCGCCGCCCCCGCCCAGCAGCCGCTCCAGCTCCACCGGCGCCGCGTTGCACAGCACCCAGCGCGCCCCCACCCGCCGCTGGACCCCGTCCGCGTCCAGGTAGCCGACCTCGGCCGGCCCCGCCGCGCCCCCCGGATCGACCGCCACCACCTCGCACCCCGTCCGCAGCTCCGCCCCGCCCGCCAGCGCCGCCTCCGCCAGCGCCCCGGTCACCGCCCCCATCCCGCCCACCGGCACGTCCCAGTCGCCCGTCCCGCCGCCCACCACGTGGTACAGGAAGCACCGGTTCTGCCGCAGCGAGGGATCGTGCGCGTGCGAGAACGTCCCGATCAGCGCGTCCGTCAGCACCACCCCCCGCACCACGTCGTCCGCGAACCGCCGCTCCAGCGCCTCGCCCAACGGCCGCTCGAACAGCTCCGCCCACGCCACCGGATCGTCCACCCGCGCCCGCAGCTCCGCCCGCGACGGCAGCGGCTCCGTCAACGACGGGAACACCCGCTCCGCGACCCGCCCGGTCATCCCGTAGAACTCCCGCCACGCCGCGAACTCCCGCTCTCCACGCGTCAGTTCACGGAACGACTCGGCCGTCCGCCGCTCGTCCCCGCCGTCCACCAGCAACCCCCCGACCCGCCCGTCCCGCTCCCACGGCGTGTACGAGGAGATCCGCCGTCGCCGCAACTCCACCCGCACCCCCAGCTCCGCCAGGATCCGCCGCGGCAGCAGGCTCACCAGGTACGAGTACCGCGACAGCCGCGCGTCCACCCCCGCGAACGCCCGCTCCGACACCGCCGCCCCGCCCACGTGCCCCAGCCGCTCCAGCACCAGCACCCGCAGCCCGGCCCGCCCCAGGTACCCGGCCGCCACCAGCCCGTTGTGCCCGCCGCCCACGATCACCACGTCATAAGCCACCGTCATCCCGCCGGTCTACCACCTCCCACCCGCCCCCACCAGCACCCCGCCCGCGCGACCCTGGACCCCCGGACGATCACGTGGCATGGTCAGCAGCGTCAGCACCCACGGGCGGCCCGCCACGAGCCCGGCCGCCCCCACCCGGCCTGGAGACCACCACGTGAGCACCCCTCCGACCCCCCAGGACCAGCGGCCCCCGCACCCCGAGCCGCTCTGGCGCCCCGACCCCGCCCGCGCCGCCGCCAGCCGCCTGGTCGCCTTCCAGCGCTGGGCCGCCGAACACCACGGCGCCCCCGCCGCCCCGCTCGCACCGGTCACCACCGACGCCGAGGCCGCCACCCGCTACGCCGACCTCCACCGCTGGTCCACCGAGGACCTCAGCCGCTTCTGGACGGCCGTCACCGAGTACTTCGACGTCCGCTTCCACACCCCGCCCACCGCCGTCCTCGCCGAACCCGCCACCATGCCCGGCGCGAAGTGGTTCCCCGGCGCCACCCTCAACTACGCCGAACACGCCCTGCGCGCCGCCGAGGACCCGGCCAACGCCGACCGCCCCGCCATCCTCCACCTGGACGAGCGCAGCACCGGACCGGCCGCCACCACCTGGTCCGAACTGCGCCGCCAGGTCGGCTCGCTGGCCGCCGCCCTGCGCGCCCACGGCGTCCGCCCCGGCGACCGGGTCAGCGCCTACCTGCCCAACGTCCCGCAGGCCGCCGTCGCCCTCCTCGCCACCGCCGCCGTCGGCGCCACCTGGACCAGCTGCGCCCCCGACTTCGGCGCCCGCAGCGTCCTCGACCGCCTCCAGCAGATCGAACCCACCGTGCTGTTCGCCGTCGACGGCTACCACTACGGCGGCAAGGACCACGACCGCACCGGGGTCGTCGCCGAACTCCGCCGCGAACTCCCCACCCTGAACACCGTCGTCCACGTCCCCCTGCTCGGCACCCCCGCCCCCGAAGGCGCCCTGCTCTTCGACGACCTGGTCTCCGCCGACACCGAACCCGTCTTCGAACCGGTCCCCTTCGACCACCCGCTCTGGGTGCTCTACTCCTCCGGCACCACCGGCCTCCCCAAGGCCATCGTGCAGAGCCAGGGCGGCATCCTGGTCGAACACCTCAAGCAGGCCGCCCTCCACCTCGACCTCGGCCCCGACGACCGCTTCCTCTGGTACACCAGCACCGGCTGGATGATGTGGAACTTCCTGCTGGCCGGCCTGCTCACCGGCACCACGATCGTCACCTACGACGGCAGCCCCGGACACCCCGACACCGGCGCCCTCTGGTCCGTCGCCGCCCGCACCCGCGCCACCGTCCTCGGCACCTCCGCCGCCTACGTCATCGCCAGCCGCAAGGCCGACCTCCACCCCGGCCGCGACCTCGACCTCTCCGCCGTCCGCTGCCTCGGCACCACCGGCTCCCCGCTCCCGCCCGACGGCTTCCAGTGGATCTACGACGAGGTCGGGTCCGACCTATGGCTGGCCTCCGTCAGCGGCGGCACCGACGTCTGCTCCTGCTTCGTCGGCGGCGTCCCGACCCTCCCCGTCCACCTCGGCGAGATCCAGGCCCCCTGCCTCGGCGCCGCCGTCGAGTCCTGGGACACCGACGGCCGCCCGCACACCGACACCGTCGGCGAACTCGTCGTCACCAAGCCCCTTCCGTCCATGCCCACCGGCTTCTGGAACGACCCGGACGGCCACCGCTACCACGACAGCTACTTCGACACCTACCCCGGCACCTGGCGCCACGGCGACTGGATCACCGCCACCGGCCGCGGCACCGTCGTCATCCACGGCCGCTCCGACTCCACCCTCAACCGCCAGGGCGTCCGGATGGGCTCCGCCGACATCTACGAGGTGGTCGAACGCCTCCCCGAGATCGCCGAATCCCTGGTCATCGGCCTGGAAGAGCCCGACGGCGGCTACTGGATGCCGCTGTTCGTCGTCCTCACCCCCGGCGCCGAACTCGACGAGGACCTCACCGCCCGCATCCGCACCTCGCTGCGCACCGAACTCTCCCCGCGCCACGTCCCCGACGAGGTGATCACCGTCCAGGGCCTCCCGCACACCCTCACCGGCAAGCGCCTCGAAGTCCCCGTCAAGCGCCTGCTCGGCGGCACCCCCCTCACCCGGGCCGTCAACCCCGGCTCCGTCGACAACCTCGACCACCTGCGCTTCTTCGAACAGCTCGCCACCACCCGCAAGCAGCCCTGACCGCACCGGCCGGAAAAGACCCCGAGGGGCCGCCGCCACCCCCCACGGTGGCAGCGACCCCCCGGGAGACCGCCCCCCTACCGGCCGGACAGCACCCGCGCCGCCGCCTCCCGCGCCTCCTCGGCCGTGTCCGCCGCCCGCGCCGCCTCCGCCGCCCGCTGGCACTGCGCCAACGTCGCCCGCCCCAACTCCGCCCGCACGTAAGGGATCGACGCCGCCCCCATCGACAGGCTGGTCACCCCCAGCCCCGTCAGCACGCACGCCAGCAGCGGGTCCGCCGCCGCCTCCCCGCACACCCCGCAGCTCTTCCCGGCCGCCTTCGCCGCCTCCGCCGCCGCCGCGATCAGGTCCAGCAGCGCCGGCTGCCACGGATCCTGCAACCGCGCCAACGACCCCGCCTGCCGGTCCGCCGCGAACGCGTACTGCGCCAGGTCGTTCGTCCCCAGCGACAGGAACTCCACCTCCCGCAGGACCGCCGCCGCCCGCAGCGCCGCCGACGGAATCTCCACCATCGCCCCGTACTTCGCGTCCAGCCCCACCTCCCGGCAGGCCGCCGCGAACGCCCGCGCGTCCACCCCGTCCGCCACCATCGGCGCCATCACCTCCAAGCGCACCGTCAACCCCTCCGCCGCCCGCGCCAACGCCCGCAACTGCGACCGCAGCACCTCCGGGTGCTCCAGCAGCGTCCGCAGCCCCCGCACCCCCAGCGCCGGATTCGGCTCGTCCCCGGGCGTCAGGAACTCCAACGGCTTGTCCGCCCCCGCGTCCAGCACCCGCACCACCACCCGGGCCCCCGGAAACGCCTCCAGCACCTTCCGGTACGCCTCGACCTGCTTGTCCTCGCTCGGCGCCCGCGCCGAATCGTCCAGGAACAGGAACTCCGTCCGGAACAGCCCGACGCCCTCCGCCCCGTTCTCCAACGCCGCCGCCACGTCCCCCGGACCACCCACGTTCGCCAGCAACGGCACCATGAACCCGTCCGAGGTCCGCCCCGGCCCGGTCGAAGCCGCCAGCGCCGCCCTCCGCTCCGCCGCCTGCCGGCGCAACTCCTCCTGCCGCTCCGCCGCCGGCTCCACCAACACCTCGCCCGACGACCCGTCGACCGCCACCACCACCCCCTCCGCCAACCCCGTCGCCCCCGCCAGCGCCACCACCGCCGGCACCCCCATCGCCCGCGCCAGGATCGCGCTGTGCGAAGTCGGCCCGCCCTCCTCCGTCACGAACCCCAGCACCAGCGACGGATCCAGCAGCGCCGTGTCCGCCGGCGCCAGGTCCCGCGCCAACAGCACGTACGGCTCGTCACTGTCCGGCACCCCTGGCATCGGCACCCCCAACAGCCGCGCCACGATCCGGTTCCGCACGTCGTCCAGGTCCGCCACCCGCCCGGCCAGGTACTCACCCGCCGCCGCCAGCAACTCCCGGTACGCCGCGAACGCGTCGTACACCCCGCGCTCCGCACTGCTCCCCGCTTCGATCCGCCGGTTCACGTCCGCCAGCAGCTCCGGGTCCTGCGCCATCAGCGCCTGCGCCTCCAGCACCGCCTGCGCCTCACCACCGGCCAGGTTCCCGCGCGCGGTCAGGTCCGCCGCCACCGCGTCCACCGCGGCCCGCGCCCGGGCCTGCTCCCGGGGCACCTCCTCGGCCGACACCTGGGTCACCGGCGGCTCCAGCACCGCCGTCCCCATGTGCCGCACCTGCCCGATGGCGACCCCGTGGCTGACCCCCACGCCCCGCAGCGTCCGCTCCATGGTCCGAAACCCCTTCGCCGTCAGTCGCCGTAAGTTCCGTCAGTTCCAGATGAACAGCTCGCCGCCGGCCGTGACCTCACCGGACTCCGCCACCCCGCTCAACTGCTCCGCCGACGCCTCCAGCGCCACGATCGGCGAGATCGGCGACTTCCCCGCCGCCTCCACCGCCGCCGGGTTCCACTTGACCACCGGCTGCCCCCGCCGCACCCGGTCCCCCTTGTGCACCAGCAGCTCGAAGCCCTCCCCATTGAGCTGCACCGTGTCGATCCCCAGGTGCGTCAGCACCCCGTGCCCGTTCTCGTCCATCACCACGAACGCGTGCGGGTGCATCGACACCACCTGCCCGTCCACCGGAGCCACCGCCTCGATCGGCTCCCGCAACGGATCGATCGCCGTCCCCGGCCCGACCATGGCTCCGGCGAACACCGGATCGGGAACATTGGCGAGGCCGACGGCGCGACCGGCGAGCGGCGACGTGACAGTGGTCATGGTGGAGCCTCCCAGGTACGGAGTACATCGCGTGCGGCCGCGGGGCAGCGGCCCGTTGATCGACTGTCCCCAAATTACGTCAAACCCGGACATTACATGCCGTAACGATCGCAGGCCGCCCGAGTGAAGATCTCCACTCGCCCCAACAGCACCGCACACGAACCGACCGCCCCACGCCATCCCCGTCGCCCCGCCACCCTCAAGTGGTCTAGTCCTCTTGGCCGCCCCGCCGCACTCTACGGCATCCGAGTGACCCCACACCTGCCCCGCCCACCCGCTCCGCGCGGGCCCAACCGGGTGACTCCGCCCCGCCCCGATTAGGTGCTCGGCCGCCGACCCGCTATGGTTGCTCGAGTCGCCGCGCAACGGCGGTAAACAGAGCAGGTCAGGCGAGTAAAACTCCGGCCAACGCCGAGTAAACGGTCTGATAGGCTCGAAACACGAAAGAACGAAGCGCCCGGAGGGTCCGCAGGGATGCGGCTCGAAGGAAGCGTCCGTTCCTTGAGAACTCAACAGCGTGCCAAAAGTCAACGC
>NZ_JNWZ01000123.1 GCF_000716545.1 Kitasatospora phosalacinea
GGCACCACCCGCTGGAACAGCTCCCACAACTCGTCCGGCACCAGGCGCTCCACGATCATCACGCGAGCAGCTTACAAGCCCAAATGAGATGACTTCTAACGAGTTGGTGCGTGATAGTGGGTGAGGGCTGGATCGCCTGTCGGAGGGCTGTGGTTCACACGTTGGCGGTGCGGTCGGAGACGAGGCCGGCGATGGCGCGATAGGTGTCGGGCAGGTTGTTCCGGCGGTGGGTCCAGCGCAGGAGTTGCTTCCAGCGCTTGTGGTCGGCCAGGGCGTGTTCGATGGTGATGCGGTCGGAGGAGTGCTGGTGGCGGGCCTGTTCCCAGCGGGCGTGGACGTCGGCCAGCGCGCTCTTGTTCGGTTTCCTCGGTGGCGTGATCGCCTGACCGGGGTGATCGCGTCGCAGGCCGAGGTAGCCGTCGTCGAGGAGGACCTCCACCTCGGGGAAGTATCGGAAGCAGTTGGCGATGCCTTCGTTGCGGGCGGCGGTCGCATCGTGCATCCGCCCTGGTCGCAGGGCGTCGGTCCACAGGGTGCGGCCCTTGTGGTCGGCGATCACGGTGGCCTTCATCGTGTTCTGCTTCTTCTTGCCCGACAGGAAGGCGCGGCGCCCGCCGCGGCCGGCCGCGGGCCGGCGGACCTGGATCTCGGTGGCATCCAGCCGCAGCTCGACACCCTCGGCCTGCGCGTAGGCGAACACATCCGTCAAGGTCCGCAGGCGCACACCGGGCCGGTCAGGGACCGCGCAGCCCCGCCGGGCGAGCAGGGTGCGGATCTCCCCGACCGCCCGGGTGACGGTGGAGCGGTCAACACCGAACAGCAGTCCCAGCACCGCATGCGGAAGGTCGTGCCGCAGATGGATCAGGGTGGCCACCACCCGGTCGGTGAAGACGAGTTGGTGACGGGCACCAGCACCCGCGGCCCGCTTCCTCGCCCCGCCCCGCACCTCGTGGCGGCGTCCCTCGACAACGGTCTGCCATGGCTCGGCCAACTCGGCGATCAGACTGCCCAGATGCTGCCGGGAGACACTCGTGAACAGCCGATGCGCCAGAACCGCCCGATTGACCATGATCCGCACGCCGCGATCATGCCACCCCCACCGCGGCCACCTCACCCGCTATCACGCACCAACTCGTTAGGGCCCGCAGAGAATCAACATGTTGATTTGATCTCGGTTTTGGCTTCAGGTGCGAGGAAGGCTGTCACGTCTGCCGGGGTGCGGAACCGTGCGGTGGATGGCGGGATGGTGTGGTCGGCCAGAAGGGGCCGGACTTCCTGGATGGCTCGGGACATGGTGCTGCGGGTGACGCCGAAGAGCGTGGCGATCCGGCGCTGGTGGAGCACGGCAGCGAGGATCCGGTCAGGTGTGGTGAGTATGTCTTTGGCGCCGGCGCCCCGAGCCCGGAGCCGGTTGCCGCCGCGCTGCTGGTGTCGGAGTCTTTCGCGCCGGTCCTCGAGGGCCGGGGTCAGTGTGCAGATCAGCTGGTCCAGTCGCGTGATCGGCATGCCGGTCAGCTCGGGGGCGCGGAGGCCGACGGGTGCGGGGCAGGCCGGGACGGCATCGACCGCTCGAGGCGTCAGCTGTGTGTGGGCGGGGTGGAGGGTGTAGTTCCAGTCGCCGTGGAAGCGGTGGCGGTGCAGGGGCAGGGCGTCGATCTCGGCATCGGTGACCTTGACGCCGGTGTCGTAGGTGCCGGTGTCGAGACGGGCCTCGACCCGGAGCCCGGTGCGGGTAGTGGTTGCGGCGATGCTGTTCACGATGACGTCGTGGCTGCTCAGAGGACGACCGCGCCAGCTCATGCTGATGTGGGAGAACAGCCGGTGCTCGATCTTGTTCCACTTCGATGTGCCGGGGGGCATGTGGCACACGGCGATCTCCAGACCGGTCTCGGCGGCGAGGGCGGCAAGTTCGGTCTTCCAGGCGCGGGTGCGGTGGCCGTTGGAGCCGCCCGCGTCGGCGGTGATCAGCAGCTGGGCGGCGTCCGGGTAGTCGTGTCGGCCGCGGGCCAGCCACCAGCGGCGGATCGAGGCGACCGCGAACGCGGCAGTGTTATGGTCGGTGCCGACGTTGACCCAGCCGGTGTTCGCGGCGAGGTCGTAGATCCCGTACGGGATCGCCTTGCCCGGGCCCTGCCGGTCGAGGAAGTCGTGCGTCCTGACCTGTGGCGGCTCGCCGGCCGGCCGCCACTGGCGGCCGGCATTCCTGTAGTCGCCGACCAACTCCTTCTTCTTGGTGTCCACGCTGATCACCGGCTGTCCGCTGTCCATGTGGTTCGTGGCCTGCTCGTTGATGTAGCGGAACTGGGCGTCGCGGTCCGGGTGTTGCGCACCCTCGATGGTCTTGGCGTTGGCCTGCAAGCTGAAGCCTTCCTCCCGCAGCAGGTCGTCCACCGTGTCCGCCGAGACCCGGTGTCCCCGCCGGGTCAGTTCGTCGGCGAGTTTCCTGGTCGACTTCGTCGTCCAGCGCAGCGGCGACATCGGATCTCCCCGTTCATCCGGTTCGACCAGGGCCAGCAGCGCATAGCGCAGTCCCGGATTCAGCTCCACCGCCCTCTTCCGTCCGCCGCCGGGCCGGCGGACCCGCCCCAGCGGTCCCACCCCGGACTCCAGCTCGTCCACACCCTTGCGGACCGTGGTCTCGCTGACCCCGGCCGCCTGTGCGACCGCCCGGATCCCGCCATGCCCCAGCAGCCGGGCCTCGGCCGCCATCAGCAGACGCCGCTGCCGCTCGTCCAAGTGCGGGAACAACACCTCGAACTTGAGGGCGAGTTGGCCACGGATCGACTCGGAGACGCGCATACCAGACCAACGAGCCGCACAACGCGAAGCAACACGTTGATTCTCTGCGAGCCCTTAACGTCCGGGTGTCGAACGAGGAACGAACTTGGGAAGACCGCTCCCGTAGCACGGTGGCCATCGGGGCACCGTTCGCCGTGGGACGCGACACGCCCGTGAGGGGCAATCAGAAAGCTTCGGTCGGGATGTTCTGCATATATGGGACTGACCCGATGTTTCCTTCCTGAGGAGGCGCAATGCCCTACGGTTCGATCGTGGGACCTGGAAGCACGCTGGCGGCCACGGGCCTGGCGACAGGTCAGGTGTGGCTGGTGACGATCAGCGTGGTCGCGGTACTGGTGGGTGTGATCGCGGTCAGGACGTCGTTCCGGCGTGGCAAGGGCCCGGTCGAGCGGTGACGCGACTCTCCGTGCCCCGTGGTCGTGGGCGGCGGTCGGCCGCCGCCCACGATGCGGTACCCGTGAAGCACGTACCGAAGCTGTGGCCCGGCGTGGCGCCGCTCCCGCGTGCCTGGCACGCCTCGTCTCTCGGCGTGGTCCTGCTGGGCGCGGTGCCGCTGACGGCCTTTCTGGCCTGGGGAGTGGCCCACGTCTACAGCACGGTCGCCGCGCTCGTGGGCAGGAGCCAGGGCATGACGCTGCCGTGGCTGGTGTCCTTCCTGCTGCTCTGGTGGGTACCGCTGTCCTGGCTGGAGCGGCCCCGCACCGCCTCGCCCGAGGCGCAGTCGGAACTGGACCGGCTGACGGTCACCGTGCAGATCCCGGTCTACAACGAGGACCCGGACGCGCTGCGCGGCTGTCTGCACTCGCTCCTGGTCCAGAGCCGTCCGGCGAGCCGGATCCGGGTCGTCGACGACGGCTCCGTCCACGACGACGGCACGCCGATGACGTACGACGACGTCCGCGCCGAACTGTTCGAACGCGCCGCCGCCCGCAGGGTCGAGGCGACCTGGGACCGCACCCCCAACCGGGGCAAGCGGCACGCCCAGATGCACGTCCTGGCCACAGACGACGCCGACGTCTTCGTCACCCTGGACAGCGACTCCCTCCTGGACCCCGAGGCGATCGCCGAGGGCCTGAAGCCTTTCGCCGACCCGAACGTCACCTCCGTCGCCGGCCATGTCATCGTCCTCAACCACGACGCCAACGCCCTGACCCGGATGATCAACCTGCTCTACCTCCCCTTCACCCGCGGCCTGCGCTCCGCCCAGTCCGTCCTCGGCCGGGTCACCATCAACTCCGGCACCCTCGCCTTCTACCGGGCCCACATCGTGCGCGCCGCCGCCGGCGTCTACGAGCACGAGACGTTCCGCGGCCGGCCCATGCAGATGAACGACGACTCCATGCTCACCTTCTACGGGCTCCTCGCCGGTGACACCGTCCACCAGCCCTCGTCGCTCGTCTTCACCCTCGCCCCCGAACGCTGGTCGCACTACCTGCGCCAGCAGATGCGCTGGATGCGCGGCACGACCGTGCGCCACTTGTGGTGGCTGCGCTACATGCCCCTGACCGGCGTCGTCTTCTGGTCCACGGTCGCCGAGTACGTCCACCTCGCCCTCGGCATCGCCATCCCCGCCGTCGTCCTCGCCGACCCCGACCTCCGCGCCCACACCGGCACCCTCGTCCTCGCCGGCGTCGTCATCGGCGCCGCGATGAGCTATTTGATGGCCCTGCGCCTGTTCACCGTCCACCGCACCGACATGCGCCTGAGCCAGGTCCTCCTCCTCTTCGCCCTCTCGCCGCTCGCCTCCGTGTGGCGGGCGCTGTTCCTGCGCCCCCTGTACTTCTACGCGATGGCCACCTGCCACCGCGTCGACCGCTGGGGCACCCGTACCCGCGTCGAAGTCACCCGCACCCCACGCGAAACCCCGTCCGACACCGCCGCGGTCCCTCCACGCGCAGAGCCCAACACCAGCGCGAGCACCGAAACCCTCCCGGCCCGGCCCCGGACGCCCGCTCGGTTCGAGGAATAGCCGTTCGGCAACCCGTCACGACGTGGGACGGGCCCTCGCCACCGGCGAGGCCTACACCAAACCCGCCCACCACAAGAAGGGCACCAAACCCCGCCGATTGGATAAATGACAAGCTAATACTCCAGTGTGACTTTGCGATCTATCCGGTTGAAGAGCCGGAGAGTCGTTGAAGTCGCCCCGTACAGCGCGCCGCCCGTCCTGCCGGGCGGCGCCGCCCCGGCCAAGGCCCCGTGCGCCTTCTCCACCGCCGGGAAGACCTGGACGCCCGCCCAGGGGATCGCGTCCCTCACCCCCTCCACCCAGGGCCGCATCAGCATCGACGTCCACGGCAAGGGCGGCACCTGCACCGTCGCGCTCGCCTCCTACCGGGCGCACGGCGCGACGTTCGCCACCTCCGGCCTGCAGCAGATCACCGACTTCGCCACCGCCACGGTCGCCGACGGCCGCACCGCCACCTTGGACATCGCCGTCCCCGCCGCCGGGTGCTTCGCGCAGATCGACCTGTACACCAGTCCCACCCGCTACGACGGCGCCACCGGGCCGGACCACGGCCCCGCCCCGCAAGGCCCGGGCGTCGCTGACACCGGGGACACGGTCTCGCTCACCACCGTGGAGTTCCGCCCTGACAGCACCGGGGCCCGTTTCGTCCTCACCGGCGGAGCGGAGCTGTCACCAAGTTCGCGGCACCCGCATCGCCATGCCGAGGGTGATGGCCTGGGCGGCCTTGAGCCGGGCGTCGGCCAGGCGGTCGAGGCCCTGGCGCAGTTCGGCGGGGCGGGGGGAGATCAGGCCGGTGACGGAGTGCGTCACCAGTCCGGCCCGGACGAGGAACACCTGGTAGTAGGCGACCTCGAACCGGGTGTCCTGGACCTCGACTCCGGCGACGCCCTCCACGCACACGGCCTGCGGCGCGTCGGTGAACGCGGTGACCGCCTTGAGCCGCGTCGCGTGACCGTGCTGCCAGCCCTCCCAGGTCCCCCGCGCGATGGCGTCCGCGCCCCGGACCACCCCGCCGAACACGGTCTGGACGGCGTCCGGGGCGTACACGGCGCGCAGCGCCGCCGCGTCCCGGGCGTCGGTGGCGGCCCAGATCCGCCGGTGGAGCGCCTGCCCCGGGGTGGGGACGGCGTGCTGCGCGGGAGCCGGCGCGGGCGGACGGGGCAGGATCGTCCCGGTGACGTGGACCCGCACCCGTCCCGCGTCCAGGGCGAAGACGTCGTAGGTCAGCATCCGGGCGAACGCGGTCGACACGACGGACTCCACCCGGATCGCGTCCCCCAGGTCGGTGAAGTCCTCCACGGCCGTCGTCGTCACCGCACCGGCGGTGGCGAACAGTTGCGAGTAGTCGGCCGCGATCCGCTCGGCGCCGGAGCGGACCGAGCCCGTCGACGAGGACAGCAGGACGGCGTCGGGATGGTGGAGGTCGCGCAGCGCCGCCACGTCCCGGGCCGCCATCGCGGCGCACCAGCGGTGGTGGAAGACCTGACCTGGCGTCAGTTGCACGGTCCCGCCCCCTACCCGGACTTCTCGCTGTGGTGCCACCCTACTGCCGCGGGCGCCTGCCGGGCCCGGCTTCCGCGCGGAACCGCCCCAACGAGGACGCGCAGCGACGAGCGGAACCGCCCGCGTCCCCGGCCCGCGCGGAGACGTGCTGACGGAGGGTGGCGCGCAGGCTACCGTTGGGCGCGTCAGATGACGTAGGCGGCGGGCCGGGCCCGCCGCACGCGGTTGGGGGTGGGGGCGTGTTCGATCCGTTGTCGGTGTCGGCGGTCACGGTCGTGCTGGGCGCGGCCGGGTCCGCAGTGGCCGGGGAGGCCGGGAAGTAGGCGTGGGAGTCGCTCGGCGGCCTCGCCCAGCGGGTGACGGGCCGACAGGTGCTCGCGCCGGTCGGAGCACAGGAGCGCGAGGCGCTGGCCCGCCTGTTGGTGGAGGGAGCCCGCAACGACCCGGCGCAGGCCCGGGCGCTGGCCGCTGGATGGGGTGTGTCCAGTGACTGGCTCTGTCCCGTAATCGGTGGTGACGAAGTGTGACGACCATCGTTGGCATGGTGTGTGTGATGTCAACGAGCTTGTGGGCGTGGTGTTTTCGGGCTTGTCGGCCTTGGTCGTCGAGGGTGTGGCGGGCGAGGGCAAGGTCATCCGGGTGTCGGCGCGGACGAGGGATGATCCGGTGCCGTGTCCGGTGTGCGGGCGGCCGACGGGGCGGGTGCACGGCTTCCACGG
>NZ_JNWZ01000124.1 GCF_000716545.1 Kitasatospora phosalacinea
GGGGCTGGAGGGTGGTGGGGGTGGTGGGGGTGGTGCTCACCCGGCCGACGCTTCCAGCGGCCGGGCTCCCCGGCTCCCCCGGAGCCGGGATTCCATCCGTTCGGGCGGTCCGGCCGCCCCGGCCGTGACCTGCCGACCGGGGTGGTCCGGCCTCAGCTGCGCCAGGTGTCGTTCAGCACGACCTTGCCGCTCGCCGGGACGGTCGCGGTGCGGTTGGCGCCGCTCTCCCAGGTGACGTTCCCGGCGGCGTCCTTGCGGACGTACTTGTACTGGACGGCGGTGCCGGCGCTCAGCGCCACGTCCAGCTTCCACACCGGGTAGGACGCGGAGGACAGCGGCAGCGCCTTCGAGGTGTCCCAGCCGCCGAGCTCGGCCGCGTCGCCGACCACGTAGACGTTCTGGCCGACCGTGGTGGTGGCGCTGACCGCGAAGGACGCGCCGGTGCCGACCGAGGGCGAGGAGGACGCGGAGGCCGAGGCGGAGGGCGTCGGGGAGGCGGTGGCGCACGGGTCGCCGGAGCCGATCACGCCGTCCTTGACGGTGACGTTGCCGGTGCCCAGGGCGTAGTTGCCGCCGCCGTTGTTGTCCCAGGTGCCGCTGCCGTTGTTGAAGGTGGCGGCCAGGCCGGTGGCGGTGCCCAGGCTGACGGTCTTCTTCACCCAGCCGGTGCAGGCCGCGTCCATGGCCACGCCCGGGGCGGTGGTCCAGCCGCCGCCGTTGGGGGCGTAGTGCAGGTCGTAGGCCGACCAGTTCTTGTCCGTCGAGTAGAAGACGGTCGCGCTGTTGCCGCTGCCGGTCGGCGAGGCGGAGGCCGAGGGGGTCGGCGTCGGGGTCGGCGTCGCGGTGGAGCCGCCGCCGGCGCCGACGTACAGGGCGACCGCGTCGCCCGCGCCGACGGTGGCGGTGAACTTGCCGTCCGGGCCGACGGTGTAGGTCTGGCCGGTGCAGCCGCCGTTCACCGGGTCACCGTGCTGGACGTCGCAGTAGGTGCCGGCCGGCAGCGAGGTCTGGAAGGTCTGGGTGATCGCGCCGGACTCCCGGTTGATCGCCACGTAGCCCTTGTTGCCGCGGCCGAAGCCGATCGCGTTGTTGCCGTTGGACCACCAGTCGGTCATGCCGGTGCCGGAGACCGCGTTGCGGAAGCCGACCATGTTGGAGACCTGCCGCCAGGCGTGGGTGCAGTTCCAGCCGTCCTGGTAGCAGGCGTTGACGGTGCCGCCGTTGGGCGGGCCGTCGTCGTTGCCGCTGAACGCGTAGCCGGAGTAGACGTTCGGCGAGCCGTACGGGTTCGCCAGCAGGAAGACGTTGGCCAGCGTGTAGGCGGAGCCGTACTTGTAGGTCAGGGTCGAGCCGTTGCGCTCGGTGTCCCAGTTGTCGACGAAGGTGCGGGCCTGGGCGGAGCCGAGCAGGCCGCTGCCCCAGCCCTGCAGGTCGGAGATCCTGCCGCCGTTGAAGGCGCTCTTGAGCCAGGTCGCGGAGCGGAACTCGTCGACGTCGCCGTTGCCGGTGTACTCGGAGGGCTGGACGGCCTCGCCCGCGCCGTAGATGACCTCCTGCACCCAGTACGCGCCCGGGTTGCCCGTCTTGGCCTTGATGGCGGCCAGGTCGCTCGCGGCGATGTGCTTGGCCGCGTCGATCCGGAAGCCGTCGACGCCCAGGGTGCGCAGGTCGTTCAGGTAGTTGGCGATGGTCTGCTGGACGTAGCCGGAGCCGGTGTCGAGGTCGGAGAGGCCGACCAGTTCGCAGTTCTGGACGTTGGAGCGGTCGCCGTAGTTGCTGATCGACGTCCGGCAGGAGTGGAAGTCCTGGTCCTGGTAGTAGCCCGGGTAGTTGTACTTGGTGTAGTTGGTGCCGCCGGTGCCGGTGCCGCTGCCCGCGCTCATGTGGTTGACCACCGCGTCGGCGATCACCTTGACGCCCGCGGCGTGGCAGGCGTTGACCATGTTCTGGAACGAGGCGCGGTCGCCGAGCCGGCCCGCGATCTTGTAGCTGACGGGCTGGTACGAGGTCCACCACTGGCCGCCCTGGACGTGCTCCTGGGCCGGGGAGACCTCGACGAAGCCGTAGCCCTTGGGGCCGAGCGTGTCGGTGCAGGCCTTGGCGACGGAGTCGAACTTCCACTCGAACAGGGTGGCGGTGACGTCCTTGGCGCCCGGCGGGGTGGCGGTGGCGGCGGGGGCGAGCGTGAGCCCGGCGCCGACCGAGAGGCCGAGCGCCGCGAGCGCGGTGGTGGCGGCGGCGAGGCGCCTTCTGCGGACGGGGGCGGAGGTTGGCAAGGGGGCGCTCCTGGGGGAAGCCCGGGCCGCGGACGCAGGTCGCGGAGCGGGAGGCGGCAGGGTGGGGGGCCGCGACGGCGGGGGTGGTGCCGTCAGCGCGACGGGGGGAGGGTCGCTACTGCAAGCTCGCTGCAAGAGCGTTGAAACTTGCTGGAAACTTGCAGTGGCATGACCATAGGGTCCGCCCGGACGCCCGTCAAGGGAGGTCGCGGCCGCCGCGGATGAGAAAGAACGGACGCGCCGGTCCGCCACTGACGGTTCGTCAGCGGCGGACCGGCGCGTCCGGAGCCCCCGGGAGGTCAGCCCAGTCGCTGCTCGATCAGGTCGCAGGCGCGGGCGGTGCCGCCCTCGGACTTCGCCCGCGCGCTCAGCTCCCGCAGGCGCGCCGCCACCGCCCCGTCCGCGACCAGCTCGGCCAGCGCCGTCCGGAGCGCCTGCGGCGTGGCGTCCGCCGTGTCGATCCGGCGGGCCACGCCGAGCTCGACCAGCCGGTCGGCGTTCATGAACTGCTCGGCGGCCTGCGGCACCGCGATCATCGGCACCCCGGCGAGCAGCCCCTCCCCGCAGCCGCCCATCCCGGCGTGCGTGACGAAGGCGTCGGCCTGCTCCAGCACCGCCCGCTGCGGCACCCAGGGGTGCACCTCGACGCCGGGCGGGACCTCCCCCAGCTCCGCCGGGTCGGTGTGCTTCCCGATCTGCAGCACCAGGTGCCAGCCGGGCAGGCCCCCGAAGGCGGCCAGGCAGTTGCGGTAGAACTCCGGCTGCCGGGTGAACGCCGAGCCCAGCGACACCAGCAGCACCTTCTCCGCCCCGGCCGGGCGCCGCCAGCTCCCCTGCTCGGCCCGCAGGTCGAAGCACGGGCCGACGAAGTCCACCGCCTCCCGGTCGACCCGGTCGGCGTGCGGCTGCATCGCCTCGGTGATCATCGCGACGGCCCGGGCCGGCCGCCCGGAGAAGTCGTCCACGTCGAGCGTGGTGGCGCCGCTGCCCGCCAGCCACTCGGCGAAGCGGGCGAAGTAGGCGTCCGCCCCGGGCAGTTGCCGCAGCTGGGCGCCGATCTCCTGCTGGTAGCCGTCCCACCCGACCAGCGTCGGCGAGAGCTGGACGACCGGCCGGCCCTGCGCCTCGGCGAGCGCCCGGGCCGCGTAGGCGCCGATGTCGTACAGGTAGAGGTCGGCCGGGTCCGCGTCGTAGTGCGCGCGCAGCCGGGGCAGCATGGCGATCGCGTCCTCCAGGAAGACGCGCATGGCGCCGATCGCGTCCTCGGGCCAGTCGTGGTCGGCGACCGGCAGGGTGGAGGGGTGGGGGACGAGTTCGGCGCCGGTGGGGGCGATCAGCCCGGCGACGGAGGGGTCGTTGAAGTACGTCACCCGGTGGCCGCGGGCGACGAGCTCGCGGATCACCTCCAGACCGGGGCGGACGTGGCTGACGGCCGGAATGCCGACCATGGCGATGTGGGCACGGCGGGATGCGCGGGTCATGCGGAGAGCACCTGCTTCCGTTCTACGGGGGCGTGGACAACACACCGCGCCGCCGGGGCGCCGCCGAAGGGGCGCGCGGGCGGGCGGGACGCTCGGGCTCGGGGCGCTGCCCCGGCCGCGTCAGCCGTAGATCTGCTGGAAGGAAGACATGCCGGGACACTAACCCGGGACCCGCCGGACCGCACCCGATTAACGGACGCCCCGCCAACGCGGGCGGCCCCCGGGGGGTGACTCCCGGGGGCCGTGGCCGGATTGGCGCACCGTCAGACCGCGTCCGGTCCGCGCTCGCCGGTGCGGACCCGGACGATGCCGTCCACCGGCACCACCCACACCTTGCCGTCGCCGATCTTCCCGGTCCGGGCGGCGGCCACGATCGCGTCGGTGACCCGCTCGGCGTCCTCGTCCTCCACCACCACCTCGATCCGGACCTTCGGCACCAGGTCGATCCGGTACTCCGCGCCCCGGTACACCTCGGTGTGGCCGTGCTGCCGCCCGTAGCCGCTGGCCTCGGTGACGGTCAGGCCGTGCACGCCGAGTTCCTGCAGCGCGGTCTTGACCTCGTCCAGCTTGAACGGCTTGACGACAGCGGTGATCAGCTTCATACCGTGCGGGTCCTGTCGGAGGCGGGCGCACCGTGCGGGTGCACGCTGGCGTGGGCGGTGGCGGAGCCGTGGCCCAGGACGCCGTGATCGTACGCGTTCTCGGCGTGCACGGCGAGGTCCAGGCCGGTGAGTTCGTGCTCGGGCGCGGCCCGGAAGCCCATCAGCCGGTCGATCGCCCGCCCGATGCCGTACGTCGCGCCGAACGCGTACCCGGCGACCACCAGCACCGCGACCAGCTGCCTGCCGAGCTGGCCGAGCCCGCCGCCGTGCAGCAGTCCGGCGGGGCCGCCGGTCATCACGGCGGTGGCGAACAGGCCGATCAGCAGGGTGCCGATGACGCCGGCCACGAAGTGCACGCCGACCACGTCCAGCGAGTCGTCGTAGCCGAGGCGGAACTTCCAGCTGACGGCGTAGCAGCAGACCAGGCCGGCGGCCAGGCCGATGACCAGCGAGCCCAGCAGGTCGACGCTGCCGCAGGAGGGGGTGATGGCGACCAGTCCGGCGACCGCGCCGGAGGCGGCGCCGAGGGTGGTGGCGTGGCCGTCGCGCTTCTTCTCGACCACCAGCCAGCCGAGCAGGCCCGCGCAGCCGGCCGCCTGGGTGTTGAGGACCGCGGCGGCGGCCAGCCCGTTGGCGCCCATCGCGGAGCCGCCGTTGAAGCCGAACCAGCCGAACCAGAGCAGTCCCGCGCCGAGCAGCACCAGCGGCAGGTTGTGCGGGCGCATGGCCTCCTTCTTGAAGCCCAGGCGCGGGCCGAGCAGCAGGGCCAGGGCGAGGCCGCTGGCACCGCAGTTGACCTCGACGACGGTGCCGCCGGCGAAGTCGAGGGCGCCGAGGTGCTTGAGGATCCAGCCGTCCGGGGCGAACACCCAGTGCGCGACCGGCACGTAGACCAGCAGCGTCCACACGGCGGTGAAGGCGACCCAGGAGCCGAACTTGGCGCGGTCGGCGATGGCGCCGGAGATCAGCGCGGCGGTGATGATCGCGAAGGTCAGCTGGAAGGTGGCGAACAGCAGGGTGGGGACGTCGCCGGTGAGGCTGCGCGGGGTGATGCCGGCCATGCCGAGGTGGTCGAGGGAGCCGATCAGGCCCCAGCCGGCGTCCTTGCCGAAGGCCAGCGAGTAGCCCGCGAGCAGCCAGACCACGGTGACCACGGCGATCGACGTGAAGCTCATCATGATCATGTTGAGCACGCTCTTGGTGCGCACCATGCCGCCGTAGAACAGCGCGAGGCCCGGCGTCATCAGCAGCACGAGCGCGGTGCAGGCCAGCAGCCAGGCGGTGTCGCCGCTGTCCAGGGTGGGTGGGGAGTCAGCGAGGAGCATGCGGGGAGTGTCGCCAAGCCGGATTTCGGGCCGCCGTCGTCGGTGTTTCGGTGGTGTTTCGTGTTGCCCGGGAGTTTCCGGGATCTCACCGTTCGGACACCCGGGGGCGGCGACGCGCCGGGGCCCGGCAGCCGCTGCGGTGCGGCTGCCGGGCCCCGGACGGGAGTGCGTCAGCCGGTCTGGACGGCGGTGTCGTCGATCACGAAGGAGGTCTGCAGCGAGGAGTCCTCGACCGCGTTGAACTTCACCGTGACGCTCTGGCCCGCGTA
>NZ_JNWZ01000125.1 GCF_000716545.1 Kitasatospora phosalacinea
AACGCCTGCAGTACCGCCCCGAGACCCTCGACGGCTTCATAGCCGGCACCGGCCTGACCCTCGACACCCCAACCTCACCCTGACAAGCCGACGTCAGTAGCGCCGCCGCGGGCCGTGCGGGCGGCGTTCGCCCAGGCAGCGGCATATGACACGGGGTTAGACACGACCACCAAGGGCAAATCCCTTACCAGTCACGGCATCTGACGATCCGATCGGATAACTTTCAAGCCACACGGGTGTAATTGATCTTCGTGGGGGAAGGCCATCGGCCGGGTCTGCGCACCCACGGGATCCGTGCCGTACCGGCAACAGGTTGCTCTGGAGACACGTTGGCTGCAATACCCCCGCTCTTCTGCCCCATCCCGTCCAGCCTGCACCCCGCGCACGAGGCGGTCGGCAAGAGCACCGAACTCTGGCTCGACACCATGGGCTTCACCACGGACGCCGAACGGCGCGGACGACTGCTGTCCATCGGCGCGCACGAGTTCGTCTGCCGGATCGCCCGGGACGCCGAGGGCACCACGGGCCTGGAGCTGGTCTCCCAGTGGCTGTGCAGCATGCTCACCCTGGACGACGAGTGGGACACCGGCCGACTCAGCCGAAACCCCTCCCGTGTACTCACCATAGCAGCCACGCTACTGGCTGTTATCAATTCGGCGAACTCGCACCCGACCGAGGACGACATCTACGTCGCCTCCGTCCGCGACGTGTTCGGCCGGGCCCGCGCCTGGGCCCCCGCGCTCTCCGTGAAGCGCTGGGCGGACAGCCAGTTGGAGTCCTTCATGGGCGCCGCGGCCGTCGTCGCCTACCGCGCCGAGGGCCGTCCGATGACGCTCTCCGAGTACCTGACGATCGGCCCGCTGGACCGCGGCAGCCGCTCCTGCATCGAGATCATCGAGGTCTGCGAGCGCACCGCCATCCCGCAGTCCCAACTGGACTCGCCCCGGGTGCACGCGCTCACCGAGGCCGCCAAGTTCCTGGTCCTGGTCTCGGCCGACATCTACTCCTTCCGCCGCGAGGACGACCACGGCGCGCTGGAGAGCAACATCGTGGACGCGCTCCAGCGGCACCTGGGCTGCGAGCGGGAACGGGCGCTGCTGGAGGCGGCCGCCCTGCACGACCGCACCATGTGCCTGTTCCTCCGCCTCGCGGACCGCACCTCCCGCCGCGCCGGAGCCGAACTGCAGCGCTACATCACTCAGTTGTCCAACCTGGTGAGCGGCAACCTGGAGTGGGGCTTCACCTCCGCCCGCTACACCGAGCGGACGCCCGGGATCCTGCCGGTGGCCGAACGCGCCGAACGGCCCGCCGACGGCCGGCTCACCCCGCCGTCCTACCCCGAGATCGCCTGGTGGTGGGACCAGCTGTGGTGACGACCGGCCCCGACGGGCCGCCCGGAACGCCGCTCAGGCCAGCAGCCTGGCCTTCGCCGCGGCGAACTCCTCCGGGGTGAGCAGCCCCTGCTGGACCAGCTGCGCCAGCTGGTTCAGCTTGCTCGCCACGTCCTCGCCGCCCGCGGCGGGTGCGGCGGGTGCCGGCGCCGGTGCGGCCGACGGCGGGGCGTAGACCGGCTGCTGCGCCGCCTGCTGCTGGGCGGCCTGCTGCTGGGCGGCCCGGTCCTGGTCGGCCTGCAGTTCGGCGATCGCCTCGTTCTGGCCCTGCTCGTCGGCGGCCCGGCGGGCCCCCGCCCGGCCCGCGGCGTACGCGGCCCCGCCCACCACCAGCCCGCGGGCGAGCGGACGCCCCACCGGGCGCACCGCCCGGACCGGCCGGATCGGCCTCATCGGTCGGAACACGCCGTCCTCACTCTCCCGCCGCGACGCGCGCCTCGGCTGCGCGGACGGCCTCTTCGATGTTCTCCGGCGGAATGCGCACCCCGGAGGCGATCCGGCCGCCGACCGCGCGCAGCGCCGCGGCGGCGTCCTCGGCCCACAGGTGTTCGATCAGCACGATCAGCGCCGCGCTGCCGGGTTCCAGCAGTTCGGCGACCTCCTGGGCGTCCTCCGGCCCGATCAGCGGCAGTTCGTCGCCGTCCAGCCCTTCGACGCCCCGCAGGTGCTCGAAGTCGGTGAGCTCCCCGTAGGTGGTCTCGCCCTCGGCGTCCCGGAGCACCACCAGCGAGTCGATCACCCGCACCCCGGCCGCGCCGCGCAGCCGGACCAGGGCGGTGGCCGCCTCGACGCTGATGGTCGCCTCGGGAAAGGTCAGGACGAGCAGTTCGGCCGGTCCCATCAGGGGCTCCCTTCCGTGCACAAATCCCTCATATCGGGATCAAATCACACGATTCTGTGGGAGTCGGGATCCGCCACGCGACCGCCCGCCGGGCCCCGGAACGGCCCCGCGCCGGCCTTCGGACACCCCCGAACGGGCTCCGGGTGGCCCACGGCGGCTGGCGGGCCGGGGTCGCGCGTGGTCCCGTCGAAGCACGTCCGTCCGGCGCCCGTCCGGCCGGACGGCGACCAGCGACCCGTACCGAATCCCCCACCAAGGAGCCGAGCGTCATGACCATCGCCGTCGACAAGCTCTCCGACCCGGCCGTCCGCCGCCTGATCGGCGCCGTGAACTCCGGCGACCGCAGCGCCTTCTTCGCCGCCCTGACCGAGGACGCCACGATGTCCGACGACGGCGCCGAACGCGACCTGGCGGACTGGGTCGACCGGGAGATCTTCTCCTCGCACGGGCACATCGAGGTGCAGACCGAGAAGTCCGGCGGCCGCGCCCTGGTCGCCGACTACCGCAACGACACCTGGGGCGAGATGCGCACCGCCTGGCGGTTCACCGTCGCCCCGGACGGCCGGGTCAGCCGGTTCGAGACCGGCCAGGCCTGACGCCCGCCGCGCCCCGGTTCAGCCGCGCGCCGCCAGGCACTGCCGGACGGCGGCGATCAGCGCCCGGGAGCGGACGTCCCCGGTGACGCCCGGCTGCATGCCGTTGGTGACGTAGCCGAAGCCGATGCCCAGCTCGGGGTCGGCGAAGCCGAGCGAGCCGCCCCGGCCGGGGTGCCCGAAGCTCGCCGGGGAGGCCATCGGCGAGGTGCCGCCGTGCCGGAAGAAGCCCTGGCCGAAGGCGGTGTTGACGATCAGCACCCGGTCCGGCCCCTGCACCGAGGGGCCGGCCGCCTCGGCCAGCGTGCCCGGCTCGAACAGCGCGGGCAGCCGCTGCCCGGGCGCACCGGCCCGGTCGGCGGCGCCGATCAGCGCCGCGTAGAACCTGGCCAGCGAGCGGGCGGTGCCGATCCCGCCCGCGCCGGGCACCTCGACGGCCTGCACCGCCGGGTCGTTCAGGTCCACGCTGCTGCGCACCGAGCCGAACGAGCGGGCGGTCAGCGAGCGCGGGTCCCGGTAGGCGTCCAGCACGGACTGCTTGGGGCGCATCCGCGTCCCGCCCGGGCCGAGCCTGGCGGCCTCCGGCGCGGGCAGGTCGACCAGCCGGCCGACCCGGTCGGACGCGGCGGCGGGCAGCCCGATCCACAGGTCGAGGCCGAGCGGGGCGGCGATCTCCTCCGCGAAGTACCGCCCCACGCTGCGCCCCCCGGCCCGCCGGACCACCTCGCCGACCAGCCAGCCGAAGGTCAGCGGGTGGTACCCGTGCGCGGTGCCGGGCTCCCAGGCCGGGGTCTGGGCGGCGACGGCCGCGGTGGCCGGCTCCCAGGCCAGCACGTCCTCGATCCGCAGCGGCACGTCCAGCGCGGGCAGCCCGGCCTGGTGCGAGAGCAGCCAGCGCACCGGGACGCGCCCCTTCCCGGCCTGCGCGAACTCCGGCCAGTACGAGGCCACCGGCGCGTCCAGGTCGAGCAGCCCGCGCTGCGCGAGGTGCAGGGCGGCGGAGGCGGTCAGCCCCTTGGTGACGGAACGCAACACCTGCGCCGTCCCCTCCTGCCAGCCGACCGCCGGGGCCGGCCTGGCCCCGACCTCGGGCCGGGCGTCCCCGCCCCACAGGTCGACCACCTTCCGCCCGTCCAGGTACAGCGCGAAGGCCGCACCGAGCTCCCCGTACTGCCGGAAGTTGCCCGCGAAGGCCTCCCGGACCGGCTCGAACCCGTCCGCCACGAACCCCTGGATCTGCTGGATCTGCACCCTGCCACCCTAAACACCCCCGGTCGTCACTCCACCGTCCACCCGATGTGGCCGATGCCGGTGGAGTAGAAGGCGCAGTGGCCGGAGGACTCCTGGGTCTGGCCCGGCCAGGCGGTCACCGAGTTGCCCGTGACGTCCGGCGCCCAGCCGCAGACGATGTCGGCGTGGAAGGTGATCGGGCCCCCGGTGTTGTTGGTGCAGTCGACGCCTCCGGTGAGCGGGTCGTTGTTGTGGATCCAGGTGGTGCAGTCCAGGCCCGAGCGGACGGACCTGGCGGCGGGCGCGGGGGCCGCCGAGGCGGGCAGCGCGGTGGCGAGCGCGACCAGGGCGGCGGCGACGGACAGGGCGACGGCGCGGTTCTTCAACTCTGCTCCTCGACATGGTTCCTGACGGTTCGTCCGGTTCATTCCCGGACCGGTCCATGCGTATACCAACTCTTTCGGGTGACGCCGCTCCGACACCACGGCCCGCCGTCGCGCGCCACAATGGCCGACATGGAGAACCCCGCGACCGACCTCGACGAGATCCTCGACGTGGTCGACGAACACGACCGGGTGCTGCGCACCGCCCCCCGCTCCGAGGTCTACCGCGACGGCCTGACCCACCGCTGCGTCTTCGTCCTGGTCCGCGACCCGCGGGGCCGGATCTTCACCCACCGCCGCACCGACACCAAGGCGTTCGCCCCCGGCGCGTACGACTGCTTCGTCGGCGGCGTGGTCGGCACCGGCGAGGGCTACCCGGAGGCCGCCGTCCGGGAGGCCGAGGAGGAGCTGGGCGTCAGCGGGATCCGCACCCGCCCGCTGTTCCGCTTCCTGTACACCGACGGCGACCGGCACAGCTGGTGGTCCGACGTCCACGAGGCCGAGTGGGACGGCCCGGTGCGGCCGCAGGAATCCGAGGTCGCCTGGTACGACTGGCTCACCGAGGAGCAGCTCGCCGAACGCCTCGGCACCTGGGAGTTCGTCCCCGACGGCCGCGAGGCCTACCGCCGCTACCTGGCCCTGCGCGCCACCGGCTGACCCGGCAGGACCGGCCGGACAGGGCCTAGGGTGGGCCGCATGGCTTCCCGTACGCCGCCCGCGGCCCCCCGCGCGGAGGAACAGCACCCCGCCGCCCGTGCGCCCCGGCGGCGGCTGAGCGTCGACGAGCGCCGCGAACAGCTCATCGCGGTGGCGCTCCAGCTGTTCTCGGACCGCGCGCCCGAGGACGTCTCGATCGACGACATCGCCGCCGCCGCGGGCGCCTCCCGCCCGCTGGTGTACCACTACTTCCCCGGCAAGCAGGCCCTGTACGAGGAGGCGCTGCGCCGGGCCGGACGGGAGCTGGCCGGGCGCTTCGAGGAGCCCGGCGAGGGGCCGCTCTCCGAACGCCTGTACCGCGTCATGGGCCGCTACCTCGACTTCGTGCAGTCCCACGCGGCGGGCTTCACCGCGCTGCTGCGCGGCGGCTCGGTCGTCGCCGGCCCCGACGCGGGCGCCGTCATCGACCAGGTCCGGCTGGCCGCGCAGGAGCAGATCCTGCTGCACCTCGGCGTCCCCGACCCCGGCCCCACCCTGCGCCGCACCGTCCGCGCCTGGATCGCCAACGCCGAGATCAGCTCGCTGGACTGGCTCGCCGACAAGCCCGTCCCGGTCGAGACCCTGCAACTCCACCTCGTCCAGGAACTCGTCGCCGCCCTCACCGTCGCCGCCGCCCGCGAGCCCGAACTCGCCTCCCTCCTGGGCGAGTTCTTCGCCGCCGAACGCCCCGACGGCCCCACCGCCCGGCTCGTCCGCGACCTGGCCGCCGCCCTCGCCTCCCCCACCCTGGCCGATTCCCTGCTCAGACTCGCCGCCCCGCCCACCCCCTGACC
>NZ_JNWZ01000126.1 GCF_000716545.1 Kitasatospora phosalacinea
CCCGTCCTCACCCCCACCCGCCCCGGCCAGGTCCTGCGCACCCCGCTCGCGGACGCCCTGCTGATCCACCACCTCAACCCGGTCGGGGAGCGCGTCCAGCTCCTCACCCCGAAGGGCGGCCCCGGGCGGGGAGCCGCCCGGTAGCCCGGCCGGCGCCCGGAGCCGATCGGCGGGAGCCCGGTTCCCGTGAGCCCGCGGACGAGGTCCCGCACGCGGGTGCCGCGCGTGCTCGAGAACGCGCCGGTCTGACGCCTCGTCCGGATCGTGGACGGTCCGTGCCCAGGCCGTGGGACGGTTGTACTGTCCGGGGTATGTCTCGCACCATTCGTCTCGCAGTGATCCCGGGTGACGGCATCGGCCAGGAGGTCGTGGCCGAGGGCCTCAAGGTGCTCCGCGCCGCCCTGCCCTCCGACGCCAAGCTGGAGACCACCGAGTACGACCTCGGTGCACGGCTGTACCACCGGACCGGGGAGACCCTCCCGGACACGGTGCTGGAGGAGCTCAAGGGCCAGGACGCGATCCTGCTCGGCGCCATCGGCGACCCGAGCGTGCCGTCCGGCGTGCTGGAGCGCGGGCTGCTGCTCAAGCTGCGGTTCGCCTTCGACCACCACATCAACCTCCGCCCCGGGAAGCTCTTCCCGAACGTGAAGTCCCCGCTCGCGGGTGACCCGGAGATCGACTTCGTGGTGGTCCGCGAGGGCACCGAGGGCCCGTACGTCGGCAACGGCGGCACGCTGCGCACCGGCACCCCGCAGGAGGTCGCCACCGAGGTCTCGCTGAACACCGCGTTCGGCATCGAGCGGGTCGTCCGGGACGCCTACCGCCGGGCCCAGGCCCGCCCGCGCAAGAAGCTCACCCTCGTCCACAAGAACAACGTGCTGGTGCACGCCGGCCACCTGTGGACCCGGATCTTCGAGCAGGTCGGCCGGGAGTTCCCCGAGGTCACCACCGACTACCTGCACGTGGACGCGGCGACGATCTTCTTCGTCACCCAGCCCGAGCGCTTCGACGTGATCGTCACCGACAACCTGTTCGGCGACATCCTGACCGACCTCGCCGCGGCCGTCACCGGCGGCATCGGCCTGGCCGCGTCCGGCAACATCAACCCGAGCGGCGACTTCCCTTCGATGTTCGAGCCGGTGCACGGCTCCGCCCCGGACATCGCCGGCCAGGGCAAGGCCGACCCGACCGCCACCGTGCTCTCGGTCGCCATGCTGCTGGAGCACCTCGGCTTCGCCGACGAGGCCGCCCGGGTCGAGGCCGCGGTCGCCGCGGACCTCGCCGAGCGCTCCGGTGCCCGCTCCACCTCCGAGGTCGGCGACGCGCTGGCCGCCCGAGTATCCGGCTGACCGGCCGGACGACAACCTCCGGCCAGTGGGCCGGTTCACAGCGAGCACAGCCGCCCGGCTGTTCGGCACGGCCCTCTGGATGCGAGTATCGACAGTGGGCCGTGCCGTCATGCGTTTCCCCCGCCCGACGGTTGCCGGCCCAGCCCAACCCCACGGTGAAGGACAGACAGCCATGAGCACGCCCACCCAGGCGCCCATCACGTTCGACCTCAAGCCCTCCGCGCACCCCCTGTCCGACGAGGAGCGCGAGGCCCGACTGGCCGACCCCGGCTTCGGCCGCGTCTTCACCGACCACATGGTGACCATCCGCTGGACCGAGGGCCGGGGCTGGCACGACGCCCAGCTGACGCCGTACGCGCCGCTGGAGATCGACCCGGCCAACATGACGCTGCACTACGGCCAGTCGATCTTCGAGGGCCTCAAGGCGTACCGGCAGGCCGACGGCTCGATCGCGACCTTCCGCCCCGAGGCCAACGCCGCCCGCTTCCAGGCCTCCGCCCGCCGGCTGGCGATGCCCGAGCTGCCGGTCGAGACCTTCGTGGAGGCCGTCGAGCTGCTCGTCCAGCAGGACCGCGCCTGGGTGCCCAGCCGGCCGGAGCAGAGCCTCTACCTGCGGCCGTTCATGTTCGCCACCGAGGTCGGCCTGGGCGTGCGCCCCGCCAACTCCTACGTCTTCATGATCATCGCCTCGCCGGCCGGCGCGTACTTCTCCGGCGGGGTCAAGCCGGTCTCGGTCTGGCTCTCCGAGGACTACGTCCGCGCCGCCCCCGGCGGCACCGGTGCCGCCAAGTGCGCCGGCAACTACGCGGCCTCGCTGGTCGCCCAGGCCGAGGCCGCCGCCAAGGGCTGCGACCAGGTGGTCTGGCTCGACGCCGCCGAGCACAAGTGGGTCGAGGAGATGGGCGGCATGAACCTCTACTTCGTCCTCGGCGAGGGCGAGGACGCCACCGTCGTCACCCCCGAACTCTCCGGCTCGCTGCTCCCCGGCATCACCCGCGACTCCCTGCTCGCCCTCGCCGCCGACCTCGGCTACGGCACCGAGGAGCGGAGGATCTCCACCGACGAGTGGAAGCGGGGCAACGCCGACGGCACCATCACCGAGGTCTTCGCCTGCGGCACCGCCGCCGTCATCACCCCCGTCGGCCACGTCAAGTCCGCCACCGCCGACTGGACCGTCGCCACCGGCGAGCCCGGCCCGATCACCCTGCGCCTGCGCGAGTCCCTGCTCGCCATCCAGGGCGGCCAGGCCCCGGACGCCCACGGCTGGATGCACACCATCGCCTGACGCCGGACCGTCGGCCCGGGCGTTTCACGGCGGAACGCCCGGGCCCGGTAGCCTCGTCACACTCCACTCGTTGAGCGACTCGGACAAGAAGGAGGGACCATGACCGCCGCGATGCACGACGCCACCGACGTCTGGCGCGGTCCGGAGGACGAACTCCTCGAAGCCTTCCTGGCCCTGGACACCCCGCAGGGGTTCAAGGCCGAGCTCATCGAGGGGGAGATCGTCGTGACGCCACCGCCGGACGGAGACCACGAGACCGCGATCGGCCGGATCGTCAAGCAGGTCTTCCAGCAGTGCGCGGAGGACTTCGACTTCGGGCCGGGGAAGGGCTTGGTGGTGCCGAGCGGCCGGTTCATCCCGGACGGCACGTTCGCCCTGCCCGACGCGATGGCCGGCAAAGGATCGTGGTCCACTCCCGACGGGGTGGTGATGACCGTGGAGGTCACTTCCACGAACCCCGCCAAGGACCGTGGGGCCAAGCGCAGGGGCTATGCCGCGGCAGGGATTCCGTTGTACCTCCTGGTGGACCGGAAGGCCGGTCAGGTCGTGCTGCACAGCCACCCGGAAGGCGGCGAGTACACCGCCACCACCTCCGTCCCGTTCGGTGACCCGCTGCCGCTGCCGAAGCCGTTCGGGTTCGACCTGGCAACGGACCGGCTGGCCTGACCCGTTCCGGATGGCGAGACGCCCCTCCCGGCCCGCCGGGCGTATGCAAGACTGCGAGGGTGTCCTCGCTTTCGCTGATTATTAGCAGCAGGCGCGCCGGTCCGCAGTGACCGCTCCGACGGCAACACCCTGACCGCGGAGCGACCACGAGCGTCCAGACCCGCGCGCAGACCTCTCGCACCCGCGAGGGGTCTTTTGTTTTGCCCCGGACCGGCACCGGGCCCCCACAAGGGGACGGAGACACCGGGGACGCGCGCGGGATGCTGGACAGTGGAGCCGGATTCCGATCCCGGCAGACGCAGTAACTCCACCGAACGGAGAACCCAGGGCCATGACCGAGGCCAACGGCCGTCCCAGCGACGGCTTCCACGTCTTCGACACCACGCTCCGCGACGGTGCCCAGCGCGAGGGCATCAACCTCACGGTGGCGGACAAACTGGCGATCGCGCGCCACCTGGACGAGTTCGGGGTCGGCTTCATCGAGGGCGGCTGGCCGGGCGCCAACCCCCGGGACACCGAGTTCTTCGCCCGCGCCCAGGCCGAACTGGAGTTCCGCAACGCCCAGTTGGTGGCCTTCGGTGCCACCCGCCGGGCCGGCGGCAAGGCCGCCGAGGACCCGCAGCTGGCCGCACTGGTCGCCTCCGGCGCGCCGGTGGTGACGCTGGTGGCGAAGTCGCACGACCGGCACGTGGAACTGGCGCTGCGCACCACGCTGGAGGAGAACCTGGAGATGGTCCGGGACAGCGTGGAGTTCCTGCGCGCCCAGGGCCGCCGGGTGTTCATCGACTGCGAGCACTTCTTCGACGGCTACAAGGCCAACCCGGAGTACGCCCTCGCCGTGGTGCGCACCGCGCACGGGGCCGGCGCGGACGTCGTCGTGCTGTGCGACACCAACGGCGGCATGCTGCCGTCCGGGGTGCGCGAGATCGTCGCCACCGTGCTGGCGGAGACCGGCGCCCGGCTGGGCATCCACGCCCAGGACGACACCGGCTGCGCGGTCGCCAACACGCTGGCCGCCGTCGACGCCGGGGCGACCCACGTGCAGTGCACCGCCAACGGCTACGGCGAGCGGGTCGGCAACGCCAACCTGTTCCCGGTCGCGGCGGCGCTGGAGCTCAAGTACGACCGCCGGGTGCTCCCGGCCGGGGCGCTGGCCGAGATGACCCGGATCTCGCACGCCATCGCCGAGGTGGTGAACCTGGCGCCGTCCACCCACCAGCCGTACGTGGGCTTCTCGGCGTTCGCGCACAAGGCCGGCCTGCACGCCTCCGCGATCAAGGTCGACCCGGACCTGTACCAGCACATCGACCCGGAGCTGGTCGGCAACACCATGCGGATGCTGGTCTCCGACATGGCCGGCCGGGCGTCGATCGAGCTGAAGGGCAAGGAGCTGGGCTACGACCTGTCCAGCGACCGGGACCTGGCCGGCCGGGTGGTGGCCCGGGTGAAGGAGCAGGAGAACCTCGGCTACACCTACGAGGCGGCGGACGCCTCCTTCGAGCTGCTGCTGCGCGACGAGGTGAACGGCGGCGAGAAGCTGCGGTTCTTCGAGCTGGAGTCCTGGCGGACCATCAGCGAGCAGGGCCCGAACGGCTTCGCGGGCAACGAGGCGACCGTCAAGCTGTGGGCCAGGGGCGAGCGGAAGGTCGCCACCGGCGAGGGCAACGGCCCGGTGGACGCGCTGGACCGGGCGCTGCGGACGGCGCTGGAGCCGATCTACCCGGCGCTGGCCAAGCTGGAGCTGGTGGACTACAAGGTCCGGATCCTGGAGGGCCAGCACGGCACCGGCTCGAAGACCCGGGTGCTGATCGAGTCCACCGACGGCACCACGAACTGGTCGACGGTCGGCGTCGCGGACAACGTGATCGCCGCGTCCTGGGTGGCGCTGGAGGACGCGTACACCTACGGGCTGCTGAGGGCCGACCAGCAGCCGTAACGGCGGTCGGTGCGCGGAAGTGCCCAGGGGGCGTGCGGAAGGCTCCGCACGCCCCCTTCTGGCGTGTCCATTACCCCTTCGGGGGCCCCGTCATCGCAGTCGGGCGAGGAGGGCGTGTTCGACGAGGGTGATGAGTGCGCTCTTGGCGCTGTCCCGGCGTCGGGCGTCGAGGGTGATGATGGGGATGTC
>NZ_JNWZ01000127.1 GCF_000716545.1 Kitasatospora phosalacinea
ACCGCCGCTACGAACGCAAGGGCACCCACTTCGCAGCCTTCGCCACCATCGCCGCCACCCTCATCTGCCATCGCAGAATCACCAAATGAGATGGCTTCTGAGGTAGTCATGTTCTGTCCTTGAGGTTGAACCCGTGACGGTCGGCCAGCAGCCTTTGCCTGCAAGCGCCGTGGTCGGCGCCGCCGCGGGCGCGGAGTGCCGGCGGGGCGGCCGTCAACGACGACGCCCACCACGCCGGCCGGCGTCCCTACTTCTCCAGTTCCGCGGCGACGGCCAGGCCCATGGCGAGCTGGCCCGTCAGGTTCGGATGTGCCGCCATGGTGTTCGGCGCAGGGGTCAACGACTCGATCCACCGCGCCTCCCGCGGTGCACACATGTCGTGACCGATGGTGGAGGTGTAGGTGTCGACGTAGGACACGCCCGCGCCGCCACCCACCCCACGCCGCTCCAGGGCCCGGTTGAGCTTCTTGGCCATGTCCCGCAGCCAGACGAAGTCGCCCTTGGCGAAAGGTACTTCCGCGCAACCGACACCGCTGTCAGGCAGGATGGACGGATAGCCGACCACCAGCACCCTGGCGCCCGGCGCGCGTCGCTTGACGTCGGTGACGACGTCGCGGACACGACCCTCCATGATGTTGATGCGTTCGCTCACCACATCGATGCCGCCCGCGTTGTAGTGATCCTTGCACGGGCTGCCCGCCGGGTTCGAGGACGCGACGAGTACGCACGTGGTGAGAATCGAGGTGAAGCCGACGTCGTTGCCCCCCAGGGTCAGCGTGACCACCTTGGTGGCCGGGGTGACGGCGTTGGCCTGTGGCGGCTTGGAACCCTGGTAGTTCCAGACGTGCCGCGTGGTGGCGCCACTGCACGTGACGTCCTTGAACACCGCGCCGCCGGTGAACGCCTTGGCGAACGTCGGATAGCTGTAGCCGGTGCGATCGCAGTAGGCGTCGTCGACCAGAGGCAGCCCCGCGCCGGACGCGTAGGAGTCGCCCATGGCAACGTATTCACCTCCGGTCGTCTGCTGGATCTGCACCGCCGCGCTGACCGGGGTGTCCGCCGCCGCCGGCTCTGCCAGGGAGAACAGGGCGAGGGGCATCACGATCCCCAGCACGGCCCTGCTGCTTCGCGGCCTTGTGATTCGAGCCATGTTTCTCCATGAATGTCGGATTGCCGTGCGTGGCCGGTGCGGTCCGCTCGGACACGCTTCTCACCGCACTACGGTGGCGGGGGCGCGCTGGTTCACCCCTGTCGGCGGCGGCTGGTAACGCGGCCCTGGCACGGAGAGCGGTGGTGGACGGCTTCGCCTCCCGGCCGCGCCGGCGGCCTGTGCCGACACGGGTTCTCGTCGTCGCCCGTCCTGCGGTGCGGGCGTCCCGCCGGACGGGGGCGGGCCGACCTCAGGTCGGGGCGTCGAGAGCTTCGCAGACGTGCCGGATGTAGCTGTGGGCGCGTTCCGCACCTACGTGCCGGTCGCGATGGAGAGCGGCCAGGTCGGCTCGACACCCAGCGTGACCAGTCAGGACCCTGCCCGGTGGAATGTACGGCACCTCAAACATGCGCACCCACCAGTCGATCAACTTGGAATGCTCCGTTGACCTTTGGGAAAGGCCTCGCCAGCCGGCCAGGCGCTGGGCAGACCCAGGGCGGCGTGAATGGGGCGAGCCGCCGGCTGACGTTCAACGTGGGGGCGTTCGCCCTTTCGGGAGATCATGCCCCGTCCTGGCGAGGGGGCCTGAGCCCACGCATGGCGAGTTCGACGACGTCCTCGACGTACGCCTCGTCGTCCGGGCGGTGCACGACCAGCAGTCGGTAGTACAGCTGGGCGTAGATCAGCTCGATGGCGCGGTACGGGTCGAGGTCGGCGGCGACCTGTCCGTCCGCCTGGGCGCGGCGGATGCGCTCCGCGACCAGCGCGCTGGCGGGATCGATGAGGCGTTTGCGGAACTCCGCGGCAAGGTCGGGGTCGTGCTGGCACTCGGCGATGATCGAGGCGAGCACACTGCGCGTCTCGCCGAGCGTGTCGATCCAGGCGTCTTTGACCATCAGCTTCAGGTCGGCCTCGAAGTCGCCGGTCTGCACGGTTTCGAGGCGTCGGTGCAGGCGCTTTTCGAGCTGTTGCGCCCACGCGTCGAGGACGACCGCGCCCTTGGAGGGCCACCAGCGGTAGACGGTTCGCTTGCCGACACCCGCGCGAGCCGCGATCCCCTCCATGCTGACACGCGCCAAGCCCCCTTCGCGGGCCATGCCGAGCGCGGCCTCGAGGATTGCGGCGGCCGCTTGTGGGTTGCGCCGGGCAGGGTCGGGTGCACGCGTCGTGCTCATATCGCCTCCATGGTGCTGACGAGCTCACGGTATCGCACTGGGGAGACGAACCGGTTCGTGTTGACACGGGCGGGATGCCGCGACACGATCCGTGTCGGATCGCGAGCCGATACGGGTCGTGTCGCAACGTTCAGCTCCCCCGCCGTCCAACGGACGGTTCCTGCGAAGGGAATCCCATGCGTAACCGCCTGTACGACTACAGCCCCATCACCGAACGCACGCCCATCCAGTGGCCTGACGGCGCCCGGGTGGCGTTCTATATCGGCCTCAACGTGGAGCACTTCGTCCTGGGCAAGCCGTCTACCAGCATCAACCAGGGCACCGCGGCGCTCGTCCCCGATCCGCTGAATCACGGGTGGCGCGACTACGGCCCGCGGGTGGCGATCTGGCGGATGATCGAGTCGTTCGACCGGCACGGCGTGCGCCCGAGCGTGCTGCTCAACTCCGATGTAGCCGAGCACTACCCACAGATTGTCGAGGCCGGCCGGGCGCGCGGCTGGGCCTGGCTCGCGCACGGCAAGAACAACTCCACCGTGCAGGCCGAGGTCGAGGCGGACGAGCGCGCCTACCTGACCGAGGTCGTCGAGACCATCGAGAAGGCGACCGGGCAGCGTCCCAGCGGCTGGATGGGACCCGCCCTCAGCGAGACGTTCCGGACCCCGGAGCTGATCGCCGAACTCGGCCTGCGCTACGTGCTGGACTGGACCGCCGACGACCAGCCGTTCCGGCTGAACGTGCCGGGGCTCCTGAGCGTCCCCTACACCCTCGAACTCAACGATCTGGGGCTGTTCACCGCCCACTCCATCAGCGGCCCCGACTTCGTGCGGATCGTCAAGGACCAGCTCGACCAGCTGTACGCGGACTCCGAGCACAGCGGCCGCGTGATGGCACTGGCTCTGCACCCCTTCGTGACCGGCCAGGCGTTCCGGATGAAGTACCTGGACCAGGCGCTCGAGTATGTCGTCAACCACCCCGGCGTGTGGACCACGACCAGCGATGACATCGCCGAACACTACGCCCGCACCACCGTTGGTCCCAGCGTCGCCACCTGACTGGTAGACCAGTGGCTCCACTGCCCGGCCCGGTGCCTCGTCCCGGTGGATCTACAGGGCGTCGGGCCAGGGGGAACGTGGTCGACGTCCGAGGAAATGACACGTCTGTGAAACGGAATCCACACCACCCAGTGTGAGGCACCGTGAGAAGCACCGGGTCAGAGCGGTGGTGCGTGACACAGAAGTTGCGATCCCATGCCCAGCCGCCAACGACCAGTAGCCCCGTCCGGCCGGACCCCGAGCAACCAGGTCCGGCCCGGCCGGGCCGCCCGTCCACGACTTCGATGCGGCGGATCTCGGAACGTCCGTGGCCGGTGTTCTTCGTGCGACCGAGGAGCGGGATCCCCTTCCGGGGAAGGGGCTTGAGCTGCCCGCGAAGGCTCTTCTGGTCGCCTTTGGCGATTGCGATGCGGTGCGCCTTTCGGCTGAGGAGGTACTCGGCGTGATCGCGTTGGGTGTGCATTGCGTCGCTGGTGACGACCACGTCGGCGAGGGCGGCGACGGTGTTCAGCAGCGGCTGGAAGCAGGTGATTTCGTTGGTCTTGTCGACGACGTCGAGGTGGGCCAGGACCAGACCGGTGACGTGCTCCATCGCGGCGAGCAGGTGGATCTTGCGACCATCGGCCTCGGCAGCACCGCGCAGGCCCTTGCCTGTCGGCGTTCGCGTGAAAGTGCACGGCAAGGTGCGTGCGAACATGCACATCGCGCCGTGCGCCACGGGGCCCGGGCCGCCCCCGGTAGGGAGCCCCTTCGGTGCAGGGCTGCGAATGCCCTGGGCGGCAAGGCATGGCCCGTCACCCTGAAGTCGTGGGCGCCCCGGCGCTCGTCACCAGGGCCGGTACGCCGTGATCGGCCGTACGGCGAGGCCCCAGCGCACTGCGATGACCAGGTCCCGGTGGCGGAACAGCAGGTCGCCGCCGCCCGTGTCCTCGTGGAAGCTGCGGTCGTCTCTCTCGTCGCCGCTGGCCGTGTCGAGGACGTACAGCTCGTCGTTGCCCTTGCGGTTGCCGAGCAGCAGGGTCAGTCGGCCAGCGGCCGCGTGCAGCGCCGAGACGCCCTGACTGCTGCCCCACGGGTCCGTCCGCCACAGTTGGCCGCCGCTGGCCAGGTCGAAGGCGACGACCCGGTCGGCCGAGTAAGCCCGGGTCGAGTAGCGCGCGACGGTGAGCAGCCGGCCGCCGTCGACGGCCACCAGACCCCGGTTCCCCGTCACGAGCTGCCCGTAGCCGCCGGTGGCCTCGATCTGGGCCTGGGCGCGGCCGTCCGGCCCGAAGACGAGGAAGGCGCCGGCTCCCTTGGACCCGTCACCGATCCGCACCACCACCGGGTCAGCGGACACGAAGACCGCGCCCTCGTGCGGCGAGACCGCGGGCCGGGCGCGCAGCGGTACGGTCCAGCGTTCCCGGCCGTCGGCCTGGTCGAATGCGGCGAGCTTCTGCTCGGCACCGTCACAGGCGAGTACCGCCAGCACCTGCCGCGCGGTGGCCGCCACCCGGTGCGGAATACAGCCCTGCGGCACCGCGGCCTGCCAGCGCGGGGCACCGGTCCGCAGGTCGACGGCACGCACCCCGTGGCCGGCCCGCGCGAAGTCGTCGTTCAGCCCGGTGACCGCCGCCGAGGCGCCGCCGTCGCGGAACACAGCGAGCCCGCCGCCGACCGCGACCAGGTCCGGCTCCGAGGCGATCAGGCCGATCCCCGGTATCCGGGACGTGTGCCACAGCTCCCGGCCGCTGGTGAGGTCGAGCCCGGTAACGGTGTCACAACCCTTGCCCAGCGGCACCTGGTCGGCCCCGGGCACCGAACTCGGTTCGCCATAGGCAATCAGCCCGATGCCGCCCTCGACTACAGAGCCGACCGCGCAGATCTCAGAGGGCGTTAAGTCCGTTTCTGGTAGCGGCCGCGTCCGGGTTGATCGAGGAGTCCCTGACGAACGAGTCGTCCCAGGCGGGAGCGGGTGACGTTGATCCCTGCAGCAGCCGCAGGAGTTCGGTGACGTTCACGCGGCCAGCTCGACGTCGTCGCGCCAGGCGGGGCTG
>NZ_JNWZ01000128.1 GCF_000716545.1 Kitasatospora phosalacinea
ACCGCCGCTACGAACGCAAGGGCACCCACTTCGCAGCCTTCGCCACCATCGCCGCCACCCTCATCTGCCATCGCAGAATCACCAAATGAGATGGCTTCTAAGACCACCCCGCTGGACGAACTCCTCGCCTCCGCCCGGGAGTCCGGGGCCGACAGGCAGGGGCTAATCGGCCCGTTCAAGCCCCACCTGAACATGAACAGCCGGTTCACCGCTGGGTGCACCAGCGCCCAGCAACTGTTCCGCGAGATCGCCGAACATGGCTACCGGGGCAGCGTCCTGGCCGTACGCCGCCACGTCGCCTCCCTGCGCGAGGGAACCACCGAACCCGTCCCCGCCGACATCCCGAGCCCACGCCGGATCCGTGATCGGGCGGGTAAAGCGGTGGCCGTCGGGTTGGCTTCGCTGTCACGATTCGGGGGTGACCACGCTGTTTCTGATGGTCGGCCTGCCAGGGGCCGGGAAGACCACGCGGGCGCGACAGCTCGCCGCGGAGCACGGCGCGCTGCGCCTGACGCCGGACGACTGGATGATTCCCCTGTTCGGTGGGGCGGAGGCGGACGGGAAGCGCGACGTGCTGGAGGGGCGCATGCTCTGGCTCGCGCTGGAGGCGGTCAGGCTGGGCACCAACGTCGTTGTGGACTACGGCTGCTGGTCACGGGAGGAGCGGTCGGCGATCCGCTGGCTCGTGGAGGCGGAGGGGGCGTGCTTCCGCATGGTCTACCTGCCGGTGGACGAGGAGACCCAACGCGCCCGGATCGCCCACCGCTGGGCGACCGCCCCCGAGGAGACGTTGCCGATGTCCGAGGCCGACATCCTGCACGGGCGCGCGCATTTCGAGGAGCCCGACGCCGCGGAGTTGGAGGGCCGCAAGGTCGCCGGGCCGCCGGCGGGTTGGGTCGGCTGGCGGGAGTGGGCGGCCGGTCGGTGGCCGTCGTTCGTGTGACGGCCGGAGTCCGCGGCGACGCGGCCGCTGCGCGGGCGGCCTGGGTGTGGTGTCGTCCGGCCTGTTCCGGGTCGGGTCGTGCGTGTGGCCGCCGGGGTGGGGCGGTGGGGGAGGGGCCCGGCGCGAGCCAGGTCCTTCCCCCACCGCCCCACCCCGGCCGGGTTGGTGGGTTATGCGTGGATGCGTTGGGTGAGGAAGAGGGCCGCGCGGTCCAGGGCCTGGTCCGCTTCGTCCAGGAGGCCGGTGAATGCCTGGAACACGTGCGGTACGTCGGCGGTGACGTCCAGGACGACGTCCACTCCGGCTTCCCGCGCGCGGGCGGCGAGGCGGGTGGAGTCGTCCAGCAGGATCTCGTTCGTGCCGACCTGGATCAGCAGCGGGGGGAAGCCGCTCAGGTCGGCGAGGACGGCCGGGCTGAGCAGGGGGTGGCGGGGATCGGCTCCGGCGAGGTACATCGCCCCGGTGTGTTCGACGCCCGCGCGGGTGAAGACCGGGTCGATCCCCTCCTTGGTGTCCATGCTCGCGCCCGTGCGGGTGGCGTCGAGGCCGGGGGAGAACGCCACCACGGCGGCGGGCAGCGGGAGGCCGGCGTCGCGGGCGGCGAGGCAGGTGGTGACGGTGAGGCCGCCGCCGGCGGAGTCGCCGGCGAACACGATGGCCGAGGGGTCCGTGCCGGTGTCGAGGAGTTCGCGGTAGGCGCGCAGGGTGTCCTCGATCGCGGCCGGGTAGGGGTGCTCGGGGGCGAGGCGGTAGTCCGGGGAGTACGCCCCGAAGCCGGTCCTGGCCACCAGGTGGCCGGTCAGGGACAGGGCGGTCTCGGGGGAGCCGAACACGAAGCCGCCGCCGTGGAAGTACAGGATCGTCCCGGCGCGGGGCCCGCCGTCCGGCTCGACGCGCAGCGCGGGCCGGCCGCCGAGCGCCGTCCGCGCGGTGCGGATGCCGTCGGGCACGGCCATCCGGGCCATCAGCGCCTCGAATCCGGCGCGCAACTCGTCGACCGACCGCGGGCCCTCGGGCCGCGACTGCCGCATCATCGCGTCGATCCGGGCGCGCTGTTCCTTGCTCACGGGTGTACTCCTGCCGCAGATGGATTCCCCTACACTATATGCCATGGCATCTAAATCGAATGGCGGGGCGGTCGACCTCCCCAGCTTCTTCGCCGACCTGGTCCGCTGCGAGACCCGGCTGTACAACGCCCTCAACGACCGCCTCCGCGAACGGCACGGCATCGTCACCTCGCAGTTCGAGTTCCTGCGCCACCTGCGCGACCATCCCGGATCCCGGGTGGCGGACCTCGCCGCCGAGTTCGCCATCGGCGTCGGAGCGACCAGCAAGGGCATCGACCGGCTGGAGAAGCGGGGCTGGGTCCTCCGGCAGCCCAACCCGGCCGACCGCCGCTCCCTGCTGCTCGCCCTGACCGACGACGGCACACGGCTCGCCAACGCGGCCGAGCGGACCTTCACCCGCGCACTGGCCGCACTGATCGCGGACGCCCTCGACGGCCCGGCGGGCACGGCCGCCGCCCGCGTCGTCTCCGACCTGCGCGCCGCGTTCGAACGCGACCAGATCGGCACGCCCACGGGCTGACGGCCCCAGCCCAGCACCCCGCCCCGAACCCGCACGACCCACCGATCACCGACAAGGGCTCCGGCGGTGCAATCCGATTTTTTTCGAGCCCGGCCGTAAGAACTGCGGGGGTGCCGGACATATCCAGGGTGGAGAGCGAAACGAGGGGGCCGAGGTGGGTGCTGCTGAGGAGTTCAGCGCACTGTACGGCGAGCACCATACGGCGGTGCTGCGCTACGTCTACCGGCGGGCGGGAGCCGACAGCGCCGACGACCTGGCGGCGGAGGTGTTCGTCGTGGCGTGGCGGCGCTGGTCGCAGCTACCGGCCGAGCCGCTGCCCTGGTTGTACGAAGTGGCGCGCAAAGTGGTGGCCAACCACGTACGCGGGCGGGAGCGCAGCGAGCAACTGGCCGTGCGCTGGGAAACCGAAGGCATCCTGCCGGTGCGTGACATCGCCGAGCACGTGGCCGCGCGCGACAGCGTGCACGCGGCATGGACGCGCCTGGGAGAGCGGGACCGTGAGGTACTGGCCCTGATCGCCTGGGAGGGGCTCGGTGTCCGCCAGGCTGCCCAGGTACTCGGCTGCAGCCCGGCGACCTTCTCCGTGCAGCTGTTCCGGGCACGGCGCCGTCTTCGTGCGGCACTTGCCGACTCCGCGCCATTCGATGCCGATCCCGTGAACCCGATTGCCATGGAGGTGGGCCGTGCGAGCGGCTGACAGCGTCAAAGCTCTGATGGCGGGCAGTGACCCCGCTGCCGATGTTGCAGGCGACCCCGGCCGGCGGCGGCAGGACCTCGAACGGATCCTGGCCGAACAAGCCGACACCGCCGCGCCCCGGCGCAGCACCGCGCTCCTGCGCCGCCCCCGGCTGCTGGTTCCCCTCGGGGGCCTGGCCGTGGCGGCGTCGGCCGCACTCGTCTTCGGCCTGCTGCCCGGTTCGACGGCCGGTACCGCTTATGCCGCCACCCCGCCGCCGCTGCAGTACACGGCCGTTGAGACGTCCCTGCCCGCCGGGCAGGTCCTGGAGGGCATCGCGCAGCACACTGCGGCGCTGTCCGAGCCGACCGGAGCGGACACCGTCCTGGAGTGGAAGGACTGGAGCCTGTTCACCCGGATCGACGGAGAGACGGTGTCGTCCCGGGTCGTGGCTGAGGACCACAAGGCTGTTGTGCACACCGACGGCTCTGGGACCTTGACCAGTGCCTTCGAAGGGCAAGGAGCGAAGACCGAGGCCTACGCGCCGGGCCTGTACCGCGAGCCCATGCCTACGAACCCGGCGCTGTTGCGGGAGAGCCTGCGCCGGTCCACGCCCGCCATCGATGCCGCCTCCGGCGCGGATCAAGCGCTCAGGGGGGTGCTCCGCAGCCAGGCCCTGGACCCGGCGCAGCGCGCAGCCGTACTCCGGTTGATCGCCGGACTTCCCGAACTGCGCTACGAGGGCTCCGTCACCGACCGGGCGGGCCGAAGCGGACAGGCGTTCTCCGCAGACTCCGACGGCAGCGGTCTGCCGACCCGCTACACCTTCATCATCGAGGCAGCCACGGGACGGATCCTGGGCCAGGAGGCCATGCTGACGACCCGGGCCGGCGAACTGAACGTCCCGGTGCCGTCGGTGATCAGCTACACCGCCTACCTGGACGCGCACAAGCAGTGAGCGGTGCGGCCCCACCCGGTCCGGGAGGGGCCGCACGTGGGCTCAGGAGCAGGAGAAGAAGCGATCTGCCCTGTCGTTGAAGCTCGGCCCGACGTTGGCGACCACGGTGGCGGAATCCTCCTCCCACAGGTTGACCCAGGTGTTGCCCCCGAGGTCGTCCTGGACGCCGACGCTCACATCGCTGGTCGTGTCGACCCAGCCGGTGGTCTTGTCGCGGAACCCGAAGTCAACGAAGTAGATCGCGGCCCCGCAGTGCTCGTCGTGCCACTACAGCCGACGCCCCTGGAAGAGCTCGTCTTCGTAGAAGCAGTACCAGTCATCTGCGATGAGGCCGTGAGGGCAGCCGTGCCAGTCCACGCTGACCGGCGAGGCCGATCCCTCGGCGGTCTTCTCGGGTGACGAAGCGCCCTTCACGGCGGCTCCGCTGCTGGGGGGTGCTGTGCTCTCTCCGGGCAGGGGGAAGGTCGTGATGACGTTGCCGTTGTCGTACGAGACCTCATTGGCGCTGACCTGCGTCCCGCCGCGGGTGGTGGCGAGCTGCTCGTCGATCTGGGCCTGGAGGCTCGAAGCCTGCTGCCGGGAGAGCGCCTTCACGCTTGCCCGCGAGCCGGAGACCTCGGTCACCGGAGAAGCCGGTGCAGCCTCCGCTGCCGACGCCGTCGCAACGCCCCCGCCGATCATCACCACGACTGCGACCAGCGCGTTCGTCAATTCTCGCATTCGAATGCGAACCTCTCTGCGGGATCCATGTCGAAATCTGCGAGTGGTGGCGAAAGGCTCCGCCTTGTATTTCAGGTGGCCCCGACTTTCGCACCACTGCGCAGGTCGACCCTGTGCTGACCGGAATATGTGAAAGATCCGGATCTGGGACGGGAGCTGCCGGATTGGCTGAACCCGGATCCACCGGGTGATCGCTGTCGGGAAGGTCCCGTAGAACGAAGAGATGCCTTGCGACCTGCGATGATGGGAGTTCTCTAGGCTCCACCACGCAC
>NZ_JNWZ01000129.1 GCF_000716545.1 Kitasatospora phosalacinea
GGGGGCGTCGGGGGTGACGGGGGCGGCGGGAGTGGTGGTCATGCGGCCGGGGCGCCTTCCTGGAGCGGTGCGCGTACTTCGCGGACGGCGGGGGTGGGGTGGGTGGTGCGCGGCCGGGGTCACGCGGCCGGGGTCACGCGGTCGGGGCGTCCTCGTCGATCAGGGCCCGCACCTCGTCCTCGCTGAGCGCGTCGATCTCCGCGAGCAGCAGTTCCTCGACGGCGGCGGCCGTGCCGGCGACCGTCGGCGAGGTGAACAGCACCCGCACCGGGAGGTCGAGTTCGAGTGCGGCGCGCAGCCGGGCCAGCACCCGGACGGCGAGCAGCGAGTGGCCGCCGAGCGCGAAGAAGTCGTCGTGCGCGCCGAGCCGGTCCACGTCCAGCCCCAGCACCTCGGACCAGACCTCGGCGACCAGCAGTTCGGCGTCCGTGGCCGGCGCGACCCGCTCGGTGGCGGCGGCCGGTGTGGTGGCGGGGGAGGGCAGGGCGGCCCGGTCGAGCTTGCCGCGGACGGTCAGCGGCAGCCGCTCCAGCGGCAGGCAGACGTCCGGGACGAGGTGCGCGGGCAGCACCGCGCGCAGCCGGTGGCGCAGCTCCTCGCCGTGCGGCGGGCGCCCGGCGTCGGCGGGCACCACCCAGGCGGCCAGCAGCTGCCGCCCGGCCTCGTCGTGCAGGTCCACCACGGCCTGCGCGACGTCCGGCTGCGCCAGCAGCGCGGCCTCCACCTCGGCGGGCTCCACCCGGTACCCGCGCACCTTGAGCTGGCGGTCGCGGCGGCCCAGGAACTCCAGCGAGCCGTCCGGCCGCAGCCGGGCCAGGTCGCCGGTGCGGTACATCCGGCCGCCGGTGAACGGGTCCGCGGCGAACCGCTCCGCCGTCAGCTCGGGCCGGCCCAGGTAGCCGTCGGCGAGGCCGTCCCCGCCCAGCCACAGCTCGCCGGGGACCCCCGACGGCACCGGGCGGCCGCCGTCGTCCAGCAGGTGGGCGACGGTCGCGGCGATCGGCCGGCCGATGCCCGGGCGGACGACCGCGTCGGTGGGGCCCAGTCGGCAGGCGGTGGCGATCACCGCCGCCTCGGTCGGACCGTAGGTGTTCCACAGCTCGACGCGGTCGCCGAAGCGGTCGCGCCAGGCCGCGACCGAGGCCGGGGCGACCTGGTCGCCGCCCAGCACCACCGCGCGCAGCGCCGGGGGCCACGGGACGGCCGGGCCGGCCGCGACCAGCTCCTGCCAGTACGCCGTCGGCAGGTCGAGCACCGTCAGCGAGCGGCCCTGCGGACCGCCCAGCCAGTCCGGGAGCTCGGCGGACGGCACCGGCAGCAGGACCACCTCCGCGCCGTGCGCGAGCGCGGGGAAGACCTCCTCCACGTGCGTGTCGAACCCGAGCGAGGCGAACTGCAGCACCCGCTCGCCGGGGCCCAGTCCGTACGCCGCGCCCATCCAGCGCACCCGGGCGAGCAGCGCCCGGTGCGGGACGGCCACCGCCTTCGGCTCGCCGGTGGAGCCGGAGGTGTACAGCACGTAGGCGGGGTCGGCGGGCGACGGGGGATCGAACGCGCCTTCACCGGAGGGTTGTTGGGGGCCGTCGAGCGAGGCGGGACGGGGAGTGGGAGTGGCGGGGTCGGCGGGCGACGGGGGATCGAACGCGCCTTGCCCGTCCGGGAGCGGGGCGAGGCGGGCGGTGGGCAGGTCGGTGTCGGTGTCGGGGACGCCCGGGGCGGCCAGAACGGCGGTGGCGCCCGCGCCGTGCAGCATGGCGCGCAGGCGGGGCGCGGGGAGGGCCGGGTCCAGCGGGAGGTAGGCGCAGCCGGCCAGCAGGACGCCCAGCATGCCGGTCAGCAGCTCGGCGGAGCGGGTGCCGAGCAGCCCGACCGGTGTGCGCGGGAGCGCTCCCACCGTGCGGACGGCGGCCTCCGCCCGGCGCGCTCCGGCGAGCAACTCCCGGTAGCTGAAGGACCGCTCGCCGTCCCGGAGGGCGACCGCGTCCGGCGTCGCGGCGGCCTGCCGCAGCAGCAGGTCGAGCACCGTCTCGGGGTCGTCCGGCACGCCGTCCGGGCCGCGCAGCAGTGCGCCCTCCTCGTCCGGGGAGAGCAGGGAGAGCGCGGTGACCGGCAGCTCGGGCTCGGCGAGGGCGTTGCGGGCCAGGACCGGCAGGCGGTCCAGCAGGGCCTGTGCGGCGGCGGCGTCCAGCACCGCGGGGTCGTACGCCAGCAGCAGGTGCAGCCCGCCGCCGGCGGCCGGCCAGGCGTCCAGCGAGGTGTCGAAGGGCGTCGGCGCGGGCAGGCCGGGCAGCGCGTCCACCCGGAGCGGGCCGGCGCCGTCGGACGGGTCGGGCGCGGCCGACTCGGTGTGCAGGTTGAACCAGTGCCGGAACAGCTGCCGCTGGCCCTCCCCGCGCGCCGTGCCCAGCTCGCCCAGCAGCCGCTCGTACGGGACCTGAGGGTGCGAGAGCGCGCCCGTGACGGTGGCCCGGGTGCGCTCCAGCAGGGCGGCGAAACCGGCCTCGCCGCCGAGGTCGGCGCGCAGCGGCAGCACGGCCGTGAAGCAGCCCACCAGGTGCTCGTCCGCACGGCGCTCGCGCCCGGCCGTCGGCGCGCCCACCACCAGGTCCAGCTGCCCGGTGTGCCGGCCCACCAGCAGCTGGTACAGCGCCAGCCAGGCCATGAACGGGGTGCAGGAGTGCCGCCGGGCGAAACCCTCGACCGCGGCCGCCGAGGCCGCGTCGACCTCCGCCCGCACCCAGTGCGCCCGACCGTCCGCCGGAGCGGCGGGACGCGGCGGCGGGGTGCCCGGCGGCAGGCCCCGGCCGGGCGGGGCGGCGAGCTCGGCCGCCCAGTACGCGGCCGCCCGGTCCGCCGCCGGGCCCTCCGCCCGGGCCCGCTGCCACATCACGTGGTCGCCGAACCCGCCCGGCAGCGGCGGCAGTTCCGGCTCCCGCCCGTCCGCCGCCGCCCGGTGCGCGGCCAGCAGCTCGTCCAGCAGCAGCCGGATCGACCAGCCGTCCGACACCAGGTGGTGCGCGGCCAGCAGCAGCACGTGCGCCCACTCGCCCGTCCGGTACAGCTCGACCCGCAGCAGCGGCCCCCGCGCCGTCGCGTACGGCCGCCCGCCGCACGCCTCGGCCAGGCGCAGCGCGGCCGCCTCCGGGTCCGGCTCGGCCCGCAGGTCGTGCAGCGGGACGGGCACCTCGACCCGGTCGGCGACCCGCTGCACGGGCACGCCGTCGACCTCCGCGAACGACGTCCGCAGCGGCTCGTGCCGGGCCACCACGGCGGCCACCGCCCGGCGGAACGCCTCCGGGTCGAGCGGGCCGGTCAGCCGGCGCAGGGTGACCAGGTTCTCCGAGACGTCCGACGGGTCCAGCCGCTGGAGGAACCACATCCGCTGCTGGCCCGGCGTCAGCGGGTACTCGCGCTCAGACATGCTGCTGCTCCTCGGTGAGACGGGCCAGCACGGCGCCGAAGCCGGCCGGGGTGGGGGACTCGAAGAACGCCGAGGCCGGGACGTCCACGCCGAACCGCTCGGCGATCCGGGCGGCGATCCGCACCACGGCGAGCGAATCCCCGCCGTGCGCGAACAGGTCGTCGTGGTCGCCGACCTCCGCCAGGCCCAGGACCTCCCCCCACAGCGCGCGCAGCTCCGCGACCGGGCCCGCGGCTCCGCCCGCCGCCGGGCGGGCCCGCGGGGCCGGACGGGACGGCGCCGGCGAAGCGGGCGGACGCCAGGGCCCGGCCGTCCGGACACCGCTCAGCGCGGCCTCCGGACGGTCGGCCAGCGCCGCCAGCAACTCGGCCAGCGCGTCCGCGAACCCCGCCACCGCGGAACGGGCGAACCGCTCGCACGGGTACGTCAGCACCAGCTCCGCGCCCTCCGGCCCGACCCCCGCCGCCAGCACCAGGTCGTACCCGGTGCCGTCGACCTCCTGCCCCCACGGCGCGGCGTCCAGGTTCGGACCCCATCCCGGGCCCGGGCCGCCCGCCGCGACCTCCGTGCGCTCCACGAACAGCACCTGGAACAGCGGGTGCACCCCCGGCGCGCGGCGCGGGGCCACCGCCGAGACGATCCGGTCGAACGGTGCCGCCTGCGCCAGCCCCGCCGCCAGCGCCTCCCGCACCCGGGGCGCGAACGAACGGAACGCCGGATCGTCCGCCAGCGACACCCGCAGCGGCAGCAGATCCGTGAAGCACCCCACCACGGCGTCCAGTTCGGGGTGCGGACGACCGCCCGACACCACCCCCACCGTCACCTCCCGGCGCCCCGCGCACCGCGCCAGCACCACCAGGAACCCGGCCAGCAGCACGGTGTGCCCCGTCAGCCGCGCCCCGTCGCCGACCCCCCGCAGCCGCTCCACCACCGCGCCGGGCACCCGGACGGAGACCGTCGCGGTACGGCGGCCGCCACCGCCGCCGGGAGCCTTCGGGGCCGCCAGGCCGAGCTCCAGCACCGGGGGCGCGCCGTCCAGCAGGTGCCGCCAGTACGCCAGGCGCTCCGGCAGGACGCGGTCCAGCCGGGAGCGGGACCAGGCCGCGTAGTCCGCGTACTGCGGGCGGTCGTCCGGCGACGGCGCGCCGTCCGGGGCCGGGGCGTCGCCGGCGCGGTACGCCGCCGCCAGCTCGGCGGTCAGCAGCTCCGCCGAGCGGGCGTCCGCCGCGATGTGGTGGCACACCAGCAGCAGCCGGTGCCGGTCGGCGGCCAGCCGCAGCACCGTCAACCGCAGCATCGGCCCCGCCGCCAGGTCGAAACGGTGCCCGCCCGCCTCCACGGCCAGGGCGGCGGCCAGCGCCTCGCGCTCCGGCTCCGGCGCGAAGGAGAGGTCCAGCAGGTCGATCAGGGAGGCGGACCGGCCGGGCGGCAGCGGGGCCTCGGGGCGGAGCTGGACGGGCTCCCCGTCGACCTCCGCGTAGCGCGTCCGCAGGACCGGGTGCCGGTCGACCACCACCGCGAGCGCGGCCGTCAACCGGTCCAGGTCCAGCGGGCCGTCCAGCGCCAGGCCCGCCGTCACCGGCGGCGAGGCGGCCGGGCCGCCGATCCGCTCCGCCAGCCACAGCCGGCGCTGCTCCGCCGAGCACACCACCGGACGGCCGTCCCGCGGCAGCCGGGGCACGCCCCGGCCC
>NZ_JNWZ01000130.1 GCF_000716545.1 Kitasatospora phosalacinea
AGCCGGACGCCTCGGCCCCGTCCGGCGGCTCCGTCCCGTACCTCCCCCGGAAGGCGCGGGCGGCCTCGACCACGGCCGAGCCCCACGTCGCCATGCCCGAGGAGCCGCCCGCCACCGTCGCCATCGGGTAGTCGGTGTCGCCGATCCGCACCTCGACCCGCTCGACGGGGACGCCGAGCGCGTCCGCGGTGATCTGCGCCAGCGTGGTCCAGGTGCCGGTGCCGAGGTCGGCCGCTCCGATCTCGGCGACGTACCGGTCGCCCTCCCGCCGGATCGTCGCCGTCGACTTCGACATCCGGTTCGCCGGGTAGGTGGAGGCGGCGACGCCGGTGCCGACCAGCCAGTCGCCGTCGCGGCGCACGCCGGGCCGCGGGTCGCGCCCGCTCCAGCCGAAGCGCGCCGCGCCCTCGCGCAGGCAGCCGACGAGGTTCCGGCTGGAGAAGGGCTTGCCGGTCTCCGGGTCGGTGGCGGGTTCGTTGCGGATCCGCAGCTCGACCGGGTCGAGGCCGAGGCGCTCGGCCAGTTCGTCCATCGCCACCTCGGGCCCGAACATGCCGGGGCACTCCCCGGGGGCGCGCATCCAGGAGGGCACGGGGACGTCGAGGGCGGCGAGGCGGTGGGTGGTGCGCCGGTTCGCGACGGCGTACATCATCCGGGCGGGCACACCGGTCTGCTCGGCGAACTCCTTGATCCGCGAGGTCTGTTCGACGACGTCCATCGCGAGGGCGGTCAACGTGCCGTCGGCTTCGGCGGCGAGGAGACAGTGCTGGATGGTGGGGGTGCGGTAGCCGGCGAGGGAGAACATCTGCTGCCTGGTCAGCGCGAGGCGCACCGGCCGGCCGGGGACGGCGCGCGCGGCCATCGCGGCAAGCACCACGTTGACGTGCGGGGTGCCCTTCGACCCGAAGCCCCCGCCGACGTACGGGCAGACGACCCGGACCTTCGCCGCGTCGAGGCCGAACACCGACGCCACGGTGGTCCGGGCGGGGTGGACTCCCTGGGTGGAGTCCCACAGGGTGAGGCGGCCCTCGCCGGGCTCCCAGTGGGCGGTGGTGGCGTGCGGCTCCAAGGGGTTGTTGTGGTACATCGCGGTGGTGTACGTCTGCTCGACCACCGCCGCCGCGGCGGCGGTGGCGGCCGCGACGTCGCCCTCGACGGTGTCGGTGGGGAAGTCCGGGTTCACCCGCTCGGGCGCGTACAGGTCGTCGCGGTCGGCCCGCAGCTCGCTGTCGTGCGCCGCCCGCGCGTAGGTCGCCCGGACGAGAGCCGCGGCGTGCCGGGCCGTCTCGGAGCTGTCGGCGACCACCAGGGCGACGACCTGGCCGCGGAAGGCGACCTCGTCGTCCTGGAGGGCCGCCAGCTCCCGGTCCTCGGTGGAGGCCAGGCGTTCCGCGGTGGCGGGGGTGAGCACCGCGAGCACGCCGTCGAGCGCCTCGGCGGCGGCGGTGTCCAGCGCCGTGACCCGCCCCCGGGCGACGGTGGCCTGGACGGGGTGCGCGTAGGCGGGGTTCTCCACCGGCGTCTCGTAGGCGTAGACGGCGGTGCCGCGCACCTTGGCGGCGCCGTCCCGGCGGGGCAGGTCCAGGCCGATGGCGGTGGGTGCGTCGATGAACGTCATCGGGCGTCCTCCCGGACGAGTCCGCGCAGGGTGGCGGCGAGGGTGCGGCGCAGCAGCGGGATCTTGAAGGCGTTGCCGCCGTCCAGCCCGTCGGCCGGGCGGGCGTCGGCGAGTTCGGCGTCCGCGGCGGCGCGGTAGGTCTCCTCCGTGGCCGGGGCGCCGCGCAGCACCCGCTCGGCCCGGTGCGCGCGCCACGGCACGTGGGCCACGCCGCCGAACGCGACCCGCGCGTCCGCGATCACCCCGTCCCGCACGTCCACCGCTGCGGCGACGCTGACCAGGGCGAACGCGTACGAGGCCCGGTCGCGCACCTTGCGGTAGGCCGAGCGGCGGGCGAGCGGCAGGGCGGGCAGGTCGATCGCGGTGATCAGGTCTCCGTGTTCGAGCACCGTGTCCCGTTCGGGGGTGTCGGCGGGCAGCCGGTGCAGGTCGACGAAGGGGATCGTGCGCTCGCCGTCCGGCCCCAGCACCCGCACCTGGGCGCCGAGGGCGGCCATCGCCACGGCCATGTCGGAGGGGTGGACCGCGAGGCAGTGCTCGGAGGCGCCGAGGACGGCGTGGTGGCGGGTCCAGCCGCCGACGGCGGAGCAGCCCGAGCCGGGCTGCCGCTTGTTGCACGCGGTCGTGACGTCCTGGAAGTAGACGCAGCGGGTGCGCTGCAACGGGTTGCCGCCGGTGGTGGCCATGTTGCGCAGCTGGCCCGACGCGCCCGACAGCAGGGCCTGGGAGAGCACCGGGAACCGCTCGCGCACCCGCCGGTCGGCGGCGAGTTCGCTGTTGCGGACGCCCGCGCCGATCCGGAGGACTCCCCCGTCCAGCTCCTCGATCCCGGCGGGCAGCAGGTCGGCGACGTGGACGACCAGGTCGGGTGCGGCGACGCCCAGCTTGAGGTGGTCGACCAGGTTCGTCCCGCCGCCGAGGAACACGGCGGCCGGGTTCCCGGCGACGCTGCGGACGGCCTCCGCCGCGTCGGTCGGGCGCCGGTAGTCGAACGGCTTCACCCGGCCACCTCCGCACCCGGCGCCGCCGTGCCGGACGCCGCCGCGGCCCGCTGGACGGCGGGCACGATGTTGACGTAGGCCGCGCAGCGGCACAGGTTGCCGCTCATCCGCTCGGCCACCTCGGCGTGGTCCAGCCGCGGCGGCCGGGTGCCCTCGGTGACGGCGCTCGGCCAGCCCAGCGCGAACTCGTCGAGCATCCCGACCGCGGAGACGACCTGCCCCGGGGTGCAGTAGCCGCACTGGAACGCGTCGCAGTCGATGAACGCCCGCTGCACCGGGTGCAGCCCGTCGTCGGCACGCTGCCCGCCGTCGTGCCGTTCACCGCCGTGCCGTTCACCGTCGTGCTGTCCTCGGGCGGCGAGCCCTTCGGCGGTGACGACCCGGGCGCCGTCCTGCGTGACCGCCAGGACGAGGCAGCTCAGTACCCGCCGGTCTCCGCAGAGCACCGTGCACGCGCCGCACTGTCCGTGGTCGCAGCCCTTCTTCGGGCTCGTCACCCCCAGCCGTTCGCGCAGGGCGTCGAGCAGGGTCGTACGGGTGTCGACGGTCAGCCGACGCGGGGTGCCGTCCACGTGGACGGTGATCTCGCTCATCACCGCACGAAGGTTCCCGGCGCCGGTTGCGCTCACACGGGCCCCGGCAGGACTCACCCGGGCGGGCGCCCTCCGCCGGGCCGACTGAGCCCGGGTGCTCGCGGGGTCACGCACTCCGTTCGGGGGACGCCGGAAGGTCACGCGCGCTCCCCCGGCCAGGCGAAATCCCGACTCCAGGCGGCGCACGGCGGCAGCGGCGTCGGGCCGGTGGCGTCGGGATTTCGCCTTGCATGTGCGGCATGTCAACTCTCCGACACGGGCGTCCCCGCGCGCTCCGGTCCGATTCGCTGCTGCCCTGGGTGCGGCAGACCTGCGCTCCCAGGCGGCGTCCCGCCGTCTCGTCCGCGGCCTGGCGCTCGCTGCTGGCGGTGACCGCGCCGGCCGGGGCCGGGCTGCTGGTCGGGCGGCCCGCCGAGGGGGTGATGGTGGCGCTGGGCGCGCTCTCGGCGGTGCTGACCGACGTCGCCACCGCCTACCGGCACCGGGCGGTCACCATGCTGCCGCCCCAACTACTGGGTCTGGCCGGTGCGTTCGCGACCCTGGCGGCCGAGGGCGGCCCCGCCTCGCCGTACGTGCTGCCCGCCCTGGGCGTGCTGGCGGGCGTCCTGGCCTGCCTGAGCCTGGAGGGTTCGCTCGGCGCGATGATCCTGCTGATGGACGCCCAGGTGGCGCTGGACCTGCCGCTGCCCGGCCCGATCTGGCGGCCGCCGGCCCTGATGCTGCTGGGCGGCCTGTCGGTGGTCGCCCTGGCCCTCGCCGGCCGCCCGTTCTTCCGCGGCCGGGCCGAACGGGCCCTGCTGGCCCAGTGCCTGACGGGCTGCGCGGCGGTCCTGGACCCGGACGCGGCCGGCCCCGCCGGAACGGCCCGGCGACGCTCCCTGCACGACGCGCTGGAGCGGGCCCGGCACACCGGCGCGGTCGGCGGCGGCCCGCTGCTGGGCCGCCACCTGCCGGGTCTGCTCGCCCTCGCCGAGACCGCCTCCTCGGCCGGGGCCCGCGCGCTGCCCTCCGACGGCGCGCTGCGCGGACGGCTGCGCGCCGAGGCGGAACGCGTCGCGGCGGGCCGCCCGCCGCTGGACGAGCCGTGGCCACCCGGGCACGGCCCGCTGGACGTGCGGCTGGCGCGGGCGGCCCGGGCCGCGATCACGCCCGGGGTGCCCGGCGGCGGCGTCCCCGGGGCGGTTCCCGTTCCGGCCGGGCCGGGTGACCGGTGGGCGGGGCGGCGGGCGGCGGCCCGGGCGGTCCTGGCCGACCCGCAGTCCTGGCTGTGCGGCCTGCGGGTCGGACTGGCCCTGCTGCTGGCGGGCGCGGCGGCCGCGTACTTCGATCTGCCGCACCCGTACTGGGCGGTGCTGAACGTGACCTTCGTCTGCCGTCCGGACATCGGCCCGGTCACCGGCCGCGCGCTGGAACGGTTCTGCGGAACGGCGCTCGGGCTGCTCTGCAGCGGCCTGGTCCTGGCCTGCGCCGGCTCCGGCTCCGCCTCCTCCTGGGCGCTGCCGGCCGTCCTCGCCCTGGCCGCCGGGCTGGTCCCGGCGCTCTCCGGCACCGGCTACCTCTACCAGGCGGCGGCCCTGGCCACCGTGGTGCTGATGGTCACCCAGATCGCCGGTGACCCCGGCCTCCCGCTGCTGCTGCCCAACCTGGCCTGCTGCGCGATCGGGTGCCTCGCCTCGGTCCTCGCCTGCGAACTGCTCGCGCCCCGCCACCGTCAACTCGCCGTGGCCCGCCGCCTCGCCGCCGCCGTCGAACAGACCACCCTCGCGCTGTCCCCCCACCGCCCCCGCACCGCCCCGTCCCCCCA
>NZ_JNWZ01000131.1 GCF_000716545.1 Kitasatospora phosalacinea
GATCATGATGCGCTGGCGCATGCCGCCGGAGAACTGGTGCGGGAAGTCGCCCACCCGCTGGGCGGCGGCGGGGATCCGGACCCGGTCCATCAGCTCGATCGCCTTGGCCCTGGCCTCCTTGCGGTTGTCGCCGCGGTGCTTGCGGTACATCTCGCCGAGCTGGTGGCCGACGGTGAGCACCGGGTTGAGCGAGGAGAGCGCGTCCTGGAAGATCATCGCGATCTTCTGCCCGCGGATCTTGCGCCGCTCGTCCTTGGACATCTTCAGCATGTCCCGGCCGCGGTACAGGATCTCCCCCTTGGGGATGCTGGCCGGCGGCATGTCCAGGATGCCCATGATGGCCTGCGCGGTGACGGACTTGCCGGAGCCCGACTCGCCGAGCACGGCCAGCGTCTCGCCCGCGCTGACGGTGTAGTTGACGCCGTTGACGGCCCGGGCGACGCCCTCCCGGGTCTTGAACTCGACGTGCAGGTCCTTCACGTCCAGCAGCGGCCCGGTGAAGGGTTCCTCACGGGCCGTGCGGGCCTGGTCGGCGACGGTGCTCATGTGCCTTTCCCCTCGCTCAGCGCAGCTTCGGATCGAGGGCGTCGCGCACCGCGTCGCCCAGCATGATGAAGGCCAGCACGGTGACGGAGAGCGCGGCGGCCGGGAAGAACAGGGCGAACGGCGCCTGCCGGATCACCTTCTGCGCGGACGAGATGTCCACGCCCCAGGAGATCGTCGGGTCCTGCAGGCCGATGCCGAGGAAGCTCAGCGTGGCCTCGGCGGTGATGTAGCCGCCGAGCGCGATGGTGGCGACCACGATCACCGGGGCCACCGCGTTGGGCAGGATGTGCCGGAACATCAGCCGCCCGGTGCCGGCGCCGAGCGCCCGCCCGGCGACCACGTAGTCGGACTGCTTCACGGTGATCACCGAGCCGCGCATCACGCGGGCCAACTGCGTCCAGCCGAGGAAGGCCAGCGCGAAGACCACCGACCACACGGTGCGGACCGAGAAGGCGTTCAGGATGACCAGCGCGCCGAGCAGCAGCGGGATGCCGAAGAAGATGTCGATGATCCGGGAGATCACCGAGTCGGTCCAGCCGCCGAAGTACCCGGACACCATCCCGGCCAGACCGCCCAGCACGGTGACCGCCAGGGTGACGCAGATGCCGACCGTGATGGAGGCCCGGGCCCCGTACAGCACCCGGGCGTAGATGGAGCGGCCCTGGCCGTCGTAGCCGAACCAGCCGGCCCCGAAGAAGTCGGTGTAGTCGGGCCTGCGCAGGTAGTCCTGGGTCAGGTTGGCGGCCCGCGGGTCGGCGTTGGTGAACAGCCCCGGCCAGATCGCGATCACGATCAGCAGCAGGATCAGCAGCGCCGAGATGATGAAGGTGGGCCGCTTGCGCAGGTCCCGCCAGGCGTCTCCCCACAGGCTGCGAGCCTGTTCCCGCTTGACCGGGTCGGGCTCGATCAGCGTCTCCTGCTCCACCGCCAGCCCCTGCTGGCCCACGTAGTCCAGGTGGTCGCTGTCGGTCGGCTGGATGTTCCGCAGCGGGTCGTTGTGGTCGGGGATGTCCTCGTTGCGCTCAGGCATAGCGGATCCTCGGGTCCAGGACGGCGTACAGCAGGTCGACGACCAGGCTGGCGACCAGGTACACCAGCACCAGCACGGTGACGATGCCGACCACCGTCGGGCCTTCCTTCTGGTTGATCGCCTTGTAGAGGACGTTGCCGACGCCGGCGATGTTGAAGATGCCCTCGGTGACGATCGCGCCGCCCATCAGCGCGCCCAGGTCGGTGCCCAGGAAGGTGACCACCGGGATCAGCGAGTTGCGCAGCAGGTGCCGCCCGATGATGGTGTGCCGCGGCAGACCCTTGGCGACCGCGGTGCGCATGTAGTCGGCGCGCAGGTTCTCGCCGATCGAGGTGCGGGTGAGCCGGGCCACGTACGCCAGCGACAGGGACGCCAGCACCAGGCCCGGCAGGATCAACTGGGTGATGTCCTCGGAGTCCTGGACGGTGGCCGTCACCCAGCCCAGGTTGATCGCGAAGATCGTCTGCGCGATGTAGCCGAGCACGAACACCGGGATCGAGATCACGATCAGGGTCAGCACCAGCACCAGGGTGTCGGCGACGCTGCCGCGGTACAGGCCCGCGATCAGGCCCAGCGGCAGGCCGACGAAGATCTCGAAGAAGAAGGCGACCAGGGCCAGCCGGATGGTCACCGGGAAGGCGTCCGCCATGATCTCGGAGACCGGGCGGCCGGTGAAGCTGGTGCCGAAGTCCAGGTGGAAGATGTTGTTCATGTAGTGCAGGTACTGCTTCCACAGCGGCTGGTCGAGGTAGTACTTGTGCCGCAGGCTGGCCACCTGCGCCGGGTCGGCCGCCTTGTCGCCGAACATCGCGGCGATCGGGTCGCCGGGCAGGCTGTACACCATCAGGAAGATCAGCAGCGTGGCGCCGAAGAACACCGGGATCATCTGGAGCACGCGGCGTAGTACGTAGTGGCCCATGGGAGCCCTCCCTCCGAAGGGGTGACGTAGTACCGGAGCCCCGCCCTCCGTGCGGGGAGGACGGGGCCGGCGCCTGGCACGGTCAGCCCTTGACCTCGACCTGGGTCCAGGCCGGGTTGCCGAAGGAGTCGAACGTGACGTTCTGGACGTTGGTGGAGTAGCCGGAGTTGGTCCGGTAGTACCAGAGCGGGATGGCCGGCATGTCGAGCGCCAGCTGCTCCTCGGCCTTCTGGTAGCCGGTCGCGGTGTCCTGGATCGAGGCGGCCTGGTCGGCCTCGGTGGAGAGCTTGTCGAACTCCGGGCTGGAGTAGCCGGTGTCGTTCGAGGCCGCGCCGGTGCGGTAGACGTCCGCCAGGAAGTTGGCGTTCAGCGGGTAGTCCTGCACCCAGCCGGTGCGGAACAGGCCGTTGATCTGGTGCCCGGTGATCGCCGCGCGGGCGGTCTTGAAGTCGGTCTTCGGGTCGCCGGAGCAGTTCACCCCGGTCACCTGCCGGATCGAGTTGCAGACCGCGTCCACCCACTCCTTGTGGCCGCCGTCCGCGTTGTACGTGATCTTGATCGCGTTGCCGGGGACGCCGCCGCCCTCCTGGATCAGCTGCTTCGCCTTGTCCGGGTTGTACGTGCAGTAGTCGCCGCAGGTACCGGACTTGTAGCCCTCGACGCCCTCGGCGACCCAGGCGGTGGCGGACTTGCGCGAGCCCTGGAGCACCGTCTGGGTGATGGTGTCCCGGTCGATCGCCATCGACAGGCCCTGCCGGACCTTGGCCGTGTTCGCGGGCTGCCACTCGGGCTGGTAGAGGGTGAAGCCGACGTTCTGGATCGCGCCCTGCGGGGCGTCGACCGCCCGGTCGCCCAGGTCGTTCTTGTAGTTCGCCAGCGCCGACGGCGGCACCTGGTCCATCACGTCCAGGTTGTTGGACTGCAGGTCCGCGTAGGCGGCCTCGGAGGTGGTGTACATCTTGAAGACGACGCCGCCGTTCTTCGGCTTGTCCACGCCCTGGTAGTTGGCGAACGTCTTGGTGACCACCTGCGAGTTGTGGTCCCAGCTGACGAACTGGTACGGCCCGTTGCCCACCGGCTTCTGCCCGTAGCCCGCCGGGTCCTTGAAGAAGCCCTCCGGGAGCGGCGAGAAGGCCACGTACCCCAGCTTGTACGGGAAGTACGAGACCTTGTTGTACAGCTTGATCGTGAAGTGGGTGTCGTCCTGGACGGTCAGGCCGGACATCTTGTCGGTGGTCGGCGAGCCGTTCTCCGGGTGGACGTCCTTGTAGCCCTCGATGTCGCCGAACCAGGAGCTGTTGATCTGGTTGTTGCCGACGTTGGCCGCCCAGTTCCAGGCGTTCACGAAGCTCTGCGCCGTCACCGGCGTGCCGTCGTGGAAGGTCCAGCCCGACTTCAGCGTGACGTTGTAGGTCTGCGCGTCGCTGGTGTCGATGGAGTCCGCGACCTGCATCCGCAGCTTGCCGCTGGTGGGGTCGTAGTCGGCCAGGCCCTTGAACAGGTTCTGCACGATGCGTCCACCGCCGACCTCGTTGGCGTTGGCCGGCTGCAACGGGTTCTGCGGCTCGCTGCTCTGGTAGGTGAAGGTCTTGCTGGCGTCGGACGAACCGCCGCCGGAACCGCCACCGCTGCCGCAACCCGTGGCCACCAGGGCCACGGACGTCGCACTGACAACGGCCCAGCGCACACGGGTGCCTGCAGGCATGGAGCTACCTCCTCAGGGGTGTATGACGCATCTCACCTCATGAGAAGGGCCGAGCAGTTGCGACGCGACCGCAGTAGGGCCGGACGGGGGAGGGACGCCGGAGGGGCACCGGGAGTGTCTCCCGGTGCCCCTCCGGCGTCGCCCGACGGTGCTACGCCGCCGCCGGCTCCCGCTCGGCCGCGAAGTGGCAGGCCGACTCGTGCCTGGCGCCGCCGGCCAGCAGCTCGGGGACGGCCAGCAGCGGGAGCTCGGTGGAGCAGCGTTCCTCCGCCTTCCAGCAGCGGGTGCGGAAGCGGCACCCGGACGGCGGGTTGGCCGGGGAGGGGATGTCCCCGGAGAGGATGATCCGCTCCCGGTTCTCCCGGTCGCTCGGGTCCGGCACCGGCACGGCCGACAGCAGCGCCTGGGTGTACGGGTGGGTGGCGTGGTCGTAGATCTCCAGGTCGGAGCCGATCTCGACCATCTTGCCCAGGTACATCACGCCGACCCGGTCGGAGATGTGCCGGACGATGGAGAGGTCGTGGGCGATGAACATGTAGGAGAGCTCGAAGTCCTGCTGCAGCTGCTCCAGCAGGTTGATCACCTGGGCCTGCACCGACACGTCGAGCGCGGAGACCGGCTCGTCGCAGATGATGACCTCGGGCTTGAGCGCCAGGCCG
>NZ_JNWZ01000132.1 GCF_000716545.1 Kitasatospora phosalacinea
GTGGCGGAGTTGTTCGAGGGGCCGTTGCGGGTGCTGCGGGTGGCGGCGAGCGCGGGGAAGGGGGCGGTGGGGGTGGAGATGGTGTTCTGAGGAGAGGGGCGCCGGGGCGTCAGCGGGCGTGGTGGTCGTTGGCGACCAGGACGCGGGCCAGGCGGGCGGCGGCGGTGGTGACGGCGGGCCAGGCAGGGGAGTTCAGGTGGTCGACGGGCCGGGGGTCGGGCGGGAGGGCGGCGCGGAGGGCGCGCAGGGCGGTGCCGAGGTCCGAGGTGAGGGCGGCCTCCTCGCCGGTGCGCAGGGTGTGGCCGATCCACGGCAGCGGATCGTCGGCGTCGCAGGCCTCGGTGAACAGGGTGGTGAGCAGGGGCGCCGGGTCGAACGCGTCGTCCTGCAGTCCGGGGGCGGCCAGGGTGAGGACCGCGGCCACCAGTTGGTGGCGCAGCGCGGGGAGGGCGGGGCCGCGGTCGGTCACCGGGGGAGCGTACCGGCAGAGGGGGTGAACGGTCAGGCGTAGGGGGCGAGTCGGGGGTCGACGGGGGCGTCGGTCAGGCGGTTGGCGAAGGTGGAGAGGGTGTAGGCGCCGATGCCGAGGACGATCTCCAGGGCGTTGCGCGGGCTGAATCCGTGGGCGAGGAGGGCGGCGAGGTCGGCTTCGGGGACGGCACCAGTGTGGTCGAGGACGGAGTGGACGAAGGCCCGGACGGCTTCCAGCCGGGCGTCGGGGAGCGGCTGTTGGGCGCGCAGGGCGGTGATCAGCTCGGGGTCGGCGGCGAGCCGGGTGAGTACGGCGGTGTGCATGGCGACGCAGACGTGGCAGCCGTTGCGGGTGGCGATGGTGAGGACGATGGTCTCGCGGACCACCGGATCCAGTTCGGTGGTGTCGAAGACGGCGGTCAGCTTGAGGAAGCCGTCGAGGAGTTGGGGCGCGTGGGCGAGGCGGGCGGCGGCGGAGGGCAGGTAGCCGAGGTGGCGGGTGACCTGTTCGAGTTGGCGGCGGGCGGTCGGCGGGGCGGTGTCGGGGGTGAGGTCGGGGAAGTGCGCGCCGGTGGTCGGGGCGGTCGGGGTGGTCGGGGCGTGGGTGGGCATGGGTGTGCCTTTCGAGGCGTGGAGGCGTGCCGGGGCGGCCGGGAGGGCGGGCTCCGGCTGCGCGTCCTAGAATGGACAACGTGGTTGACCAAAACGTAAACCAGGTTGTCGATTCGCGCAACGGAGAACCGGGCGTTCCGGCCCGCCCCGGGTTCGAGCTGCCGCTGCTGCTGTTCGCCGGGTTCCGCACGATCATCGACGAGTTGCACGCCGAACTGGCCCGCCAGGGCCACCCGGACGCGCGGCCCGCGCACGGCTTCGCGCTGCAGGCGATCGGCGTGGACGGGGCCACCGCGAGCGAACTCGGCCGCCGGCTGGGGGTGTCCAAGCAGGCGGCGGGCAAGACCGTGGACCGGCTGGAGGCGCTCGGGTACGCGGAGCGGGCGGACGACCCGCACGACGCCCGGCGCAAACTCGTCCGGTTGACGCCGCGCGGGCTGGACGTGCTGGCCAGGTCGGCGGCCGGGTTCGACGAGATCCGGGCCCGCTGGGCGGCCGCGCTCGGGGAGCACCGACTGCGCGAACTGGAGGACGGCCTCGCGGAGTTGGTCGGCCCGTCCGGGTTCCGGCTGGACGCGGCGGGCTGGTTCACCGGCTGAGCGGAGCCGGACGCCCCCGGCCCGCGGGTGGCGGGCCGGGGGCGGAACGGGGTGGGGCGGGGGCTATGTGCCGTTCTTGTCGGGGCCGGCGGCGAAGGTGATCACGCCGGGGTGGCCGTCGCCGTCCTCGGTGGTCTTCGGCAGCGTGGACGGCTGGTGGACGCCGTCGCCGCCGTTCGCGCCGCCCCCGCCCGGGGCGCCGGTCGGAGGGGTGCCGGTCGGAGGGGTGCCACCGCCTGGGATCGGATGAGGGGAGCGGTGCCCGGCGTCGAGGCGCCGTCAGCGGGCGGCGCGGCGCTCGGCTTCCGTCGCGTCCTCGGCCTCGGCCTGCTCCAGGGTCGGCGCGGTGCCGCCCAGGTGCGCGGGCAGCCACCAGCGGTCGGACGGCCCGGCGGGCTCGGCCGGGTACTCGCGCTGGGCGCGGTCCAGCATCTCGGTCATCGCGGCGCGCAGGCGGCGGGTCACCATGACGGGCTTGTCGGTGGGGGCCAGGTGGATCGGCTCGCCGATCATGATGGTCACCGGGACGTGGCGCTTGGTCAGCGTCTTGGGGTGGCCCTTGGTCCACAACTGCTGGGTGCCCCACAGGATCACCGGCAGCAGCGGGGTGCCCGAGTCGGCGGCCATCCGGGCGGCGCCGGTCTTGAACTTCTTCAGCGTGAACGAGCGGCTGATGGTGGCCTCCGGGAACACCCCGACCACCTCGCCCTCGCGCAGCGCCTTCACCGCCGCCTCGTACGCGGGCTGGCCGTCGGCGCGGTCGACCGGGATGTGCTTCATGCCGCGCATCAGCGGGCCGGAGATCCGGTGCCTGAACACGTCGTCCTTGGCCATGAACCGGGTCTTGCGGCGGGCCACCCGGTACGCGCCGAAGCCGGCGAAGATGAAGTCCAGGTAGCTGATGTGGTTGCTGACCAGGACGGCGCCTCCGGTGGCGGGGACGTGCTCGGCGCCGACGATGGAGATGCGCAGGTCCAGCGCCTTGAAGGCGGCCAGTGCGGTGCGGATCACCGGCGGGTACACGAACTCAGCCACGGTCTGCCCTACTTCCCACGGGCCATGCGCCCGGTCCGGTGGTACCCGGGACGCCTGGGCCGGACCGGGGTCGCGGCACGCCGCGGCGGCCACGGGTGTTTCCCCCGAATGATCCCCCGAACGGGCGCGGTCTGTCACGCCCGTGCGGGGGCGGGGAGGGAACCCTCACACCGGGAACTTTCCGGCGGGCACGCGTTCGGGGGCGGGAGAGGACCCCCGGACGCGCTTCTCAGTGCGCGCGTCGGAGGAGGAGGTAGAACTCGCAGCCCAGGCAGTAGTCGAAGGCGGCGTTGAGGAAGGCGGCGCCCAGGGCCAGGGCGGTGAGGGTCAGGGCGAGCCAGGTCAGGCCGGCGAGGGCGGCGAGAGTGGCGAGGAGGGTGAAGGCGAGGCCGACGTACTGGGCGAAGCGCGGGGGGCGGGGGTCCTCCAGTTCGGCGGGCGGGGTCAGCCGAGGGCGGACGAGGGTGCGGTAGAGCCAGCCGTAGGGGGCGCGGCGGTGGCCGCCGAGCGCGCCGGCGGCGAAGACCGCGGTCTGCAGGGCGAGCAGCGGGGTGCTGCCGGTGACCAGGACGGCGGCCAGGACGAGGCTGGTGAGGACGGCGGCGAAGCGGGGGCCGCGCGGGTCTATGGGTGCGGGGGGCGAGGCGGGCACGGAGGGGCTCCGGGGAGGGGTCGCTGACGGGGGACCGGACGTCGGGGAGGGCGTGCGGTCAGCGACAGCGGGTGGTGCAGGCCCGGCACAGGTCGATCACCCGGCGGCTGGTCAGCCGGGGGGTCGACGACGGGGTGCGGGCGGTCACGGGGGCATGGTACCGGGGCGCGGTTCCCGGGTCCGGGCGCGGGGGCGGTGCACGGGTTTGCCACACTGGGCGGGTGACCGGACTGATCGTGTGCCTGGTGGTGCTGGCGGCGGCCGGCGGGTTCGGAGCGGTGCGCAGGGTGCGGGACGGGAGGCTACGGGTGCGGGGCGGTGCGGACGGCGCGGTGCGGTTGACCGGGGCGGAGCTGGGGGCGCCGTTGGGCGAGCGGGCGACGCTGGTGCAGTTCTCCACCTCGTTCTGCCAGCCGTGCCGGGCGACCCGGCGGACGCTGGCGGAGGTGGCCGGGATGGTGGAGGGCGTCGCGCACGTGGAGGTGGACGCCGAGTCGAGCCTGGAGCTGGTGCGCCGGTTGGAGATCCTGCGGACGCCGACCGTGCTGGTGCTGGACGCGTCCGGCCGGGTGGTGCGGCGGGCGGCGGGGCAGCCGCGGAAGGCGGACGTGATCGCGGCCCTGGGCGAGGCCGTCTGAGCCGGTCGCGGGCCCCGGCGGGGGCGTGGCGCGTTCAATCTCACAGGGGATCTGGCGTGGAGTCAGGTGGCAGGCGGGTCGGGCTGGGGCAGGATGGGCCGGAGGCGGCGGCGCGGTGCCGGGCCGGGGTCGCGGGCAGCGTAAGCTACTGGCGAGTAGTGACGGCTGGGCTACTCGTGAGTATGCTGCCAGGGAGTCCCGGCAGGGCACCTTCGCGCGCTGCTCGGGCCGCGGGCCCCGTTGCGTGGAGCGAGGATCGCTCGGTGGCGCGCGGACAGCCGCCGCAGCCGCCGGATCGGACCAGTAACAGGAGAGCAGGCCGTGAGCTTGAGGATCGTTGTCTGTGTGAAGTACGTGCCCGACGCGACCGGTGACCGTCGCTTCGCGGAGGACGCCACCACGGATCGGGAGGGCGT
>NZ_JNWZ01000133.1 GCF_000716545.1 Kitasatospora phosalacinea
GACATCCCCATCATCACCCTCGACGCCCGACGCCGGGACAGCGCCAAGAGCGCACTCATCACCCTCGTCGAACACGCCCTCCTCGCCCGACTGCGATGAGCCCCGACCTGGCCGGGGGGTGCGCACCACGAATGGTTCGCACCCCCCGGTAACAGTTCGGTAGGCATTTGCCGGGGCCGTTTGACAGTGCGTAGCCGCTCGAACCCGGTGCGCGCCAATGACCTTGAACTTTGCGGGAGTTCACCCGTTTATGTCCGTTTTCCACCCCTGGCGTGCGAGCCGGAGAGGCCGTTTGTCCGGTCCACCGGCTCGTGTTGGAATTCCAGCTACCCCGTAGGACACGCGCGGGCCGCGGTCCGTGGGGGGTAGCCGCCGGATAGATCCATGGCCGCCAGTCGGTCGAGAGGTTGTTGTCGAGTGAGGCGTAAGCAGCCAGTCACCCCTCAGCGGCGCTCAGAGCCCCGCCAGCAGGACCCGGGTAGCGGCCCGAACGCCGGTCAGTTCTCCGCGTTCACCGCGGCCGAGGACCGTGACCGCGCCGAGCAGAACCGCGCCGTCACCGCCGAGTCCGCCGCCCGGCCCGCGGCCGGCCCGGGCCCGGGTTCCGGCCCCGCCAAGGAGGCCCCGCGCCGGGGCGCCCGGTACGACTTCCTGTCCCCGCTGAACTGGCGCGTGCCGACCCGCCTGGTGGCCATCCTGGTCATCCCGGTCGTCATCGCCCTGGTCTTCGGCGGCCTGCGCGTCAACACCTCGCTGGACGACTACAACCAGGCCGACCGCGCGGTGCGCATCGCCACCCTGGCCAGCACCGCCACCAAGCTCGCCGACGCCCTGGAGCAGGAGCGCGACGAGACCCTGGTGCCGCTGCTCACCGGCCAGGGCGACCAGGGCGAGGTGAAGAAGCTCCGGGACCGGACCGACGAGGCCCGCCGGGCCTACGACGCGGCGTTCGCGAAGCTCAAGGACGACGTCGCCATGAAGCGGCGCAACGACCAGTTCCAGCAGGCCGTGTCGTACCTGCCGCACCTGCGCGAGAACGCCTACAAGCCGGAGCTGTTCGCGACCGCCACCGCCAACGCGTACTCGCTGATGTTCGCGCCGCTGCTGGCCATCGACAACTCGGTCGGCTTCGGCTCCACCAACGTCACCTCCAAGGGCCGCGCGATCTACGCGATGTCGCTGGCCAAGGCGTCCGCCTCCACCCAGCGCGCGCTGATGCTCAACCTGCTGGTCGGCCTGGGCGTCGGCGGCGTGGACGGCCACGAGGGCGACGACCTGATCCAGTCGCTGGTGGTCGCCTCCCGCCTGGAGCAGACCGCGATCAGCGAGTTCAACACCGCCTCCGACGACGCCGAGATCAAGGTCTACTCGGACGCCCTGGTCGACCAGGCCACCGCCGACCAGCGCCTGCCGCTGCGCATGCCCGACGGCCGCAGCCTGCCCACCATGCAGGGCCTGCTCGCGGTCGGCATGTCCTACGCCGGCCAGCTGTCCAGCACCGCGGCCGGCGGCGACAAGGCCGCCCAGATCATCGACCAGGTCGGCAAGGACGGCCTGACCCGCCCGCTGTGGGACCAGGCCACCAAGAGCCACATGAGCGCGCTGCGCGCCGCCGAGACCGACCTGATCGGCCAGGTCGTGAGCGAGGCCCAGGGCATCAAGGACCGGGCCTTCACCGACTGGGTGCTCAACGCGCTGATCGTGATCGCCTCGCTGGTGCTGGCCGGTCTGCTCACCGGCTACATCGCCCGCTCGATGATCCTCGGCATGCGGACCCTGAACACCGCCGCGCTCGACATCGCCAACCACCGCCTGCCGGAGCTGGTCGACAAGCTCTCCAAGACCGACCCGGAGCGGGTCGACACCTCGGTCAGCCCGATCCCGCTGCACGGCCGGGACGAGATCGGCGAGGTCGCCCGCGCCTTCGACCAGGTCCACCAGCAGGCCGTCTCGCTCGCCGCCGAGCAGGCGCTGCTGCGGGGCAACGTCAACGCGATCTTCACCAACCTGTCGCGCCGCAGCCAGGGCCTGATCCAGCGCCAGCTGGCGCTGATCACCGACCTGGAGAACAACGAGGCCGACCCGGACCAGCTGGAGAACCTCTTCAAGCTGGACCACCTGGCGACCCGCATGCGCCGCAACGGCGAGAACCTGCTCGTCCTCGCGGGCGAGGAGCCCGGCCGCCGCTGGAACACCCCCGTCCCGCTGGTCGACGTGCTGCGCGCCGCCGCCTCCGAGGTGGAGCACTACGAGCGGATCGAGCTGGCCGGCATCCCCGAGGCCGACGTGGTCGGCCCCGCCGTGACCGACCTCGTCCACCTGCTCGCCGAGCTGCTGGAGAACGCCACCTCGTTCTCCTCCCCGCAGACCCGGGTGCTGGTCAACGCGACCCGGCTGCCGGACGGCCGGGTGCTGGTCGAGATCCACGACAAGGGCATCGGCCTGACCGCCGAGGACTTCGCCGAGATCAACGAGAAGCTGGCCGAGCCGCCCACCGTCGACGCCACCATCTCCCGCCGGATGGGCCTGTTCGTGGTCGGCCGGCTGTCCCAGCGGCACGACATCCGCGTGCAGCTGCGCCCGTCCGGCGAGTCGGCCGGCACCACCTCGCTGGTCATGCTGCCGCAGCAGCTCACCCACCTGAGCGCGACGGCCCCGGAGCCGCAGGCCGAGGAGTTCACCGTCTCCCGGATCTTCGCGGAGCAGGAGCCGACCCCCGAGTGGGCGTTCGAGGGCCAGGAGCGCACCGCAGCCGAACTCGGCTTCGACGACCACCTGGCCGGCCGCGGCGCCGTGCCCGGCAACGGCTTCTCCCCCGCGCTGGAGTCCATGCAGCGCTCCCAGCGCCTGGAGGAGCGCCGCCGGGCCGCCCTGGAGATCGGCCCCGGCCCGGCCGCCGAGGAGCCGGTGGAGGCGGAGCTCCTGGAGTCGCCCTACGGCGGGCCCGGCCGCCCCGAGGAGGGCTACGGCCACCCCGAGCGGGAACCGGCCGGCTACGCCCCGCAGGACGACCCGTACCAGCGCCCCGAGCTGGACGCCTACGGCCACCCCTTCGAGCCGCAGCAGGCCCCGCGGGACGACGCCTACGGCTACCGCCAGGACGACCCGTACGCGCCCGGGCAGTACGGCGACGAGCCGTACGCCCCGGAGCAGTACGCCCAGGCCCCCTACGGCGACGGGCAGCAGCAGTACGCCGAGGCGTACCAGCAGCAGCCGTACGGGGACGGGTACCAGCAGCAGTACGCCGACGAGTACCAGCAGGACGAGTACCGCCAGGACGGCTACGGCTCGGACGGGTACGGCCAGGACGAGTACCGGCAGGACGGGTACCAGCAGGACGGGTACCGGCAGGACGAGTACGGCTACGAGGAGCCCGCCGGGCACCCGTACCCCGCGGAGGAGCCGCCGGCCCTGCCGCCGGCCCGCTCCGAGGCGGGACCGGTCGGCGGCGCGCTGCCGCAGCGGCGTCCGGGGCAGCAGCTGGCGGGCGGCGGTGCGGCCCGCCCCGCGGGCGGCGAGACCCCGAACTGGTTCACCGGCGCGAAGGACACCTCGACTCCGGTCGACGAGCCGCGCGGCCACGAGGTGTCGGCGCTGGGCGGCTACGGGCCGACCGGTCCGACCGCCGCGCCCAGCGAGTGGGAGTCCCCGAACGACGGCGACTGGCAGCGCGCGGAGAAGCTGCGCGAGCCCTCCTCGGCCGGCACGACCCCCTCGGGCCTGCCGCGCCGGGTGCCCCGCCAGAACCTGGTCCCGGGCAACGCCCGGACCACCCCGCAGGAAGGCCCGCAGGTCTCCCGCGACCCGAACGAGGTCCGGGGCCGTCTGACCAACCTGCGCCGCGGCGTCGAGCAGGGCCGCCAGGCCGGCGGCGACCCCGGTGCCACCGGTAGCTTCCGGATCGACCCCGACCAGGGGGCGTACGGTGATGGACCGCACAACAGCAGCACCGATCTCTTCGGCGGCTCGAACCAGCAGGAGCGTTGAGTTGACCCAGATGAGCCAGGCCGCACAGAACCTGAACTGGCTGATCACCAATTTCGTGGACAACACCCCTGGGGTGTCCCACACCGTGGTGGTCTCCGCCGACGGTCTGCTGCTGTGCATGTCCGAGGGCTTCCCCCGGGACCGTGCCGACCAGCTGGCCGCCGTCGCCCAGTCTCCTGCACTGACGGTTCGTCGGATACCGTCCTGGTATTCGAAAGACCTCATTGCCCGTCCCGAGGTCGCTTCGGCGGCCTCGGGACCGGGCGTTGTACGGCCTTCGCACCACCGGCCACGGCGCTCCCCGGCGACGCGGCCAGCAACGCACCGCCGCACCCTTTGAGGAGATGAACCGTGACACCGCCCGACCACAGTGGCCAGTTCGGCGTCCCGTACGCGGGCTCCGGCCACGACGCTTTCGGGGTTCCCGGCGTCGGCCACGGTCAGCAGCAGCAGTACGCGCCGCAGTTCAACGGTGGCCAGTCGTACCTGCCCCCGCAGTCCGACCCGCGCTGGTACCAGCAGCAGGACGGATACGGCCAGGCCCACCCCGGCCCCCACGCGTTCCCCGAACCCGACCTGCCGCACCGGTACGAGGAGCAGCAGCCCGGCCACGTCGAGGAGTACGCCGACGACGAGGAGGACGCCGGACCGCTGATCCGCCCGTTCGCGATGACCGGCGGACGCACCCGGCCCCGCTACGAACTCGCGCTGGAGGCCCTGGTCTCCGCCGCGGTCGATCCGGCCCGGATGGCCACCCTGCTGCCCGAGCACCAGCAGATCTGCGCCCTGTGCGCCTCCGACGTGAAGTCGGTGGCCGAGATCTCCGCGCTGCTCGGCCTCCCGCTGGGAGTGGCCCGCATCCTCGTGGCGGACCTGGCCGAGGCCGGCCTGGTCGCCATCCACCAGCCCGCCGCCGGCGGCGAATCCGGCAACCAGCCCGACGTCACGCTGCTCGAAAGGGTCCTCAGTGGACTTCGCAAGCTCTAACGCGGCCGCCGCCCCCAGCCGCGCCACCACCTCCGCCAAGATCGTCGTCGC
>NZ_JNWZ01000134.1 GCF_000716545.1 Kitasatospora phosalacinea
CCGCACCGTCACCATCCCCACCCGCCTCATCCCCCGCGGCTCCGGCGAACTCCCACCCACCACCCGCTAGTTCCACACCACCACCGCACCGCACACCACAACACCGCGCACCACCAACGACCCGCTCACCCCCGGCGCCCGCCGCCGCGCCGCCCTGCCCCGGCACAGCCATGCCCCGAAGCCGCCGTACCCGGCCGTGCCCGCGAGCGCCCCCCACCCCGCCCAAGCTCTGCGAAGGAGCTCGCATGCGCGCGTCCCGACCCGCCCGCCGCACCTCACTGGCCGTCCTGGCCACCGCCGTCTGCCTCGGCCTGACCGCCGGCTCCCCCGCCGTGGCCGACACCGGGCGGTTCCAGGAGCAGTACCGCCCCCAGGTGCACTACACCCCCGCACAGAACTGGATGAACGACCCCAACGGACTCGTCTACTACCAGGGCGAGTACCACCTCTTCTACCAGTACAACCCGAACGGCAACTCCTGGGGCGACATGTCCTGGGGCCACGCCGTCAGCACCGACCTCGTCCACTGGAAGGAGCTGCCGCTGGCCATCCCGCGCAGCGACGACGAGATGGTCTTCTCCGGCAGCGTCGTCGTCGACACCGACAACACCTCCGGCCTCGGCAGCCGCGCGAACCCCGCCATGGTCGCGGTGTACACCAGCGCCTACGACGACGGGCGGCAGGCCCAGTCGCTGGCCTACTCCACCGACCGCGGCCGCACCTGGACCAAGTACACCGGCAACCCGGTGCTCGACATCGGCTCCCACGCCTTCCGCGACCCGAAGGTCCAGTGGTACGCGCCGACCCGCAGCTGGCTGATGACCGTCTCGCTGGCCGACGAGCACAAGGTGGAGTTCTACACCTCCAAGGACCTCAAGTCCTGGAAGCTGCTCAGCGAGTTCGGCCCGGCCGGGGCCACCGGCGGCGGCTGGGAGTGCCCCGACTTCTTCCCGCTCGCCGTCGACGGCGACCCCGAGCACGTCAAGTGGGTCATGGTCGTCAACATCAACCCCGGCGGCATCGCCGGCGGCTCCGGCGCCCAGTACTTCGTCGGCGACTTCGACGGCACCACCTTCACCCCCGACGACGACGGCTCCTACACTCCGCCCGCCGGCACCGTCCTGCAGGACTTCGAGCAGGGCGGCTACGGCACCTGGACCACCACCGGCACGGCCTTCGGCACCGCGCCGGCCACCGGCTCCCTGCCCGGACAGTCCGCGATCACCGGCATCGAGGGCACCGGCCACGCCAACAGCTTCCACGACGGCGACAGCACCACCGGCACCCTCACCTCCCCCGCCTTCACCGCCACCAGCGACTACCTCAACTTCAAGGTCGGCGGCGGCAACCACCCCCACAACCCGAACGCCGTCACCGACCCGCAGCCCACCCCCACCGGCACCGTCCTCGCCGACTTCGAAGGCGACACCTACGGCGACTGGACCGTCACCGGCACCGCCTTCGGCACCGGACCGGCCCGGGGCACCCTCCCGGACCAGCAGGCCGTCACCGGCTACACCGGCCACGGCCTGGCCAACAGCTTCCTCCAGGGCGACTCCACCACCGGCACCCTCACCTCCCCGGCCTTCACCATCGACAAGAAGTACCTCGACTTCCAGATCGGCGGCGGCACCCACCCCGCCAACTCCGACTCCCCCACCACCGTCGAACTCGTCGTCGACGGCAAGACCGTCCGCAGCACCACCGGCAGCAACAACGAGCAACTCGACTGGGCCTCCTGGGACCTGACGGACCTCCAGGGCAAGACCGCCCAGATCAAGATCGTCGACCAGAACACCGGCGGCTGGGGCCACATCAACGTCGACCAGGTCGTCCTCTCCGACACCCGGGCCAAGCCCCAGTCGAACGAAACCGCCGTCAACCTGATCGTCGACGGCCAGGTCGTGCAGAGCGCCACCGGCTCCGACAGCGAGACCCTCGACTGGGCCTCCTTCGACCTGCGCCCCTACAAGGGCAAGCAGGCCCAGATCCAGATCGCCGACCTGAACACCGGCGGCTGGGGCCACATCATGGCCGACCAGTTCACCGCCGCCGACACCCCCGCCCTCTCCACGCTCCAGCGCGCCCACTGGGTCGACTTCGGCAAGGACTTCTACGCCGCCGTCACCTACAACGACGCCCCCCGCGGCGAGCGCACCATGATCGGCTGGATGAACGACTGGCAGTACGCCGGCAACATCCCCACCACCCCCTGGCGCAGCGCCCAGAGCCTGCCCCGCAACCTCCAGCTGCGCACCGTCGACGGCCGCCTCCAGCTCACCCAGCAGCCGGTCCAGTCCCTCAACACGCTGCGCCAAGGGCCGGCCGTCGCCCTCAACCACGTCACCGTCCGGCCCGGCACCACCGCCCTGCCCGCCCGCGGCAACGGCAAGGCCCTCGACATCGACGCCGTCTTCTCGCCCGCCGACGCGAAGAAGTTCGGCCTCAAGGTCCGCACCGGCGCCGGCCAGGAGACCGTCATCGGCTACGACACCGCCAACCAGCAGCTGTACGTCGACCGCACCAAGTCCGGCGCCGTCGACTTCGACCCCAACTTCCCCGGCGTCCAGACCGCCCCGCTCAAGCCCCAGAAGGACGGCAGGATCCACCTCCGGATCGTCGTCGACTGGTCCTCGGTCGAGGTGTTCGGCGGCCAGGGCGAAGCGGTGATCACCGACCAGGTCTTCCCCGACCCCGGCAGCCAGGGCGTCCAGCTGTTCGCCGAGGGCGGGTCCGCCCGCCTCGACAGCCTCAAGCTCTGGCACCTCGGCTCCTACCGGAGCGAGTAAGAGCCCCGTGCGGGGGCGGGCTTGAGGGTGCCCGCCCCCGCACGGTCCACCCGGCCCCGTCGTCGCACGGGCGCAGGGTGCGTCCCGTCCGATCCGGAGACCGGGACCCGGCCGTGTCCGTCCCGGCCTCCGCCGAGTGAACTCCGTGCCATCCCCCACCCCGCGGCCTGCCCCACCGCGCCACCCCCACCGCGGCACGCCGCTCCCGAGGACCCACCCGCACGGGCACTCCACCCGCCCCGGGGGTCCGGACCCGAGGAGACCCACATGCGCGACCGAACCGTCACGCACCACCGCTCCGAGCGCCTGCTCGCCCTCTCCGCCGCCGCCGTCCTCGGCCTGGCGCTCCTCGCGCCCTCCGCCGGCGCGCAGACCTCGTACACCGAGACCTACCGGCCCCAGCTGCACTTCTCGCCCGCCCAGAACTGGATGAACGACCCCAACGGCCCGATCTGGTACAAGGGCGCGTACCACCTCTTCTTCCAGTACAACCCGTCGGGGAACACCTGGGGCAACATGTCCTGGGGACACGCGACCAGCCCCGACCTGGTCCACTGGACCGAGCAGCCGATCGCCCTCCCCCAGGACGCCAACGAGATGGTCTTCTCCGGCGGAGTCGTCCTCGACAAGAACAACACCACCGGCTTCGGCACCAGCACCAACCCCCCGCTGGTCGCGATCTACACCAGCCACCGCAAGTCCGACGGCGTGCAGGCCCAGTCGCTGGCCTACTCCACCGACGGCGGCACCACCTGGACCAAGTACTCCGGCAACCCCGTCCTCACCATCGGCTCCCAGAACTTCCGCGACCCCAAGGTGTTCTGGAACGCCCGGACCGACAGCTGGCTCATGACGGTCGCCCTGTCCGCCGACCACAAGGTGAGCTTCTACTCCTCCCCGGACCTGAAGACCTGGACCAAGCTCAGCGACTTCGGACCGGCCGGCGCCACCGGCGGCCTGTGGGAGTGCCCGGACCTCTTCCAGCTCCCGGTGGGCGGCGACCCGGCGCGCACCAAGTGGGTGCTGGTCGTCAACATCAACCCCGGCGGCCCCCAGAACACCTCCGCCGCGCAGTACTTCGTCGGCGACTTCGACGGCACGACCTTCACCCCGGACGGGCCCGCCACCGCAACGCCGCCCACGGGAACGGTCCTCGCCGACTTCGAGGGGAGCACCTACGGCTCCTGGACGACCGCCGGCACCGCCTTCGGCACCGGCCCCGCCCAGGGCACCCTGCCCAACCAGCAGAACGTCACCGGCTACCTCGGCAAGGGACTCGTC
>NZ_JNWZ01000135.1 GCF_000716545.1 Kitasatospora phosalacinea
ATCGTCGCGGTCAACAAGGACCCCGAAGCCCCGATCTTCGAACTCGTCGACTACGGCGTCGTCGGAGACCTCTTCAACGTCCTGCCCCAACTCACCGACCAGGTCAAGACGGGCTGACGCGCTGTCGACAGCCTCCACCGGCGAGTAGGAGCGAGCAACGGGAAGGGCACGACCGCCGAGGTCGCGCCCTTCTCCCACTCCCCGGCGCAGGCGCGCAGCAGCCCCGGCAGGTCGTCGGCGCTGTCGAACCCGTGCTTCAGCGCGGCCCGTTCGACGGCGTCCAAGTGCTCCCCCGTGCTGCGGACGCCAGCACCGGGTGCCACCAGGATCGTCCACCGACCATCGTTACGAGGGGGACCCGTGACTCGAAGCACCGCGCCGCAGCACACCGTTTTCGACGCCAACGAGCGCGCCGCCTGGGCCGGGCGCGGTGCCGCCTACGCGGCCTCGTTCGGCCGGCTCTGCGCCCGCCCGGTGGGCGAACTGCTGGACGCGGCGGGCGTGTCGGCGGGCAGCCGGGTGCTGGACGTCGGGACGGGCCCGGGCACCGTCGCCGCCGGGGCCGCCGCGCGCGGGGCCCGGGTGACCGCGGTGGACGCCGAGCCGAGCATGCTCGAACTCGCCCGCCGCAACGCCCCGCAGGCCCGCGCGGTGCTCGCCACCCTCCCCGGACTCCCCTTCGAGGATGGCGAGTTCGACGCGGTGGTGGCCAACTTCGTGCTGAACCACGTCGGCCGACCGCTGATCGCGCTCGCCGAGCTGCGGCGGGTGCTGCGCCCGGGCGGCCGGATCGCCCTGACCATCTGGTCGGGCAGCCCCGCCCCGGGGCAGACGCTGGTCCCGCGCGCCCTGCAGGCGGCCGGCGCGGTCCGCCCGCCGCACCTGGGGCCGCTCGATCCGGCCGACGACTTCCCGCGCACCGCCGACGGCCTGGCCGGCCTGCTCGACGCCGCCGGGCTGCGCGAAGTCCACTGCCGCACCGTCGACTTCGACCACGCCACGACGGTGGACGAGTGGTGGAGCGGCCCGGCCTCCGGCGTGGCCACCATCGGGCTGACCCTGCTCGCCCAGCCGCCGGAGATCCGGGCCGCGGCCCGCGAGCACTACGAGCGGCTGGCCGGGGAGTTCCGCACCGGCCCGGCGGGCACGGACGGCCTGCTGCTGCCGCACCGCGCCCTGCTGGCCGGCGCCGTCCGCTGACCGGGCGCCGCCGTCACCACTCCCGGGGCGCGATCAGCTCCTCCAGGTCGGCGTCCGGGAAGCCGTACGCCTGCGCGAGGTGGCCGAAGTCCTCGGCGATCGCCTCGCGGGCGACCGTCTCGATGTCGCTGTCGGCCGCGTAGAACTCCTCCGCCAGCAGGTTGAACTCCTCCGTCGCGGCGTGCGTCAGGACGTACAACTCCTTCAGCCCGTGCGGCGGTCGGGCCTCGATCCGCTCGCACAGCGCGCGCAGGATGTCGCCGCCCTTGGCCACCAGGTGCGCCGGGTAGTAGCCGTCCCCGCGCATCGACCGCAGGAACTCGTACTCCGCCAGCCGCTCGTTGGTGATCGCCATGTCGCCGCTCCGTCCGTCCGTGGGGTCCTCGCGGCCGATCATGCCCCCGGGCACTGACAGGGCGCCTACCGGCGGTCCCCGGCCGACCCGCGCAGCAGGTCGTCGACGTTCCGGCGCGGGGTGGGCGGGCCGGGCGGGCCGTAACCGACCCGCAGCACCACCTGCACGGTGCCGACGCCGCTCTCCGGGTCGCGCAACCGCCAACGGGTGTCCGGGAGTTCGATGGCCTGGTGGAGCACCGAGACCCGCAGCCCGCGGGCGGTGGCCACCAGCCAGACCCGCTCCATCGCCTGCCCGGCCCGCAGCCAGTCCGCCGCCGTGTCGCCCCGGGTGGAGACGGTCGCGACCTGCGGCAGCGCCTCGAAGCGCCTGGACCGGGCGGGCCCGCGCCCGGCGAAGTCCCGTATGGGGACCCGCACTTCGTGGTCCTGCGGGCCGAGTGCGCGCTTCGGGATGCCGTCCGGGGCCGGCTCGGCCCGCACCCAGCTGCCGGTCTCCGCCCGGAGGGCGGCGTCCCCGGCGATCCGCGCCTCGGCCTCCGCGGTCAGCGCCAGCACCCGGCGCGCGCCGTCCTCCTCCAGCACGTCCAGCACGGTGTCCTCGTCGGCGGCGGCCTCGATCAGCTCGCCGATCACCGCTTCCGGCACGTCCCGGTTCCCGAACGGCTCGCGGCTGGAGTGCCGTTGAGCGATCGCCTCGGCCAACTCGGCCGGTTCGTAGGGCACTCCGCGCGGCCCGAAGCGCACCACCGCGACCGGCCGGTCGGGGACGACCGTGTCGAGCGGGCCCGGCATCAGGTCCAACTCCTCGACGGGCAGACCGAGTCGGGCCGCCGCCACCCGAAGGTTGAACAGTGCGGCCCCGATCGACAGCAGCATGCCGCGCCCGTCCGGGTCCGCCAGCGGCACCGCCCGGGCCGGGTCCGCGTACACCAGCACGCCGGGCCCGTCCCCGGCCGGCCGGAACCGCCACGGCTGCGCGTTGTGCAGGGAGGGCGCGGCCCCGGCGGCCGCCACCAGCGCCCGCAGTTCCGCCTCGCTCGGCCCGCCCGGCACCCCGTCCACCGGGCCGCCCGGCACTCCCGTCGTCGCCATCGCCATCGACTCGGTCATCGCGGATCACTCCTCGCCGCATCCTCGTCGTGTGCCACGCCTTCAGTGCCTCGATCCTGCGCCCGTCCGCGTCCCGCCCGGTAGGGCCCAAAGGCCCGGGCCGGACGGCTTCCGCCCCCCCTGTTCCCGCTTTCCCGGGCCGGTGCCCGCCCCGTCCGCCGCCGCTGGCGTACCGTACGGACCATGGAATTCCGCCACCTGGGCCGAAGCGGCCTGATCATCAGCGAGATCGCGTACGGGAACTGGCTCACCCACGGTTCGCAGGTCGAGGAGGACACCGCGGCCGCGTGCATCCGAGCCGCCCTCGACGCCGGGATCACCACCTTCGACACCGCCGACGTGTACGCCGAGACCCGCGCCGAGTCGGTCCTCGGCCGGGCGCTCAAGGGGGAGCGCCGCGAAGGGCTGGAGATCCTCACCAAGGTGTTCTGGCCGACCGGGCCCGGCCGCAACGACCGCGGGCTGGGGCGCAAGCACGTCATGGAGTCGATCGACGGCTCGCTGCGCCGCCTGCAGACCGACTACGTGGACGTCTACCAGGCCCACCGCTACGACCCCTCCACTCCGCTGGAGGAGACCATGGAGGCGTTCGCCGACGTGGTCCGCTCCGGCAAGGCCCTGTACATCGGCGTCTCCGAGTGGACCGCCGAGCAGATCCGGGCGGGCCACGCGCTGGCCCGCGAGCTGCGCGTCCCGTTCGTCTCCAGCCAGCCGCAGTACAGCGCGCTGTGGCGGGTCATCGAGGGTGAAGTGGTGCCGACCTGCGAAGAGTTGGGCATCGGCCAGGTGGTCTGGTCGCCGATCGCGCAGGGCGTGCTGACCGGCAAGTACAAGCCGGGCGCCGAGCCGCCGGCCGGTTCCCGGGCCACCGACGAGAAGGGCGGCGCGAACTTCGTGGCGCGCTGGCTGCGGCCCGAAGTCCTGGAGCGTGTCCAGCTGCTGGAGCCGCTCGCGGCGGAGGCCGGGCTCTCGCTCGCCCAGCTCGCCGTCGCCTGGGTGCTGCAGAACCCGAACGTGTCCGCGGCCATCATCGGCGCCTCCCGTCCCGAGCAGGTCACCGAGAACGTCAAGGCCGCCGGCGTGAAGCTCGAGCCCGCGCTGCTCGCCCGGATGGACGAGATCCTGTCCCCCGTCGCCGAGTTCGACCCGGCCCGGACGGCGGAGAACGCCCCCAAGACCCGCCCCTGAGACAGCCGCGCAGCCCGCGTGACCCGCGAGAACCCGGGCACCTCGTGGACACCGCGCGGGCGGCCGCCGGAAGGAACCCTCCGGC
>NZ_JNWZ01000136.1 GCF_000716545.1 Kitasatospora phosalacinea
CCGCCCCCATCCGCATATCTCACACACCACTGGTACAGCCACCGCTTCAGGCCCGTCAGGCACTTCACACAGATTCACCCTGACGCGCCGAAGTCAGTATGACGACGTTCGGAGCTTCCTGCGCCTTTGGTGACGCTGGCTGGCGCCGTCGCCGGTTACTCAGGTTGAACTCGCGATGTCGGTGATCATCGTCAGGCGAGGTACGGCTGTGGCATGCTCGTGCGCGTGATCGATGCCCCGAACCACGGCTGGTCGTTTGCAACAGCTCGGGAGCCGACTCGATTCGGAGCCTGCGAGGTGAACGGCGTTCCCGGTGTCGAGCATGCGATGGGCGCGCGCGGGACGCTGTGCGGCATCTCGGCCCGGCATACCACTCGCTACCTGCATCTGTTCGTCCCCGATGCGCTGCAGTCCTGCCGTCGGTGTCGTCAGAAGGCTGAGGCAGCCCCGACACAGCCGTGCGTCCAGGAGCGCCTTCACCGCAGAGTCCTGGACTCGGCTCGGGGACCGACGCATGACGAGTTGCTCGCCGCTCTCCGCATGGGGTCGAACGTCCGCCTGTGGATCAACGGCCGCTCCATAGATATGGCGAAGTTCTACGCACGGCTTGATGAGCTGACCGACGGTGCCGGGCCGGCTGCCGAGGCTTTCTCAGCCGCGGCGACCATCGGATTGGCGAACGTTGAGCACGACCGCTGGCGGTTCCTGGTCGTTCTTCCGGAGGACGGTGGCTCGCCGATCATTGAGCCTTTTCAGGGCGGCCACCGAACGGGTGACGGTCGAGCGGTGGGGATGAGGGCAGAACGAACGAGGCTCCCGGGCGGTTGAGCGAGATGTCTCACGTCTCAAGCAACCAGCCAGGAAGCCTCGTTGGTCACATATCCTGCCGCACTGGACCTGCCGCACGCCCTCGTCGAGTGGGTCACCATGCTCATCGTCACCCGCGAGGGTGACCGCCGCTGCAAACTCCGACCCTCGCAACGCGCCCTGGTCGCGCTGGTCTACCTGCGCAAGCACGACACCCTCGCGCAGATCGCCGCCGGCTTCCGGATCAGCGTCGGCACCGCCCACGCCTACGTCCACCAGGTCACCGACCTACTGGCTCGGAAGGCGCCCGGCCTGACCCGGGCCCTGCGCGAGTCCGACCCCGAGTACGTCCTGGTCGACGGCACCCTCGCCGAGTGCGACCGCGTCGGCGACGGCCGCGCCGACTACTCGGGCAAACACCGCCGCCACGGCATCAACCTGCAGGTCATCACCGGTCCGACGGGCAAGCTCGTGTGGATCTCCCGCGCTCTTCCCGGCCGCACCCACGACCTGACCGCCGCCCGCACCCACCGCATCGTGAAGACCTGCGTCCGGCTCCGCATCCCGGCCCTGGCCGACATGGCGTACACCGGCGCCGGCGGCACCTTCGCCGTGCCGACCAGACGCCCCGCCCGCAAGGAACTCAGCCCCGCACAACGGTCGTTGAACCGAGCTCACGCCCGGCTCCGCCACCCCGTCGAACGCGGCGTCGCCACCCTCAAGCGCTGGAGAATCTTCCAACACGCCCGATGCAGCCCGAACTGGCTGACGTCAGCAGCCAAGGCCGTCCTCACCCTCGAGCTTCAACGCTGAAAAGGCTCATTGCTCGTGGACCACGCGACCTTCACTGATGCCTACGGCGACCGCCAAGGTCGAAGGCGATCACGGCAGAGCGGCCAGTCCAGTCGCGGCCAGGCAGCCGTCGATGAGCTGGGGCCGGTACTGGATCTTCCGTAAGCCGCGCCGGACCGTCCGCACGAGGTGGTCCGGATCGGCGAAGGCCACGTTGGCCAGGAAGCCGCGTCGCAGCAGCGACCAGATGCCCTCGACCGGGTTGAGGTCGGGCGCGTACGGGGGCAGCTGGTAGACGGTGAGCCAGTCCTGGGCTGCGACGAACTCCTTCATGCCGGCGGCCAGGTGGGTGTTCAGGTTGTCCCAGATCAGGACGATCGGGCCGTCCAGCTGGCTGTGCGCCGCGGCGATCAGGTCGCGGTAGTCGGTCCAGGCGAAGCTCTTGCGGCCCTTGCTCCGGCCCGGCCCGTCATCCAGCCTGGGCCGGTAGATCAGCCGGGACCGCTCTCCGGGCTTGTAGCAGGTCAGGGCGGCGATCGAGACCCGTCGGCGGGAGCGGGCACGCCACAGTGGAGCACGAGGGCCTCCTGACGGTTCGTTGACTCGACATCACCGAACTGTGCAAGAGGCCCTTCTTCTATGCGCCGGCCGCGACCTGATCACCCGAACGAGCCTGATGCACGCGGAAGTTCGAGTGGCAGCCATGTCCCCCGGTTTGGGAATCGCTTCTGACCGGTGAAGCGCCGGTAGATCGTCCGCCGACAGGCCCCGAAGATCTACGGGAGCCGGCGCCAGGTGCAGCCCGAGGTCGCCACGAACACAATCGCAGCGAGCCCTTCCCGGTCCCCGGCTCGCCGTCGGCCCCGCCCTGCGCAGACGCTGGTGATTGCTGGGGTCGGCGCTTCAGGGGGACCAGGTCGCCACGAAGCAGCTGACGCCGTCCACGGTCCCGGCGTACAGGAGGCGGTGGGTGGTCAGGTCCCAGTCGGCTCCGTCCAGCAGTTGCCAGGGTGAGCGACCCGACACCCCCAGCTCGCGAGCGAGGCCCGCGTCCATGTCGGGGAAGAATCCGTCCGCGTCGCCGCTGGCCAGCGCGGCGGCGACGCCCGCGTCGATCTCCTCGGCCCGCGGGTCGAGCCGCCGGGCTCCGTCCGCGTCGGCGTGGGTCGGACCGTTGCCCGCCACCAGTAGCCCGACGCGGTCCGCCCACCCCGCCAGGTGCACGCCGTCCTCGCCGTTCGTGGCCCAACTCCGGGCGTCGTCCAGCTCGTAGGCACGCACCGGACCACTCCAGCCCGCCTGCTCCAAGAGCCGCGCGCCGACGCCGAGCGCCATCGGCAGCCCGCTCGCCGGAGTCTTCGCGGCCCGGCCCCGCCCGAGCCGTACGCCGAGGGGGAGCCCGAGGTCCCGAGGGGCCCACAGGGTGCCCTCCTCGTGGAGAAGGGATCGCCCACCCGGGCCGACCACGGCCACGATCTCGGGTTCCTCGGCCAGTACGGCCGCCACCGCCTCCGCGCACGCCGCGCGCAGCCGCTCCGGTGCTGCAGCCGCGCCCACGTCCGCCGCGAGCGCGAGCGACGGCAGGCAAGGACAGACGGCAGCGGCTACGAGCATGCTCCGCAGCCTAGCCACCGCTCCAGGCGGTCACGCCGACGGGTGAGGATCGGTCACCCTGAAGCGCCGACCTCACCAACGACGACCTGCGCTTCCTGCACTCCCACGGACTCACCGTCCACGAAGCCGCCGAGCACGGCCCATTGCCGCACCCGCCCTTCAGCGGCTACACACCCGCGGGCCTGCCCATCCGCATCCCGCGCCGCACACGCGCACCCCGACGGGCCACCCGCCCGTCCCCGAACTGACACCCCGTCCGCCCCGCCGACCCGAGGGGCCACCACCGTGCCTGTCCGCACCACCCGCCCGCACCGCCGCCTCGACCTGACCGCCCTCTACGACCTCCACCACCACAACTACCTGCGCTACGCCGAACTGCTCCTGCACACCGTCCTCAACCTGCCCCTGGACGTGGCCGCGGACCTCACCGGAGCCGAAGCCGCCACCACCCACGTCCACCTGCGCGCCCTCACTGCCCGTGCCGACCGCCCGAAACCCCGCCGATCCGGCCGAACCGGGCCGACCGGGCCGCAGCGCACTTGCCTGGCACCGGCGAGCGCCTGGTCGCCGCCGTCACCGCCCAGGCCGTGTCCGCTGCTGC
>NZ_JNWZ01000137.1 GCF_000716545.1 Kitasatospora phosalacinea
GCGGAAGAGCGCGCCGAAGGCGTCGGTGGAGAGCCGGCCGAGGAAGCGGGTGGGGGTGCCGAGCCGGGCCAGCGCCACGGCGGTGTTGGCCGGTCCGCCGCCCGGCAGGACGCGCAGGGCGAGCTCGCCGGGACGGGGCTGGAGGGCGTCGGCGAAGGCGTCGGCGACGCACTCCCCGAGGACGGCGATCGGGCGCTGGGCCATCGTTGCGCCTTTCGGATGCTAGGAGGAACAGGGGCGAACCGGACGCTCCGGACTACGGGAACCGGGCGGACGGCTCTCCGCCGGGCGGCGAGGTTGATTGCGGCCGCGTTACCCAGTCGTTACGCCGGAAGGGCTTGTGGCCCGGGTTGCGCAGACTTCATCATCACTCCCAAGCCGATGTCAACGATGACACAAGTCAACGATGACATTCCCGATGCAACTGATGCCCGCCCTGTCCGCCCGGGCCGCACCCCCAGGAGCCACCATGTCCCTCGCCTCTCGCACCACCCTGACCAGAACCGCGGCCGTCGTGCTGGCCGGTGGCCTGGCGCTCACGCTGACCGCGTGCGGCTCCGGTTCGAAGGGCTCCGGCGGCACCGGCTCCGCCGGCGGTGCGGTCAAGGTCGGCCTGATCACCAAGACCGACACCAACCCGTTCTTCGTGAAGATGAAGGAGGGCGCGCAGAAGGCCGCCAAGGAGAACGACGTCACGCTGAGCACCGCGGCGGGCAAGTTCGACGGCGACAACGCGGGCCAGATCGCGGCGATCGAGAACATGGTGGCCGCCGGGGTCAAGGGCATCCTGATCACCCCGAGCGACTCGAAGGCGATCCTGCCCGCGATCAAGAAGGCCCGGGACAAGGGCGTCGTGGTGATCGCCCTCGACAGTCCCACCGACCCGGTCGACGGCACCGACGCCCTGTTCGCCACCGACAACGAGAAGGCGGGCCGGCTGATCGGCGAGTACGCCAAGGCCGCGATGGCGGGCAAGACCGCCAGGATCGCCACCCTGGACCTCGCACCGGGCGTCGCCGTCGGACAGCTGCGCCACGACGGGTTCCTGCAGGGCTTCGGCGTCAAGGAGGGCGACCCGTCGGTGGTCTGTTCCCAGGACACCGGCGGGGACCAGGCCAAGGGCCAGACCGCGATGGAGAACTGCCTGCAGAAGGCGCCCGACGTCAACGTCGTCTACACCATCAACGAGCCCGCCGCGCTGGGCGCCTACACCGCGCTGAAGGCCAAGGGCCGGGAGAAGGACGTCCTGATCGTCTCGGTCGACGGCGGCTGCACCGGCACCCAGGCCGTCAAGGACGGGAAGATCGCCGCGACCTCCCAGCAGTACCCGCTGGTGATGGCCTCGGAGGGCGTCAAGGCCATCGCCGAGTACGCCAAGTCCGGTGTGAAGCCCATCGGTTACACCGACACCGGCGTCCACCTGGTCACCGACAAGCCGCAGGCCGGCGTCGAGGCCAAGGACACCGCCTACGGCCTGGAGAACTGCTGGGGCTGAGCCGCGCCCCGCTGAACCAGCGGTCCGGGCCGGATCTCCTGCCCCGACCCGGCCCGGACCGCTCCCACCCGTCGTGACGCCGCCACTCGGCGCTCCCGATCCGCTTCACCGGCAAGGACCTCTCATGACCTCATCCACCGTCCCGTACGGAAACCTGACCGGGCCTTCGACGCTGCGGCGGCTGGCGACGGCCCCGGTCGCGGGCCCGCTGGCCGCGCTCGTGCTGGCCTGCGCCTTCTTCTCCCTGATGACGGACCAGTTCCTGTCCGGCGGGAACTTCTCCCTGATCATCCAGCAGGTGATGGTGGTCGGTGCGCTGGCCGTGGGGCAGACGCTGATCATCCTCACCGCCGGGATCGACCTGTCCTGCGGCGCGGTGATGGCCTTCGGCTCGATCGTGATCGCGAAGACGGCCGCCGAGGGCACCGTCCCGCCGCTGGTGGCCATCGCGCTGGGCCTGGCGGTGTGCGCGGGCTTCGGACTGCTCAACGGCCTGCTGGTGAAGCTGATCCCGCTGCCGCCGTTCATCGTGACGCTCGGCATGCTGAACGTCGCCTTCGCGCTCACCCACATCTACTCGAACGAGCAGACCGTCAGCGACCTGCCCCGCGCGCTGACCTTCCTCGGCGAGACGTTCCCGCTCGGCGACACCGACGTCACCTACGGCTCGCTGCTGGCCCTGGCGCTGTTCGGCCTGTTCGCCTACCTGCTGAGCAGCACCTCCTGGGGCCGCCACGTGTACGCCCTGGGCAACAGCCCCGAGGCCGCCCGGCTCAACGGCATCCGCACCGGCCGCCTCACCATCGGCCTCTACGCGATCGCCGGACTGGTGTACGGCATCGCCGCGCTGCTGCTGATCTCCCGCACCGGGGTCGGCGACCCGCAGGCCGGGCAGACCGACAACCTCGACAGCATCACCGCCGTCGTCCTCGGCGGCACCAGCCTGTTCGGCGGCCGAGGCAGCGTGCTGGGCTCGCTGATCGGCGCCCTCATCGTGGGCGTGTTCCGCAACGGCCTCCAGCTGATGGGCGTCGCCTCGATCTACCAGACCCTGATCACCGGCGTCCTGGTCATCCTCGCCGTGACCGTCGACCAGATCTCCCGGAAGAGGATCCGCTGATGAGCACCACCACCGCCACCCCCGTGATCCAGGCCCGGGGCCTGGTCAAGCGCTACGGCCACGTCACCGCCATCGACGGCGCCGACTTCGACCTGCTGCCCGGCGAGGTGCTGGCCGTCATCGGCGACAACGGCGCCGGCAAGTCCAGCCTGATCAAGGCGCTCACCGGCGCCGTCACCCCCGACGAGGGCGAGATCCGCCTGAACGGCGAGGTGATCCGCTTCAACGGGCCGCAGGACGCCCGGGCCCACGGCATCGAGACCGTGTACCAGGACCTCGCGGTGGCCGCCTCGATGGACATCGCCTCCAACATGTTCCTCGGCCGCGAACTGCGCCGGCCCGGCCCGCTCGGCAGCGTCCTGCGGATGGTGGACAAGAAGCGGATGCGCGAGGAGGCCGCCGCGCACATGGCCGACCTCAAGATCGGCCTGCGCTCGCTCACCCAGCCGGTGGAGACCCTCTCCGGCGGCCAGCGCCAGGCCGTGGCGGTGGCCCGCGCCGTCGCCTGGGCCCGCAGCGTCGTCGTGATGGACGAGCCCACCGCGGCCCTGGGCGTCAAGGAGTCCGGGCAGGTCCTCGACCTGATCCGCCGGGTCCGTGACAAGGGGCTGCCGGTCATCCTGATCAGCCACAACATGCCGCACGTCTTCGAGATCGCCGACCGCATCCACGTGCACCGGATGGGACGGCGCGAGGCCCTGATCAAGCCGTCCGACTACTCCATGTCCGAGGTCGTGGCGATCATGACCGGTGCGCTCACCGTCGACCGGGACGGCGGCGGTACTGTCGTGGCGGACGCCGCCGCC
>NZ_JNWZ01000138.1 GCF_000716545.1 Kitasatospora phosalacinea
CCGCCCCCATCCGCATATCTCACACACCACTGGTACAGCCACCGCTTCAGGCCCGTCAGGCACTTCACACAGATTCACCCTGACGCGCCGAAGTCAGTACTGCGGAGGAGGGCAAGTCGCGCCGGTCGGCGCGACGCAAGACCTGGCCTGTCCGTAGCGTCACCGCAGGCGGTGCCACCAGCATCCGCTTCGACGTGTGCGGTGTGGAGGCTGGCACCGGCCGGATCATGCTGTTTGACGTGGGGATGGTGGGACGTGCAGGGCAATCAGGTTCGCATCGGCACGGGTCATGTCCGGTTTGGTTCTGCGGCCGGGATCGAGGCGGCGCTCTGATGGCGGGGCGGATCTATCGCCGCTGCCACTGCACGGTCCCAGTGCTGGACAGCGCCGGGGTGCAGCTTAGGGACACGGACGGCCGGTTGCGCTACCGCGGGCTGGGGGCGCAATGCCCTGGGCTGCGCTCGAAGAAGCGGCACGGGCAGTGGTGGTTCGCCCTGGAGCTGTCGCCTGGCCCTCATGGCCGGCGGCGGATAGTGGAGGGCGGGTTCGGCAGCCGGACGGAGGCCGCCGCGGCACTCGCAGCGGTGATCACCCGCTTGCAGGTGCGGGAGGATCTGCGGTGCACCGTGGAGGAAGTGCTGTGGCGCTGGCTGCGGGTTGCTCGCGTTCCTCTGGCCACTACGACGGCGGATCTGGTGGAAGGGCACATACGCAGCTATCTGCTTCCGCATCTCGGGACGATTCCCGTGCAGGAACTCCGGGCGCGCGACATCACGCAGATGTTCGAGGCGATCGAGGTGCGCAACAAGGAGATCCGCTGTGCGCAGGCGACGCTGGCTGCCGCGCGAGAAGCCCAGCGCCAGTGGCGGGCCCAGTACGGGCGTGGCAGGGGACGCCCTCGGCGGGATGCCGCCGCGTCGCCGGTGCCCGAGCCACTGTTGCCGTCGTTCCCTGATCATCCGCAGCTGAGGCTCGCCGGCCCTGCCACTCAGCAGCGCATCCGCCAGTCCCTGCGCTCCGCGCTCACCCATGCGGTCAAACACGGCATGATTCCTGAGGAGATGGCCGCCCTGGCCGATGTCCCGCACGGACGTGGCCGCACCGCGCTGAGTCCCGACGTCCTGACCCCAGCCGGTTGGTCGGTCGGCGCGCAGTAGCCTGCGGTATGAACGGCAAACGTGGTTCGGTGCGGCGCTGCTGCGCATGCCGCGTACCGGTGGTGAACGCGCGCGGGCAGCCTGTCCTGGACGACGACGGCAACCCCCGACTCAGGTTCCTCGGCTCGTCCTGCCCGCACCTGGCCAAGCGCGGGCACGGCTCCTGGGGATTCGACGTCGATCTTCCTCCGTTGCCAGAGGGGCCCCGGCGTCGGCGGGTGCGCAAACGGGGCTTCCGCACCCGCCAGGACGCTGTGGCCGCCATGGAGTCCCTGGTGACGGCTGCGGCGCGCGACAGCGCCGGGCCGGGGATGACGACGGGCGAGTTCCTGACTCAGTGGATGCGGGAGAAGTCGGCCGGCGTGGAGCCGACCACCGCCCGGGCGTACGAGTGCCATCTGCGCCTGCACATCCTGCCCGTCCTCGCCGAAGTGCCGCTCAGTGACCTACGGCCACGGCACATCGCGGACATGTTCGAAGCGATCGAGCGGCGCAACGCGGAGATCCGCGCCGAACGGGAACGCATCGACGAGGCGAGAGCAGCCCACAGCACATGGAAGGCCCTCCACGGGCGCCGTCCCGGCCACCCGCGCTCTGGCGCTCCCCCGCCCCCTGTTGCGGAGCCCGCCGTCCCGCGGCGAACGCCGCAGCAACCACTGCGGGTGGTAGGGCCGGCTACGCGGCTGCGGATCCGGGCGACGCTGCGCTCCGCGTTGAGCGACGCCGTCCGACAGTTGCTGATCCCGGTCAACTGGGCGGCCCTCGTCCACCTGCCGTCCGTGCCCCGTCCGATCCCGACGCTGTGGACAGCCGCCCGCTCGGCCGCGTGGCGGGAAAGCGGGGAGCGACCGGGACCGGTGATGGTGTGGACACCGGAGCAAACCGGGCGCTTCCTCGACGCCTCCGCCGACGACTGGCTGTACGCACTGTGGCACCTGATGACGTTCAGCGGACTGCGGCGCGGCGAGGCCATCGGACTGCGCTGGAGCAGTGTGGACCTGGATCTCGGCACCCTGGAGATCACCCGTCAGATCGTCCAACTCGGCTACCAGCCTCACGAGAAGGCCCCGAAGCGGCACAGCGAACGCACTGTCGTCCTCGACACCCGCACCACTTGCGCTCTGGCCGATCACCGGGACCGGATGGCCAAGGCCGCCATTAGCAGCCCGCATCCCTGGCCACGGCTCGACCTCGTCTTCGTCCGCGAGGACGGGCTACCGCTGCATCCCCAATACGTGTCGCACCGGTTCGAGACGCTGATGGCTTCAGCCGACCTGCCACCGATCCGGCTGCAGGATCTGAGACACGAGGCCGCAACCCTCACGCTGGCGGGCGGTGCTGATCTCAAGGTCGTGCAAGCGCTGCTCGGACACTCGACCATCACCGTCACCGCCGACACCTACACCTCCGTCCTGCCGGACCTCGCCCGTGCGGCCGCAGAGTCCGCGGCTGGCCTGGTGCCGCTGCGCCGGTATCCGCCCCGTCGAGAGGACGGCAGCCCAAGCCGGACACCGTAACGCCGCAGCCCGCACCCGGCACCGCAGGATCGACGGGCGCGCGCGGAACCTGCCCACCCAGTCGTCCTCGAACCTGCCATCGAGAGTGTCGACTTCACCCATCCACGTTGAAGCGCTCGACAAGCCCGCACTGCGCGGGGGCCTTGGTTCCGCGCCACCCGACACGTCCAGCAGTTGTGGCCGCATCGGGCTCGAAACACACCGCCGGGCCGCGACCGCCTCCGGCTTCAACTCCTGAGCGCTGCAATCTACTTCAGGTGGCTGCCACTCTCCGCACGGCCAACCTGGACAAACCTCGGACACAAAAAATGCCGTGGCCCACTCTGATCGCAAACACTCGAAACGCCTCCCACCTGCAGGAATTCACTACACTGCCCTGCACCTCGGCCGCCCGTTGCCAGTACCGCCACGGCCACACTGGCCAAAATCTGGACAAAATGACATTCGACAATCGCCGAGGCAAAATGAAAATGATCTCCAAAAATGGAAAAAGCCCAGGTCAGGGGCTATCTGATCTGGGCTTTGACGGTGGGCCGCCAGGGGTTCGAACCCTGAACCTACGGATTAAAAGTCCGCAGCTCTGCCAATTGAGCTAGCGGCCCGCGGCAGGCGTGGACCGGGTGGGACACCGCCTGCCGGGGTGATCCTACCTGGTGCCCGGCGGGGGATGACCAGTGGATTGCCGGGCGGGTCGTGCGGGTCCCGGACGGGGGCGGCGGGGGTCAGGCCGGGGG
>NZ_JNWZ01000139.1 GCF_000716545.1 Kitasatospora phosalacinea
CCCCTCCGCCGCCCCCGTACGCCGCCAGCCACTCCGCCGCCCGCCCGAACGCCGCCTCCCGCGCCGCACCGGTCACCCCCAGCACCGCCTCCACCTCCGGCAGCCGGTCCCGCACCCGCCCGGCGTCCCAGACGAACTCCCCACCCCAGCCGGGCAGCCGCTCCACCCCGTCCGGCCCCAGCGCGAACGCCAACGCGTGGAACGGGAACGCCTTCCGCAGCCCGAGCAGCCAACGCTCCCGCTCCGGGCGGCCCTCCAGCATCCCCAGCAACTCCCAGCGGACGGCCTCGAGTTCGTCGTCGTCCTCGTGCCCCCACGACTCGAACAACACCCGCAACTCGTCCCGGCCGGCCCCCGAGTGCTCCCGCCACCACGCCAAGCGCTCACCCGCCCCCGCCGGGCGCCCCGGCCAGCGCACCGCCGCCGCGGCCCCACCGGGCACCGCCCCCAGCACCCACCACCCGTGGTGACCCACCCGTCCCGCCCCTCAGCGACCCGGACCCTCGCCCTCGCCGCCGTCCGCCCCGTCCTCCGGCAGCACGAAGTGCGGGTTCTCGATCAGCCCGACCACCGCCCCCGAAGGCTCGATCACCGTCCCCACCCGGATCCCGCCGCCCACCTCCTGCACCTGCTCCCGCACCACCGCCCCCGCCGCCGCGAACCGCGCCACCGCCGCGTCGACGTCCCGCACGCCCCAGTACGACACCGGCCCGACCGCCGGATCACCGTTCGGATCGAGCCCCAACTCGTAGCCACCCACGTTGAACCCCACGTAGAACGGCTCGTCGAAGTACGGCTCCACCCCCAGCACCGAACTCCACCACGCCTTCGCCGCAGCGAGGTCCCCCGCAGGATGAATGACCGTCCGAAGACCGAGCAGCACGCCGACGTCCCTTCCGTACGAACCCGCCGGACCGAACCGGTGGGAAGGCGAGCCTAGAAGATCCCGCACCCGCCCACCCCCGGAACACACCACTCCGCCCCCACCCGCCGCTCACCCCCACTGCGGCACCACCGCCACCGCCACCCACACCCCGGTGAACCCCCGTTACCTTCTTCGTGGCCCCGCAACGGGGGCTCCCGGCCTCCGGTCCGGCATGACTGTTCCCCCCTGTAGTTCGCATGATCCGGGGAGTGGTCTCACCGGGCCGGAGGCATCGGTAGACCGCTGATAGAGGCAGGACCACCAGCGTGCTGGGAGGCTCTTCGTAACGTGGACGCCGGCGACTGGTGCCACGCCGACAAGGCCGGACAGCACGACCTCGTAAGGAACCAGCGTGATCGACACCGGCGATGTGGACGCCTCCCTCGGCCTGGATGTCGGCAAGGGCGAGCACCACGGGACCGCGGTGACCCGGGTCGGCAAGCGGGTCTTCGACGAGCGGCTGCCGAACAGCGAGCCCAAGATGCGCGCCGTCTTGGACAAGCTCACCGCCAAGCACGGCACGGTCCTGGTCGTGATCGACCAGCCGGCTTCCATCGGAGCCCTGCCGCTGGCGGTCGCCCGGGACGCCGGCTGCCGCGTTGCCTACCTGCCCGGGTTGACGATGCGCCAGATCGCCGACCTCTACCCTGGCGAGGCCAAGACCGACGTCCGCGACGCCTTCGTCATCGCGGACGCCGCCCGCACCATGCCGCACACCCCGCGCGGCATCGAGCTCACCGACGAGACCATCGCCGAGCTGGAGATGATCGTCGGCTTCGACGACGACCTCGCCGGCGAGGCGACCCGCATCGCCAACCGCCTGCGCGGACTGCTGGCCCAGATCCACCCCCACCTGGAACGCGTGCTCGGACCGCGACTGGACCACCCGGCGTGTCCTGACCTTGCTGGAGCGGTTCGGCTCCCCGGCCGCTCTGCACAAGGCCGGGCGCCACCGCTTGCTGAGCCTGGCCCGGCCGAAGGCTCCGCGGATGGCTGAGCGCCTGATCGAGGAGATCCTCACCGCGCTCGACGAGCAGACCGTGGTCGTCCCGGGCACCGAGGCGGCCGCGCCGATCGTGCCGAGCCTGGCCGGCTCACTACGAGCCGTCCTCGACCAGCGAAAACTCCTGGAGAAGTGCATCCAGGAGCTCTTGGACGAGCACCCGCTGTCGAAGGTCCTCAGATCCATGCCCGGCATCGGGGCCCGGACCTGCGCCCGGGTCCTGATCGACGTCGGCGCCGCGAGCGCCTTCCCGACCGCCGCCCACCTCGCCTCCTACGCCGGGCTCGCCCCGGCGACCCGCAGTTCCGGCCCCTCCATACGCGGCGAGCAACCGTCCCGCCGGGGCAACAAGCAGCTGAAACGGGCGTTCTTCCTGGCCGCGTTCGCCTCGCTCGGCGACCCGGCCTCCCGCGCCTACTACGACAAGAAGATCGGCCAGGGGAAGCGACACACCCAGGCACTCCTCTGCCTGGCCAGGCGCCGGGTCGACGTCCTGTTCGCGATGCTTCGCGACGGGACCTTCTATGAGTCCCGGCCGGCCAAGGCAGTCAGCTAACGTGCGGATCCGCCAGCAGCACTACGCGGTCGGCCGCAGGATCGAACCTTAGAACTGGGTGGAGCGGGTCAGACTCCGGACTCAACGTCACCGGCTTGCCGAGCCGGCGCCCGATCGTCCGAAGCAGACGGCACAGCAGATCGACGCCGTCCTGGCCCGGCAGTTCCCGCAGATCAACATCGAAGTCGATCGAGCTGGCCTCATATGCTCGAAAGATCACCAGGAATCCAGCGGCGGGCCAGGCCCTCAACAGTGCGTCGGCGCCCGAGCTGCGGACCAGCATGTCCGCAGCTCGCGGCAGCCGAGCCACGACGCCGTCCTCGGAGTACTCGCACGGCCACCCCTGCGATCGCACCAGATCAAGCACCGCCTGCCAGTCCTCGACCGAGGTGTCTGCGACCCGCGCATCCGGCAGCGACCCCATCAGGTCAGGGTCGAAGAAGTTCCTGACGTCGTCCCACAGCAGATCCGGCATCCCGCCATGCTGCCTGGCCACCCGCCCGAACGCAGCCCGATTCCCTTGATGAACCCCGTCGCGTTTCCCCTCCGTCCGACCCTGCGGATCCGGAAACGCAGAAAGGGCCCCAGCCTGACGGCTGGGGCCCTTTCTCTGAAAGATTGTTCGGCGGCGTCCTACTCTCCCACAGGGTCCCCCCTGCAGTACCATCGGC
>NZ_JNWZ01000140.1 GCF_000716545.1 Kitasatospora phosalacinea
TCCCAAGTAGCACGGGGCCCGAGAAATCCCGTGTGAATCTGGCGGGACCACCCGCTAAGCCTAAATATTCCCTGGTGACCGATAGCGGATAGTACCGTGAGGGAATGGTGAAAAGTACCGCGGGAGCGGAGTGAAATAGTACCTGAAACCGTGTGCCTACAAGCCGTGGGGGCATCCCTTTGGGGGTGTGACTGCGTGCCTTTTGAAGAATGAGCCTGCGAGTTTGCGGTGTGTAGCGAGGTTAACCCGTGTGGGGTAGCCGTAGCGAAAGCGAGTCCGAATAGGGCGCCCATAGTTGCATGCCCAAGACCCGAAGCGGAGTGATCTAGCCATGGGCAGGTTGAAGCGGAGGTAAGACTTCGTGGAGGACCGAACCCACCAGGGTTGAAAACCTGGGGGATGACCTGTGGTTAGGGGTGAAAGGCCAATCAAACTCCGTGATAGCTGGTTCTCCCCGAAATGCATTTAGGTGCAGCGTCGCGTGTTTCTTGCCGGAGGTAGAGCACTGGATAGGCGATGGGCCTTACCGGGTTACTGACCTTAGCCAAACTCCGAATGCCGGTAAGTGAGAGCGCGGCAGTGAGACTGTGGGGGATAAGCTCCATGGTCGAGAGGGAAACAGCCCAGAACACCGACTAAGGTCCCCAAGCGTGTGCTAAGTGGGAAAGGATGTGGAGTCGCAGAGACAACCAGGAGGTTGGCTTAGAAGCAGCCACCCTTGAAAGAGTGCGTAATAGCTCACTGGTCAAGTGATTCCGCGCCGACAATGTAGCGGGGCTCAAGCACACCACCGAAGTCGTGTCATTGCAGCATGAAGGGCCAACGCCTGCTGTGATGGGTAGGGGAGCGTCGTGTGCCGGGTGAAGCAGCCGAGGAATCGAGTTGTGGACGGTTCACGAGTGAGAATGCAGGCATGAGTAGCGATACAAGAGTGGGAAACTCTTGCGCCGATTGACCAAGGGTTCCTGGGTCAAGCTGATCTGCCCAGGGTAAGTCGGGACCTAAGGCGAGGCCGACAGGCGTAGTCGATGGACAACGGGTTGATATTCCCGTACCCGCTTTGAAGCGCCAACGTCGAACCTCTTGATGCTAAGCCCGTGAAGCCGGCCCGGAGTCTTCGGACAATGGGACGTGGTGGAGCCGGTGACCCAACGGGGTAGTAGGTGAGCGATGGGGTGACGCAGGAAGGTAGTCCAGCCCGGGCGGTGGTAGTCCCGGGGTAAGGGTGTAGGACGTTGCGTAGGCAAATCCGCGCGACACGAGTCTGAGACCTGATGCCGAGCCGATTGTGGTGAAGTGGATGATCCTATGCTGTCGAGAAAAGCCTCTAGCGAGTTTCATGGCGGCCCGTACCCCAAACCGACTCAGGTGGTCAGGTAGAGAATACCGAGGCGTTCGGGTGAACTGTGGTTAAGGAACTCGGCAAAATGCCCCCGTAACTTCGGGAGAAGGGGGGCCATTGCTGGTGACGGGACGTGCTCCCCGAGCTGGTGGTGGCCGCAGAGACCAGCGAGAAGCGACTGTTTACTAAAAACACAGGTCCGTGCGAAGCCGTAAGGCGATGTATACGGACTGACGCCTGCCCGGTGCTGGAACGTTAAGGGGACCGGTTAGTCCGATTTCGGTCGGGCGAAGCTGAGAACTTAAGCGCCAGTAAACGGCGGTGGTAACTATAACCATCCTAAGGTAGCGAAATTCCTTGTCGGGTAAGTTCCGACCTGCACGAATGGCGTAACGACTTCTCGACTGTCTCAACCACAGGCCCGGTGAAATTGCATTACGAGTAAAGATGCTCGTTTCGCGCAGCAGGACGGAAAGACCCCGGGACCTTTACTATAGCTTGATATTGGTGTTCGGTTCGGCTTGTGTAGGATAGGTGGGAGACTGTGAAGCGGCAACGCCAGTTGTCGTGGAGTCGCCGTTGAAATACCACTCTGGTCGTGCTGGATGTCTAACCTGGGTCCGTGATCCGGATCAGGGACAGTGTCTGGTGGGTAGTTTAACTGGGGCGGTTGCCTCCTAAAGGGTAACGGAGGCGCCCAAAGGTTCCCTCAGCCTGGTTGGCAATCAGGTGTTGAGTGTAAGTGCACAAGGGAGCTTGACTGTGAGACTGACGGGTCGAGCAGGTACGAAAGTAGGGACTAGTGATCCGGCGGTGGCTTGTGGAAGCGCCGTCGCTCAACGGATAAAAGGTACCCCGGGGATAACAGGCTGATCTTCCCCAAGAGTCCATATCGACGGGATGGTTTGGCACCTCGATGTCGGCTCGTCGCATCCTGGGGCTGGAGTAGGTCCCAAGGGTTGGGCTGTTCGCCCATTAAAGCGGTACGCGAGCTGGGTTTAGAACGTCGTGAGACAGTTCGGTCCCTATCCGCTGTGCGCGTAGGAGTGTTGAGAAGGGCTGTCCCTAGTACGAGAGGACCGGGACGGACGGACCTCTGGTGTGCCAGTTGTCCTGCCAAGGGCATGGCTGGTTGGCTACGTTCGGGAGGGATAACCGCTGAAAGCATCTAAGCGGGAAGCCTGCTTCGAGATGAGCACTCCCACCTCCTTGAGAGGGTAAGGCTCCCAGTAGACGACTGGGTTGATAGGCCGGATATGGAAGCCCCGTGAGGGGTGGAGTTGACCGGTACTAATAGGCCGAGGGCTTGTCCTCAGTTGCTCGCGTCCACTGTGTTGTTCTGAAACAACGACCCCC
>NZ_JNWZ01000141.1 GCF_000716545.1 Kitasatospora phosalacinea
GCACCACCGTCCACCTCTACGCCCACACCACCGACGGCCTCACCCACAGCCAGGACACCAACTACACCAACTCCACCTGGGGCGGCTGGTACAACCTCTGACCTGTGACGGGCCAACCGGCCCGGGCGGCCCGATACCGCCCGGGCCGCCTTCCGTCACTCCCGCTCCTCCCCCTGCCCCGTTCCCAGGAGGACCTGTGAAGCGCCTCACCGCCCTGGCTGCGATCTGCCTGCTAGTCGCGACCGGAACCGCCACCACTTCCGCCGCCGCTCACGCGGCCATCTCCTCCGCGACCGTCTCCTCCACGCCGCACATCGTCCGCGTCATGCCGCTCGGTGACTCCATCACCTGGGGCGTAGGTAGCGCCACCGGCGGCAGCTACCGCCAACCCCTAGCCGAACTGACGGGACAACAGTCCTCCTACTCCATCGACTTCGTCGGCTCGATGCACAACGGCCCGACCGCCGATTCGGAGAACGAGGGCCACAGCGGATACACGATCGACCAGGTCCGGGCGAGCGTGGACCGCTGGCTCGCCATGGCCCGCCCCGACGTCGTACTGCTGCACGTAGGGGCCAACGACCTGGACCACGGGAACCGATCCGGCGCTGCCGACCGCACGACCGAGTTGATCAACCAGATCTTCGCCGACCGCCCCGGAATCACCGTCATCCTCCAGGGCCTCGTACCGACCTCTCCCGGCCTGAACGACCAGCTGACGGCGGACCAGATAGCCCAGTACAACAACCAGCTCCGGCAGCTCGCCCCCATCGAGCAACAACAGGGCAAGCACTTCAGCTTCGTCGACGCACCCGCGCTAGTACCCTTCAACGCCCCCAGCCCGGAGATGGCTGACGGGCTGCATCCCAACGACCTCGGCTACGCCCGCATCGCGCGTACCTTCTCCACCGCACTCGAACAGGCCCACGGCAACGGCTGGTTCACCGGCGGAGCCCCTGTCCCGCAGGGCCCGCAGACGGCCTCGGCGATGACCGGGCACACCGTCCACCTTTTCCGGGTTACCGCCGACGGCCACATCGAGACCAACGACGGGAACTACGACGCCGGCGCCTGGAATGGCTGGCGACAACTGCCCGGCAGCCTGGTCGTCTCCCTGTCCGCCGCAGCCACCGGTGACACCGTCCACCTCTACGCCGTGACCCAGGACGGTTTGCTCCACACCGCCGACCAGAACTACACCACCGGTACCTGGACCGACTGGCGCTACGTGCCCGGCAGCCAGATTGAAACGATCACGGCCGCGGCCACCGGCGACACCGTGCACCTGTACGCCGTCCTACGCCAAAACGGCGTACCGCGCACCGCCGACCAGAACTACACCACCGGTACCTGGACCGACTGGCATGACCTGGGCGGCGGCCAGGTCTCCCAACTCGCCGCAGCCGTCACCCGCAACACCGTCCACCTGTACGCGGTCACCCAGGACGGCCTGCTGCACACGGACGACGGCGACTACACCGCGGGCACCTGGACCGGCTGGCACGACCTCGGCGGCAGCCTGGTCACCTCCCTCGCCGCAGCCGGCATCGACGACACCGTCCACCTGTACGCCGGAACCCAAGACGGCCTTTTCCACACAGCTGACGGCGACTACACCACCGGCCGATGGAACGGCTGGACCACCCGGCCCGGCAGCCTCGTCGCCCACCTCGCCGCCGCCACCGACCGCGACAGCGTCCACCTCTTCGCCTCCACCACCGATGGCCTGACCCACAGCCAGGACGCCGACTACAGCCGATCGGCCTGGGGCGGCTGGTACAACCTCTGACCCGCAGCCGCAGGGCCCGCCCCGGACGGGCCGGCACCACAGGCCTCCTCCTCCTCACCCAAGGACCTCCCATGCCCAACAAGCCCCGCACCGCAATGTCCACGCTCCTCGCGGCCACCGTGCTCACCGCACTCGGATGCTCCCTCGCCGTGACCGCATCGGCCCAGGCCGCCTCGGTCGCGACCTGGGACAAGGTTGCGCAGTGCGAGAGCGGTGGGAACTGGAGCATCAACACCGGCAACACCTACTACGGCGGTCTGCAGTTCAGCTCCAGCACCTGGCTCGCCTACGGCGGCGGGCAGTACGCGTCCCGGGCCGACCTCGCCACCAAACAGCAGCAGATCCTGATAGCCGAGAAAGTCCTGCGTGCCGCAGGCCCCAGCCAGTGGAGCTGCGCGGCCGCCGCCGGGCTGACCAACGACGGGATCGACCCCTACCCCGCCCCGCCTTCGGGTCTGGCCGTGCAGGCGGGTCAGGTGTCGTCGGTGGTGGTGAACGGGGTGGGGCACGTGTTCCAGGTGACTTCTTCGGGTGGGATCCGGA
>NZ_JNWZ01000142.1 GCF_000716545.1 Kitasatospora phosalacinea
GGGTGGTGGTGTCGGTGCGGCTGCGGCGGCTGGTGTGCCCGGTGCTCGGCTGCCCGCGGCAGACGTTCCGCGAGCAGGTCCCCGGCGTCGTGGAGCGCTGCCAGCGCCGCACCAGACGACTTTCCGACCAACTCGGCGCTGTGGTCAAGGGGTTGGCGGGCCGGGCGGGTGCCCGCCTCTCCCGCGCGCTGACGTGCGCAATCTCTCGCTCGGCCGCCCTTCGTCTGCTGATGCGCCAGACGCTGCCGCCCCTTCGCGTCCCGCGCGTGCTCGGCGTCGACGACTTCGCCCTCAAGCGCCGGCACCGCTACGCGACCGTGGACGGCGGCGTCGTCACCACGGTGTACCTGACGCTGGCCCGGGACGCCTCCTACCACTGCACAGACGAAGGGCCGTGGACCAGGACGGGGCGCGCCCCCGAGCCACTGGTGGCGGACCACCGCCCCCTGGTGCGGGCGCTGCTGGCCACCGACCCGGCCTCCTACCGGGGGATGGAGAAGTTGCGCACGCGCAAGGGCGGCCAGGCGTACCACCTGTCCGGACGGCTGCCGGTGGCAGAACTGCGGGAGGCCGTCAGTGCTCGCAGCCTCCAGCGCCTGAGCGCGCACCACATCACCGACTGCGGCACCGACCTCCTCGTCGACACCGATGGCCGGCTCTCCGAGCTCACGGTGGACTGCGTCGGCGACAGCTACCAGCTCACCTCAGTGCTGGACTTGTCCGAGTTCGGCCCTGTGGCCGAACCGAAGGCCCCCACAGATTGATGAACGCCGTCCCGAGCCCTCGCACCAGCCGTCGACGTAGGCGTCCGGCCGGTCGTCGGGGCTGCGCAGGGCGGTGCCGGTGATGCTGCCCTGCGCCCAGTTGAGGACGTCGTACCCGATCCGGGCGATGGCCGCTCGGCCTGCTCGGAGGTGTGGCCGACGGCCACCAGAAGGCTGGCCACCAGGTAGTAGCCGGGGCTGCGCATTCGCGTTCCTTCCTTCGCTGCGCCGAGGGGGCGGCCCTGGTGGGCCGCCCCCTCGGTCGAGTTGTCGGTCGGTCAGCTCAGGTCGAAGTCCTCGGTGTCGTACTCGAAGTCGTCGGCGGTGAATCCACCGTAGGAGCCGCCGTCGAAGTACTCGACGAGAGCTTCGCCGATGATCTCCCGGACCTCGTCCTGGGCGAGGGCGAGGGTGAGGGCGGCGGCCTGGTCGCCGGGGGGATCGAAGTGGATGTCGCGGGCCCGGACGGCGTCCGAGCCCTGGATGTCGAAGGTGCGCGCGCCCGACCGGGCGGAGATCCCCGAGTGGGGCCGAGCTTGGCCAGTTGCTTGGCCTTGCGCTTACGGCCGTTCTCGGTGGTCTGCACGTCGACCGGGTCCAGGCGCAGTTTCTCGCGAAGGCTGCCGGCCGGGTGGCGGGTGCCGTCGACCCAGCGTGCGATGGTGCCCGGGGAGACGCCGTAGGCGGCGGCCATGGTCTTGGTGCTGCCGCCGTACTTGCGCGTGCGGGCCTGTCCGGCCTGGGTGGGTGGGTGGTCTGCACGGTGGCCTTGCGCGAGGGGAACAGCGCCTCGCGGACCTTCCCGAACAGGCCCCGGAATCCGCCGGCCCGCACCACCAGGCGACGAGATCGGAGAAGCACATGATCGGCCGCCACTTCGCGCACTCTTTCTTCGACCAGGAGACCGTCGAGATCCCCCGGGAGATGCTGCGCGAGCTCGTCCAGGACGCCGCGATCCTCTCCCTGACCGACCGCATCACCACCGATGCCCGGGGCCGCTGGGCACAGAGGGAAGCCACCTACGACAGGGCGCGGATCATCGCCCCCGGCGCCTCGGTGAACCTCGCCTCCACGCTGCGGTGGCTGCTCGCCCACCACCCGGAGACCGCCTCCGTCGCCTACGGCGTGATCGCCTTCACCGCCCGCGGGCAGTTCGCGATCCCGACGAGCTTCACCGCCGGCTGGCTGGCCTCGAACATCATCCGGGGCGGCGGCAGCCAGGAACCGCTCCCCGACGGACCCGGCATCAACGCCTTCGTCCAGGCCGCCACGACCGACGAGGCCCTCAAGCAACTGTAGGCCGGCCGACGCGCCGCCGCGGTCCGGCCCACGGCACGGCAGACATCCTCGGGGCCGCACCGGAGACAACCCGGTGCGGCCCCGAGCCGCCTCGCAGGCTCGACGGCAGGACGCCCGCGTACGGCGCCGCCCCGCGCCCCGGGGCGTGCTCGCCTCTCAGGCCGGTGCGGCGGGAAGGTCGCC
>NZ_JNWZ01000143.1 GCF_000716545.1 Kitasatospora phosalacinea
CCCTGACCCGCCCCCGCCGACCCGACCGGTCCGTCCTCACCCGGACCACCGCGTCCCCGCCGTCGCCGCCCGCCCCCGCCCGACCCGCCGACCGCTGCCGGTCGGGTCTGATAAAAAGTGGCTGAACTGTCCACACCCGAGAACGAGGGGGCTCGGCGAATGACGCAGGACGGCTTCGCCGCCGCAGACCGGATCACGGCCACGCTGGACGCGGCGTGCGCCGCACTTCTCGGCAGCCGCGCCACCCACTACCAGTCCGAGGCGCTCACCGCCTTCCGCGACTCCGAACACCCCGCCGCCAAGGCGCTGTTCGGCCTGCGGATCAGCCAGATCGGCCCCGGTCTGCTCGCCGTGCCGAAGCTCGGCACCGTCGTCGAGGTGTCCTCCCTCCGGCGCCCGAACGCCGCCGCCGGCCGCGAGGCCGTGCCGGTGCTGGCGCACCGTTTCGGCGCCTCCGCGCTCGGTCTGACCGACCTGTCGTCAGCCGCCGCGCTGCGCCTGTCCGTCGAGCCCGCCGGGCTGCAGGGCGAGAACGTGGCCGGGTTCACCCCGGCGCTCGCCGCGCTCGCCGAGCCGCGGGCGATCGTCGCGCCCGAGGAGCTGCCGACCGGTGCCGGGGTGGAGGCGCGCCTGGTGGTGCCGCCCGCGTTCCACACCCTGACCGTCCGGGGCTCGGGCAACGCACTGTCCGCGCACCTGGCGGAGACCGCCGAGGAGGTGTTCTCGGGCGGTTCCCCGGCCGAGCGCAACGACTTCGCGGTGGTGGCCGCGCTGCTCGCCGAGCAGTTCGCGGCGGCGGACGTCGCCTACGCGGGCGTCGGCGCGCTGCTGGTGAACGGCCGGCGCTCGCGGGTGTCGCTGGTGGTCTCGACCGTCCAGTGCGCGCAGCCGATCCAGGAGTTGGCGGTGGAGCTGTCCACCGAGCGCCCGTACGCCGAGGTGTGGACGGTGCTGCTGCCGGCCGGCCCGGCGGCGCTGCTGGTGGAGACCCGGGCCGTCCCGGCGCTGAAGGAGCTGCGCGACGAGAGCCCGACCGGCCAGGTGGTGAGCACCGTGGTCGAGGCCTTCGTGCCGATGCCGGACGGGGCCACCGTACTGACCGTCCAGCTCACCACCTCGGACACCGAGGACTGGGACGTCTACACCGAGGTGTTCGCGGACTTGCTGCGCACCGTCCAACTCGCCTGGGACGGCGTCTCGGTGGCCCCGACGCCGGTGCCGGTGGGCCGGGCCGTCCCGGCGCAGTCCGCGACGGTGCCCGCACAGGCCCCGGCCGCACCCGCGCAGACCCCGGCCGCACCCGCGCAGACCCCGGCCGCACCCGCCAGCGCACCGGCCGCGCCGCCCGCCGCGCCGCCGACCGCCCCGCCGGCCGCCCCGCCGGTGCAGGTGCCGGTCGCGGCCCCCGAGCAGCCCGAGGGCCCGGCGGGGACGGCGGTGCGGGTGCCGCCCTCCGACTTCAACCCCTTCGGCACCCCGGCCCCCGGCGACCTGCCCGCGCAGGCGACCGCCTCCCCGGTGCTGGCCTCCGCGGACGCGTTCGCCGCGCCCGCGCCCGCACCGGAACCCGAGCCCGCCCCGCAGGTCGAGGACGAGAAGCCGAAGGGCCGCCTGGTCAAGGTCCCCCCACCGGACTTCAACCCCTTCGCACCCCCCGCCCCCAGCGCCACCACCGCGCCCGCCGCCCCGGCCCAGGCGGCGCCCGCCGCCGACCCGTTCGCCGGCAGCGACCCGTTCGCCGCCCCGGACCCGTTCGGCAGCCCGGCCCCCGCACTGGCGGCCGAGCCCGCCCCGCAAGTCGAGGACGAGAAGCCGAAGGGCCGCCTGGTGAAGGTTCCCCCGCCGGACTTCAACCCCTTCGCACCCCCGGCCCCCAGCGCCACCACCGCGCCCGCCGAGGAGACCGAAGAGGCCGACCCGACCAAGGGCCGCCTGGTCAAGGTCCCCCCGCCGGACTTCAACCCCTTCGCACCTCCGGCCCCCAGCG
>NZ_JNWZ01000144.1 GCF_000716545.1 Kitasatospora phosalacinea
GCCCCGCCCCCGCCGAGGTCTACCCCGTCCCGGAACTCCCCGCCGCCGCCGACCCCGGCCCGCGCGCCGGGCGCGCGGCCGTCCTCGCCGTCCACGGCCTCACCCGCAGCTTCCCCCGCCACCGCGGCGGCCTGCTGCGCCGCCGGGCCGGCGAGGTCCACGCCGTGGACGGCGTCGACCTCGACATCCGGCAGGGCGAGACGCTCGGCCTGGTCGGCGAGTCCGGCTCCGGCAAGTCCACCACCCTGTACGAGATCCTGCGGCTGGCCGCCCCGCAGGGCGGCCGGATCGAACTGCTCGGCCAGGACACCGCCACCCTCGACCGGGCCGCCGTCCGAGGGCTGCGCTCCCGGGTCCAGATCGTCTTCCAGGACCCGGCCGCCTCGCTCGACCCCCGGATGCCGGTGGGCGACGCCGTCGCCGAACCGCTGCTCGCCCAGCGCACCCCCGCCGCCGAGGCCCGCCGCCGCGTCCCCGGACTGCTGCGCCGGGTCGGCCTCGACCCCGCGCACGCCGACCGCTACCCGCACGAGTTCTCCGGCGGCCAGCGCCAGCGGATCTCGATCGCCCGCGCCCTCGCCGTCCGCCCCGACCTGCTGGTCCTGGACGAACCGGTCTCCGCGCTCGACGTCTCCGTCCAGGCCGGCGTGCTCAACCTGCTCCAGCAGCTGAAGGCCGAACTCGGCCTGGCCTACCTGTTCGTCTCGCACGACCTGTCGGTGGTGCGCCACCTCGCCGACCGGGTCGCCGTCATGTACCTCGGCCGCACCGTCGAGACCGGAACCGCCGAGGACGTCTTCACCCGCCCCCGCCATCCCTACACCCGGGCCCTGCTGGCCGCCGTCCCGCTCCCCGACCCGGCCGCCGAACGCGCCCGCCCCCGCCTGCTGCTGGCCGGCGACCCGCCCTCCCCGGCCGAACGCCACCTCGGCTGCCCGTTCCGCGCCCGCTGCCCCGTCCACGCCGCCCTCACCCCCGACCGCCGCGAACGCTGCGCCACCGACCCCCCGCGCCCCGCCCCGGCCGCCCCGGGCAGCGACCACACCGCCGCCTGCCACTACCCGGACTGACCGTGCGCCGGGCCCGGCCGGCAGCGTCGGGGCCCGGCCGGGCTCAGGAGACGGTCCACTGCCCGACGCTGTCGGCCAAGCCGCTGTTCAGCGCGGACTGCACCTTGGCGATCTCGGAAGAGGTCGGGACCGCGAAGGTGACGAACCCGAGGGCGGTGTCGCCCGGGGCGATCGTCACCGTTCCCGAGAACGACGGACCCGCGGCGGTCTCCTGGTAGGTGTCGGTGAAGCGCCGGCCCTCGGTGTCGACCAGTTGCGCGCCGTTGCCGGGCCGGTGGGCGGCGTGCAGCGCGGCGGCGCCGCCCGAGAGCGACGCCGCGATCACGTGCACCGGCCCCGGCCGGTCCGCTCGCGCAGGTGGTCGCAGGCCGCCCGGATGTCGTTGGCCACCGAAGCGATCGTCAACTCCGACTCCTACCCGTCACCGGCCCCGTGCGCCCGCAGGGCGAACCGCAGACTCGTCACGGCCGAGTCGGCCAGGCCCGCGGCCAGGCGCGTGAAGAAACCGCCCTCCTCCGGGTCACCCCCGGCCCGTGGACCAGCACCGCTGCCCGACCGGCGTCTGCGCCGAACGGATCGTGCCGAACAGAGCGGTACCGTCCAAGGACCGGAACTTCGTTTCGACATCGACCACGCGCAGATCGTAGCCATCCCGCTCGGGCCGCCGGGCCCGGAACGTCATCAGCCGCCTCGCAGGCTCGACGGCAGGACGCCCGCGTACGGCGCCGCCCCGCGCCCCGGGGCGTGCTCGCCTCTCAGGCCGGTGCGGCGGGAAGGTCGCC
>NZ_JNWZ01000145.1 GCF_000716545.1 Kitasatospora phosalacinea
GGCCGTGAGCTTGAGGATCGTTGTCTGTGTGAAGTACGTGCCCGACGCGACCGGTGACCGTCGCTTCGCGGAGGACGCCACCACGGATCGGGAGGGCGTGGACGGCCTCCTGTCGGAGCTGGACGAGTACGGCGTCGAGCAGGCGCTGCGGATCGCGGAGGCCAACGAGGGCGCCGAGGTGACGGTGCTGACGGTGGGCCCGGACGACGCGAAGGACGCGCTGCGCAAGGCGCTGTCGATGGGTGCGGACAAGGCCGTGCACGTCAACGACGACGACATCCACGGCACGGACGCGCTCGGCACGTCGGCGATCTTGGCTGCGGCGTTGGAGAAGACCGGCTACGACCTGGTGGTGTGCGGCATGGCCTCCACCGACGGGACGATGGGCGTGGTGCCGGCGCTGCTGGCCGAGCGCCTGGGCGTGGCGCAGGCCACCTTGCTGTCGGAGGTGTCGGTGGCCGGGGGGAAGGTGGTCGGGCGCCGGGACGGGGACGCGGCCACCGAGCAGGTCGAGGCCGCGCTGCCGGCCGTCGTCTCGGTGACCGACCAGTCCGGTGAGGCCCGCTACCCCTCGTTCAAGGGCATCATGGCGGCGAAGAAGAAGCCGGTGCAGTCCCTGGACCTGGACGACCTGGGCATCGAGGCCGCCGCGGTGGGCCTGGCCGGCGCCTGGACCCGGGTGGAGGACGTCACCGCGCGTCCGGCCCGCACCAAGGGCGTCGTCGTCACCGACGAGGGCGAGGGCGGCAAGCAGCTGGCCGCCTACCTCGCCGAGCAGAAGTTCATCTGACGGGCCGCCGGGAACAAAGGGATACGGAGCAGACAACCATGAGTGAGATCCTGGTCCTGGTCGACCACGCCGAGGGCGCCGTGCGCAAGCCCGCCCTCGAACTGCTGACCCTGGCCCGCCGCCTGGGCACCCCCGCCGCCGTCGTGCTCGGCGCCGGGGCCGCGGCCGCCGACATCGCCGCCAAGGCCGCCGAGTACGGCGCCGCCAAGGTCTACACCGCCGACGCCGAGGAGTTCACCACCCGCCTCGTCGTCCCCAAGGTCGACGCCCTCACCCAGATCGCCAAGACCGCCGGCGCCGCCGCCGTGCTGCTCACCTCCTCCGGGGAGAACAAGGAGGTCGCCGCCCGCACCGCCCTGCGCCTGGGCTCGGGCGTCCTGACCGACGCCGTCGACCTCGAGGCCGGCGAGAGCGGCCCGGTGGCCACCCAGTCGGTGTTCGCCGCGTCCTTCCAGGTGAAGTCGACCGTCACCACCGGCGCCCCGGTCATCACCGTCAAGCCCAACAGCGCCGCCCCCCAGCCGGCCCCCGCCGCCGGCACGGTCGAGCAGGTCGCCGTCGCCTTCACCGGCAACGCCGCCACCGTCACCGCCCGCACCCCGCGGGTGTCCACCGGCCGCCCCGAGCTGACCGAGGCCGCCATCGTCGTCTCCGGCGGCCGCGGCGTCGGCGCCGCCGACGGCTTCGGCGTCGTCGAGGACCTCGCCGACGCCCTCGGAGCCGCCGTCGGCGCCTCCCGCGCCGCCGTCGACGCCGGCTGGTACCCGCACAGCAGCCAGGTCGGCCAGACCGGCAAGCAGGTCTCCCCCCAGCTGTACGTCGCCGCGGGCATCTCCGGCGCCATCCAGCACCGCGCCGGCATGCAGACCAGCAAGACCATCGTCGCGGTCAACAAGGACCCCGAAGCCCCGATCTTCGAACTCGTCGACTACGGCGTCGTCGGAGACCTCTTCAACGTCCTGCCCCAACTCACCGAC
>NZ_JNWZ01000146.1 GCF_000716545.1 Kitasatospora phosalacinea
CGGACTGATCGCCGACACCCAGCACGACCCCCGGCTGGCACGGGGCCTCGTCGACGACCTGTTCCACCCGCGGATCGAGGACGCCCGACGCCGGCTGGCCAAGGCCCGCGACGCGGGACAGCTCCACCAGGACGCCGACCCGGACCTGGTCATCGAACTGCTCTACGCACCGCTGTACTACCGTCTCCTGCTCCACCAGGGGAGCCTGCACAGCATGGACGAGCTCCGGGTACTCGTCGACCACGTCCTGCGCTCGACCGCTCCCCCGGCCTGATGCCGCGGCCGCAACAGCCAGCTGCCCGACCGCTCCGCGCGGGCAGCTGCGCGCGGCCGAGGCACCCACGGTGACTGTGACGGAGCACTGTAGTTCGCGAATGATCCTCTAGAAGCCGCTGGTCAGCTTGGCGGTGGTGCGCGGCAGTTTGCGAGGCCGGAGCGCGATACCTTGCGCGCGGAGAGTGCCTGGTGGCGTTCTGTCAGGAGCGGCCGAACCAGCGGCGCTTGGGACGGGGGCGAGGCGCGGCGTCCTTCGCCGGGGCCGCGGACGGGTCGTCGTACTCGCGGGAGATCACCTGGATTCGGCCCGACTCGGGGTCGTGGCGCACGGTGTCCAGGCCCCGGCGGTCGAGCTCGGCGATGGTTTCGGCGTGGGTGGTGGTGTTCAGGGCGAGCATCCCGATCTTCGAATGCCCCAGGCCGGGATCCACCTCCTCGCGGAGCAGGATCTGCATCAGGCGGTCGGCGGAGGCCGATGGCAGGTCCTCGTCCACGGCCACGTGCAGCATCAGGTCTTCCTCACCGCTGGTCTGCCACCGGACCTGCGCTACCCACGCCGAGCGGACGGCGGGGAACTCGCGGATCCGTCGAGCCAGTGCGTCACGCAGGGCGACCGCCACCGGGTCTGTGGACCAGTCGAGCCTCATCTCCGCCCCGGACCCGTAGGTCGCCCAGTCCCGCAGCACCGGTTCGGGAAAGATCGCCTGTCCGTTTCCGGAGCGGACCACGAGCGCGGCGACGCCGGTCTTCTCCAAAATGTCCCTCAGCCGCGCCGCGTCGCAGTGCACCATCCCGGCGGCCGCCGGCAGCAGTTGCGTGCCGAGCCCCGCGTCGGTGAACCCGAGCAGTGTGGGCTGCTGTTCGTCGCCGGGGATGAACACCACCGACCCGGTGTCGGTGACGGGAACGAACGCCCCGCCCTTGAACAGCGCGGTGAGCACAGCCTGCGATGCGGACTCGTGCCCATCCGCGGCGCGGTCGAGAAGGCTGGCGAGGCTTATGTTCGAATGCTCGATCACGGGTGCAGGGTATCGCCCGGACGGCCGGCGCCGGCCCCGCCTCATCGGCATCCGACCGGTGCTCAGGTTCGACAGCCGTGGCCCAGATCCAAGCAACGTGCCACAGCTCGCCAGGCCGGCAGGGCCGATCGGCCCTGCTCGCGAACTAGCGCGCACCGCTCGCAAGCTGTGGTGCTCCATCAACAGTGGCCGCGCCGCCGAGAGGGCTGGGCCGAGGCGTCCCACCGGGCCCTGACGGCGTCCCGGCAGAGTCTGCCCGGCCGCCAGCGGACCGGCACGGCCCGCCGGGGCGACGTCACCTGCGGACACGGGCAGTGAGCTGCCCCGTGTCTCCGGCGATGTCCCCTGACGCCGCCGACTCGCCCGGCAGGTCAGCGCCAGCCGTACGAGTCGTCCGTCACCGGCTCCAACGACACCGCGTCGGCAGCAGCG
>NZ_JNWZ01000147.1 GCF_000716545.1 Kitasatospora phosalacinea
CCCGGATCCACCGGGTGATCGCTGTCGGGAAGGTCCCGTAGAACGAAGAGATGCCTTGCGACCTGCGATGATGGGAGTTCTCTAGGCTCCACCACGCACAATCGGCAAGGCATCTCGTAAGTGCAATCCTCTCACGCTGTCTCGGCCATTTCCGTCGTGTTCGACGAGCCGAATCTGATCGCGGACACGGGGCTGGTCCCGCTGGTCCGCCTGGCCGAGCGCGCCGGCCTGCCCGCCCTGGTCGGCGACAGGCTACGCATCGAAGGCGCCGACAGCGGTGCTGGTGCCAATCCGGCCGCGAAGGTGATGACGCTGGTCGCGGCGATGTGCGCCGGGGCCGACTCGATCGACGACACCGACCGGCTCCGGCACGGCGCGATGGACCGACTGTTCGGCGGGGTGCGCGCGCCGTCCACACTGGGCACCTTCCTGCGCGCCTTCACACACGGGCACAACCGCCAACTCCACGCGGTGCACCGGGACTTCCTCGCCCGCCTGGCCCGCGCCACCCCCCTGCTGCCCGGCGTCGACCGGGTGGCGTTCGTGGACATCGACCCCACCCACCGGCGCGTGTTCGGTCGGGCCAAGCAGGGCGCGGAGGTCGGCCGGTTCAAGGGCGTGCGCACCCTGCACCCGATCATCGCCACCCTCTCCACGCCGCTGGCCCGTCCGGTGATCGCGGCGGTCCGGCTGCGGCGGGGCAAAGCGGCCGACGCCCGCGGAGCCGGGCCCTTCACCGCCGAGGCCCTCGCGGCCACCCGGCAGGCCGGCGCGAGCGGCACGGTGATCGTCCGCGCGGACAGCCAGTTCTATACCGCCGACGTCGTGGCCGCCTGCCGCCGGGCGAACGCCCGCTTCTCCTTGACCGTGCGGATGAACCCGCACGTCGCCGCCGCGATCAGCGCCATCGACGAGGACGCGTGGACGGCGATCCGCTACCCGGGCGCGTTCGTGGACCCCGACACCGGCGAGCTGGTCTCCGACGCGGAGGTCGCCGAGACCCGCTACACCGCGTTCACCGGCCGCACGAAGGCCGAGCGCGTCACCGCGCGCCTGATCGTGCGCCGCGTCCGCCGCTTGAACGCCGAGGTCGTGGCTGGGCAGGGCGAGCTTTTCACGGCCTGGCGCTACCACCCGGTGTTCACCGACAGCCCGTTCGAGATGCTCCAGGCCGAGCTGCAGCACCGGCAGCACGCCACGATCGAGCAGGTCATCGCGGACGGCAAGGGATCGGCCCTGGCCCACCTGCCCTCCGGGCGCTTCCAGGCCAACGCCGCGTGGCTCACCCTGTGGGCGATCACCCACAACCTGCTGCGGGCCGCCGGCAGCCTCGCCGGCTCCTTCCATGCCAGGGCGACCACCGCCACCCTGCGGGCCCACCTGGTCAACGTCCCTGCCCGGCTGGCCCGTTCAGCCCGTCGGCCAACACTCCATCTGCCCGACCGATGGCCCTGGCAGCACGCGTTCACCGACCTGTTCGACGCCGCCCATGCCCTGCCCACCTGATCGGAGACCCGACCACCCCGCCCGCCAGGGCCCAACCGGAGCAGACGTGGAAGAGCTGGGCAGACCAGCGGACACCCCACACCCTCCAGCCGGTCACCCCGACAAGACCGCCGAAACCATCACCCAGAAATCAGCTCGGTGGATCCGGG
>NZ_JNWZ01000149.1 GCF_000716545.1 Kitasatospora phosalacinea
GGCGAGCGAGGAGGCGAGGACGGCGCGGGTCTCGGCGGGGTCGATGACGTCGTCCACGAGGCCGCGTTCGGCCGCGTAGTACGGGTGCATCAGCTCGCTCTTGTACTCCTTGATCTTCTGGGCGCGGGTGGCGTCGGGGTCCTCGGCGGCGTTGATGTCGCGGCGGAAGATGACGTTGGCGGCGCCCTCGGCGCCCATCACGGCGATCTCGTTGGTCGGCCAGGCGAAGGACAGGTCGGCGCCGATGGAGCGGGAGTCCATCACGATGTACGCGCCGCCGTAGGCCTTGCGCAGGATCAGCTGGATGCGGGGCACGGTGGCGTTGCAGTACGCGTACAGGAGTTTCGCGCCGTGGCGGATGATGCCGTCGTGCTCCTGGTCGACGCCGGGCAGGAAGCCGGGCACGTCGAGCATGGTGACCAGCGGGATGTTGAAGGCGTCGCACATCTGCACGAAGCGGGCGGCCTTCTCGGAGGCGTTGATGTCCAGCACGCCGGCCAGCGACTGGGGCTGGTTGGCGATGATGCCCACGACGTGGCCGTCGATGCGGGCCAGCGCGCAGATGACGTTGGTGGCCCAGCGCTCGTGGACCTCCAGGAACTCGCCGTGGTCGACGACCTCCTCGATGACCTTGCGCATGTCGTAGGGGCGGTTGCCGTCGGCCGGCACGAGGTCCAGCAGCGAGTCGTTGCGGCGCCCGACGGGGTCGTCGGCGGCCACCGCGGGCGGCATCTCGCGGTTGTTCTGCGGCAGCAGCGACAGCAGGTAGCGGACCTCCTCGATGCAGGACTGCTCGTCGTCGTAGACGAAGTGCGAGACACCGGAGACGGAGGAGTGCACGTCCGCGCCGCCCAGGCCGTTCTGGGTGATCTTCTCGCCGGTGACGGCCTGCACCACGTCCGGGCCGGTGATGAACATCTGCGAGGTCTCGCGGACCATGAACACGAAGTCCGTCAGCGCCGGGCTGTAGGCCGCGCCGCCCGCGCACGGGCCCAGCATCACCGAGATCTGCGGGATCACCCCGGAGGCCCGCGTGTTGCGCTGGAAGATGCCGCCGTAGCCGGCCAGCGCCGTCACACCCTCCTGGATGCGGGCCCCGGCACCGTCGTTCAGCGACACCAGCGGCGCGCCCGCCGCGATGGCCATGTCCATGATCTTGTGGATCTTCTGCGCGTGCGCCTCGCCCAGCGCACCGCCGAAGATCCGGAAGTCGTGCGCGTAGGTGAACACCGTCCGCCCGTGCACCGTCCCCCACCCCACGACCACACCGTCGGTGTGCGGCTTCTTCGCCTCCAGCCCGAAACCCTGCGCACGGTGACGCCGCAACGGCTCCACCTCGCGGAACGAACCCTCGTCCAGCAGCAGCTCGATCCGCTCACGCGCGGTCAGCTTGCCCTTCGCGTGCTGCGCCTCGGTGGCCTTCTCGCTCGGCCCCCGGCGGACCTGCTCGCGCAGCTCG
>NZ_JNWZ01000150.1 GCF_000716545.1 Kitasatospora phosalacinea
GGTTCTCCGTAAGGTGTTGGTCGGCCCGGGAGGGCCGGATGTGGCTAACGGTTCTCTGCCTTCAGTGGCTTGCGAGGAGTGGCCGTCCGGCTCTTCGGGGCGCCCTGGCTGCTGATTGAGATGTGCGCGCCATGTGCGGTCGCTGTTTACGGAGACGACGGCGGGGTGTTCCTCGGGCCAATGAAATGCAGGCGGGATCGAGGAGGGGCGAGTGGGAGAGCGAAGTGTCCGTGCCTGGGCGGGTGTTGACGCCGGCAAGGGCCATCACTGGGCGGCTGTGGTCGACGAGGCCGGCACAACGCTGTGGTCGAAGAAGATCGTCAACGACGAGACGGCGATCCTGACCGCGCTCGGCGAGATCCTGGAGCTGGCCGAGCAGGTTCACTGGGCGGTGGACATCTCCGGCACCGCCTCGGCACTGCTGCTGGCCCTGCTCGCAGCCCACGGCCAGCAGGTCGCCTATGTGCCCGGCCGGACCGTCAACCGCATGGCCGGCGCCTACCGGGGCGAGGCGAAGACCGACGCCCGCGACGCCTACGTCATCGCCGAAACCTCCCGTCAGCGAAGGGACTTCACCACGATCGAGGTGCCCGCCCAGCTCGCGGCGGACCTCGCACTGCTGACCGCGCACCGATCCGACCTGGTCGCCGACCGCGTGCGGATGATCAACCGGCTCCGCGACGTGCTCACCGGCATCTTCCCCGCCCTGGAACGGGCCTTCGACTACTCCTCCCAAAAGGGCGCCCTGGTCCTGCTGACCGGCTACCAGACCCCGGCCGCCCTGCGCCGCCGGGGACGCGCCCGGCTGACGGCCTGGCTCGCCAGCCGGTCGGTCCGCGGCGCCGACGCGGTCGCCGCCACCGCACTGGAGGCCGCCGACGCCCAGCGCACCGTGCTGCCCGGCCAGGACGTCGCCGCCACGATCGTCGCCGGCCTCGCCGCGCAACTCCTGGCCCTGGACGACCGGTTGAAGCGAATCGACAAGCAGATCCGCGACACCTTCCACGCCCACCCGCAGGCCGAGATCATCGAGTCCCTGCCCGGCATCGGGCCGATACTCGGCGCCGAGTTCGTCGTCGCCGCCGGCGACCTGGCCGCCTACGCGGACGCCGGCCACCTGGCTTCCGCGGCCGGACTGGTGCCCGTCCCCCGCGACTCCGGACGCCGCACCGGCAACATGCACCGGCCGAAATGCTACAGCCGCCGCCTGCGACGGGTGTTCTACCTGTCCGCGCAGACCAGCATCATGCGGGACGGGCCGAACCGGGACTTCTACCTCAAGAAGCGCGCCGAGGGCTGCAAGCACGTCCAGGCGATCATCGCCCTCGCCCGCCGACGCGTCAGCGTCCTGTGGGCACTCCTGCGCGACAACCGGATCTTCACCCCCGATCCGGACGCGCAGGCAGCTTGACTCGGTCATTGAGACTCCTC
>NZ_JNWZ01000151.1 GCF_000716545.1 Kitasatospora phosalacinea
GGCGGACCGGCCAACACCGCCGTGGCGCTGGCCCGGCTCGGCACCCCCACCCGCTTCCTCGGCCGGCTCTCCACCGACGCCTTCGGCGCGCTCTTCCGCGCCCACCTCACCGCCTCCGGCGTCGACCTCTCCGGCGCGGTCGCCGCCCCCGAACCCAGCACCCTGGCCATCGCCACCTTCGACCGGCACGGCCAGGCCCAGTACTCCTTCCACGCCGAAGCCACCGCCGACTGGCAGTGGACCGGCGCCGAACTCGCCGCCGCCCGCCCCGAGGACGCGGCCTGCCTGCACACCGGCTCGCTCGCCCTGGTCCGCGCCCCCGGCGACGAGCACGTCGAGGAGGCGCTGGTGCGCGCCCGCGACGGCGCGACCGTCTCGATCGACCCCAACGTCCGCCCCCTGCTGGTCGATCCGGCCGTCTACCGGCAGCGGCTGCCGCGCTGGTGCGCGCTCGCCGACGTCCTGCGCCTGAGCTCCGACGACCTGGAACTGCTGATGCCCGGCGCCACCCCCGAGCGCGCCTGCGACACCTGGCACCTGGCCGGGGTCCGGCTGGTGGTGATCACCCTCGGCGGCCGCGGCGCGCTCGCCTCGCTCGACGGCGTCCGGATCTCCGTGCCCGCGCCGCGCATCGAGGTCGTGGACACCATCGGCGCCGGCGACTCGTTCACCGCCGGCCTGCTCCACCGGCTCTCCCTGGCCGGCCGCCTGGGCGGACGGCTGGACGGGTTGACCGCCGACGAGGTGGCCGACGCCTGCCGGTACGCGGCGCGCGTCGCCGCGTACACCTGCTCGGTGGCCGGCCCGAACCCGCCCTGGGCGCACCAGTTGGAGTCCGTCCCCGCCGCCGCCTCCCGGTGACGCCGCCCCGCCCCCGCGTACGGAAAGCGACCGCGAACTGAGCGGCGCCAAGCCACCCACCAGACTGGAGCGAGCCGTCCATGATCGCTCCGGAAGGCGCCCGCCCCCGCGGTGAGGGCCCGCGCGGGGCGGGCGCTGCGCCCGCCGTTGCCCGCGCCCGCCCGGATGCGCACGCTCAGTGAGGAGAACACGAAAACGTCACGGCCCGTTGACATGCCCGGCGTTTGGAAACGGTCTGAACGACAGCTGCTAAATCGTTTTGACGATGCGTCGACGGTAGGCGGACAGGCGTAGAGGCCGGTACGAACCGGACGCGGCGACACACGGTGAAGGCCGATCGGTCCGGTGAGCCGGCGTCATCGCGGAGCGAAGGCCGAAGCGCGCGAACACAACATCCGACTCACGCACCGCAGCAAGGAGCGACCATGGACCCCACAGCGGCTCGGCCGCCGACCAGCGCCGTCTACCTGCGCTGCTACCCGCGCGACGACTGGGCCGTGGAGACCCTGCGCCGCAGGCTGGAGGCGCAGGCGCTCGCGCTCGGGCTCTCTCCGTACCTCTACATCGACAACGGGATCTCCTCACGCCGGATGCCGCCGCGCCTGGCGGACCTGATGGCCGGCGTCGCCTCGGGGGCCATCAGCGTCGTGCTCATCCCGGGCCCGTGGGTCTTCGGGCTCGACGACGACGCCGCGCGCCGAGTCGTCGAGATCCTCACCCGCCAGGGCTGCCGGATCATCGAACTCCCCTCGGCGCGGGAGGCGCGGCGCGAGCAGAACGCGGCCGTGCCCCGCCGCTCCGGTCGAGCGTGCCCGCAAGCGCCCGGGACGGCCGAAAGCCGGGGCGTGCCGGACGCAGGTTCGCAGGCCACCGGCTCGAACACCGTGCCGACACGAGCGAGTAACGGTCTCTTGACAGCAGGCGCCGGATGCGGCGATCGCCGTCGCACCACATAATCGAAACGTTTTGGCAGGCATGATGAAGCGCGTTGGAATCAAGGACGTGGCCGCGGCGGCGGGGGTGTCCGCAACGACGGTCTCCCACGTCCTCAACGCGGTCGAGGGCAAGCGGATCAACCCCGAGACCCGGCAGACCGTCCTGGAGACCGCGGAGCGCCTGGGGTACCTCCCGAACAACCTGGCCCGCGGCCTGCGGCTGAGCCGCTCCTACACCGTCGGCTTCCTCAGCGACGAGATCGCCACCACGCCG
>NZ_JNWZ01000152.1 GCF_000716545.1 Kitasatospora phosalacinea
CAGGGCTGTTGCAAAGTCCCAGTGAGCGCATGAGTCCGCAGGTCATAGCGGGGTGAGAAGCGGGGGTCGACCCGTCACGTACGCATCGAAGCTCCGGTTGAACGGGGTGACCTTCCCAAGTCGCCTCGCACCACCGGAGCTTCGATGTGCCGTCAGTCTGCCACCGTCTGCCTGATCAAGTCGCCCGCTCTGGACGGCGTGGCGGGATTGTCGCTGGTGGAGCGGTTGCGACTGTTGCCGGATCCGCGTCGGCGCCGCGGGGTGCGTCACCCGTTCGTGGCGGTTCTGCTGGTCGCCGCCTCGGCGGTGGTCGCCGGCGCGCGCTCGTACGCGGCCGTCGGCCAGTGGTCCGCGAACGCTCCGCAGCACGCCCTGGCCCGCCTCGGCGCCCGGGCTGTAGGCGCACTTGGCGTGTGCATCGCGCCGAGCGCCGCCACGATCCGGCGGGTCATCGCTCTGGCCTGTCCCGGCGGGCCTGGCCGACCTGACCGGCGCCGATCCGGCAGGATCGGACTCGATCGCCGTGGACGGCAAGACCGCCCGAGGCTCCCGGCACGGCACCTCGCCCGCCGCCCACCTGCTGGCCGCGATGACCGCGGACGGCCGGACCGTCACCCAGCTGCGGGTGCCCGACAAAACGAATGAGATCAGCTGCTTCGCCGCTCTGCTGGCGCCCTACGACCTGGCCGGGGTCACCGTCACGGCCGACGCCCTGCACACCCAGCGCGCCCACGCGCGCTTCCTCGTCGAGGAGATGAACGCGCACTACCTGCTGGTGGTGAAGGCCAACCAGCCCGAACTGCACCGCCGGCTGCGGTCGTTGCCGTGGAAGGAGGTCACCGCTCGCCGCTACGACCGCGAGGCCGGCCACGGCCGCAGGGAGACCCGCGTGACCAGAGCCCTCACGATCGCCGGCCTCGGCCTGGACTTCCCGCACGCCGTCCAGGCCGTGCGCATCCTGCGACACCGCACCGACCTCAAGACCGGCACGGTCAGCCGTCAGAGCATCTACGCGATCACCGACCTGACCTCGCAGGAAGCCTCGCCCGAACGGCTCGGCCGACTCGCCAGATCACAGTGGACCATCGAGAACCGGCTCCACTTCGTCCGCGACACGACCTTCGCCGAGGACACCTCCAAGATCCGCACGGCACACGGCCCGGAGAACATGGCAACCCTGCGAAACCTTGCGATCAACGCCCTCCGCGCCGCCGGGCATCGCAACATCGCCGCCGGACTCCGTCACGCTTCCTACGAGCCCTTCACCCGCCCGCTCGACCTCCTCGGCATCGCTTGACCAACACAGTCACAAGATCACAGGACTTTGCAACGGCCCTG
>NZ_JNWZ01000153.1 GCF_000716545.1 Kitasatospora phosalacinea
CAGCGTGAAGGATGAGCGAGATGCGCAGAGGATGGCTGGCCGTCGGGGCCGCTTCCATGGTGGTGCTCACTGCCTGTAGCAGCGGTGGCGGCGGGGCGACCGCTGCGCCGTCGGTGAACTCGGACCCGACGAAGGTCTCGGGTTCGATCACCGTCCTGACCAACCGCACCGACCAGCTCGGCGACGGGACGCTGGACAAGTACGCCGCGGAGTTCACCAAGGTCTACCCGAACGTCAAGGTGAAGTTCGAGGGGATGAAGGACTACGAGGGCGAAGTCAAGATCCGCATGAACACCGAGAACTACGGTGACGTGCTGCCGATCCCCTCCGACCTCTCCATCGCCCAGCTGCCCAACTTCTTCTCCTCGCTGGGGGGTGCGGACGAGCTGTCGAAGACCTACCAGTGGACCGACTACGGCACGGTGTCGGGCAAGGTCTACGGCATCGCCAACTTCGGCACGGTGACCGGCTTCGTCTACAACAAGAAGGTCTGGGCGGACGCCGGCGTCACCGCCTGGCCCAAGACCCCCGAGGAGTTCCTCGCCGACCTGAAGGCCATCAAGGCCAAGGGCCAGGCCACCCCGTACTACACGAACTACCACGACGGCTGGCCGCTGCGGCAGTGGACCGACGCGATCGGCTCGCCGTCCTGCGACGAGGGCGCCAAGGACGCGCTGGCCACCACCGCGCAGCCCTGGGCCTCCGGCGACCTGCGCACCATCGACAGCCTGGTGTACTCGATCGTCGAGCAGAAGCTCTCCGAGGACGACCCGACCACCACCAACTGGGACCAGTCGAAGGTGATGCTGGGCACCGGGAGGATCGGCGCGATGTACCTGGGCTCGTGGTCGGTCTCGCAGATGCGCGACGCCGCGACCAAGGCCGGCGCGAACCCGGACGACATCGGCTACATGCCGTTCCCGTCGACGTCCGGCAAGGCGTGCAGCGTCCTGCAGCCGGACTACAAGTACGGGATCAACAAGCACTCCAAGAACCAGGAGGCCGCGCGGGCGTGGCTGGACTGGTACATCACCAAGTCCGGCGCGGCCCAGGCCGAGCAGGGCATCTCCTCGGTCAAGGGCTCCGAACTGCCCGCCACCCTCAAGCCGTTCACCGACAACGGGGTGCAGCTGATCGGGCAGAAGCAGGACAAGTCCGCCACCGTCAAGAAGATCGACAAGGGCGCGGAGATCAACCTGGACGCCCCGGACTACCGGCAGAAGCTCGTCGACATCGCCCGCGGCGCCGCCTCCGGCGACCGGGACGGCTACTTCGCCGAACTCGACAAGAAGTGGTCCGAAGCGCAGAAGACCGTCAACGGCTGACCACAC
>NZ_JNWZ01000154.1 GCF_000716545.1 Kitasatospora phosalacinea
GTGGTGTGCGGTGCGGTGGTGGTGTGGAACTAGCGGGTGGTGGGTGGGAGTTCGCCGGAGCCGCGGGGGATGAGGCGGGTGGGGATGGTGACGGTGCGGGCCCGGGTGCGGTCGCCGTCGAGGCGGGCGAGGGCGATGGCGGCGGCGGCGGTGCCGATGGCGGTGGGGTCCTGGGCGACGGTGGTGATGGCGGGTTCCAGGACTTCGGCGAAGGGCAGGTCGTCGAAGGAGACGAGGGCGACGTCGCGTCGGCGGGCCCGGGTGGTGCCCAGGACGGTGCCCATGGCGGCGAAGTTGTTGGCGGCGAGGATCGCGGTGGGCGGCTGCGGGTCGTGCAGGGCGCGTTGGACGGCGTCGGCGGCCTCGGCCTCGGTGTGGCCGTCGAGGACGAGTGAGCGGTCGTAGGGCAGGTGGGCGGCGTCGAGTGCTTCGCGGTAGCCGGCGAGGCGTTCGCGGCGGGTGTAGAGGGTGGCGGGGCGGTCGCCGACGAAGGCGATGCGGCGGTGTCCGGCGGCGATCAGGTGGGCGGTGCCCTCGCGGGCGCCGTCGCGGTTGGAGCTGACGACGCTGTCGGCGGCCAGGCCGGTGCCGGGGCGGTCGAGGAAGACCACGGGCAGGCCGGCTGTGCGGGCGGTGCGCAGGTGGGCGTGGTCGGCGCCGGCGGTGGGCACCACCATCAGGGCGCTGACCCGGCGGGCCAGGAAGGTGGCGGTCAGGGCGCGTTCGCGGGCGGGGTCGTCGGCGCAGGAGCCCATCAGGAGGGTGAGTCCGCGTTCGCGTACCGCGCTTTCGATGCCGCCGGCGACGGAGCCGAAGAACGGGTTGCCCATGTCGGGGATGATCAGGCCGACGGTGCTGTCCGGGCCGCCGACGCGGATGTTGCGGGCCATCAGGTTGGGTTGGAAGCCGAGCTTCTCGACCGCCGCCATGACCTTCTCCCGGGTCTGCGGGGAGGTGGGTCCGTCGCCGTTGAGCACCCGGGAGACGGTCTTGGCGCTCACGCCGACCTCCTGGGCGACGTCGTTGAGCGTGGTGCGGCGGGGCGCGGCCATGGACCACCGTTCCGGCTTCGTCGGGCGCGGGCCCCGCCGTGGCGGGCGGGGCCCGGTCTGGTCAGTTCGGGCGGACGCCGGCGGCCTTGGCGGCGGCGGCGTCCGCCACGACAGTACCGCCGCCGTCCCGGTCGACGGTGAGCGCACCGGTCATGATCGCCACGACCTCGGACATGGAGTAGTCGGACGG
>NZ_JNWZ01000155.1 GCF_000716545.1 Kitasatospora phosalacinea
TACTGACTTCGGCGCGTCAGGGTGAATCTGTGTGAAGTGCCTGACGGGCCTGAAGCGGTGGCTGTACCAGTGGTGTGTGAGATATGCGGATGGGGGCGGGCTGACCGCCGCGGGACGGCTGCGTCGGGAGTCGGTGCGGGTGCAGGCTGCCGAGTTGTTCGAGCAGGAGGTCAAGCCGGCGGAGGTGGCCCGGCGCCTGCGGGTGAGTGTGAAGTCCGCCTATCAGTGGCACCAGTTGTGGCGCGCCGGTGGCGTGCAGGCGCTGGCATCGCGTGGCCCGGCTGGATCGCGGTGCCGCCTGTCGCCGCGCTGCCTGGCCAAGCTCGCCGCGTATCTGGACGAGGGCCCGGCCGCGCACGGCTGGGTGGAGGACCAGGTCTGGACGGCCGCACGGGTGGCCACGCTGATCGGCCGGAAGTTCCACGTCACCTACAGCGTCTCGGGCGCCACGCGGCTGATGCACCGACTCGGCTTCAGCCCGCAGGTCCCCACACGCCGGGTGGCCGAGCGCGACGAGCAGGCCGTCACCGCGTGGAAGGAGGTGACCTGGGCGGAGGTAAAAGAGTCCGGGCGGCCTGCGGGGGATACATCTGCTTTGAGGACGAGGCAGGCTTCACCCGCCGACCGCCCAAAGGACGCACCTGGGGCCGACGCGGCCGCACTCCGGTCGTGACCGTCAGCGGACGCCGCGCGGGACGTTTGTCGGTGGCCGGGCTGATCGCGGTGCGGCCGGGCTCGCGCACCCGGCTGTGCCACCGCCTGGTCGCCCACCCCGCAGGCAAGGGCCAGCGCCGCAGCATGGGCGAGCATGACTTCATCGCCCTGGTCGACGGCGTCCACCAGCTTGTCAAGGCGCCGATCGTGCTGGTCTGGGACCGTCTGAACACCCATGTCTCCCACGCCATGCGCGAGTTGATCGACCAACGCTCGTGGCTGACGGTGTTTTTGCTTCCCGCCTACTCGCCCGACCTCAACCCCGTCGAGTGGGTCTGGGCACACGTCAAGCACAGCCTGGCCAACCTCGCCGTCATGGCCCTCGACCGACTCGAAGCCCTCGTCCGCAACCGGCTCAAACGCCTGCAGTACCGCCCCGAGACCCTCGACGGCTTCATAGCCGGCACCGGCCTGACCCTCGACACCCCAACCTCACCCTGACAAGCCGACGTCAGTA
>NZ_JNWZ01000156.1 GCF_000716545.1 Kitasatospora phosalacinea
CTCCAGGAGATCGTCGACTCCGGGCTCACCGGCATCCAGTTGCGCGTCAACGACCACCGCGGCGAATGGGTCGGCAGCGCCGGGACCAGTGTGCTGGGGGAGCCCACCCCGCCGCCCACCGACGGGTACATCCGGATCGGGAGCAACACCAAGACCTTCGTCGCGGCGACGGTGCTGCAGATGGTCGCCGAGGGCACGGTCGCGCTCGACGCGCCCGCAGCCGGCTACCTCCCCGGGCTCGCGATCGACCCGCGCATCACGGTGCGGATGCTGTTGCAGCACACCAGCGGCGTCTTCAACTTCACCGGCGAGATCCACGCCGCGGACGCGGACGTCGAGGGGATCCCCTGGAACGGCGCGATCCTCGTGCCGGGAATCCCCTGGCAGGGCAAGCAGTGGGTCGACGCCCGGTGCACGCACCACGCGCCCGAGGACCTGGCACGCCTGGCGCTGTCCAAGCCGGCCCGGTTCGAGCCCGGCGCGGACTGGAGCTACTCCAACACCAACTACGTGCTGGCACGGCTGATCATCGAGGCGGTGAGCGGACGCACGCTCGCCGAGGAGATGCACCGGCTGGTCCTGTCCCCGCTCGGGCTCACCCAGACCCAGGTGCCGGAAGACACCTCGATCCCCGAACCGCACGCCCACGCCTACTACCGGTACGACGACGACGGCCAGGAAGCGACGGTCGACGTGACCGTCCAGGACCCCTCCTGGATCTCCAGCGGCGGCGACATGATCTCCACCACCCGGGACCTCCACCTCTTCATCTCCGGCCTGACGAGCGGTCGGCTCCTGCCGGCGCCCCTGCTCGCGCAGATGCTGACACCGCACCAGCCCACCGGGTACGGGCTCGGAGTGTTCGTCGAGGACACCGCCCACGGCACCCTCGTCAAGCACAACGGCGGCATGGCCGGCCACGCCGCGCTCATGTACAGCTCGTACGACGGCGGTACGACCCTCACCGCCGGACTGAACTACGTGGACGACACCGCACTCTCCCTGAGCGCAGCGTTCCAGGCCGCCACGCAGCGACTGGTCGACGAGGTGTTCGGCGACCTTCCCGCCGCACCGGCCTGAGAGGCGAGCACGCCCCGGGGCGCGGGGCGGCGCCGTACGCGGGCGTCCTGCCGTCGAGCCTGCGAGGCGGCT
>NZ_JNWZ01000157.1 GCF_000716545.1 Kitasatospora phosalacinea
GCACCACCGTCCACCTCTACGCCCACACCACCGACGGCCTCACCCACAGCCAGGACACCAACTACACCAACTCCACCTGGGGCGGCTGGTACAACCTCTAGTTGTACTGCTCCGGGACGTTGGTGATACGCGTGCTGGATCCTTGAAGGGTTGAGGGCCTCCGGGGCCGGTGTGGATCGCGACATCTCCACCTGGCCTGGGAGGCTCTCATGCCTACCGCAATGCCCGTTGGCCGAGACCGGGCGCCTTCGGCTCGCCCGCTGTGTCGTGGACGATGGCTGGTCGGTGCGGTGGGCCGCGAAACGCTTCCAGGCCGACCGCACCACCGCAGCCCGCTGGGCCACCCGCTACCGGGCGGCTCGGCGTCGCCGAAGGAGCGGACCGTCCCAGTCGGCCCCAACGCCGGCCCGGCAGGACTCTCGCCGAGGTCGAGGCGCGGGTGCTCCGCTTGTGGCGCGAGCACCGCATCGGTCCGCTGCGCGTCGTCTCCGCGACCGTCCTGGTCACTGACGCCGAGAGGCACGTGCTCTGATGCTCCACCAGGCCCGCCTTGGCATGGCCGTCGGGCCTGGTGGCCCCCGTCGGCCTCGCCGACCCGGGCGAGGCTCTGCTCGCCGCCATCTGGTCGATCAGTGGCGTAAACGGATGCAGCCGTGTCGTCCTGGGCGCCAGCTGCTTGCGCAGCTCGGGCCGAGCCGGCTCCAGCGCTTTCTTCACATCAGGAAGCCGGCGCCGTATTTCCGCATGAAGGCGCGGTTCTACAGGCCGTTACGCGAGTCGCGGCGGATCGCCGCGTACAGGTCGACCTTGGACTTCGGCAGCACCCTGGCCCCCTCGTCGTGGAGAGCACAACCACGGCTCCGAAGCGCGCAGCCAGGTGTTCTCGAAACTCGGCGACACCACTCTTCCGTGGTGCGGGACGCTCTCGCCGCTCAGCAACAGGCACTCTCACGGCTCGCGTACAAAGCCGATGAAGCCCGAGAGGGCGCGGGGCCGATCGGGTTCAGAAGTCATCTCATTTGGGCTTGTAAGCTGGTCGCGTGATGATCGTGGAGCGCCTGGTGCCGGACGAGTTGTGGGAGCTGTTCCAGCGGGTGGTGCCGGCCGCGCCGACCCGACCGCAGGGCGGTGGCCG
>NZ_JNWZ01000158.1 GCF_000716545.1 Kitasatospora phosalacinea
CGACGCGTCAGCGTCCTGTGGGCACTCCTGCGCGACAACCGGATCTTCACCCCCGATCCGGACGCGCAGGCAGCTTGACTCGGTCATTGAGACTCCTCGCGGACGGGCGGGTGGGGGCGGGCCGGGGCTCAGTAGCCGACGGCGACTTCGAGCCACTGCGGGTTCGCGTGCGAGACGTACGAGGACTGGCCGGCGTAGTCGTCGTACGGGAAGCCGTACGCCAGCCCGTCGATCGCGCGGTCGTGCCAGAACTTGGCGTAGTAGTTGGCCGGGCCCGCCGCGTAGTACTTGCTCGGGTCGGACCACTGGCTCTGCGGCAGGGTCGCGACGTGCCGGTTCAGCGCCGAGCACATGCCCGGGTCGGCGGCCATGGTGCCCGCGCAGCCGAAGATGTTCGAGGTGCTCTCGTTGACGCCGACCGAACTCGCGTAGGCCGTGAAGTAGCCGGCGTTCACCCCGCCCGTCCGGAAGCTCGGGTCGCTGCCCGGCGCGATGATCCGGTACGGGGCCTCGGTCTGGGCCAGCACCTTGAACTCCTGCGGCACGGCGTTCGCGAAGTCCTGGAACAGCTGGGCGCGGCTCTCGTCGAACACCGACTGCGCGTCGCCGACCCGCACGTCGTAGCCGTCGGCGGAGTGCAGCCGCATGGCCAGCGGCAGGGCCCAGGCGTCGACCCGGGTGGTGTTGCCGTTGAAGACGTCCGGCCCGACGGTGAACTCGATGAAGTCGGCGTACTTGCTGGTCGGCGAACCGAGGTAGAAGTACATCCGGCCGGAGGAGTTGGCGGGCATGTCCAGGTAGGGCTGCTCGGCGATCGAGTGCGTCTGGCCGTTGAAGCTCCAGTACACCTGGCTGTCCGGGTAGGCGCCGTTGGTGCGGTTGAGCACCTTCACCGTCAGCACGTTCTTCGCGGCCGGGATGCTGCTGGTGTCGCCCCAGAACGGGTCGGCGGGCGGCGTCGAACTCGGCGGCGCGGAGGGGGAGTTGGCGCTCCCGGTGGTGAAGACCTGGAACTCCCAGAGCGAGTAGCCGTACTGGGTGGTGCGGGCGGTGCCGTACATCCGGACGTAGCGGCCGGTGCCGGTGACGTCGAGGGTCTGGGTGCCGCCGGTGCCGGTGGTGGTGGAGGCGGTGGCCGGACGGTTCAGCGCGGCGTTCTGCGTCCCGCAGCCGCTCGGCGCGGCGGCGCCGTACACCTGGAACTCCCAGAGCGAGTATCCGTACTGGGTGGTGCGGGCGGTGCCGTACATCCGGACGTAGCGGCCGGTGCCGGTGACGTCGAGGGTCTGGGTGCCGCCGGTGCCGGTGGTGGTGGAG
>NZ_JNWZ01000159.1 GCF_000716545.1 Kitasatospora phosalacinea
ACTAGGGTGCGTATCTGGTTGTGATCAATCTGCGGGTTTCGCCCTTGTGGTCGCGCTTGATCCGGTAGACCGTGGCGTGTGACGCGAGTACAACTGACAGACACCGAGTGGGAGTTCATCGAGCCGTACCTGCCGATCGGTGAGTACGGCCCGTACCCGGAGCGGCTGTGTCGGCAGTTCGAGGGCGTGATCTGGCGGTTTCGGACGGGCGGCCAGTGGCGGGAGGTGCCGGGCGAGTTCGGTGCCTGGTCGACGGTCCACAACCGCTTCCGGCAGTGGCGGGACGCCGGGGTGTTCGAGGCCCTGCTGGAGGGTGCGATCGCGGAGGCCGCGAGGCGGGGTGAGGTGGACTTGTCGCTGGTCAGCGTGGATTCCACTACCGTCCGGGCCCATCACGACGCCGCTGGGATGCACCTCGACCCCGACACGCTCGCCGACCTGGAGAAGGCCGCCGAGGAGGCGGAGAAGGCCCGGCAAAAGGGGGCGGCCCGGAGGGACAAGACGGGCAGGGCGCCACGGACGACCCAAAGCGGGACGAGCGGCGGCGTGTCCGACGCAGGCGAAAGATCCGCCTGAAGGCGGCCCTGCTCGGGCGCTCCCGGGGCGGGCAGAGCAGCAAGGTCCACGTCGCCGGTGAGCGCAAGTGCCGCCCGCTGGCCTTCGTGCTGACCGAAGGGCAGGCCGCCGACAGCCCGCAGTTCATCACCGTGCTGGAGAAGGTCCGGGTGCGCGGGCCGGTCGGCCGTCCTCGGACCCGGCCCGGCGCGGTCGCCGCAGACAAGGCATACTCGTCCCGCGGCAACCGCGCCTACCTGCGCAAACGTCACATCAAAGCGGTCATCCCGGAGAAGAGGGACCAAGCCGCCAGCCGGAAGAAGAAGGGCAGCGGCGGCGGCCGCCCCGTCAGCCACGACGCCGACCTGTACAAGGAGCGGAACATCATCGAGCGCCTTATCAACAAGCTGAAGGCCTGGCGGGGCATTGCCACCCGGTTCGACAAGACACCCGAGAGCTACCTCGCCGGCCTCCAGCTTCGCGGCGCAATGATCTGGATCAAGGACCTCGCCAAGACCACCCCTTGATCACAACCGAATACGCTCCCTAGG
>NZ_JNWZ01000160.1 GCF_000716545.1 Kitasatospora phosalacinea
CGCTGCTGCCGACGCGGTGTCGTTGGAGCCGGTGACGGACGACTCGTACGGCTGGCGCTGACCTGCCGGGCGAGTCGGCGGCGTCAGGGGACATCGCCGAAGACACGGGGCAGCTCACTGCCCGTGTCCGCAGGTGATGTCGCCCCGGCGGGCCGTGCCGGTCCGCTGGCGGCCGGGCAAACTCTGCCGGGACGCCGGCAGGGCCCGGTGGGACGCCGGCAGGGCCCGCTGGGGCGGGCCGGCGGCGGCCCCGGTCCAGCCCTCTCGGCAGCGCGGTCACCGTGGGTGCCTCGGCCGCGCGCAGCTGCCCGCGCGGAGCGGTCGGGCAGCTGGCTGTTGCGGTCGCGGTATCAGGCTGGGGGAGCGGTCGAGCGCAGGACGTGGTCGACGAGCACCCGGAGCTCGTCCATGCTGTGCAGGCTCCCCTGGTGGAGCAGGAGTCGGTAGTACAGCGGTGCGTAGAGCAGTTCGATGGCCAGGTCCGGGTCGGCGTCCTGGTGGAGCTGTCCCGCGTCGCGGGCCTTGGCCAGACGGCGTCGGGCGTCCTCGATCCGCGGGTGGAACAGGTCGTCGACGAGGCCCCGTGCCAGCCGGGGGTCGTGCTGGGTGTCGGCGATCAGTCCGACGAGGGCCCGGCCGAAGCGCTGGTCGGACAGCAGCCCGCGGACCAGGCCCTCCATCTGCGCGACCAGGTCCGCGCGCAGGTCTCCGCTGTCCGGGAAGTCGGCGGCGGGATTCGCCACGTCGTCCAGGGCCTCGAGGACGACCGCGCCCTTGGAGGGCCACCAGCGGTAGATGGTCTTCTTGCTGACCCCGGCCCGCGCGGCGATCGCCTCCACCGTCACGGGGCCGTACCCCTGCTCCGCGCACAGGTCCAGGCTCGCGTCCAGGATGGCGCGGCGACTCGCCTCGCTACGGGGTCGATGGGGCGTGCGTGCCGGTGCGTTCTGGTCGGGCATGCCGCCGAGCCTACAGGAAACGACACGTTCCGTATTGACAGTATCCGGCGCCCGGAGCACACTCACCATCAGAAACGG
>NZ_JNWZ01000161.1 GCF_000716545.1 Kitasatospora phosalacinea
GTCGGTGACGTGACCACCGACCCCACCGACGGGCGGACCCCGACGGAGCACGAGCGGATCAAGGCCATGGTGGCCATCGCGCTCAAGGCCGAGGAGGTCGGGCTGGACGTGTTCGCCACCGGCGAGCACCACAACCCGCCGTTCGTCCCGTCCTCGCCCACCACCATGCTCGGCTACATCGCGGCCCGCACGGAGCGGTTGATCCTCTCCACCTCCACCACGCTGATCACCACCAACGACCCGGTGAAGATCGCCGAGGACTTCGCGATGCTCCAGCACCTCGCCGAGGGCCGGGTCGACGTGATGACGGGCCGCGGCAACACCGGCCCGGTCTACCCGTGGTTCGGCCAGGACATCCGCCAGGGCATCCCGCTCGCGGTCGAGAACTACGCGCTGCTGCACCAGCTCTGGCGCGAGGAGAACGTCGACTGGCAGGGCCGCTTCCGCACCCCCCTGCAGTCCTTCACCTCCACCCCGCGCCCGCTCGACGACACCCCGCCGTTCGTCTGGCACGGCTCCATCCGCAGCCCCGAGATCGCCGAGCAGGCCGCGTACTACGGCGACGGCTTCTTCGCCAACAACATCTTCTGGCCCAAGGAGCACTTCCAGAAGCTGATCGACCTCTACCGGGAGCGCTACGCCCACTACGGCCACGGCACCCCCGAGCAGGCGGTCGTCGGCCTCGGCGGCCAGGTGTTCATGCGCAAGAACTCCCAGGACGCCGTCCGCGAGTTCCGCCCGTACTTCGACAACGCCCCCGTCTACGGCCACGGGCCCTCGCTGGAGGAGTTCACCGAGCAGACCCCGCTCACCGTCGGCAGCCCGCAGGAGGTCATCGACAAGACGCTCGCCTTCCGCGAGACCTTCGGCGACTACCAGCGCCAGCTGTTCCTGATGGACCACGCCGGGCTCCCGCTCAAGACCGTCCTGGAACAGCTCGACCTGCTCGGCGAGGAGGTCGTCCCCGTGCTGCGCGCCGAGTTCGCCAAGAACCGCCCGGCGG
>NZ_JNWZ01000162.1 GCF_000716545.1 Kitasatospora phosalacinea
GCCCGCGTCCAGCACCACCTCCGCATCCGCCCGCACCGCCCGCCGCGCCACCCCCGGCCACCGGCGCTGCGCCGCGGCAATCTCCGGCAGGTCCCGCACGTCGAGGAACTCCACGCCCTTGCCGAGGTCGGCGTCGGCGTCCAGCAACCACCGCCCGTGCCGCACACACACCCGCTCCCACCCGTGCGCGTACCGCACCACCCCCACCGCAGCCCCGGCCCGGCCAGCGGTGCACAGCCGGCACCCGAACGCCACCGGCCCCACCACCACACCCGCCACCCGCCACACACCCCGCGCAGCACCACCGCCGCCCGGCCCCAGGCCCGGGGCCGCGCCGTCGGCCGCCTTCTCGTCCTCCACCGCCCACGCGGGCAGCGCCCGCCCCAACGCCTCCTGCGGCACTCCGCACAGACCGGCCAGAACCCGCCGCGCGCCCGCGTCCAGCACCACCTCCGCATCCGCCCGCACCGCGCCGCTCTCGTGCCGCGGCCGCTGCCCACGCCACTGCCACCACCCCGACACCGCGGTCGGCTCCAGGCCGTAGCGGGCGGCGATCCGACCCACGAACGACCACGTCGTCTCCCCAGCCAACGGCGCGATACGAAAGACCCCGTGCGACATGGCCCCACCTTCCCCCAACACCACCAAGGACGGCGCCACTTCGCGCGATCTTCCCCGGCCAAAGCCCGCGGCCTGCCCTCCGGCGGTGCCAGAGCCCGCGTCAACACCTTCAGGCTCGGCATGCAGGGGCGCACATCGCAGGCAACGGATGCAGCGCGTACCCGACCCGCCCGTAAGGCGGCAGCTTTGTGTGGCGGGGAGCAAGCCGAGCTTTGCCCGGACCGGATCCCGATTGTGTCCTCGTCCCTGCCACAGCGCCCCGACTCACAGGCCGGCCGTCACCGCGCCGCCTCCTCCATCTCCCGGCGCACCGGGGCGAGTTCGGCGGCCCAGTCGACCCCGGCCCGGCCGAGCGCGACGAGCTGCTCGAAGGTGAGCT
>NZ_JNWZ01000163.1 GCF_000716545.1 Kitasatospora phosalacinea
CGCCTTCGGGTCTGGCCGTGCAGGCGGGTCAGGTGTCGTCGGTGGTGGTGAACGGGGTGGGGCACGTGTTCCAGGTGACTTCTTCGGGTGGGATCCGGACCAACGACGGGTACTACCCCGGCGGTGGGTGGGGTGGGTGGAAGTCGTTGGACGGCAGTCAGCTCTCCTCGGTGACGTCGGCGGCGGAGGGTAGCCGCGTGCACCTGTTCGCGGTGATGCAGGACGGTACGCTGCGCGAGGCGATCGGGGACTACAGCACCGGTACCTGGGGTGGGTGGCACACCATTTCGGGTAGCCAGGTCGCGAGTCTGGAAGCGGTGACCGTCGCGGGCAAGATCCGTCTGTACGCCGTGCTGCAGAGCGGTGTGCCCCGCAGTGCGGACCTCGACCCGGCCAGTGACACCCTCTCGACCGGCTGGTACGACCTGACCGGCGGCAACGTGAAGCAGCTTGTGGGCACGGCCGTGGGCAACACGGTGCGGCTGTTCGCGGTGACCAATGACGGCCTGTTGCACGAGAACGACGGCAACTACGACGCCGGCACCTGGAGCGGCTGGAGCAACCTCGGCGGAAGTGACGTCAAGGCCCTCGCCGCGGCCACCACCGGCACCGCTGTGCACCTGTACGCCGGGACCAACGACGGCCTCTTCCACACCGTCGACGGCAACGCCCCGGGCAACTGGAACGGCTGGACCACCCAGTCGGGCAGCCTCGTCGACCAGCTCGACGCCCTCACCGACGGCACCACCGTCCACCTCTACGCCCACACCACCGACGGCCTCACCCACAGCCAGGACACCAACTACACCAACTCCACCTGGGGCGGCTGGTACAACCTCT
>NZ_JNWZ01000164.1 GCF_000716545.1 Kitasatospora phosalacinea
CCACATGGGCCTGATCCTGATCACCCACGACCTCGGCGTGGTCGCCGACGTCGCCGACAAGATCGCCGTCATGTACGCGGGCCGGATCGTCGAGACCGCGCCGGTGCACGACCTGTACGCCAACCCCGCCCACCCCTACACCGAGGGCCTGCTCCGGTCGATCCCGCGGCTCGACCAGAAGGGCCAGGAGCTCTTCGCGATCAAGGGCCTGCCGCCCAACCTGCTGCGGATCCCGCCCGGCTGCGCGTTCAACCCGCGCTGCCCGCGGGCGCAGGACATCTGCCGGCAGAAGGTGCCGCCGCTGGCCGAGGTGACCGCGGACGACGGGACGCCGCTGCCCGGGCGGCACAGCGCCTGCTTCTTCTGGAAGGAGACCCTCCGTGACGGTTAACGGTGCCACCCCGCTAGGGGCGACCACCCCCGAGGAGGTCGCGTTCGCCCAGGACGTGCCGCGCGGCGAACCCATCCTGGAGGTGCGCGACCTGGTCAAGCACTTCCCGCTGACCAAGGGCGTCCTGTTCAAGAAGCAGGTCGGCGCGGTCAAAGCCGTCGACGGGGTCTCCTTCGACCTGATGCAGGGCGAGACGCTCGGCATCGTCGGCGAGTCCGGCTGCGGCAAGTCCACCCTCGCCAAGGTCCTGATGAACCTGGAACCCGCCACCGCCGGGTCGGTGAAGTACAAGGGCGAGGAGATCTCGCACCTGTCCGGCTCCGCGCTCAAGGCGGTGCGCCGCAACATCCAGATGGTGTTCCAGGACCCGTACACCTCGCTGAACCCGCGCATGACGGTCGGTGACATCATCGGCGAG
>NZ_JNWZ01000165.1 GCF_000716545.1 Kitasatospora phosalacinea
GCCGCTGTCGCGCGGATGTTGCGAAACCCCGGCGGACGCGGGCGGGGGTGAGACGGCGGGGTTCGGTCGCCGGTCGCTCCCAGGGCCGGCGTACGTCTTCGGCCAGGGGTCGGGCGAGGCGGATCTGGGTGTGGGCGGCGATGATCAGCCAGGTCCACAGATCGGCGGTGTGGCGTGGCGGATCTTCGGGGCGGTCCAGCCGAGGGTCTGCTTCATCAGCCGGAAGGTGTGCTCCAGGTCGAATCGGCGCAGGAAGGACTGCCACCACAGGTCCACGTCCGTGCCGGTGGCTGTGGTGGCCGAGCACCACAGCCAGACGGGCCGCGGTGGGTGAGCCGAGGGTGCATCCGGTCCCAGGCCGTCGCCTCGGCGGTGCCGTAGCGGGTGGTGTCGGTGGCCGTGGCGGTGTCGGGGATGTGCCAGGTGTCGGGTTTGGCGAAGGTGAGGACTCCGCCGTGTCGACGGGGTCGCCCGCCCTTCGGCCCGCGGCGGTCGGGGCCAGGGTCGCGGAGCATGACCCGGTCCGAGCGCAGGCGTCCGAGCAGAACCACCGGCAGGTCGGCCAGGGCGTGGGAGAGGTAGGTGACGTCGTAGCCGGAGTCCATCACGATCAGGATCTCCGGGTTGCCCGGCTCCCAGTGTCCAGCCTGGATCAACCTTCCGACGATGTCACGCAGTTGGATGGCGGTGACGGCGGTAGCGTCATCGGCCGGTCCCAGGCGCACGGCATCCAGCAGCGCGACCCAGGAGGTGCGGCCGGATTCCAGCGCGGCGACGAAGGAGTACGGCCAGCCCGGAACGAACTGGTCCCGACTGCGGTCCCCGCGTCCGTAGACATGGCAGAACAGCCGCTCGTCGCTTGTCGGGGCGTCGGGGCGGAGCCAGTTGCTCACGTCCACGGCCAGCACGATCC
>NZ_JNWZ01000166.1 GCF_000716545.1 Kitasatospora phosalacinea
CCGGAAGGTGTGCTCCAGGTCGAATCGGCGCAGGAAGGACTGCCACCACAGGTCCACGTCCGTGCCGGTGGCTGTGGTGGCCGAGCACCACAGCCAGACTGGTTTCGGGTCCCGGTCGCCCGGCAGACGCTCGACCTTGAGCCGGATCAACGTGCCATGCAGGATGGGTAGTTCCTCCTCGGCGTGGTCCAGCCAGGGGCCGCGGTGGGTGAGCCGGGGGTGCATCCGGTCCCAGGCCGTCGCCTCGGCGGTGCCGTAGCGGGTGGTGTCGGTGGCCGTGGTGGTGTCGGGGGTGTGCCAGGTGTCGGGTTTGGCGAAGGTGAGGACTCCGCCGTGTCGGCGGGGTCGCCCGCCCTTCGGCCCGCGGCGGTCGGGGCCGGGGTCGCGGAGCATGACGCGGTCCGAGCGCAGACGGCCGAGCAGGACGACGGGCAGGTCGGCCAGGGCGTGGGAGAGGGAGGTGACGTCGTAGCCGGAGTCCATCACGATCAGGATCTCCGGGTTGCCCGGCTCCCAGTGGCCGGCCCGGAGCAACCGCTCGACGACACCGCGCAGTTGGATGGCGGTGACGGCGGTAGCGTCATCGGCCGGCCCGAGCCGCACGGCATCCAGCAGCGCGACCCAGGAGGTGCGGCCCGTTTCCAGCGCGGCGACGAAGGAGTACGGCCAGCCCGGAACGAACTGGTCCTGGTTGCGGTCCCCGCGTCCGTAGACATGGCAGAACAGCCGCTCGTCGCTTGTCGGGGCGTCGGGGCGGAGCCAGTTGCTCACGTCCACGGCCAGCACGATCC
>NZ_JNWZ01000167.1 GCF_000716545.1 Kitasatospora phosalacinea
CGCCGAACTCGGCGTCATCGGCGGGTCGGGCCTGTACGCCCTGCTCGACGACGTCACCGAGGTGCGTGTCGAGACCCCGTACGGGCCGCCGTCCGACGCGCTGTTCGTCGGCGAGGCGGCCGGGCGGCGGGTGGCCTTCCTGCCCCGTCACGGCCGGGGCCACCGGCTGCCGCCGCACCGGATCGACTACCGGGCCAACCTGTGGGCCCTGCACGCGCTGGGCGTGCGCCAGGTCCTGGGCCCGTGCGCGGTGGGCGGCCTGCGCCCCGAGTACGGGCCGGGCACGCTGCTGGTGCCCGACCAGTTCGTCGACCGCACCTCCGGGCGGGTGCAGACCTACTACGACGGCCGGATCCTGCCGGACGGGTCGGTGCCCGAGGTGGTGCACGTCTCGGTGGCCGACCCCTACTGCCCCGACGGCCGGGCCGCCGCGCTGGCCGCCGCCCGCGACCTGGCCTGGGAGCCGGTGGACGGCGGCACCCTGGTGGTCATCGAGGGCCCGCGCTTCTCCACCCGGGCCGAATCGCGCTGGTTCACCGCCAACGGCTGGTCCGTGGTCGGCATGACCGGCCACCCGGAAGCCGTCCTGGCCCGCGAACTCGGCCTCTGCTACACCTCCCTGGCCCTGGTGACCGACCTCGACGCCGGCGTCGAGACCGGCGAAGGCGTCACCCACGCCGAAGTGCTCGAAGTCTTCGCCCGCAACGTCGACCGGCTGCGCACCGTCCTGTTCAAGGCCCTGGAGGCGCTGCCCACCACCCGCGACTGCA
>NZ_JNWZ01000168.1 GCF_000716545.1 Kitasatospora phosalacinea
CCACATGGGCCTGATCCTGATCACCCACGACCTCGGCGTGGTCGCCGACGTCGCCGACAAGATCGCCGTCATGTACGCGGGCCGGATCGTCGAGACCGCCCCCGTCCACGACCTGTACGCCAACCCCGCCCACCCCTACACCGAGGGCCTGCTCCGGTCGATCCCGCGACTGGACCAGAAGGGCGAGGAGCTGTACGCGATCAAGGGCCTGCCGCCCAACCTCTACAAGGTCCCGGCCGGCTGCGCGTTCAACCCGCGCTGCGACGCCGCCACCGACCTGTGCCGCACCGAGAGCCCCGCCCTGCACCAGGTCACTGACCGGGACGGGGCCGAGCTCGCCGGGCGCAAGAGCGCCTGCCACTTCTGGAAGGAGACCCTCCATGGCTGAGCCCATCCTGGAGGTCCGCGACCTGGTCAAGCACTACCCGCTGACCCAGGGCGTCCTGTTCAAGAAGCAGGTCGGCGCGGTCAAGGCCGTCGACGGCATCTCCTTCACCCTCAACAAGGGCGAGACGCTCGGCATCGTCGGCGAGTCCGGCTGCGGCAAGTCCACCCTCGCCAAGGTCCTGATGAACCTGGAGCGGGCCACCGCCGGCCAGGTGTTCTACAAGGGCGAGGACATCTCCCGGCTGTCCGGTTCCGCGCTCAAGGCGGTGCGCCGCAACATCCAGATGGTGTTCCAGGACCCGTACACCTCGCTGAACCCGCGCATGACGGTCGGTGACATCATCGGCGAG
>NZ_JNWZ01000169.1 GCF_000716545.1 Kitasatospora phosalacinea
CGCCTTCGACGTCCACCGCAAGGCGTCCGAGCCCCGCGCCTACTGGATCTTCGAGCAGTACCGGGACGAGGCCGCCTTCGCCGCGCACCTCGCCGCTCCGCACGGGAAGCCGTTCAACGCCCGGCTGGTGGAGCTGATCGAGGAGGACGCCTCCGTGCTGACCTTCCTGACCCCCGCCGACTGAGCGGGCACCCCCCGCCGCCCGGGCCCGCCCACCGGGCCGACCCGGGCCGCGGCGGCATGCCGCCGCGCCGCCCGCGCCATCGCGAACCCCCGGTTCACAGGAGGGGCGCCCGGCGGACACGAATCCGTAACGGGCTGTTGACACCGGCCGCCCGGTGCGGCCATCGTCATCGCAGTCCCATTGCCCAAACGTTTTGGCAGGACGAGTGAAACGAGTCGGAATCAAGGACGTGGCCGCGGCGGCGGGGGTGTCCGCAACCACGGTCTCCCACATCCTCAACGAGGTCGAGGGCAAGCGGATCAACCCCGAGACCCGGCAGACCGTCCTGGCGGCGGCCGAGCGCCTGGGGTACCTCCCGAACAACCTGGCCCGCGGCCTGCGGCTGAGCCGCTCCTACACCGTCGGCTTCCTCAGCGACGAGATCGCCACCACGCCG
>NZ_JNWZ01000170.1 GCF_000716545.1 Kitasatospora phosalacinea
TGTCAGTTGTACTCGCGTCACACGCCACGGTCTACCGGATCAAGCGCGACCACAAGGGCGAAACCCGCAGATTGATCACAACCAGATACGCACCCTAGTGCCGCATCAGGCAACGTTCGCCCCGTGCTTGGCCGGTCGAGTGCGGATCGCGCGGGGCACGTAGTCTCGCGGGATGCATTCTCACCTGAGCTTCGAGAACCCTCCCGCGCTGCCTCATGAGGTCGTGGTCGAGACGTTGGAGCGGGCCCTGCGGGACCGCTCGCACGAGGGCGCGGCGGCGGACGCCCTGGTCGGAATCGCCTTGAGCGACGACGACCGGGAGTTCGTCGAGCACTGGTGCATGGAGGTCGGGACGCGCGCCGTGTCGGGCAGTCCGCTTCTCGGGTTGGCCGGCCTGTGCCTGGGCCATACCGCTCGACGCTTCGGCCATCTTGGCGACAACGCCCTCGTGCTGGCGAAGTCGCTGGCGGTGCGTGCTGAAACGGACCCCGCGGACGTGGATGGTCGGGCTCTCGACGGTTACTGACGTCGGCTTGTCAGGGTGAGGTTGGGGTGTCGAGGGTCAGGCCGGTGCCGGCTATGAAGCCGTCGAGGGTCTCGGGGCGGTACTGCAGGCG
>NZ_JNWZ01000171.1 GCF_000716545.1 Kitasatospora phosalacinea
GACGTCACGCTGCTCGAAAGGGTCCTCAGTGGACTTCGCAAGCTCTAACGCGGCCGCCGCCCCCAGCCGCGCCACCACCTCCGCCAAGATCGTCGTCGCGGGCGGCTTCGGCGTGGGCAAGACGACGCTCGTCGGCGCGGTCTCCGAGATCAACCCCCTGCGCACCGAAGCCGTCATGACCTCGGCCTCCGCCGGCATCGACGACCTCAGCCACGTCTCCGGCAAGACGACCACCACCGTCGCCATGGACTTCGGCCGCATCACCCTCGACGAAGACCTCATCCTCTACCTGTTCGGCACCCCCGGACAGGACCGCTTCTGGTTCATGTGGGACGACCTCGTCCGCGGCGCCATCGGCGCCGTCGTCCTCGTCGACACCCGACGCCTCGCCGACTGCTTCCCCGCCCTCGACTACTTCGAGAACAGCGGCCTCCCCTTCGTCGTCGCCCTCAACGGCTTCGACGGACACCAGGCCCACACCCCCGAAGAAGTCCGCGAAGCACTCCAACTCAACACCGACATCCCCATCATCACCCTCGACGCCCGACGCCGGGACAGCGCCAAGAGCGCACTCATCACCCTCGTCGAACACGCCCTCCTCGCCCGACTGCGATGA
>NZ_JNWZ01000172.1 GCF_000716545.1 Kitasatospora phosalacinea
ACTGGGTGGTGCGGGCGGTGCCGTACATCCGGACGTAGCGGCCGGTGCCGGTGACGTCGAGGGTCTGGGTGCCGCCGGTGCCGGTGGTGGTGGAGTAGACGGCGGTCCAGGTGGCGCCGTCGTTCGAGGTCTGGAGCTGGTAGGACTTGGCGGCCGCCGCCTCCCAGCGCAGCACGACCTGGCTGACGGCCTGGCTGGAGCCGAGGTCGACCTGGATCCACTGCGGGTCGGCGGCGGCGCTGGACCACCGGGTGCCGCCGTCGCCGTCGACGGCGGCGGACGCGGGCACCCCGGCGTTCTCCACCGAGGAGGCGGTGGCGGGCCGGCCCTGCGACAGCAGCGCCGGTGCGGCCTGCGCGACGGGCGCGTTCGTGACCAGCAGGGAGGTGAGCAGGGCCAGGACGGCGAGCGCCGCCGTCCAGAGCGTCTTCACGGTGCGCCGGGGGACCGGGGCGAACCCCGGCGGGCGTGCCGAACGTGCGTTCACGGTTCTCCGTAAGGTGTTGGTCGGCCCGGGAGGGCCGGATGTGGCTAACGGTTCTCTGCCTTCAGTGGCTTGCGAGGAGTGGCCGTCCGGCTCTT
>NZ_JNWZ01000173.1 GCF_000716545.1 Kitasatospora phosalacinea
GCGCGGGAGTCCCTGAAGCCGCTCGGCCTGGCCCAGCGTGGGCGGTCGCGGCTGTGGGTTGATGATCACGGGTGGTGGCTGGGGGTCGTGGAGTTCACCCCGCCACGTACTGCCGGCAGCGGTCTGCACGTCGGTGCGATGTGGCTGTGGCACGACGTGGACCACCTGGTCTTCCACGTGGACGAAGTCCAGGTCGGCTCCGAGCTGTTCCGCACCGAGGACCGGTTCACGCCACTGGCACTCGAACTCAGCCGTCAGGCGGCTGCGAACGTGACCGCGCTGAGGGAGAAGTTCCCAGCACCGCCGAACGTCGCCCGATACCTGACGTCCAGGCCGGTGCGCCGGGGATTCCTCTGGGACGGCTTCGACGCCGGGATCGCGGCCGCCCTGGTCGGTGATCCGGACACGGCCCGCGATCACCTTGAGCGAGTCCTTCGAGAGGACCCGCTGGCCCCGTGGATGGTCGAATCCCAGGAGAAGGCACGTGAGTTGCACGCGATCGCGGCAGATCGCGACACCGTGACCGCCTGGGCCGGGCGGCGCGTCGCCTCATGCCGGAGGAAGCTGGGCCTGGATCCTG
>NZ_JNWZ01000174.1 GCF_000716545.1 Kitasatospora phosalacinea
CGGGTCGGGGTGCGGGCGGGTCAGGCGCGGTGGGCGAGGGTGAACTCCCAGGCGTCGGCGACGATCCGGTCGAGTTCGGGGCGCTTGGGCGTCCAGCCCAGGGCCTCGCGGGCGCGGTCGGCCGCGGCGACCAGGACGGCCGGGTCGCCCGGGCGGCGGCCGGCGACCCGCACCGGGATCTCCCGGCCGGTGACGCGCCGGACCGACTCGATCACCTCGCGCACCGAGAAGCCCGTCCCGTTGCCCAGGTTGCAGATCAGGTGCTCCCCGGGCCGGGCCGCCTCCAGCGCCAGCAGGTGCGCCTCGGCCAGGTCCGCGATGTGGATGTAGTCGCGCACGCAGGTGCCGTCCGGCGTCGGGTAGTCCTCGCCGAACACCGCGATGTGCGGGCGCTGCCCCAGCGCGGCCTGGAACACCAGCGGGATCAGGTGCGACTCCGGCTCGTGCCGCTCGCCGTGGCGCCCGTACGCCCCCGCCACGTTGAAGTACCGCAGGCTCACCGCCGCCAGACCGTGCGCGAGCGCCTCCGAGGTGATCAGGTGGTCCACCGCCAGCTTGCACCGCGTCGAAGGAGGAGTCCAGCACCCCGCCCGCCTCCTGGATCCGGCCCCGCACGAACTCCGCCCCCTGCGGCACACCCTCCGGGAACCCGGTCGACAGGTCGTCCAGCACCGTCACCCGGTGACCCGCCTCCAACAGGTGCGCCGCCACCACGCTCCCGACGTAACCGGCACCGCCCGTGACCAGGTACTTGCCCATGCCCTTCGACCTCC
>NZ_JNWZ01000175.1 GCF_000716545.1 Kitasatospora phosalacinea
CCCGCGCCGTTCCTCACCCCCGAGCAGAACGCCGAGCTGTACCGCGCCTCCAAGGCCATCCTGCGCGAAGCCGGCTACGTCGGCGCCGGCACCTGCGAATTCCTGGTCTCCCAGGACGGACTGATCTCCTTCCTCGAGGTCAACACCCGCCTGCAGGTCGAACACCCCGTCTCCGAAGAGGTCACCGGCCTCGACCTGGTCCGCGAGATGTTCCGCATCGCCGACGGCGAACCCCTCGGCTACGACGACCCGGAGATCCGCGGCCACTCCCTCGAGTTCCGCATCAACGGCGAAGACCCGGGCCGCGGCTTCCTGCCCGCCCCCGGCACCGTCACGCTGTTCGCCCCGCCGTCCGGCCCCGGCGTCCGGCTGGACGCCGGCGTCGAGTCCGGCTCGGTGATCGGCCCCGCCTGGGACTCCCTGCTCGCCAAACTCATCGTCACCGGCGCCACCCGCAAGCAGGCCCTGCAGCGCGCCAAGCGCGCCCTGGAAGAGTTCAAGGTCGAAGGCATGGCCACCGCCATCCCCTTCCACCAGACCGTCGTCCGAGGAGCCCGAGGGCCGCGAGACCGTGGTCGTCGAGGTCGGCGGCAAACGCATCGAGGTCTCCCTGCCCTCCTCCCTCGGCGCCGCCACCGCCCCCGCCACCGG
>NZ_JNWZ01000176.1 GCF_000716545.1 Kitasatospora phosalacinea
GACCACGAAGACCGAGGAGAAGGCCATGGCGGCGCCGGCGATCATGGGGTTGAGGAGTCCGGTGGCGGCCAGGGGCAGGGCGGCGGTGTTGTAGGCGAAGGCCCAGAACAGGTTGCCCTTGATGGTGGTCAGGGTGCGGCGGGAGAGGCGGATGGCGTCGGCGGCGGAGCGCAGGTCGCCGCGGACGAGGGTGAGGTCGGCGGCTTGGATGGCGGCGTCGGTGCCGGTGCCGATGGCCAGGCCGAGGTCGGCTTGGGCGAGGGCGGCGGCGTCGTTGACGCCGTCGCCGACCATGGCGACGGTGCGGCCTTGGGCTTGGAGGCGTCGGATGGTGGTGGCCTTGTCCTCGGGGAGGACTTCGGCGATGACGTCTTCGGGGGGGATGCCGATCTCGGTGGCCACCGATTGTGCCGCGAGGTGGTTGTCGCCGGTCAGCAGGAGGGGGCGCAGGCCCAGGGCGCGCAGTGCGGTGACGGCTTCGGCGCTGGTGGGTTTGACGG
>NZ_JNWZ01000177.1 GCF_000716545.1 Kitasatospora phosalacinea
GTCCAGGACCTGGCACAGCCGCTTCACCTCGTAGGCGTCCCGGTGGTCGTGGACGAACTGGAAGCGGCTCACCAGTTCGTCTCGCCGGCGAAATACTTGGCCGCCCTGCGCAGGATGTCCCGCTCGGTGGCGAGCTTGCGCTCGCTCGCCTCGAGCTCGGCCACCCGGGCCTCCAACTGCCGGATCCGCTCGTCGGGATCGGTGGACGCGGCCGGCTGCCCCGCCTGGACGGATGCCTTCCCGTCCGACCGGGGGTCGGTAGGCGTGACGCCGCGGCGTCCGCGGTCCCGCAGCACCCACTCGCGCAACGTCGCCCTGTTGACGCCCAGGTCAGCAGCGATGTCCTTGTAGGTCGCCCCGGGCGTGGACTCGTACAGGGCCACGGCATCGGCCTTGAACTCGTCTGAGTAGTCCTTCATCGCCATCGGCGGTGTTCTCGCTTCCTCCGGATCAAGCAGATCCAGTATCAGCGTGTCCACC
>NZ_JNWZ01000178.1 GCF_000716545.1 Kitasatospora phosalacinea
GCCAGCACCTGTCCGGCCGCCACCCGGTCGCCGGGGCGCACCTCGAACTCGACGACGCTGCCCGCGCCGCACGCCCAGCCGGCGTCACTGGTCCAGAGCTCCCCCGCCCCGGGCCCCGACCCCTCCGCGCCCCTCCCGCACACCCTGCACGGCGCCGCCCGCACCGACCCGCTCGGCCCGACCGGCACCCGGCACACCCTGCGGCTCGACCTGGACGAGGCGATGACCGCCCTCCAGGTCGAATTCCGGCTGAACCGCCCCACCACCCTCCCGGGCACCGCCCCCGCCACCGACCTCCCCGGCGCGGTCGTCACCATCGCCCTGGACCGCGACACCCTGGTCTACCGCTTCACCACCCCGCCCGACCTCCCGCTGCGCCCCGGCACCTACACCTTCACCGTCACCGGCGCCCTCCCCGCCCCGACCCCCGCCACCCCCGAAACCTGGACCGCCTCCGCCT
>NZ_JNWZ01000179.1 GCF_000716545.1 Kitasatospora phosalacinea
CCGATTGTGCCGCGAGGTGGTTGTCGCCGGTCAGCAGGAGGGGGCGCAGGCCCAGGGCGCGCAGTGCGGTGACGGCTTCGGCGCTGGTGGGTTTGACGGCGTCGGCGACCTCCAGGACGGCGCGGGTCGTGCCGTCCCAGCCGACCGCGACGGCGGTCCGCCCGGCCCGCTCGGCGGCGGACTTCGCCGCCAGCAGCCCGGCCGGCAGGGGGGTGTCGAGCAGGCGGGTGCGGCCGGCCAGGACGGTGTGGCCGTCGACGGTGCCCTGGACGCCGAGGCCGGGCCGGTTGCGGAAGCCCTCGACGGCGGGCAGGTCGCCGAGCCGCTCCTGCGCGGCGGTGGCCACGGCCCGGGCGATGGGGTGTTCGGAGGCGTGTTCGAGGGCGCCGGCCAGGCGCAGTGCCTCGTCCTCGGTGGTGCC
>NZ_JNWZ01000180.1 GCF_000716545.1 Kitasatospora phosalacinea
CCGATTGTGCCGCGAGGTGGTTGTCGCCGGTCAGCAGGAGGGGGCGCAGGCCCAGGGCGCGCAGTGCGGTGACGGCTTCGGCGCTGGTGGGTTTGACGGTGTCGGCGACCTCCAGGACGGCGCGGGCCGTGCCGTCCCAGCCGACCGCGACGGCGGTCCGCCCGGCCCGCTCGGCGGCGGCCGCGGCGGCGGCGAGGGCGGCCGGCAGGGGGGTGTCGAGCAGGCGGGTGCGTCCGGCCAGGACGGTGTGGCCGTCGACGGTGCCCTGGACGCCGAGGCCGGGCCGGTTGCGGAAGCCCTCGACGGCGGGCAGGTCGCCGAACCGCTCCTGCGCGGCGGTGGCCACGGCCCGGGCGATGGGGTGTTCGGAGGCGTGTTCGAGGGCGCCGGCCAGGCGCAGTGCCTCGTCCTCGGTGGTGCC
>NZ_JNWZ01000181.1 GCF_000716545.1 Kitasatospora phosalacinea
CCCCAGCACACTGGTCCCGGCGCTGCCGACCCATTCGCCGCGGTGGTCGTTGACGCGCAACTGGATGCCGGTGAGCCCGGAGTCGACGATCTCCTGGAGCGCACGGCTCAGGGCGGGGCGGTCGTGCACGGGGCGGTCGTGCACGGGGCGGTCCTCCCTGAACTCCTCGGGTGTGAGGGCCTGGTTCGTCGGGTTGGTCATGGTGCTGTTCCTCACGAGGTCGGGGCGGGTGGCGTAGGGCAGTGCGGCTCTGGTTCGACACGGTGAACTCCTTGCGGAGTGGTGGAAGGCAGAAGCTTCACTGAGAAACGACACGTACCGTTTCTGATGGTGAGTGTGCTCCGGGCGCCGGATACTGTCAATACGGAACGTGTCGTTTCCTGTAGGCTCGGCGGCATGCCCGACCAGAACGCACCG
>NZ_JNWZ01000182.1 GCF_000716545.1 Kitasatospora phosalacinea
CCCCAGCACACTGGTCCCGGCGCTGCCGACCCATTCGCCGCGGTGGTCGTTGACGCGCAACTGGATGCCGGTGAGCCCGGAGTCGACGATCTCCTGGAGTGCGCGGCTCAGGGCGGGGCGGTCGAGGGCGGGGCGGTCGTGCACGGAGCGGTCCTCCCTGGACTCCTCGGGTGTGAGGGCCTGGTTCGCCGGGTTGGTCATGGTGCTGTTCCTCACGGGTCGGGGGGTGGCGTAGGGCAGTGCGGCTCTGGCTCGACACAGCGGACTCCTTGCGGAGTGGTGGGAGGCAGAAGCTTCACCGAGAAACGACACGTGCCGTTTCTGATGGTGAGTGTGCTCCGGGCGCCGGATACTGTCAATACGGAACGTGTCGTTTCCTGTAGGCTCGGCGGCATGCCCGACCAGAACGCACCG
>NZ_JNWZ01000183.1 GCF_000716545.1 Kitasatospora phosalacinea
TCCTGGACGACCGCCGGCACCGCCTTCGGCACCGGCCCCGCCCAGGGCACCCTGCCCAACCAGCAGAACGTCACCGGCTACCTCGGCAAGGGACTCGTCAACTCCTTCCTCCAGGGCGACACGACCACCGGCACCCTCACCTCCCCCGCCTTCACGGTGGACAAGCCGTACCTGAACTTCCTGGCCGGCGGCGGCAACCACCCCAACTCCCAGCCCAACCCCACCACCGTCAACCTGGTGGTCGACGGCGCGGTCGTCAGGACCACCACCGGCGAGGACAACGAAGCACTCGACCCCGTCCAGTGGGACCTGCACGACCTCGCCGGCAAGCAGGCCCGGATCCAGATCGTCGACAACAACACCGGCGGCTGGGGCCACATCAACGCCGACCAGTTCACCCTCACCGAC
>NZ_JNWZ01000184.1 GCF_000716545.1 Kitasatospora phosalacinea
AGTTCGGAGAGCTGTCCGGCGGGCCAGCCGGTGTTGCCGGTGACGGTCAGTCGCAGGTAACGGGTGGGCGTGGCGGGGAGGTTGACGGTGACGGTGTTGCCGGTGGCCGGGTCGAAGGTGTACCCGGCGGAGCCGACCAGGGTGGTGAAGGTGGTGCCGTCGGTGGAGCCCTGGACGGCGATCGTCTGGGTGCGGGAGGCCCAGGCGGTGGCCGGGGGCAGCTTCAGGACGGCCCGGGCCAGGGCGCGGGAGCAGCCGAGGTCGACCTGGATCCACTGCGGGAAGGCGTTGTTGGCGCTCTCCCAGTAGGTGGTGGCGTCACCGTCGACCGCGTTGCCCGGCCCGTAGGTCTGGCTGGTGCCGGACGCGGTGGCCGGGCGGCCCTGGGCCAGGTTGCCGGTG
>NZ_JNWZ01000185.1 GCF_000716545.1 Kitasatospora phosalacinea
GTCGTGCTCGTCGAGCCAGTGGGCCTCGACCTCGGTGACGTCGGCGTTGGCCGTGATGTGGTAGTCGGCGAGGTCGTGGTTGACGACGTGGCCGGTCCGCGGGTCGAGGACGCTGTTCTCGTGCAGCGCCATGGACAGCCCCATGGTCATGCCGCCGACGAACTGCGAGCGCGCCGTGCGCGGGTTGATGATCCGGCCGGCGGCGAAGACGCCCAGCAGGCGCGGCACCCGGATCTCGCCCGTGTCCAGGTGGACCCGGGCCTCGGCGAACTGGGCGCCGAAGGCGTGCGTCGCGTAGCGGTCGTCCGCCGGCCGGACGGAGCCGGACGCCTCGGCCCCGTCCGGCGGCTCCGTCCCGTACCTCCCCCGGAAGGCGCGGGCGGCCTCGA
>NZ_JNWZ01000186.1 GCF_000716545.1 Kitasatospora phosalacinea
GTCGTGCTCGTCGAGCCAGTGGGCCTCGACCTCGGTGACGTCGGCGTTGGCCGTGATGTGGTAGTCGGCGAGGTCGTGGTTGACGACGTGGCCGGTCCGGGGGGCGAGGACGCTGTTCTCGTGCAGCGCCATGGACAGCCCCATGGTCATGCCGCCGATGAACTGCGAGCGCGCCGTGCGCGGGTTGATGATCCGGCCGGCGGCGAAGACGCCCAGCAGGCGCGGCACCCGGATCTCGCCCGTGTCCAGGTGGACGCGGGCCTCGGCGAACTGGGCGCCGAAGGCGTGCATCGCGTAGCGGTCGTCCGCCGGCCGGACGGAGCCGGACGCCTCGGCCCCGTCCGGCGGCTCCGTCCCGTACCTCCCCCGGAAGGCGCGGGCGGCCTCGA
>NZ_JNWZ01000187.1 GCF_000716545.1 Kitasatospora phosalacinea
CACGGTACTATCCGCTATCGGTCACCAGGGAATATTTAGGCTTAGCGGGTGGTCCCGCCAGATTCACACGGGATTTCTCGGGCCCCGTGCTACTTGGGAGAAGCTCAAGCGAGCCGTACAGGTTTCGTCTACGGGGGTCTTACCCTCTACGCCGGACCTTTCGCATGTCCTTCGACTACCCATACGGTTTCTGACTCGCCCAGCCGCCGGCAGACGACTGAAGAACTTTCCCACAACCCCCTGAGCGCAACCCCTGCCGGGTCTCACACGCTCAAGGTTTAGCCTCATCCGGTTTCGCTCGCCACTACTCCCGGAATCACGGTTGTTTTCTCTTCCTGCGGGTACTGAGATGTTTCACTTCCCCGCGTTCCCTC
>NZ_JNWZ01000188.1 GCF_000716545.1 Kitasatospora phosalacinea
CACGGTACTATCCGCTATCGGTCACCAGGGAATATTTAGGCTTAGCGGGTGGTCCCGCCAGATTCACACGGGATTTCTCGGGCCCCGTGCTACTTGGGAAATGAGCAAGCAAGCCGTACAGATTTCGTCTACGGGGGTCTTACCCTCTACGCCGGACCTTTCGCATGTCCTTCGACTACCCATACGGTTTCTGACTCGCCGACCGGCCGGCAGACCGATCAAGCTCACTCCCACAACCCCCACATGGCAACCCCTGCCGGGTCTCACACCATGCCGGTTTAGCCTCATCCGGTTTCGCTCGCCACTACTCCCGGAATCACGGTTGTTTTCTCTTCCTGCGGGTACTGAGATGTTTCACTTCCCCGCGTTCCCTC
>NZ_JNWZ01000189.1 GCF_000716545.1 Kitasatospora phosalacinea
GCATTGGGCGTCCTGTCCCGCTTTCGGGTCGAGTTCTACGAGTGCCTTTACGCCCGCGCGGATGTGCTCTTCGAGCTCACGGACGCGGTGCTGTGTGCGGAGGGGCCGGTCAGGACGCTGGTCGAGCTGTCATTGGCGGCCGAGTACCGGCGCGGGCACGGTGCGCTGTACCGGGGGCTGGACCGGGGGCTGGACCGGGGCTGGGCCGAGCCCGCCCGACTGCGCGAGGTCCTGGCCGGTCTGCCGCTGCCGCGGGCGGCCGACGGGCGGATCGTGCTGGCCGTGGACGTGAGCAACTGGCTCCGCCCCGACGCCCCGACAAGCGACGAGCGGCTGTTCTGCCATGTCTACGGACGCGGGGACCGCA
>NZ_JNWZ01000190.1 GCF_000716545.1 Kitasatospora phosalacinea
GGCGCGTGCGGCGCTCTCGTCGTGTTCGGCCTGCAGCAGCCGCAGGAGTTCGGTGACGTTCACGCGGCCAGCTCGACGTCGTCGCGCCAGGCGGGGCTGGGGGTGGTGAGGCGGCGGAGCATGCCGGCGGTAGAGGCCCAGTAGACGCGGGAGGCGGCGTTGTCGGGCCGGTGGTCGTAGTCGCGGGCGAGGCGCCGGTGGAGCATGAGGGTGCCGTTCGTCTGCTCGACCACCCACCGCTTCGGTTGCGGAACGAACCCCTTGCCCACGTCGTCGGGGTTGCGCCGGACCACCTCGACGGTGATGTCCTTCACCGCCCCGTGGATGATCACGGCGTCCTTGAAGCCCTGGTCGACCAGGGGGACGGGTCCTCTAATCGCCGGGCCCGCTCCCGCACC
>NZ_JNWZ01000191.1 GCF_000716545.1 Kitasatospora phosalacinea
TTCGCAGGTGCCGGCGCCGACGTAGCCGGCTTCGCGCAGGATGGCCTTGGAGGCGCGGTACAGCTCGGCGTTCTGCTCGGGGGTGAGGAACGGCGCGGGCGCTTCCTCGACGAGCTTTTGGTGGCGGCGCTGGAGCGAGCAGTCGCGGGTGGAGACGACCACGACGTTGCCGTGCTGGTCGGCCAGGCACTGGGTCTCGACGTGGCGGGGTTTGTCGAGGTACTGCTCGACGAAGCATTCGCCGCGGCCGAAGGCGGCCACCGCCTCGCGGACGGCGGAGTCGTAGAGTTCGGGGATCTCCTCCAGCGTGCGGGCGACCTTGAGGCCGCGGCCGCCGCCGCCGAAGGCGGCTTTGATGGCGACG
>NZ_JNWZ01000192.1 GCF_000716545.1 Kitasatospora phosalacinea
CGTCGCCATCAAAGCCGCCTTCGGCGGCGGCGGCCGCGGCCTCAAGGTCGCCCGCACGCTGGAGGAGATCCCCGAACTCTACGACTCCGCCGTCCGCGAAGCCGTCGCCGCGTTCGGCCGCGGCGAATGCTTCGTCGAGCAGTACCTCGACAAGCCCCGCCACGTCGAGACCCAGTGCCTCGCCGACCAGCACGGCAACGTCGTCGTCGTCTCCACCCGCGACTGCTCGCTCCAGCGCCGCCACCAAAAGCTCGTCGAGGAAGCCCCCGCGCCGTTCCTCACCCCCGAGCAGAACGCCGAGCTGTACCGCGCCTCCAAGGCCATCCTGCGCGAAGCCGGCTACGTCGGCGCCGGCACCTGCGAA
>NZ_JNWZ01000193.1 GCF_000716545.1 Kitasatospora phosalacinea
TCCGCGCTCAAGGCGGTGCGCCGCAACATCCAGATGGTGTTCCAGGACCCGTACACCTCGCTGAACCCGCGCATGACGGTCGGTGACATCATCGGCGAGCCCTACGAGATCCACCCCGAGGTGGCGCCCAAGGGCGACCGCCGCAAGGCCGTCCAGGACCTGCTGGACGTGGTGGGCCTCAACCCGGAGTACATCAACCGGTACCCGCACCAGTTCTCCGGCGGCCAGCGCCAGCGCATCGGCATCGCCCGCGGCCTGGCGCTCAAGCCCGAGGTCATCATCTGCGACGAGCCGGTCTCCGCGCTCGACGTGTCGGTGCAGGCCCAGGTGATCAACCTGCTGGAGCAGCT
>NZ_JNWZ01000194.1 GCF_000716545.1 Kitasatospora phosalacinea
AGACGTACCGCCGCGTCACCTGGGACGTGCGCGACCGCATCGGCCAGCAGCTGCGGATCAAGGTCGTCGACCAGGCCACCGGCGGCTGGGGCCACATCAGCCTCGACGACGTCCGCAACGGACTCGACCAGCCCAGTGCCTCGGTCCTGGTGAACCCCGGGTTCGAGACGGGTGACCTGTCGGGGTGGACCGCGACGGGCAACGCCTTCCAGGGCGGCGTCAGCTCGGAGACCGGCTGGGGATGGGGCTGCTGCTTCAACCAGCAGGGCACCTACCACCTGTGGGGCTTCAAGGCCGCCGGCGACGCCGGCACCGGCACCCTGACCTCCAGCCCCTTCACC
>NZ_JNWZ01000195.1 GCF_000716545.1 Kitasatospora phosalacinea
GCTGAGCCGCTCCTACACCGTCGGCTTCCTCAGCGACGAGATCGCCACCACGCCGCACGCCGGACGGATCATCAAGGGCGCCCAGGAGGCCGCCGCCGAACGCGGCCTGCTGCTGCTCATGCTGAACACCGGCAACGACCGGGAGCTGGAGCACAAGGAGATCGCCCTGCTGCTCCAGCACCGGGTCGACGGGATCCTCTACGCCTCGATGTACCACCGGATCGTGGAGGTGCCCGAGCAACTGCGCTCGGTCCCCACCGTCCTGCTGGACGCCCGGTCCGACGACCCGGCGTTCTCCTCGGTCGTCCCCGACGAGGAGCAGGGCGGCCGCACGGCCACC
>NZ_JNWZ01000196.1 GCF_000716545.1 Kitasatospora phosalacinea
GTCATGACCGACACCGTGAAGAACCTCTTCGAGGCCCCGCAGGTCTACAAGGTCAAGGGCCAGAACCAGTACCTGATGATCGTCGAGGCCCGGGGGGCGAGCGAGCAGCGCTACTTCCGCTCCTTCACCGCCACCAGCCTGAACGGCTCGTGGACCCCGCAGGCCGCCACCGAGTCCAACCCCTTCGCGGGCAAGGCCAACAGCGGCGCCGGCTGGACCAACGACATCAGCCACGGCGACCTGGTCCGCAACAACCCCGACCAGACCATGACCATCGACCCCTGCAACCTGCAACTGCTCTACCAGGGCAAGTCCCCCACCGCGTCCGGC
>NZ_JNWZ01000197.1 GCF_000716545.1 Kitasatospora phosalacinea
TCGCGGACGGCGGAGTCGTAGAGTTCGGGGATCTCCTCCAGCGTGCGGGCGACCTTGAGGCCGCGGCCGCCGCCGCCGAAGGCGGCTTTGATGGCGACGGGCAGGCCGTGCTGGGTGGCGAAGGCGACGACCTCGTCGGCGCCGGAGACGGGGTCGGGGGTGCCGGCGACCAGGGGGGCGCCGGCGCGTTGGGCGACGTGGCGGGCGGTGACCTTTTGGCGATGTCCAGGTAGCTGGTGGCGGGGGTGTCGCCGCCGAGCGCGTACGCCTCGTCTGCGGCCCGTACGTGCAGCGCGTCCCGGTCAGGTTCCGCGTACACGGCGACGCTGGCGATTCCCGCGTCCCGGCAGGCCCGGGCGACGCGGACGGCGATTTCTCCGCGGTTGGCGA
>NZ_JNWZ01000198.1 GCF_000716545.1 Kitasatospora phosalacinea
TTCACCGCGGCCGTCGCGGTGCTGATCATCGCCTGCCCGTGCGCCCTCGGCCTGGCCACCCCGACCGCCCTGCTGGTCGGCACCGGACGCGGCGCGCAGCTCGGCATCCTGATCAAGGGCCCCGAGGTGCTGGAGAACACCCGCAGGGTCGACACCGTCGTGCTGGACAAGACCGGCACCGTCACCACCGGCCGGATGGCGCTGCTGGCCGTGCACACCGCCGAGGGCACCACCGAGGACGAGGCACTGCGCCTGGCCGGCGCCCTCGAACACGCCTCCGAACACCCCATCGCCCGGGCCGTGGCCACCGCCGCGCAGGAGCGG
>NZ_JNWZ01000199.1 GCF_000716545.1 Kitasatospora phosalacinea
GTGTTTCGGACCGTCCGGGCCGACCGCCCACCGGCGGTTCGCGGAGTGGACCGCAGCCCGGGTCTGGGCGAAGCTCTACCGCCTGGTCCTGGACGAACTGGGCTCGCGGGGCGAGCTGGACTGGTCGAGGTGCGCGGTCGACTCGGTGAACATGCGCGCCATGAAAAAAGGGATCTGACGGGTCCGAATCCTGTCGATCGGGGCAAGTTCGGGTCGAAGATCCACTTGCTCACCGAACGTACCGGTCTGCCCCTCTCGCTCGCGATCTCCGGTGCCAACCTGCACGACAGCCAGGCCCTGATTCCGCTCGTCGAAGCGATCCCGCCACGGCGACAAAGCCTACGACCACCGCTTCATCCGCTCCTACCTGCGACGACGGCAGATCGCCCATCGCATCGCCCGCGCTACGAACGCAAGGGCACCCACTTCGCAGCCTTCGCCACCATCGCCGCCACCCTCATCTGCCATCGCAGAATCACCAAATGAGATGGCTTCT
>NZ_JNWZ01000200.1 GCF_000716545.1 Kitasatospora phosalacinea
TGGGGCTGCTGCTTCAACCAGCAGGGCACCTACCACCTGTGGGGCTTCAAGGCCGCCGGCGACGCCGGCACCGGCACCCTGACCTCCAGCCCCTTCACCCTCTCGGGCACCGGCACGGTCAGCCTGCTGGTCTCCGGCGGGCAGGACCCGAACAACCTGTACGTCGCTTTGACCACCGCCGACGGCACCGTCCTGCAGAAGACCACCGGCACCAACGACGAGACGTACCGCCGCGTCACCTGGGACGTGCGCGACCGCATCGGCCAGCAGCTGCGGATCAAGGTCGTCGACCAGGCCACCGGCGGCTGGGGCCACATCA
>NZ_JNWZ01000201.1 GCF_000716545.1 Kitasatospora phosalacinea
ATCGAGCTGATGGACCGGGTCCGGATCCCCGCCGCCGCCCAGCGGGTGGGCGACTTCCCGCACCAGTTCTCCGGCGGCATGCGCCAGCGCATCATGATCGCGATGGCGCTGGCCCTGGAGCCGGACCTGATCATCGCGGACGAGCCGACCACCGCGCTGGACGTCACCGTCCAGGCCCAGGTGATGGACCTGCTCGCCGAGCTCCAGGCCGAGTACCACATGGGCCTGATCCTGATCACCCACGACCTCGGCGTGGTCGCCGACGTCGCCGACAAGATCGCCGTCATGTACGCGGGCCGGATCGTCGAGACCGC
>NZ_JNWZ01000202.1 GCF_000716545.1 Kitasatospora phosalacinea
CAACACCGTCACCGTCAACCTCCCCGCCACGCCCACCCGTTACCTGCGACTGACCGTCACCGGCAACACCGGCTGGCCCGCCGGACAGCTCTCCGAACTGCAGGTGTTCGGCGGCGGCAACGGCACCTCCTCGCCGTCCTCGTCCCCGTCCTCCTCGCCGTCCCCGTCGGCCTCGGCCTCCACCGGTCCGACCTGCCCGGCCGCCACCGGCAACCTGGCCCAGGGCCGCCCGGCCACCGCGTCCGGCACCAGCCAGACCTACGGGCCGGGCAACGCGGTCGACGGTGACGCCACCACCTACTG
>NZ_JNWZ01000203.1 GCF_000716545.1 Kitasatospora phosalacinea
CGGTGGCCGGCCCGAACCCGCCCTGGGCGCACCAGTTGGAGTCCGTCCCCGCCGCCGCCTCCCGGTGACGCCGCCCCGCCCCCGCGTACGGAAAGCGACGACCGTGAAGAAGACCCTGCTGGCCGAGTTCACCGCCAAGCCCGGCTGCGAGGAGCAAGTCGCCGCCCTGGTCGCGGACTTCGCCCCACTGGTCCGGGCCGAACCCGGCAACCTCGCCTTCGACGTCCACCGCAAGGCGTCCGAGCCCCGCGCCTACTGGATCTTCGAGCAGTACCGGGACGAGGCC
>NZ_JNWZ01000204.1 GCF_000716545.1 Kitasatospora phosalacinea
GGCCTCGTCCCGGTACTGCTCGAAGATCCAGTAGGCGCGGGGCTCGGACGCCTTGCGGTGGACGTCGAAGGCGAGGTTGCCGGGTTCGGCCCGGACCAGCAGGGCGAAGTCCGCGACCAGGGCGGCGACTTGCTCCTCGCAGCCGGGCTTGGCGGTGAACTCGGCCAGCAGGGTCTTCTTCACGGCTGTCGCTTTCCGTACGCGGGGGCGGGGCGGCGTCACCGGGAGGCGGCGGCGGGGACGGACTCCAACTGGTGCGCCCAGGGCGGGTTCGGGCCGGCCACCG
>NZ_JNWZ01000205.1 GCF_000716545.1 Kitasatospora phosalacinea
CCGCCCAGCTGCTCGGCAACCCCGGCTTCGAGACCGGCAGCGCCAGCCCCTGGACCGCCTCCTCCGGCGTGGTCGACAACTCCTCCTCCGAGGCGGCCCGCTCCGGTTCCTGGAAGGCGTGGCTGGACGGCTACGGCTCCGCCCACACCGACAGCCTCTCGCAGACCGTCGCCGTTCCGGCCGGCTGCAAGGCCACGCTGAGCTACTGGCTGCACATCGACACCGCCGAGACCGGCAGCACCGCGTACGACAAGCTGACCGTGACCGTCA
>NZ_JNWZ01000206.1 GCF_000716545.1 Kitasatospora phosalacinea
CCGCCCAGCTGCTCGGCAACCCCGGCTTCGAGACCGGCAGCGCCAGCCCCTGGACCGCCTCCTCCGGCGTGGTCGACAACTCCTCCTCCGAGGCGGCCCACTCCGGTTCCTGGAAGGCGTGGATGGACGGCTACGGCTCCGCCCACACCGACAGCCTCTCGCAGACCGTCACCGTTCCGGCCGGCTGCAAGGCCACGCTGAGCTACTGGCTGCACATCGACACCGCCGAGACCGGCAGCACCGCGTACGACAAGCTGACCGTGACCGTCA
>NZ_JNWZ01000207.1 GCF_000716545.1 Kitasatospora phosalacinea
CTGCGCGCCGCGTCCGGTGCCGACCAGCAGGGCGGTCGGGGTGGCCAGGCCGAGGGCGCACGGGCAGGCGATGATCAGCACCGCGACGGCCGCGGTGAAGGCGGCGCTCCAGCCCTCGCCGGTGCCCAGCCAGTAGCCGAGGGTGGCCAGCGCCAGGGTGATCACGATCGGCACGAACACGGCGGAGATCCGGTCGGCCAGGCGCTGGGCGGCGGCCTTGCCGTTCTGGGCGTCCTCCACCAGCTTGGCCATCCGGGCGAGTTGGGTG
>NZ_JNWZ01000208.1 GCF_000716545.1 Kitasatospora phosalacinea
CACCCAACTCGCCCGGATGGCCAAGCTGGTGGAGGACGCCCAGAACGGCAAGGCCGCCGCCCAGCGCCTGGCCGACCGGATCTCCGCCGTGTTCGTGCCCGCCGTGATCCTGATCGCCCTCGGCACCCTGGTCGGCTGGCTGCTGGCCACCGACAGCCCCGCCGAGGCGTTCACCGCGGCCGTCGCGGTGCTGATCATCGCCTGCCCGTGCGCCCTCGGCCTGGCCACCCCGACCGCCCTGCTGGTCGGCACCGGACGCGGCGCGCAG
>NZ_JNWZ01000209.1 GCF_000716545.1 Kitasatospora phosalacinea
AGTTCGTCCAGGACCAGGCGGTAGAGCTTCGCCCAGACCCGGGCTGCGGTCCACTCCGCGAACCGCCGGTGGGCGGTCGGCCCGGACGGTCCGAAACACGGCGGCAGCTGGGCCCATGTGCATCCGGAGGTGGCCACGAACACGATCGCGGCCAGTACCTCCCGGTCCCCGTGGCGGCGACGGCCACCGCCCTGCGGTCGGGTCGGCGCGGCCGGCACCACCCGCTGGAACAGCTCCCACAACTCGTCCGGCACC
>NZ_JNWZ01000210.1 GCF_000716545.1 Kitasatospora phosalacinea
AGCTTATCAGATCCGAGCTCGTGCTCTTTCCCGACTCGCTTTCGCCTTCCGCGCCTTGACGGCCCGTCCGACGTTTCAAACTCTAGCCGATCCCCGCTCCGGAAAGCGAATCGGCCGCAATCTCCGGAAAAGCGCACGCCGAAATACGAACGGGGACGCGAAAAGGACGCGACCCGTCACGGATCATCGAACTGGTTTCTCAGGGGATTGGCCGCCCCGGGACCGTCCACACAGATGCGTGTCCGGTGCTCCCTG
>NZ_JNWZ01000211.1 GCF_000716545.1 Kitasatospora phosalacinea
GGTGCCGGACGAGTTGTGGGAGCTGTTCCAGCGGGTGGTGCCGGCCGCGCCGACCCGACCGCAGGGCGGTGGCCGTCGCCGCCACGGGGACCGGGAGGTGCTGGCCGCGATCGTGTTCGTGGCCACCTCCGGATGCACATGGGCCCAGCTGCCGCAGTGTTTCGGACCGTCCGGGCCGACCGCCCACCGGCGGTTCGCGGAGTGGACCGCAGCCCGGGTCTGGGCGAAGCTCTACCGCCTGGTCCTGGACGAACT
>NZ_JNWZ01000212.1 GCF_000716545.1 Kitasatospora phosalacinea
CCGGCCGGCTGCAAGGCCACGCTGAGCTACTGGCTGCACATCGACACCGCCGAGACCGGCAGCACCGCGTACGACAAGCTGACCGTGACCGTCAACGGCACCACGGTCGCGACCCACTCGAACGTCAACGCGGCCACCGGCTACACCCAGAAGAGCATCGACCTGTCGGCCTACGCGGGCCAGAGCGTCACGGTGAAGTTCAACGCGGTCGAGGACTCCTCGCTGCAGACCTCCTTCGTGATCGACGACACCGC
>NZ_JNWZ01000213.1 GCF_000716545.1 Kitasatospora phosalacinea
TGGAAGCCCCGTGAGGGGTGGAGTTGACCGGTACTAATAGGCCGAGGGCTTGTCCTCAGTTGCTCGCGTCCACTGTGTTGTTCTGAAACAACGACCCCCGCCCCGGCCAGGGCGGGCGGTGCACGGTTTCATAGTGTTTCGGTGGTCATAGCGTGAGGGAAACGCCCGGTTACATTCCGAACCCGGAAGCTAAGCCTCATAGCGCCGATGGTACTGCAGGGGGGACCCTGTGGGAGAGTAGGACGCCGCCGA
>NZ_JNWZ01000214.1 GCF_000716545.1 Kitasatospora phosalacinea
GTAGACGGTGGCGGACCCCTCGGGAGATGGTGCGCGGTCGGGAGGGGTGAGGCCGTCGATGACCTTGCCGGTGGTGACGATCTCGGCGAGGCGGGCCTCTGCCTCGGCGAGGGCGCTGGTGAGTTGGTCGATCTGTTCGCGCAGGTAGTTGGCGCGTGCGGCGCTCTCGTCGTGTTCGGCCTGCAGCAGCCGCAGGAGTTCGGTGACGTTCACGCGGCCAGCTCGACGTCGTCGCGCCAGGCGGGGCTG
>NZ_JNWZ01000215.1 GCF_000716545.1 Kitasatospora phosalacinea
ACGGGCCCCAAGAAGGCCACCTCGGCGGCCTCCGGCGACACCCTGGCCTCCCCCATGCAGGGCACCATCGTCAAGGTCGCCGTCGAAGAGGGCCAGACCGTCACCGAAGGCGAACTGATCGTCGTCCTCGAAGCCATGAAGATGGAACAACCCCTCAACGCCCACAAGACCGGCACCATCGTCGGCCTCACCGCCGAAATCGGCGCCTCCGTCTCCAGCGGCGCCCCCCTCTGCGAGATCAAGG
>NZ_JNWZ01000216.1 GCF_000716545.1 Kitasatospora phosalacinea
GACGAGTCCCTTGCCGAGGTAGCCGGTGACGTTCTGCTGGTTGGGCAGGGTGCCCTGGGCGGGGCCGGTGCCGAAGGCGGTGCCGGCGGTCGTCCAGGACCCGTAGGTGCTCCCCTCGAAGTCGGCGAGGACCTTCGGGCCTTGGTCGGTGAGGGTGAACTGGTCGGCGTTGATGTGGCCCCAGCCGCCGGTGTTGTTGTCGACGATCTGGATCCGGGCCTGCTTGCCGGCGAGGTCGTGCAG
>NZ_JNWZ01000217.1 GCF_000716545.1 Kitasatospora phosalacinea
CCGGAGGGTCCGCAGGGATGCGGCTCGAAGGAAGTGTCCGTTCCTTGAGAACTCAACAGCGTGCCAAAAGTCAACGCCAGATATGTTGACATCCCCGGCTATCCGGTTCCGGTTGGTTGGAGATTCCTTTTGAAGTAAAATACTAGCGAGGACGCAGTGCGCGGGGCCGCCCTATTCCGGTGGTTGCCGTGCCGCTCTTTCGTGGAAGCATTCACGGAGAGTTTGATCCTGGCTCAGGAC
>NZ_JNWZ01000218.1 GCF_000716545.1 Kitasatospora phosalacinea
AGCGCTCCACGACGCCGGGGACCTGCTCGCGGAACGTCTGCCGCGGGCAGCCGAGCACCGGGCACACCAGCCGCCGCAGCCGCACCGACACCACCACCCGCCGCCCGTCCACCGGCAGATCCGCGACCCTCCGCCCGTGGAAGCCGTGCACCCGCCCCGTCGGCCGCCCGCACACCGGACACGGCACCGGATCATCCCTCGTCCGCGCCGACACCCGGATGACCTTGCCCTCG
>NZ_JNWZ01000219.1 GCF_000716545.1 Kitasatospora phosalacinea
GCGCCCGTACGCCCCCGCCACGTTGAAGTACCGCAGGCTCACCGCCGCCAGACCGTGCGCGAGCGCCTCCGAGGTGATCAGGTGGTCCACCGCCAGCTTTGTCGCCCCGTAGGCGTTGGTCGGCGAGGTGCGGGCGCTCTCCTTGATCGGCACCTCCTCCGGCTCCCCGTACACCGCCGCCGTCGAGGAGAACACCAGCCGCCCCACCCCCGCCTTGCGCATCGCCGCCACC
>NZ_JNWZ01000220.1 GCF_000716545.1 Kitasatospora phosalacinea
GCGCCCGTACGCCCCCGCCACGTTGAAGTACCGCAGGCTCACCGCCGCCAGACCGTGCGCGAGCGCCTCCGAGGTGATCAGGTGGTCCACCGCCAGCTTCGTCGCCCCGTAGGCGTTGGTCGGCGAGGTGCGCGCGCTCTCCTTGATCGGCACCTCCTCCGGCTCCCCGTACACCGCCGCCGTCGAGGAGAACACCAGCCGCCCCACCCCCGCCTTGCGCATCGCCGCCACC
>NZ_JNWZ01000221.1 GCF_000716545.1 Kitasatospora phosalacinea
GGTCTGGCCCTCTTCGACGGCGACCTTGACGATGGTGCCCTGCATGGGGGAGGCCAGGGTGTCGCCGGAGGCCGCCGAGGTGGCCTTCTTGGGGCCCGTTCGGCGCTTGGCCTTGGTGGTGCCCGTGCCGGTGGCGGGGGCGGTGGCGGCGCCGAGGGAGGAGGGCAGGGAGACCTCGATGCGTTTGCCGCCGACCTCGACGACCACGGTCTCGCGGCCCTCGGGC
>NZ_JNWZ01000222.1 GCF_000716545.1 Kitasatospora phosalacinea
GCCCGAGGGCCGCGAGACCGTGGTCGTCGAGGTCGGCGGCAAACGCATCGAGGTCTCCCTGCCCTCCTCCCTCGGCGCCGCCACCGCCCCCGCCACCGGTGCGTCCACCACCAAGGCCAAGCGCCGGACGGGCCCCAAGAAGGCCACCTCGGCGGCCTCCGGCGACACCCTGGCCTCCCCCATGCAGGGCACCATCGTCAAGGTCGCCGTCGAAGAGGGCCAGACC
>NZ_JNWZ01000223.1 GCF_000716545.1 Kitasatospora phosalacinea
CGCCGACGACCAGAACATGTACCTGTTCTTCGCCGGTGACAACGGCAGCATCTACCGGGCGAGCATGCCGATCGGCAACTTCCCCGGCAACTTCGGCTCTTCGTACACCACGGTCATGACCGACACCGTGAAGAACCTCTTCGAGGCCCCGCAGGTCTACAAGGTCAAGGGCCAGAACCAGTACCTGATGATCGTCGAGGCCCGGGGGGCG
>NZ_JNWZ01000224.1 GCF_000716545.1 Kitasatospora phosalacinea
CGCCGACGACCAGAACATGTACCTGTTCTTCGCCGGTGACAACGGCAGCATCTACCGGGCGAGCATGCCGATCGGCAACTTCCCCGGCAACTTCGGCTCCTCCTACACCACCGTCATGACCGACACCGTGAAGAACCTCTTCGAGGCCCCGCAGGTCTACAAGGTCAAGGGCCAGAACCAGTACCTGATGATCGTCGAGGCCCGGGGGGCG
>NZ_JNWZ01000225.1 GCF_000716545.1 Kitasatospora phosalacinea
ACCATCTCCCGAGGGGTCCGCCACCGTCTACCAGCGCATCGTGACCGCCTTCAACGAGCGCCCCGGACGGGTCTTCCGGGTTCGCGACCTGCACGAACTCCTCGGCCTGCCCACCGATGAGCCCTCGATCAACGTCACCCGCTCCCGCCTGGGACGACTCGTTCGTCAGGGACTCCTCGATCAACCCGGACGCGGCCGCTACCAG
>NZ_JNWZ01000226.1 GCF_000716545.1 Kitasatospora phosalacinea
ACCATCTCCCGAGGGGTCCGCCACCGTCTACCAGCGCATCGTGACCGCCTTCAACGAGCGCCCCGGACGGGTCTTCCGGGTTCGCGACCTGCACGAACTTTTCGGGCTGCCCACCGATGAGCCCTCGATCAACGTCACCCGCTCCCGCCTGGGACGACTCGTTCGTCAGGGACTCCTCGATCAACCCGGACGCGGCCGCTACCAG
>NZ_JNWZ01000227.1 GCF_000716545.1 Kitasatospora phosalacinea
CCCCTCTCGCTCGCGATCTCCGGTGCCAACCTGCACGACAGCCAGGCCCTGATTCCGCTCGTCGAAGCGATCCCGTCGATCCGCTCCCGTCGCGGACCGCATCGCCGCCGACCCGGCAAGCTCCACGGCGACAAAGCCTACGACCACCGCTTCATCCGCTCCTACCTGCGACGACGGCAGATCGCCCATCGCATCGCCCGC